>JAGRGQ010000003.1 GCA_020445405.1 Gammaproteobacteria bacterium | reverse complement strand
GCATACCCCGGGTAACGCTTATGGTGTGACTGTAGCGGACGGCTACGCCTACGTGGCGGATGGATCTAGCGGTCTGCGGGTGATCGATATCGGCACACCGACGTCGCCGGTGATTGTGGGCAGCGTGGATACCCCGGGTAACACTTATGGTGTGACTGTAGTGGACGGCTATGCCTACGTGGCGGATGGATCTAGCGGTTTGCAGGTGATCGATATCGGCACGCCGACGTTGCCGGTGATTGTAGGCAGTGTGTATACCCCGGGTTACACTGACGGTGTGGCCGTGGCGGACGGCTACGCCTACGTGGCGGATGGAGAAGGCGGTCTGCAGATTATTTCAGCAGCGATTCCTTCCGGCACAACTTGGCTGAACTCCACTTCGCTGCAGCTTGAAGTACCAACCCACCTGTATCCAGGCACCTACGACGTGACGATCGTTAATCCTGACGGTACGATCTACAAGGCATACAATGCGTTGACCATTCGCTGACCTACCGAAGGTTACCCGGTGATTTTATAGCCGGAGATCGCTATTTCCCGGTTACGATTCCTGGGTCCAGGGATAATGGTCATACAGGGCGGCAAGTCTTCGCCCTTCACTGGGCCAGTTGAGCGGGCCGTGGAGGGTCGCTTTTATGCCCTGTTGCGAACAGTGTGCGTAACGCGCCTTGTCATTGAAAAGCCTGAGAACCGATTCGGCGAAGGAGTCCGCGGAGCCGGCCTCGAATATCTCTCCTGTGTCATGGTTTTTGATGATACGTGCCAGTGGTTTCGCGGTTGAGACAATCAACGGCAGGCCGATCATCATGTACTGGAACAGCTTGTGGGGAATGGTGTTGTCGGTCTGTTCATTGCGGGCATGGGGCACCACTCCGACATCGGCGGCACGCATCAGGGCGGGGACGCGTTTGAACGGCTGCCACCCCAGAAGCTCCACGGTTTGGTGCAGGCCATTTTCAGCAATGAGGTCGCGGTACGCTGCTTCGACCACAGGCGTTCCCTTACCCACTACCTGCAGGCGTATCGGATAATTCCGCAGCAATGCCATGCCCCTGATGGCGGTCTCCAAGCCGCGCGCCGGGCTAAAGCCACCAATATAGCTGAGGGTGAACAGATCGCGATCCTTAGGTATTTCCTCGTCTGCAAGATTCAGGAATTCAGGGTCTTCGTAGTTCGAGATAACTGTTATTTTTTCCGGCCCCACTTTGTGCTGTTCTATCAAGCGACTCTTCATTTCATCGACTACAGCGATGACCTGGTCCGACTCTTTGAGCGCCCTGTGCTCAAATGCATGCCAGCGTGGATAAGCATAGAGTTTATTCAGCAGCCATCCCCTTAAACCCTTTTCATAGGCAACGCTGGCAGCCGCACCTGCGGCAAAGTTCTCGTGTAGATCGGAGACCACTTTGATCCCGGGATGGCATTCGCGGGCCGTCAGTGCCGTACCGACGAGTGGCAGATCATGCACGTGAAGCACATCAATCCGATTATTCTGAATAAACGCCTCCAGCGATTTCAGCCACTCGCGTGCAACGAATCTCCATCTGGTCTCTATCAGTCTGAGCTGGCGTATCAGGGTGCCTGAATAGGCGATTGTCCGATGGACCTCCAACGCATCGATTGTTTCATGTGCCGGGCGCTTGCCATCCGAGACGCAAAGCAGGTGTACCCGGTAACCCGCCGATGCCAGTGCGCGTGCCTCTTTTTCCACCCGGATGTCGGGCGGATAGGGCGTCTCGAGCAGCATACCGATAATTGGCTTGCGCTGGCTCATTTGGGTTACTCTGAAATCCTGAACAGATCAATCATGGTCCATCCGCAGAATTAAATCCGAGTATTTGGCGGATAACGTTTTGTAAGAGTAGGCTTCAATGGAGAAATCGAACTCCCGGGAAAGCTGCCCACCGGCTAATCCGGCGACCCACGGATCGATCTTTTCGTGCCTCAAATCGATGGAGTAGCCCAGTGAACATTCGCGAATTGTCCGGTCTATATCACCGCCAAAATTCAGCGACAGGCAGGGTACCCGCATGGCAGCATACTCGAAGATCTTGGTCGACAGCGCGTAGGGATATATCGCGGCATTCAACTGCAACGCAAAGTCCGCACGGGAAATAAGCCGAAAGGCGTCATGCTGTGAAATCAAGCCGCACAGTTCCAGTATTCCACCGTCTATCAGTCTCCTGTATCGTTCCGCCAGCTTGTAAGAGTAGTTTCCTGCCACAGCAAGCTTAAGATTGGCTGTATCCTGACGTTCCACCGAATCCAGCAGTTGGGTGAGTAATTCCTCCCGGCCATTGGAAAGGCTTCCGGTGTACACGATCGAAACTACGGGAATCTTCCCTGATACTTTAGCTTTGTCTACTTCATCTGCTATCAGAAGCGATGGATCGAATCCGTTGTTGATGACGGACACCGGAACATCCCGGTCAAGATTTTGTCGAAAATGTTCTGCCATCCCTTCGCTTACCGTCACTATGTGATCGGCGGCAGAGAGGGTCTCGTTTTCAACCTTGAGCGCGAGTTTTCTGTTTGGAAAACGTTTCAGCGGATTGCGTACCCAGGGATCGCGGAGGTCCTGTATCAGGCGAATATGGGGAAGCTCCCTTTTCAGTTGAGCCGCCCAGTAATTGCTTCTGAAAGGCGATCCCGTGGCAATAACGACACGAATATCCCTGTTCTGAATGATTTCGCGGCACTTGGGCAGCAGATGTCTGCCCCAATGTTGGGCTTCATCGTCCCAGTAAAAGTAACGATCGATAAAGTGACTGAAAATGCGATACCGGAGACTGTCGAGTAACCGGTGACCAGTGCGCTTCATTCGAAAGTTGTGCGGATAACCCGAGGGAATCCTATGTATTCGAATGTTGGGGTGTTGCACCTGCGGCAGCAGGTTACCGGTATCCGGTAATTTCCAGTTGACCGTCACTACTTCGATTGGATGTCCCAATTCAGCCAGATACTTGGAAAATCGGGTCCAGCGAAAAGCTCCCACCAGGGGATAAGGGGGATATTTATAGGCAATCAACAGGATGGGGGGTCTAGACGGCATTCAACCACTCCGCCAGACAGGCGATGCGCCACCATTTCTGAGATTCAGTTTGCGGATCGATATCGAATCTGTCTACCAGATTTTGAGGCAGAAATGGGATGTTATGTTCGGCGATCCGCTCCCGTAACCAGTTTTTCAAAACGCCCTGCTGCCATTCCGCTTGTGGCGATACGAAGCCCTTTTTTATCGGGTTTTCGACAATGCGCTGTGGAACATAAGCTGCTGCCGCGCTGCGTTGTATATATTTGGTTCTACCTTCCCGGATTTTCAGATTATCTTCCAGCCGGAATGCCCACTCAACCAGTCTGTAGTCGAGAAACGGAAGTCGTGTTTCACAGGAGGCGCTCATGGAATTCCGGTCTTCGTACCGCAGATATTCAGGCAGAGAGGCATATGTCAGATTGAAGGCGAGCGCTGCCGTCAGCGGGTTGGCGGACAATTCTCCGGCCATCAGTTTAAAGCGGTGGGGAAGATACCGGTAGCGGTAATGTCTAACGAGATCTATAGCCGCTGCGCTTAAAACAGCCATCGTACCGCTGTGTCTAAGTTTTCCCAGAGCACGGCTTTCCACCAGTGCATCGGCAAAATTGAATCTTTGAAGAGACGATCCGATACGCGGAAGCCGGTGGCTCTGATAACCGGCGAAAAGCTCATCGGCACCCTGTCCGTTCAGTAACACAACGACATCGCTGGTATTGCGTATATGCTCATACAGCATGTATTGCGAGTGAACCGCGGAACTTCGGATGGGGAAATCGACCTGGTGGAGCAACCGGGGGAGGTCCTCCAGCAGGCGTTCTCCGGTGGGTATCACCCGATGCGCCCGGATCGAAGGATAACGGATCAGCGTTTCATTTATCAGATCGTGTTCGCTCTCCTTCCAATCCGGGAAGATGGCAGAAAAGACCGCCAGTCCCCGCCCGGGAATAAGGCCCCTATGGGCCAGGTTGGAGACGATAGCACTGCTATCGAGACCACCGCTCAACAAACCACCCAGGGGTACGTCCGAACGCAGACGCAGATCCACGGCCGAATCGAACAGCGCATTGAATTGGTCGGCCGCATCTCTATCGTCAAGCCGGACCGGGTCATCGGGCAGAAACCAGTAACAGGTCGCACGGAAAAAATTATCGTCCGGCCGGAATTCTGCATAATGCGCGGGGCGCAACTGCATAACCGGCGAGAGCATCGTCTCGGCCTCGTGGTCTAACCAGCACGCGCTTATATAATCCTGCATGCGCTCTTCATGCGGCTTCACATCCAGTAAGATGCGGAAAAACTTGGCCTCGGAAGCAAAGTAGAGTTTGCCATCACTGAGTGCATAGTAGAGCGGTTTGACACCAAAACGATCGCGACTCAGCAGCAGGCTTCCGCTGCGCTCATCCCATATCGCAATTGCCCACATACCGTTGAATCTGCCAAAGGCATCTGTTCTCCAGTGATGGTAGGCCTTGAGAACAACCTCGGAGTCGGTAGCCGAGAGGAAATGGTAACCTTCCCGTTCGAGTTCCTCTCTCAATTCGCGATAGTTGTAGACTTCACCGTTGTAGACCATCCACAAGCCATCGTGCTCCATCGGCTGGTGGCCAGCTGAACTGATATCTATGATACTGAGACGATGGTGGCCAAGTACGCAGCTGGACGATGTTGCGGTGTTTATATGCGGAGCCGTATTTTTCAGCTCAAGGCAGGTGTTGTCACCCGATAAGCGAACACCACCGGAACCATCTTCTCCGAACTTGACGAATCCCTCGTCATCCGGTCCCCGGTGGTGCAGGCAACCATGGGCAACATAGTACTCCGAAAGATCTATATCGCTCCAACAGCCTATGATGCCCGTAATCCCACACATCACTTCACCGTACTGGCGCGTACACCGCCCTTGCCCCAAGTCTTAAACGAAGAATATAGTTGATGGCCGGATAGTTATGTTGCCCATCGTCAGAGTTCAGCAAGTCTGATTTAATCTCACCATTTTCGATGAACATGTCGCTGAGGGTCAGTTCGCTACCGGTTGTGAGAGAGCGAATCATCTCGAGGAATTTCTGTTGCACAACAATATTGCCCCTTGCAACTCGTCAGTCCAGCAGCCGTTTTAGTTCCTCAGCTACTCTCTCATGTGTCTGCCTGGAGAAATGAATACCATCTGAAATGAGAATATCATTTGCCTTGCCGAACCTGTTTGGATCGACGAAAGCAGTGCCAAACTCTTCCTGGAGGATGGCATTATATTGTTTTATCAGCTGATTATCACCAGGCGAGCGATGCTCCTGCCACTCCGGCTTTTCACAAATTCCAATCGCAATAAATCTGCAATTATCTGAAAAAGTTCTGACCTGCCCTCTAAGTAATTCAAGGTTTTTTCTGAAAGCATCGGGTTTAACATATTGGTTTTTTTTTCCAACCAACCTGATAAAAAACCGGCGGTATCGATTTACCAGCCTTATACCGAAATTGCGGGTCAGCTTTCTAAACCAGGGCTTCAGATGGATAGAACGTGAATTTTTTCTGAAAACGCGTTGAACACAATCATTAATCCCAAGATGATAGATGACGATATCCGGCCGTTTATAGGCCACATATCGTTCGTTCCATCCTTCCAGAGCCGATTCTGTATCCAGACCACCTACAAAACAGACGCTTACATCATCACTGAAAGCTTGAGACAGGAGGTAGCCATAGGTATCTTCGTACTCTGTTTTTTCAACCTCATCCATGTATGGACGTGGCATTACGATTGAGTCACCCAGGATCACGATTTTTTTCTTCATCTGCACGCTTTGCCTGACACGGAGCCGGATCTATGCATCTTTAAGGGTTTCTCTGCCCAGCAACTTCAACAAAAATTTTGTCAGCAGATCTCTTACCTGCCGCAGGCTCTCAAGGCTCAGTGTAATAATGACAAATCCCACCAGCAGCGAAAATTTGTATACCAGCATCATCGGTGTCCAGTTTGCATGATCGAGCCAGTACCAGACTGCCAAAACGATCACTACCCCTGCGGCTGTGGTGGAAACTGCCCTCCATGGAAGTTTTACAGGTTCCAGCTTTTGTGAACGGTAGACAATCCAACCCAAATAAGCAAACAGGCTGAACAGACTCGAAAACGCCGCCGCATACATGCCGAACATGGGTATGAATATAAAATTGAGAACGATATTGACCAGGGCCTGGAAAATCGCCGCAGTGGATATAATCCAGGTTTTTTTGTGGAAAGATATGACTGTGGAGAAAACACGGTACAAGCCACTGATCGCGTAAAGCGATGCAAGAATAGCAATCACCTTGTAGGATTCTACATAGCGAGGATCCAGAAACCACTCAATCACTTCACGGGAAAATAGAGCCATACCGAGATATAGCACAGCCATTATCCATGTGTAAACGCTCACAAATTCAACTATTTGCTTGCGTGCCCGTTCCCGGTCCGAGGTCAGCCCCGACATGGAAATCGGTCCCTGAACCTGGGTTACAGAGTCATTGAAGATGTAGAGGATATAGGCAAACTGATAGGCGATCGAGTAGAGCCCCACTTCATCAAGTTTGCCGTAGTAACTTAAAATCAATCGATCTGAATAGCCTGCTATCCAGCCTGCCGCGATGTTCGGAATCAACGGTATGGCAAAGATCAAGCCCTGATACAATATATCTTTATCAAATTCAAAACTGATCCAACCCGATTTAATTGCAATAAAGATAAGAAGAAGCGACTGCAGCCCGATTCCGAAAAGAGCGGCATAAATCTGGGACATCCATCCGAACTCGTAATGAATCAAGAGCAGAAGAGTGATGGTCGCCACGATCGCGGTATTGCCTAATGTAATGACCGCTACTTTCTTGGCCTGGAGCTCTGCACGCCACATCCCCAATACCATTGCCGTAAGCTGGCTCAACAGTTGTGTCGTAATTACTAGCACCAGCGGCAAAAGTGAAATACCGAGAAGTTCCTCCATTAACATTGGAGCGAGCAGGATGAGTATTAGCGAGGAGACACTTCCCCAACAGATGATGAACCAGAAATAGGTACTGTAGAGGCGCCTTACTGCAGACTCGGAGACAGTTCTCGCTTTGTAATAAAATCGGATAAATGCAGTATCCATGTAGAGAGAGAGGGCGATCGATGCCAGCATACCGAATGACTGCAGCGTTGCAAGGATGCCATAGTCCGAGGGTGAGAGATAACGGGTGTAAACAGGCAGCAGAAAAAAGCCCAGGGCTTTGGACAACAGGCTGGAACCCAAGTACCAGGGTGCGTGCGCCAGGATCTTCCTGAACTGACTGCCTTCGTGTATGGCTTCCCCTTGTTGTGGCATTTGTCACGCTGCTCCTACAGGGGCTTTATCTGGCGCAGGCTGGCTACGGAATAGCCCAGTCGTTTAAACAGATCCAGCTGCAGTTGCATCAGCGCGTCGGCATATTGAACCACTTCCTCAGCATGCCAAACGCTGCGGTATTTGTTCCAATAGTCCCTGAATGTGCGATTTCTTGAATTGAGCCAAGGCGACCCATGCCACAGGATCCATTGCTTGACCACTTCCAGCTTGGTCGGGAAGTTTGGTGCTGTCGCCGCTGTGCTGGCATCGACTCGTTTCTCATCTGCTTCAAGCAGTTCAAAAATGCCGTTGCCGAGCCGAACATGATTCAGTCCGTCATGCCACTGCATGGTGTTTCGTATAATCGTCTCACGTAGTCCGGCTCTTTCCGAAAAACCGGGCAGTTCGCCGGACGAATAAAAACAGTCGAGTGCCTCCTGCCACTCCCGGATATTCCTGAAATTGGGCTGCCCCCTGTGAATAGCATGTCTGTTGGGAAATTCCGTTCCACGGGGGTTAAGTAAACCCGAAGGTATTCCATAAAGCCAGGCTTCCATCGCGGTATTCGATTCGTAAGAGATCCAGACATTGGAAGCCTGAATGCACTCTTTGATCGATACTCCATTTCTTTCGATGACTGCATTGGGAAAGCGTTCACAACCAACGATACCCGATGCCCAATAACCAAGACGCCTGCCCGGGTGTTCCTTCAGAATAAAAAGAATATCCGGATTTCCTGCTATCAACTCGAGTAAGGTGTCATTGAATTCATCCCGCTCCTGCCTGAAACGCTCAATGGCATTGTGGCCATAGTAATTCAGGAAGTAATCGTATCGGGCGTCCTCCGGTGAAGTGATACCAAAATCCCAACAACCCACGCCAACGACTTTTTCATAACGCGTTCCACCGGTTCTTTCCCATAACCAGTTTCTGTCGACCCGGATCATCTGGTAAAGGTCGAACCCAACCGCCCCGGACACCTGGACGCGACCAGACAGTTCCGGGAAAGCATCGAGAGTCATCTGTTTGGCTTGTTCGCTCCACACAAACAATCTGTCCTCATAAAGTACCCTTTCCCTATTGTGGCCCCAGACAAACTCTTCGATTCCATCGCTCCGGAAGTTCCCTTCCGCCACTCCCGATACGCAGATTATGCCGCGTGATTTTGCATATTTGATCAGTTTGAGATTGATTTCGGCACCCACGCTGTTTGTGATGTATATGAGCTTTGGATTATGTTTTCTGATCAATTCATAACCCTGAAAAACACAGCCCTCAAAAACGTTCAGGCCCAGAAGGCGAAGGTAATTGGCAATGAGCGACGCGGCATCCCGGTCGCGTGAAGGAAACGATCGCCATTCAAGATTTAGAATATCTACGCTGGTCATCGGCCGATTATGCAAAAGCGGCTGTCAACTGGTCACGTATCAAACTGCAGATCACGTATAACCATGAAGGCTTCGGCCATCTCGACACCTACACTGGCGCCGCGAAATCTGCTGAGTGCCTCCACCGATTGAAAACTGCGTGAATGGGGATAGTCCCGCATCTCTGCCTGGTAGCAATTCAGCGCTTTGAGTTTGGTATGGCTATGCGCTGTAATTTCGACAAAATGGTTGGGAACAAAAGGAGACCGGTGTGAAGGTGACTGCCACTCGGTACTGGAAAGGACCTCGAAGGTAAGAATGCGACGTACGCACTCATCTGGCTGTGGACGGCACGCCGTGATTACCGCTTCGTGCGTCAGTCGATGGTCAATGTTCAGGTCGCCCAGGTGATGTGTATAGATTGTATGGGGTAGGATTCGGCGGACAACCGATTCGACCTGCTTTACCACCTCAAGAAGAGGCAGCGTATCCATGGCATTATCCGGATAGCCCAGTTGTTGAACCGTTGAAATGCCAAGAATATTTGCGGCAGCCCTGCAAGCATCGTTTCTGTATTCTAGGCCTGAGGTTGCAAGTCCCGGATCGTCTCTGGAAGTGACCCCATCCGCCATGATTAGCAGATGGACCTGGTCTCCAGCAGCGGCATGTCTTGCGATAGTACCTCCGCAACCCATTACCTCGTCGTCATGATGTGCCGCGACAACCAGAACCTGCATATTACTCTCCGAATTGTTCCCAACAGGTAGGCGTGTCCCTGCTGACCGCATCAACCAGTTTACGCCCAATCAATGCATCGAAGTATTTTGGATGCAGACCGTCCTCAGGCCGTGTGATTTTCAAATCACCTGCTTTCAGTACTGAGCCGACATCCAAGTCACGGGTAAATCGGATCGAACGGCGGTATTGGAAGCAGAGCTTTTTATCGAGTATGAAATTTGCGTGCAATGCCGTTTCGGTATCGCGGATCAGGGTACACATTCTTTTGAATCTATCCGGCAGAACGGCAACTTCGTGATCCAGTCCCAACCCCTGTTTATCCAGTGAAATATGTTTTTCCACTATCCTAGCGCCAAGCGCAACGGCCGCAACGGCCATGTGAACGTCTTCGCTGTGATCCGATAATCCGATGGGGCAGTGGAACAGCGCCTGCAGCACAGATATATTCTTCAATGCCATATCTTTTGCCGGAGTAGGGTATTTACTGACGCAGTGCAGGAACGCATGGGGGACATTGGAACTGGTGAACCGCGCATCTATTTCCAGCAGTTCGTCCAGCGTGGTCATACCGGTCGACAGAATCACCGGCTTTCCGATATCGACCAGCTTGTCCAGCAGCGGATAGACGGATACGTTACCGGAGGCCACCTTATATCCTTTGACGCCATAATCTTCCATCCATTGCATGGTTGTCGGGTTGGTTGCAGTGGACAGAAAAAGCAGACCTTTCTGCTGCGCGTAATCAATCAGCTTCGGATACCAGGTTTTAGGCAACTGGAGCTGCTTCATGGTCTCATAATGAGGAGACGCGGGTTCAAGTAAGTCGTCCACCAGATAGCTCTGAAACTTGACTATGTCGGCACCGGCATCGGCAGCAACATCGATGAGTCTGCAGGCCGTCTCGAAATCCCCATTATGATTGGAGCCGATTTCCGCAATAATCGTCACCCTGTCAGATTTCCAAAGGCTCATCCTTTACCTCCTGCAACAGAGCCAATTCCGGCTCGAATACGCCGTGGAACCAATCTTCAAAGGGGCCGTCGTTGCGTATGGCAGATACAGGAGCATCCATGGCCGGTGCGAAAAAATAACCGCTGTCGGCTTTACGACGGCTCTCTCCAACGCCTGTCACGTTGAGATGTATCAGATCATTTTGATGGACTCTACCTGCCTTTATCATATCGGACAAGCCGGCGATTGCGGCAGCGGCCGGGAGCAGAACTTCCAGGCTCTCCTCGCGATAGAAGTTGTATTGAGCCTCATATATTTCATCGTTGTTAACCGATACACCATGAATTCTGATACCACGCCGGATATCATCCTTCAATCCGCCAGGATAGGCGTAGAGAGGATCGGCACTGGTCAACATCGGTGCGCACACCATATCCACGTATTTTTGATAATTTTCGGTATCGATGCTGGACAGTTCCTGATTCAGCGCATCGACCAGCGGCGTATACGGTTCATTCTGCATTAAAAAATATTCCACTGCGGCTGCTTTTTCCGGATTGACCTGTTGGTAAATCCGGGATGCAGCCACGGCACCCGCCGCAGAGCCAACGGCCTGGAAATACTTATCGGGAGCGCAGCCGGTGATATCGAAAAACGAGAGTGCGGCAATGCCCAGTCCCGCCAGACGGCCCGGATTTCCAAAGCCGCCTTCATCAGCCACGGAAGTACCCAGCAGGTCCGCGATGTGCCGGTGGATGACGGCCGCATCCCTGTAGCTGGAAGGACGGCCCACGCTCACCACACGCACGTATCGATGTACACGGTCCAGCAAACCGGGTTCATGAGGTAACCAGATAAACTGACGGGAATCTACCGGCACTACTATTACGACAGGCCAACCGAATTTCGCACCCCAGTAGCAGAAGGCCCTTGCGGTATTTCCCGCACTGGAAAGAATCAACACGCGTCTCTTTTTCGCCTGCATCAACCGTCTGAAAACGGCGATTGCTTCCAGTTCCTTAAACGAACAGGTAGGTGAGTAAGCGCCATGTTCAGGTGCGTATCCTGTTAAAGTGATATAGAGACGATTCATACCCAGCTTATCGGCGAACTTCCGACTCTGGTAGGTGACTACCGGATTCGGAACACGGTCCAGAATACCATCCCCCAACAGGAACTCGGCATATCGATCCAGACCTGTTGCGGATTTACGGATGACGGGCGTACCGGAATATTCGATGCGGGGTCCGATTTTTCCACAATGAACACAATGGACGCCATAGACAGCATCCTGTTGCGCTTGCCCGCATTTCGGACAGACTATGCTGTGTGCGGTCATGCTGTTTCGCCGATACCGTTATTTGCAGTCATCAGGATATCCGTTTGCGTGCCAACAGGAGCCATTCAGCATGAATCTGCTGCATCTGATTTGACATTTCGGTATCCTCGCGCCGCTGAATACTGATGATTTCCCACTGCACCGGCCCGAAAAGCTGGTCAAGTCGTTTCCGGGAGACGAAGTTGATCAGTCCCGGATTCGCGGATTTCGCTCCAACGGGAATTTCGGTCAAACCATCGGATCGCGCGACCCCTTCCAGCAATCCTGAGTGCGAATCTGCGTAGGGGTTGAAATGAAATACCGCGTTGGGCTTCATTACCCGGTAAATTTCTGATATGGCACTGTTCATGGCTGAATCGTTCACGCAAGTCAAAGCACCGCGGTCGATTACCAGATCGAAGATCTCATTGTCATAGGGAAGCTGGGTAAAGTCACCTACATGCAGGTCTCCGGTCAGACCGTCTTCCTTGAATCTTTGCTTGGCGTAGGAAATTGCGCTTTTTGAACCTTCCAGTCCAGTGACTGAAAACCCCTCTCTCGCGGCAAACCACAAATTCGCGGCTGCACCGCAACCCACTTCCAGTATACGGACTGACTCTCTGGGAACGTCGCGAGGAGCATACCTGAAGACAAAACTCACAACGCTATCCCACGGATAGCGCTGAAAGCGGCCCGCCTTGTAGATTTCCTCCCAACTTCTGTCGAAATTCATGGCCCGCTTTCTTCCCAGTAGGAATCGATATCATTCATCTCAACTATCAATTCGTCCAGATATTTGATGCAGATAACGCCTGATTTAATCTGAGTATTGTCAATCATGTCGGGTGTATTGTCCCGTGAAATATCGATCAACATTTCAGGTATATTGATACCGGAATGAATTAGATTGTAATCCTGGGCTGCGTGGCGACCGCCATTAACATCTATTACATAATACTGGCCTGACTCATCCAGCAGAAACTCTACATTGGAGCAGCCGGGGTACAGCTTCATCTTTTTCACAACATCTATCGCGGCTGCCTCCATATCAGGATTTCTTATAATACAGCCGGCATTTGTGTTGGGTCTTTTTTGTTCATCGTCGAGTTTTTCGCGGCAAATAGCGTAAAGTATCTCTCCAGAATTATCGGCCATGATCGAAACATTGAATTCCCTGCCGCTGATATATTGTTGAACAATGAAATCCGCTCCCAGGCGCT
Source organism: Gammaproteobacteria bacterium (assembly GCA_020445405.1). GTDB lineage: Bacteria > Pseudomonadota > Gammaproteobacteria > Chromatiales > Chromatiaceae > HKST-UBA178. The sequence continues at coordinate 128,855 of JAGRGQ010000003.1, read as the reverse complement.
GCAAGTAATGGGTATAGAAATTCAGATCATCAACAGTTTCGGCAAGAAAATTCAGACGATTGCCGCGGGTACGCGCTCCCTTGACTTTGGCTCTGTATTTGAAGCGCTGCATGATGGATTCGGCATCAAACTGCGTATCCGGTACGATGCGGAGCGTTTCAGGTTGCCTGACTGTTCCCTCCAGCCTGTTGTAAGTGGCCCATTTGTCAAATGCCATGTTCAGAGCACTTTCAGACGGCAGGACAATCTTGCACCCCAACTCGTCAAGCATATTTCTGTTCCTGGCGAAAACAGGCAACTCCTCATCAATACCGGAATATAGAAAATCGATCTTCTCCCGACGCGCAATGCCGCAGATTTGATCGATAAATTCCGGATCTGAATTTTTTTTCGTGAGGTATGCTGCATCCACCCAATCCGACCGGTAGATATTGCCTGCGTAGCGGTTGATCTCTGTGGCAACAATTCGTACATCATACTTTCTGGAATGCCTGAGTGCCTTATAGAAAAGCGGATAACCGGGACCACCTCCTCCGGTGATCAATACATTAATCTTCTCTTTATTCATCGATAGCTCGGCGTTGTTTCCTGTTTTAATCCGGAAATTTCATAAATCTGCGCGTAGATCGCGCAGGATATTGGTTTCACAAGCCAATTTTCGAAGGAGCGGCGTATCCGCCGTGATTACGACCGACTGAGGAAATATGGCTTGTGGAACCAAGAGACTAGCGAGATCGTGCATGATTTATGAATTCTCCGGGTTTAGTGGGAGTGCGCAAATATAACCGTCCATTCAGCGGCCGAAATCCAGCTTTCTCGAAAAGCCTGACGGAGGCTATGTTCTCATTATGGATTTCCGCATAGAGGGACACATCTGATTTTTCCATTCCCAGCAATCCCAGTGCCGCTTGGGCGATACCCTGACCTTGGTGCTCCTTGTCAATAAGAATGGATACTTCATAGCCTGAGCCCCGTGATTGAAGGCGGATGATGCCGACGGATTTTTTGTGCCTGACTATTATTCGGCTCCAGGCCCCGGATTCGATATGCCGGGCGAACCATGCACTATGCTCCGACCATTCGGGTACGTCAGGGTTTCTGAAGTAACGACGATTGTCTGTCTGCGACTGCCACCTATAAACTGATTCACAATCGGATTCCACAACAGGCCTGAGAAATATAACTTCACCGTCTCCACCCGTCGCTCCGAGAATAAGGCTTGCCACACGCCTGGCGCCGTAGCCGTCAACCAACGCAGCGGCAATTGATTTCATTTCAGATCGGCGTCCGGCGTCACCCAGCAGGCTTTGGACAGTACCGGTTAAATCCGACATATCAACTGATCGGGGCAGACAGATTGCAGCGCCTGCCGCTTCGAGCGCACGGCAGTTACCGGCCTGGTTATCCACTATCTGAATCATAATCGTGGGGACCCCGAGACAGCATCGTTCCCATACTGCGGAACCGCCGCCACCGATACAGAGATCGGTATCGGCCAATATCTGAGCCACATTCTCGATGTCTTGTAAAATTTCCAGATCGATTCCGGCGGCGTGAACCTTTTGATTCAATCGTGCGCGCTGCAAATATCCGCTGCCGATGACGACACGCACCCTTGTATTGTGTGGCAGGCCATTGTTGATAAGTGCATTCAGGGTCTTTCCGGTCCAGTCCTGATGGTCTACACCGCCAAACATGATCAACAGGTTACCTGGAGTCCCGAATTTACGTGCAAGCGACGATTCCCGCCATGCGAGAAACTCAGACCGAATCAGTGCGTAGTCACTGCCTGTGCAGATTAGCGATTGTGAATCCAGCAGCGTTTCATAATCGCGGGGTGTTTTATCGATCCCGGTGTCGATCAAGCCGTATATGCGGTGATTCCTGTTGGCCAGATCATCGATGGCCCAGACCGGCAGGCCAAATTCCTGGAAAGGCAATTCCCAGTTCTTATCGAGACCGTAATGGTCTACCACAACTACGGTTATATCGACACCGGTTTTTCTGGCGTGTTCTTCAACTATTGTTATTGTCTGAAGTGCATCATTTTCCTGGGTGCCGCCAACCCAGCTGTGGTAATTGGCTGGATCCACGGTACTTCCGGTTTCACAGGGCAGTAGATAACAAGCAAATCCCTGTTGAACAATCTTCTCAGCCAGGTGGCCTGGGTGGTCTTTGCAAACAAAACAGACGGAAACTTTGTACTCAGCAAGTACTTTGGCTAAAGTCAGGCAGCGGAAAACATGGCCATGGCCTATTCCCAGACCTGCATCGGCACGGAATAGGACAGCTGTCACTTCAGCGTACCTGAAATATCGGCTGCAGAGGCTCGCAGGTCAGGCGCTCGATAAGTGTGCCAGTCCTGATCGAATCCATAATCATCGGGATCACCTCATCGTAGACTTCTATCAGTCGGTCGATGTCGTCCTGTGAGTGTGCGTAACTTATATTGTGCGAACCAAGTGCAAAAATTCCCCTTTCAAACCGGAGTTGAAACAGATATGTCTTGACTTCGAACGGGGTGTACTCACATGGATGGATCTTCAGGAAAGACCATGACGGGTGGCCAGAAACTGAAAACAGAGATGTGGCATCGTGTTGCTGAATAACAGATCGGAGCCTGCTCACCAGGTTTTCCCCGCGTTGATATATCGTTTCCAGTACTCCCTCCGATTCCATTTTATGGATCACAGTTTTAGCCGCTGCAAGTGAAAGTGTTTCTCCGCCAAAAGTCCCCGAGAAGAAGATATCCTCCATCATTCTCATAAATTCGCTTCGACCCACGACTGCGGCGAGGGGAAAGCCGTTGGCCATGCCTTTGCCGAATGTTGCCAGATCCGGAGTTACTCCGAAGAGGGCTTGTGCACCACCCAGAGAGAAACGAAATCCGGTCACCGTTTCATCGAAAATCAGCAGCGCACCATGGTTATGAGTAATCCTTTTTACCTCATGGAGGAAACCGTCACGCGGTTCGGTGCTATTCATGGGCTCGAGAATCACCGCGGCAAACTCGTCAGGATGCGCTTCAAGGAGCGCCAGCAGTGATTCGGTATCGTTGTACGTGAAAGTGTGGCTCAAACTGCTGACAGCATCCGGTACTCCCAGATTGCGTGCTGTGGTGCCAATGTACCAATCCTGCCAGCCATGGTAGCCACAAACCGCGACCCTGTCCCGTCCAGTAAAAGCGCGTGCTACCCGAATAGCAGCCGAAGTTGCATCGGTACCATTTTTTGCAAAGCGGATTTTTTCTGCACAGGGAATCAGTTCAACCAGTTTTTCCGCCAGCTCGGTCTCCAGCGGGTGGGGCAGTGAAAAAGTCACCCCCTGCTGGAGCTGCCGCAGCACTGCCTGGTCCACGTCCGGATCACAATACCCCAATGTGACTGCGGCAAGACTATTAACAAAATCGATATATTCGTTGCCATCGATGTCCCAGATTTTGCTCCCCTTGCCGCGTTCGACGAAGAGCGGTGCAGCACCTTTTGGAATGTGTGTAGTGGATTTACTGAAAGTTTGCGAGGCCAGTGGTATCACCTCAAGGGCGCGTTTGAGGAAAGCCTCTGAATTTTGATAGCGGTGGCGGGGTGGTTCGTTCATACAGTATCAGTCTATTGTGTTTTCGAATAGTAGTAACTTGCCAATTCCATGTCTTCCCGTGTATCGATGTCCACCGAACGTTCACGAGGCATAAGGTGTCCATAGGTTTCGCCAGGCGGACCATAAAAACCGGTTGCTTTCAGAAATGCTGGAATGTAAACGGCATAGGTGCTGCCATTGTCCACTTCCAGTTCGGGAATCTCGGATGAGCGTCGGTTGAGTACGTCGGCCCACATGGGTTCCAGCGAACCATCTTCAGCTCGTTTCAGCGCCTGATGCGGCGGTAACGGGTAACGAGTCGTTGCCAGCGCGTAGTGGCAATAACCGGGTTTTATAAGATTAACCACAGCGCGCACGTCTGCCGCCGTTCGCAATGGCGCGGTGGCATAGAGCACGGCCAGGATATCGTAATGTCTGTCGACAGCAGCTTGATTCCCGAGAAATCTCACGCAGACATCTTTTACTCGTGCGTCATCCGTGGCCAGATTTGGATCGCGGAACTCAATTTCGGCACCCCAGCGTTCGGCGATCCTCAAGGCTTCCTCGTCATCTGAAGATACCACCACCGACTCGAAACAACCGCTATCCTTTGCGGCTTCGATAGAGTAGGCGATAATTGGTTTACCGTGAAAAGCAACGACGTTTTTTCGAGGCAATCGTTTTGAACCGCTCCGTGCCGGAATCAGGGCGATCGCTTTCATTTGCCGTGTTCCCAAACCAGGTCCGCGAGTCTTAATTGGTGGCCGGCCGCCAGATCGTTTCTCAGGTACGCGTTACTTAAAAAGTCATACTGCTCAACCGGAATGCCGTTGCCTGGTCGACGGAATTCGAGAGGAGATTCCGAGAGCCTAGTGCCTGCGGTTACCTCCTCTCTGATGAAGATACTTCGGCGGACCATACAGGCTTTATCCCGTTCCTCCTGCGACATGAGACGGCGTGTGTTACCCAGCGCAATTTCGACGGAACGGATGGTTTGTATAAATCGGCTCATATCATCGGGCTCCAATGACATGATGTGCTCTACGCTGCGGGTAGTTCTGTCTTCTGTAATCGTTTTCTCCAGTAGATGGGCACCAAGCGCGACAGCCGCTACATCCATTTCCCATCCGGGTGTATGGTCGGAGAAGGCAACCGCGAGAGTTGGGAACATCTGTTTCAAGGTGGTGATTATGCGCAGGTTGATACTCTCGATCCGTGCCGGATAGCCGGAGGGACACTGGTGGATAATAATTTTGTCATTGCCTTCACCCAATATTGTGTCTACTGCTTTTTCTATCTCACCAAGCGTAGAGTTGCCCGTGTCAAGTTGAATAACCATGCCCGTTCCGGCAACGAAACGCAGCAGTGGCAGATGGGTAACGTCTGCGGAAGCCACTTTGATAGAGGCACAGCCCATGCTTACGAGGAATTCGATATCCTCCTGGAATCCCGCTGTAGCGAAAAAAGCCAATCCCCTCTTATCCGCGTGCGCTTTCACCTCACGCCATTGATTGTGTGTCAGGTAGCGTCGCATCAGAAGATCATAAAGGGGTTCCGAGATAGTGGACTCTTCTCCGGTCTCCCGATTGACCAGAACATTATAGGAAAACTGTTGCTGGCGATTTGCAACCAGCCGGTCGGGATTGGTTATCTGAAATTTGATTGCACTGGCACCCGCTGCGGAAGCGTGATCTATCAGCCGTTTGGCTGACTCGACGCCGGAGTGGGTCGGACCTGCCTCAAAGGTGATAAAGCAGGGTTCACCGTTGCCGATTTTTTTTCCGGAGATATCTATCATTGCCGTTCCCTCAACTCTTTCCAGCGGTTTGGGCTTATGAGATTTTCGTCATCACATGCTATTTTAGAAAAATCGATTTTATCGAGCTCTGTCGATTGAATGCGTTCTACGGTTTTTAATAGTGCCCTGAATTGGTGAATGTTTGCTACGCCGCAGACTGCGTAGTCGATAACATTCAACGAAGAGATAAAAGCTATAGCCGTTTCCATCGGCGTAAGGCCGCATTGCTTTGTAAATTTTCGTACCGCCACGTGCGTTTTTCGGTAGGGTTCAAACCATATAGGCAGACTGTCGAACTCAGCCAGCAGGAAACCCTGAAGAAAAATGCTTCGCGCATGAACCTCGACGTTTCGCTTTCTGCAGCGCGCTAGCTGTCCACCCCTTAATAGACGCTGATCCAGTAAGTTTACAGGTACCTGAACCAAGTCGATCGGGAATTCTTTCAGTACCAGATCCAGTTGCTCAGGTGTATAGAGTGAGGCTCCGACTCGACTGATTTTTCCTGCGGCTTTCAACTCCAGCAGGAGATCGATAAGATGTTCGATACCCGGTTTAACCAAGTCCACGGGATTGTGGATCATTACCGCGTAAATCGAATGCCGTTTTAATCTGCGTAATGACTGATAGAAGCTCTGTTCCACCAGTTCAACGCTCTTTCGGTCTATGGACGCGGATTCTATGCGCGAGGTTTTTGTAACGACAGCCCCGGTATCTTCTCGCAGACAGGTACCCAGTACCTGCTCACTGTCTCCGTAGGCGGGGGCGGTATCGAACAGATCCACGCCATTGCTGAGTGCCAGTTCGACGATGGATTCGACTTCATCATAGGGCACCTTACCCGATTTGTTCGAGACGCCGTAGTCCAGTCCGAATTGTGCAGTTCCCAAGGCCAGTTTCATCTTTCCATATAGCCGTTTTCGAGATTTTTCTCGAGAATCGATACAATAATTCTGTCATCCGCAGCAACCTCCGTTACCAGGCCACTCAGACTATGCTGGTGTGCCCGGTAATAGATTTCCCTGTAACCAGGGTTCCATAGAAACATTTGACGATAATCCATTTTATATGACCAGATTCCCTGTAAATGGTGATACGCTTTTTTTACCGGCGTGTCGGCATAGAAATCGTAAATAACCATCAGTCCCTGATCAGATAGAACCCGGTCGGCTTCGAGCGCGATTCTGAACAGGTCGCCACGGTCGCAGAGATAAAGACAGAATCCCATTACCACGCAATCAAAGCTGGAATCCTGGAACGGAAGTGAATCCGCGGTAGCACGGTGGAGGTCTATATTATAACGTGATTTCGCCGTGGCGACGGCTTTCTCAGATGGCTCTATACCGCTTACACTCGAATTGAACTCATCCTTGACGCGGCGCAATCTGCGTCCATCTGATGCGCCGATTTCCAGCAGACTTAGCGGTCGGATTCCCATATCGTGCAGCGCGTCGACAACAAGGTCTGGAGGCGAGTCTTTTAGTGAACGATTGCGTTCGAACCATTTATCGCTCTCCCCACCGAAAAAAATCTCTTTTTGTTTCATTCCTGAAGCGCCTCCTTGAGACTTGCAATGACTCTGTTCTGATCATCTTCGGTCAAGTCGGGGAATAGCGGTAGCGTGATCGCGGCTGCATAGTAGGCTTCGGCTATTGGAAAATCGCCGGGTTTGAATCCCAGTTGACGGTAGAAGGGTTGCAGATGTATCGGTATATAGTGAACATTGACACCGATATCTTTTGCTCTGAGGTGATCGAAAACCTTTTTTCGATCGATACCCTTATCGAGTTGAATAATGTAGAGGTGCCAAGCCGATTCGGTGCCAGGTAATTGTGTGATCTGACGAAGAGGAAGATTGTCAAGGAGCTTGTTATAGCGCAATGCAAGTTCATGGCGGCGGGCGACGAATTTGTCGATAGAGTCCAGCTGGCTGATACCCAACGCCGCTGCGATGTCAGTCATGCGGAAATTAAATCCAAGATCCAACTGCTGATAGCACCAGTTGCCGTCGGGTTTGCCCTGCATCTCGACACTATCCCGGGTTATCCCATGGCTGCGTAGGCGGGCCATGCGCCGAGCCAGGGTTTCGTCGTTTGTTATCGCAGCCCCACCTTCACCTGTGGTGACGATTTTCACAGGGTGAAAGCTGAAAACAGTGATCTTCGAGAATTTACAGCTACCGATTCTTTGTTTTGAATAAGTCCCACCGATCGCATGGGAAGCGTCTTCTATTACGTTGAAACCGTAACGGTCAGCCAGTTTTTGTATCGCTGCCATATCACAGCATTGTCCCGCCATATGAACGGCCACAACCACACTGGGCAGTTCACCCCGTCGTTCCGCGTTTTTTAGTTTCTCTTCCAGGCGAACGGGGCTTATGTTGCAGGTTTCAGGGTCGATGTCGACGAAGTCTACTTTTGCTCCGCAATAGAGCCCGCAATTTGCTGATGCGACAAAGGATATCGGTGAAGTCCAGAGACGCTCGCCCGGTCTTAATCCAAGCGCCAGGCAAGCCAGATGCAAAGCGGAAGTGGCGCTATTAACGGCGACTGCATGGTTGGCGCCTGTATAAGTACATAGTGCTGATTCAAAAGCGGGGACAGTCGGTCCCTGGGTCAGCCAATCTGATTTGAGAACAGCAATAACGGCCTGGATATCTTTTTCACTGATATGCTGGCGTCCATAGGGAATCATTGTAATGCCAGTCGGTTAAACTCGAGAATCTGATCAATGTTGAGGAAGATTTCATTCGTACCTGAATTGTACTCGAAGCCTCTTTCAACATCGTAACCAACTTCACCAGCGCCATTGCAACCATAATCCACTTGTGTGTCGACGAAGCGAATGCTCGGTTTAATCACGTAGTGGTCATGATATTCAAGAGTAAGATGGGAGTCGTCTTCCGGGCACATGACTTCATGGAGTTTTTCACCGGGACGAATACCGATTATTTTCTGTTCAAGATCTGGTGCCATTGCAGATGCAAGGTCGGTGATTCTGACCGAGGGAATCTTTGGAACGAAAATCTCGCCTCCAAACATTCGTTCGAAATTTCTGAGCACAAAATCGACTCCTTGCTGCAGTGTGATCCAGAAACGAGTCATACCGGGATCTGTTATTGGGAGGTGTCCGTTTCCCTCCTCTATGAGTTTTTGAAATAGGGGTACAACCGATCCCCGGGAGCCGACCACGTTGCCATAGCGCACAACCGAAAAACGAGTTTTTTGGCCGCCTGTAATGTTGTTTGCGGCGACAAACAACTTGTCAGAAGCTAATTTACTGGCGCCGTAGAGATTGATCGGATTGGCAGCTTTGTCTGTGGAGAGTGCAATCACTTTTTCAACATTGTTATATAGTGCAGCCTGAATAACGTTTTCTGCTCCGTGGATGTTGGTTTTGATGCACTCCATGGGATTGTATTCCGCCGCGGGTACCTGTTTAAGAGCGGCGGCGTGAATTACATAGTCGACGCAGTTCATGGCTTGCTTGAGGCGATCCGCATCCCGCACATCTCCCAGAAAATAGCGCATACAACCGGCATTGAAGACTTGCTCCATTTCGTACTGCTTGAGTTCGTCTCGGGAGAATATGATTACCCGCTTCGGCTTGTAACGATCCAGTATCGTGCTCACGTACCTTTTGCCGAAGGAGCCGGTGCCACCAGTAATGAGGATGGATTTGTCGTTAAACATTGTCAGTTTCCAAATGTGGCCGTCGGTAGAGGAGCTAACCCCTATGTTGGAAAAATCTCATCCAAGAGCAGATACAATGCGATCCTGGTCCTCAATGGTCAGATATGGGTGCATCGGTAGGCTAAAGACCTTTTCCGACAAGCGCTCGGCCACTTTGAGGCTGAACTCGTCTGTCTGTAATGCCGGCTGCCGGTTGAGTGGTATCGGATAGTGGACCGCTGTAGGTATATTGGCAGCTTTCAGTTTTTCCAGTACTTTTTCCCGGTCATCCGATAACAGTGTGTATTGGGCATATACACTGGTATTCCCTTGCATGATCCGTGGTGTGACGAAGGGTAATTTACGTTCATCAATCATTTGGCTGTAGTTGGCTCCAATATTTCTACGTGCCTCTATCTCTTCCGGAAAAAGCTCAAGCTTGGCCAGCAGAATTGCAGCTTGTAGGGTGTCTATCCGGGCGTTCAGTCCTATACGCGGATGGTTGTAACGTCGGTTCTGGCCGTGGTTACGAATTTCACGCATTCTGCTGGCAAGCTGGTCATCGTCTGTAAAACAGGCGCCGGCGTCACCGTAGCAGCCCAAAGGTTTGGAGGGAAAAAAACTGGTACAGCCAATAGTTGACAAGCCACAGGACTGGCGTCCGTTGTAAGTTGCACCCAAACTTTGTGCGCCATCCTCGATCACCGGCAGGGCATGCCGGTCTGCAATTGCGTTTATGGCGTCAAAATCCGCGCACTGGCCGAACAGGCTGACTGGTATGATAGCTTTAGTTCTTGACGTGATGGACTTCTCGATTTCCGTTGGGTCAATGTTATAAGTTTCAGTATCTACATCGACAAACACAGGCTTCGCTCCCAGCAGGGCGATCATCTCGCCAGTGGCGATAAAGGTGAATGGCGTAGTGATCACCTCATCTCCCAGGCCGATCTCAAGTGCCATCATCGCTGCCAATAGTGCGTCAGTTCCTGATGAAACCCCGATGCAATGTTTTACTCCGACGAACTCAGCGAGCTGCGCCTCAAGCTCCTGAACTTCCGGTCCCATGATATATTGCCCGTGGTTCAATACCTGACGGATACGGATATTAACCTGTTCCTCGATGCGCGCATATTGCGCCTTGAGGTCGATAAATTTCATACTGGGGTACTCTCTTAATTGGCCTGTTCGGCTAGGTATGCGTTTAAATTTTGATGTTATCCTGAATCAATCCGGAAGCTATGGGTTTCCTGTAGCTTGATCAGGGGTTTGCTTCGGATCGGATGCAACGGTTGTCCTGAAGCCTGTAACGATCTCCGGTATGTGGACAGAACGCCTCGCCATCCCCGGAAAGGGGGAGATCCAGCTGTTCGCCATACGCACTCATCCAGCCAATCTGCCTTGCCGGCACGCCAGCCATCAATGCGTGTCCCACCACATCCCGGTTGACTACCGCGCCGGCGGCAATGAAGGCATATTCACCGATGGTTATGCCACATATGATTGTGCAATTTGCCCCGAGAGTTGCACCGCGTCGTACCAGAGTGTCCCGGTATTCCCCCTTTCTGGAAACCGCCGCACGGGGGTTGTAAACGTTGGTAAAAACCATACTGGGTCCGCAAAAGACATCGTCCTCAAGCGTGACATTGTCATACACCGAGACGTTGTTCTGAATCTTTACGTTGTCGCCAATTTTGACGCGGTTGCCCACGAAAACGTTCTGCCCCAGACTGCAGCCTCTACCGATCACGGCAGCTGCGCAAACATGCGCCCAGTGCCATATTCTTGTGTGATCGCCGATTTGAGCCCCATCGTCGATGATGGCGGTCTCGTGAGCCTGAAATGACAAACTGGTATCCCTCAATTAGTACTGGAGCGGCAACGACACCCGCTTACCATCACGGGCGGAGAGGTAGGCAGCGATCAATACTTCCAGTGAGCGTAAACCTTCGCGGCCATCGATTTCGGCTTTGGCCTCTCCGCGCAGGGTACGGATTACATTGTCATAGTAGAGCGGGTGCCCATATCCGTAAACTGAAGTAGTCGTATAACTGGCCTCATCGATCTTGCCGTCGTCAGGATGAGAATCCACGAAATCCCAGAGCAGAATTTCGTTGGCGGCGACGCCGCCTATCCGAACTGTACCTTTTTCACCGATAACGGTAATCGATCCCTCAAGGTTCTTCGGGTGGGTCAGCATGGTGACATTCATTGACCCCATCGCGCCTGAGCGCCAGCGAACACTCAGCGTTGCCGTGTCCTCCACCTCAATATCCCGGGCCAAGGTTCCGGTGTAAGCCTGTACACTTTCTATTGGTCCGATCAGCCAGTCCAGTAAGTCCACGTAATGGCTTGCCTGATTCATCAATGCGCCGCCATCGAACTCCCAGGTACCTCGCCAGGCGTCCATATCGTAATATTCCTGGGGACGGGTCCAGAAGACATTGACGACAACCATGTATATGCGCCCAAACCGCTTCACTTTTATTGCGTTCTTTAGCAGTTGAAGCGTTGCGTTTTTGCGGTTCTGCTTGATTACGAACAATCTCACGCCGGCCTTGTCGCAAGCCTCGACCATACGCAATCCGTCTTTCCAGCGGGTCGCCATGGGCTTTTCGGTCATTACATGACAGCCGGCTTCGGCCAGGCGAACGGTCTGCTCCGGGTGCAGCCCGCTGGGCGTCGTTAGGGCTACAATATCCGGTTCCATCGCTTCGAGCATGTCATCCATATGCTCGAAGCCTTTCACTGCAGTTCGTTTGACCGCCTTTTCAAGACGATTGGGATCATTGTCGCAGACAGAAATTAATTCGATTCTGTCTGAATGTTTATCGACTGCATCGAAATGCTTTGCTGAAATGCGTCCACATCCAACCAGCGCAAGACGTATTTTTCGCCCGATTATGGGAGCCGTGTTTGTGATGATTTTTCGCAATCAATCCACCTCGCTGCTTCGCAAACCAGTGGGGGGTGCTCGAAAGGCTGGAGTCAGCCGGATAAGCGTTCAATTATCACTCGACCAGAGAATTGTAGTCAAGTTGGGAGCTATGTTGGTCGTATTTCCAATATCATGTTGATACAATCACACAATTCACACGCCACCGCTTTTTGTATAAGCGCCTGAACAAGTGAGGGTGGGCTTGCCGTGGTTTTGGATAGGGTTTTTCCTCATCGTCTGCGCTCTCAAAGTACGGCTCTTGTGCATGATGCTTTGATGGTGCCTCTCGCCTGGACAGCGGCATATTGGCTGCGTTTCAATCTGGGTGATCTACCGCCTGATTACTATGATTACGGCTTACGGGCATTGCTGATTATTCTGCCTGTGCAGTTGATTGCCTTTGCCGCATTTGGTCTGTACCGGGGTGTTTGGCGATTCGCATCGTTACCGGATTTACTAAAAATACTGAAATCGGTGATTATCGGTACCGCAATTGCGATGGTACTTTTGTTCGTGATCACCAGGGCAGAAGGGGTTCCGCGGTCTGTTCCGGTTATTTACACCCTGCTTCTGATTTCGCTGCTTGCTGGGCCGCGTCTGATCTATCGGTGGTTTAAAGACCGCCGACTCTACCTTTCTCCGGGACAGCGGGTACTCATCGCAGGCTCGGGAAAGGCGGGGGAGATGCTGGCCAGAGACATATTGCGCAACCCGCAGAATACCTACCGGCCTGTCGCGTTCGTGGATGATAACCCCCGTCGTTTGGGCAGGGATATTCAAGGCCTGCGTGTAGTGGGGGATTATGGCGCACTACCGGATCTCACCAAAAAACTGGACATCGATATCATCATGCTGGCGATGCCATCGGCCACCTCTGCGCAGATGAGACGGGTTGTTGGACTTTGTGAACAGGCGGGAGTGCCTTTCCGCTCCGTCCCTCAGCTGCACGACCTGATGACCGGCAACGTCCGTATCAACGAGCTGCGGGAGGTCTCCATCGAAGATCTGCTGGGTCGGGATCCGGTCTCTTTGGATTGGCCCGCGATTCAGGCGGCGCTTGCCGGAAAAACGATACTTGTAACAGGTGGTGGGGGTTCCATCGGTTCTGAGCTTTGCCGGCAGCTTGCGCAGTTGAAGCCCAGCCGGCTGGTTATTCTGGATCACAGCGAATTCAATCTCTACCAGATCCAGATGGAGATGATACAACAGTTTCCTGAGCTGGAGCTGCAGTGCCATCTGGGCGATGTGACGGACCGTCCCTGCGTCGACGATATTTTCATGCGCCATCACCCGGATGTGGTGTTTCATGCCGCGGCTTACAAGCATGTCCCCATGCTGGAGCCCCAGATCAGATCGGCATTGCGCAATAATTTTCTGGGTACACGCAATGTGGCCGAAGTTGCCGATGCCGCCGGATGCGGTATTTTCGTGCTGGTCTCGACGGACAAAGCGGTTAATCCGGCCAACGTGATGGGCGCCAGCAAACGGGCCGCCGAGATTTTCTGCCAGAATTTCAACGACCACTCGAAAACCCGCTTCATCACGGTTCGCTTCGGCAACGTACTCGGTTCCGCCGGCAGTGTCATTCCGCTGTTTCGCAGGCAGATTGCGGAGGGAGGCCCGGTCACCGTCACGGACCCCCGGATGGAGCGTTATTTCATGACCATTCCGGAAGCGTGTCAGCTTATCATGCAGACGGTGGTGCTTGGAAAAGGCGGGGAGATCTACGTGTTGGATATGGGGGAGCCGGTCAAGATCAGCTATCTCGCCGAGCAGATGATCCGGCTGTCGGGCAAGATACCGGGAGAGGATGTGCGCATTGAGTACATCGGGCTGCGTCCGGGAGAGAAGCTCTATGAGGAGCTGTTTCACGAAAAAGAGCGGCTGGAGGCCACGGCGCACGAGAAGGTTCTGCTGGCCCGCCATCGCAAGGTAAGCTGGGAAGCACTGAAAAAGTCGCTGTGCGATATCGAAACAGCCTGCGACACGATGGACGACAAGGTCTTGAAGGAGCTGTTGTTTCTGCTCGTTCCGGAACAGGACCAGACCGCGGTTCACACGACCGGCAACGAATCCGCCGCGAAAGTGGTTTATCTGAAGAGCTGAATCACCAGGATCACGGCCTGCGCCGGGATAACGGGGATTCTAACAGCCAGTTGCATCTGCCGGTCCGGAAAACTCCGGGGAGGTCCCGGCTCCGCATTCACGGTTACAGTTGACGATCGGTCTTGTATGATGTGGGTCAGATCTGTGCGGTTGCTTCGGAATCTTCATGCGGCTCTCCTACACCCTGTTGTTGTACCTTTCCCTGCCCCTCGTTCTGCTCCGGCTCCTCTGGCGCAGCCTCAAGGCGCCGGGATACCGCCGCCGCTGGGCTGAGCGATTTGGGCGTTTTCCAGCACCGGGTATCGAACAGAGCCTATGGATACATGCGGTTTCCGTCGGTGAGGTGCAGGCGGCGGAACCCCTGATCAGGCGTCTGCTGGACAGGCATCCGGCACTGACCCTGGTTGTTACCACCACTACGCCTACCGGATCGGAGCGTGTTCGCAAGCTGTTTCCGGATAACCTGATACACGTCTATTTTCCCTACGACATCCCGTTTGCCATCGAAGGTTTTCTGCAGCGTGTACATCCGCGCATGCTGGTGATGGTAGAGACTGAAGTCTGGCCGAATCTTCTGGCGCTTTGCAAAAAGAGTGGCATTATCACGATCCTCGCCAACGGACGCATGTCGGAACGCTCCGCCCGGGGATACGCCAGGCTGGACGCGTTTTCACGGGAAACTTTCTCCCATATTTCAGCGGTGGCCGCCCAGACTCAGGCTGATGCGGACCGCTTCGTTCAACTCGGTGTCCCCCCCGGTTCGGTGCAGGTTACCGGCAGTATCAAATTCGATATCCGCCTGCCTGCCAGCCTGCTCGAACAGGCTGCGGTGGTGCGTCGCGGCTGGGGTGACCGACCGGTCTGGCTGGCTGCAAGTACCCACGAAGGAGAGGACGAACTGGTGTTGGCGGCGCACAAACGGGTTTTGTCCGATCATGCCGACGCGCTGCTGGTGCTGGTGCCGCGCCATCCGGAACGATTCGAGCGCGCTGCCTCGCTCTGCCGGAAGGAGGGTTTCCGACTGGCAAGGCGCTCTTTCGGTGAACGGGCCGCTCAGGATATCTCGGTTTTTCTCGGTGATACCATGGGTGAGTTGACCCTGTTTATCGGGGCGGCGGACGTGGCTTTCGTTGGCGGAAGTCTGGTCCCTGTCGGCGGGCATAATATTCTGGAACCCGCTGCGCTGGGTGTGCCGATACTGTTCGGACCGCATATGTTCAATTTTTCTCTGATCAGCAGGATGATGCTGGAGACCGGTGCCGGATTCCAGGTGGAAAACATCGAACAACTGGCTTCAAGGGTCAGCAATTGGCTCGGAGACGCGAGTATGCGGGCCGAAGCGGGTGAGCGCGGCAGGCGGCTGGTGGCCGAAAACCGGGGTGCTTTGGACAATCTCTACGCCCTTATCGAGCGTCGATTGCCGCTACCGTCTGAGTGACCGGGCGTGTGGGTAACGCCGGGTTTCGCGCTTTGTATTCTTCAGAATTCAAACCGGTCCCGGGCAGGGATGTTTTCCAGTGCCGTCAGTTCGGTTTCGAACAACCCTTCGCTGCGCCAGGCGTTTTCACCGGTCCGGGTGATCAGCGTCGCCTCCATTACCGGCGCGTCGTCGCAGACGATGAACATCCGTCCGCCGATACTGAGCAGGGCTTTCCATGCATCCGGCACCTCGGTAACGGACCCGGTTACCGCAATCACATCGAACGGTTCACCCGATATCCCGTCCGCCAGCGCATCCGCGCAGCGCAGTTCGACGTTCTCAAAACCCAATCCCGTCAAAGCCGCTTGCGCGGTATCGACAAACTCGCGGTGAATGTCGAGGCTGACAACCTCTCCGCCGAGACGTGCCAGGCAGGCAGTGAGGTAACCGCTGCCGGTGCCTATTTCCAGAATTTTGTCCTGCTGCCGGATATTCAACGACTGTAGCAACCGGCCTTCGATCTTCGGGAACATCATCTTCTGCCCCTGTGCCAGCGGGACCTCTATGTCGGCGTAGGCGAGACCCTTATAGGCAGTCGGCACGAAAACCTCCCGCGGCAGCGTACCCAGTGTTTCCAGCACCCGCTGATCTATCACTTCCCAAGGGCGAATCTGCTGTTGCACCATATTGAAACGGGCGTGTTCGAGGCTGTCGCTGGTCATCATAGGATTTCGCTCTGTTCTGGGTTGAATCGGGGCAGCCATTCTGCCATGGCCATTGTAACATTCGGAGTTGGTGGCAGTAAAAGCCGGGTAAAGCGCGCCCCGGCGCGGCGGGATCGGCACCCCTTCGCCGGCTTTCCGCTGAGCCCGGAACCGCGGCACGGGGCAGGGGTGGGAAACGGGTCTCCTCCCCGGGGTTCCTCCGGCTTCGCGCCGGAAAAGTTCGTGACCGACCCGATTAAGCCCAGCTTCGCCGGCATATCGCCAGTCACGCACCGCTGCATTTCAGCTTACTGTATACTTCGCCGGCAGGCGATCACGATCACGGTTCCGATAACATGATGCACTGGCCCCAGCTCCTTTCGCGCAAACGTCTCGGCAGCGAGGAGCCTCCTGCAAAAGCGACACTGCGCACCGATTTCCAGCGCGATCTGGACCGTATCGTGTTCAGTTCCGCATTCCGCCGCATGCAGGACAAGACCCAGGTATTCCCGCTGTCGCGCGTCGATTATGTCCGCACCCGCCTGACCCATAGTCTGGAGGCCTCGAGCATCGGCCGTTCCCTGGGCACCCTGGTGGGGGAGCAGGTGATCGCGCGTCATCGGCTGCACGAGTTCGAAGCGTCCGATTTCGGGGATATCGTGGCCGCCGCCTGCCTGGCCCACGATATCGGCAATCCGCCGTTCGGGCATTCCGGCGAGGACGCTTTCCGGCACTGGGCGCATCAGGGTGCATACGGTCGGCGACGGGTGGAGGTGCTGCGAGGCAGTGAGCGCGAGGATTTCCTGGCTTTTGAGGGTAATGCCCAGGGTTTCAGGATCATAACCCGGCTGCAGAACCCGGATAACCGCGGAGGATTGCAGCTCACCTGCGCCACCCTCGCGGCGTTCACCAAATATCCGCGCGAGTCATGGTTGGGCGGAAGCCTGTTTCCCGGCGTCGGCGCGAAGAAGTTTGGTTTCGTGGCCGAGGACCGGGAGCTGTTCGAAGAGGTGGCCGATACCGTGGGGCTGATTCGGCTCGATGCCCGTCATGCCATCTGGTGCCGCCATCCGCTGGCGTTTCTGGTTGAGGCGGCGGACGATATCAGTTATCGGGTCATCGATATCGAAGATGGTTTCCGTCTCGGTTACCTCAGCCTGTCCGATGTCGAGGAGCTGTTTCTCGCGGTGGTGGGAGACGACGCGCGGCTGAAAGCGCGGCTGCGGCAACTCAGCGATGACAAGGGCAAGGTCGAGTTTCTGCGTGCAAAAGTCATCAACCGGGCGGTCAGCCAGACGGTCAGCTGCTTTCTGGATAGTGAAACGCCGATTCTTCAGGGAGCGCAGCAGGCGCCGTTGATGGCATCGCTTGCGGCACGCGAATCCATGGACAGGCTGGTCGAGGTTGCACGCGAGCATATCTACTGCGCACCGGAGGTGGTCGGTATACAGGCTGCCGGATTTCAGGTGATAGGGGATCTGCTGGAGCGTTTTGTCGAGGCGCTCGATGATCTGGCGGAGCGTGGGAGTGCAGCCACCCCCAGAAGCCAGATGCTGAGCCAGCTGGTGCCGCAGCAGTTCAAGGGCGGCCGCACCGGTATTGCCGGGGGGCATTACCCGCGGTTGTTATCGCTGACCGATTTTGTTGCCGGCATGACCGACTCCTACGCCGTGTCGCTATACAAAAAGGTGACTGGAATCTCTCTGCCGGGACGATAAACCGGAGTCAGAGCGCCACGATCAGGTGAACCGCATCCAGCCTCAGGTGGGTCGACGAGAGATGTTCGGCCAGTTCCAGCGCCTGATTCTGCAATGCTGAGATCTCCTCGGTCGAGACACTGGGATTGACCCTGGCGAGTGCTTCCAGGCGCTCCAGTTCAGACCGGTAGTGTGCGTGCATGCCGGTCTCCGCTGCAGCCAGAATCTGCGGCAACATCCCCTCCGCAACGCTCTTTCCCCGTGCCAGCATGGCTTGCGCCGGACGTCGCAGGTTTTGCGCCAGTTTTTTGGCCACGGCCGGTTCGATCGCAACCCGCGCGGATGTCAAAACGCTGCGCGGAAACCTGGTGCCGCAATCATTCAGCTGCTGGTCAAGCAGCAGCCGAATCAGCGTCGGCGGTAGAAAGCGCCCGGATTGGAGGTGCCTTGGCGCCGGGCATTCAATCACGAATAGCAGCTCCAGCAGCATACTCCCGCTGTTGATGTCCGGGTGGCGTACGACGCTGCAGCTACTGTTGCCGTGGGTACCTTTCGTGATCATCTCCATGGCGCCGGTGACCAGCGGATGCTCCCAGGTAAGAAAATGACGGTCTTCATGGATCAGTGCGGTCCCGCGATCGAAGGTGCAGGTCATGCCGTCCTGCAACAGACCGGGAAAACTCTCGTCCAGCATCTGCGCGCCGGGGCGCAGAACCAGGCAGCCCGGGGAGTGGTCCTCGCTCTCCACGCCGAAACCGGCAAGCACCTCTTCCATGTACCGTGCCAGTCCGCTGGATGCCTCTTCCCGCTCGATGGCCCGCTTCAGGTTGCTGGCCTGAGGTTCGCGGCAGGAGTTCAGCTCCAGCAGGTGATCACGCCCCTTGCTCAGTATTTCGCCGGCCTGGTTGAGCAGCTGCCGGGCAGTGCGGACCAGAACGTCGCATGATCCGGCGCTGGTTTCAGGCTCCTCCAGACACTCCAGCAGCGCCGGCAGCAGTTGACTGAATATGGCATGACCGGCGGGGCAGGTATGCTTGAATGCGTCCAGGCCCTGATCGTACCAACGCAGCATAACGGCCTGGGCGCCCTGCTCGAAGCAGGGTACGTGGATGCCGATCTTTTCATGTTGTCCAATGCGGTCGAGGCGGCCGATGCGCTGTTCCAGCAGATCGGGATCGAGTGGCAGGTCGAACAACACCAGGTGGTGGGCGAACTGGAAGTTGCGCCCCTCACTGCCTATTTCGGAGCAGATAAGTAGTTGCGCACCGTCAACCGGGTCGGCAAACCAGGCTGCTGCCCGATCCCTTTCTACAATGCTGGTCTGCTCATGAAACAGGGCGGCGTGCACTCCCTCGCGTGTGCGCAGAGCGAGTTCGATATCGCGTGCGGTGTCAGACCGGGCGCAGATCAGCAGCAGTTTGTCGTTGCGCAGCTGGCGGAGTTTCTGTATCAGCCACTCCAACCGGGGATCGAACTGCCACCAGGGCTGCGCATCCTGCCCCCGGTAAGCCGCTTCCGGCGTCAGCCGGGTCTCGACCGGAACAGTGCCGGATTGCATGGCGGTCAGGTATTGCGCTGGAAGCGGCAGCGGGTAGTGATGCAGCTCTCTTTCCGGAAACCCCCGGATACGGGCCCGGCTGTTGCGAAACAGCACCCGGCCGGTGCCGTGGCGGTCCAGAAGTCGGTCGATAAGTGCAGCTCTGGCGTTGTTGCGCACCGCCTCGGAGTCACTCGACGCTGCCGCCAGCAGCGGGGCCGCCCCGCAGGCGCCAAGCGTCTCGTTCAGCAGTGCCCTGGAGTCCGCGGATAAAGGCCGGTCTCCCAGCAGGTGTTCCGCCATATCCGCAATCGGCTCGAAGTGTCGCTCTTCCTCCATGAACAGGGCCAGATCGTGAAACCGGTCCGGATCCAGCAATCTCAAGCGGGCAAAGTGTCCGCTGCGCCCGAGCTGCTCCGGCGTGGCGGTCAACAGCAGTACGCCCGGGGTTTGCCGCGTCAGCGCTTCCACCAGCCGGTACTCGTCGCTGACCAGTTGTTCGCTCCATTGCAGGTGGTGCGCTTCATCAACGATGAGCATGTCCCACCCCGCGCTCGTCAGCTGCTGCCAGCGCAACTGGTGGCCTACGCACAGATCGGCACTGCAGAGCACCAGCTGTTCCGCCTGAAACGGGTTCAAACCGGGGTCCGACTCCTCGATCGCCAGGCACCGCTCCTCATCGAACAGGCTGAAGCGCAGGTTAAAACGGCGCAGCAGTTCCACCAGCCACTGATTGAGCAGCGCCGGCGGCACCAGAATGAGCACACGCCCCGCCTGCCCGGTCAGCAGCTGCCGGTGCAGAATCAGGCAGGCTTCGATGGTTTTGCCCAGCCCCACCTCGTCCGCCAGCAGCACGCGGGGGGCCGGGCGGCGGCTCACTTCGTGAGCGATATAGAGCTGATAGGGAAGCAGTGCGGTACGGGCGCCTCCCAGACCCTTTAACGGGGAACCCTCCAGACGCTGACGCTGTGCCAGCGTCGTGAATCGCAGGTCGAACCAGTGCGGATTATCCTGCTGACCCGAAAACAGCCGGTCCTGGGGCCGGTTGAACTGAAGCGAGCTGCTCAGCTCCGTTTCAGACAGGCGGGCTTCGCTGCCGTCTTTGAGACGTCCCCGATAGACGATCAGGCCCTGCTGCTCCTCCACCGATCTGATACTGAGTGAGCTGCCTGCCTGGTTCTCTATCTGGTCACCCGGTACAAACCGCACACGGGTAAGAGGGGTGTTTCCCAAAGCGTAGGTGCGCCGCTCCGAACTCGCAGGAAAATCCAGTGTGACCCGGCGGTCGTCACTGCGCAGTATGGTGCCCAGGCCGAGGTTTGGCTCGGTGTCGCTGATCCAGCGCTGACCGGGGATGAACTGCTCGTCAACCATTGAGTCGTTGTCCTGAAATGCCGAGGGGGTTGGAGTCAAATCCAATGAAGCGAGTTGCACGCTACCGATTGTCAGCGGGTTGCTCCGACGTTGATTCCCGATGCGCGGATTTTCGGATCAAATATTTAAGGATATCGGAATTCGATTTGAAAGGCTAAGTCAAATGCATGGATCTTTCGCCAGCGAAGGAGGTCAAACGCGATCGTTGGGAGCGGAAATAGCAGTGGCCAGAATTTGTGGTCGGATGGTATTATTGAATATCCCAATTTGCTTAATCCGGTTTGCCTGTTGCCACCGGGTCTTTTGTTGAAAAATGAGAGGATTCTATGAAAATTAAAGCAGTAGCTATGATTGCAGGAGCTTCCCTGATGGCGCTGGGTGTCACCAGTGCAGCGGTCGCCGCTGACGGCGCCGAACTTTTTAAAGCAAAGGCCTGCTTTTCGTGCCACGGAGCGGATGCCAAGACCCCGATCATGCCGTTGTATCCCAAGCTGGCCGGGCAGAACGCGCAGTACGCGTTGAACCAGATGCTGGACATCAAAAGCGGCAAGCGGGCGAACGGTCAGTCTGCGGTCATGAAGGGCATAGTCGCGGGTGTTTCCGACGACGATTTGAAAGCTATCGCCGAGTGGCTGTCGACGCTGTAACAGGTCACCTTAACGCCAGTCAGCATCCGTCGGGAAACAGATAAGCTGTTGAAGTGTCGTCATCCCGGGAACGCCGGGATGACGGAAAAGCGCTGTTTCCCCGACGGACAGCGCGCATTCTCCGTCGCTGCAGCCGCTGCGTTTGCGGCGCTGCTCAAACCACATTCCTTTCCTCAAACGAAACCGGCGCTGGTTGTCCGGCAGCCCCGCGTTCCCGGAAATAATTTGATTTAAATCATGGTTTTAAATTCCGCAGTATAAAAATATGGCATCTGCCGTATTTTCCCCGTCATTTGCCCTGTCCAATTGATTCATATCAATGTTGCCTGAGGGTATTGGTAGCAGTATTTCAAGCGCTAACTTCATTTTTTCCAAATAATTCAGTCGGACAGTCCAGACGGAGACGAGTCTCATGAAATTGAACAAAAAGCATACGCTGTCGCTGCTTGTAGGCCTGACAATAGGTCTGGGGGCTGCGTCGAGCGCCTATTCACAGCAATCGCTGCAGGATGTGATGAAAGCACGCGGGCTGACCGAAAAGGATCTGCTTGCGGCAGCCAAAACCTATACGCCGACCGGCGGCCGTGATGAATACATCGCTTTCAGTTCGGGAGGTCAGAGCGGTCAGGTTATCGTATACGGCATTCCCTCCATGCGCATTCTAAAATACCTTGCGGTATTCACGCCGGAGCCCTGGCAGGGATATGGCTTCGACGACGAGTCCAAGGCGGTACTTGCCCAAGGCAGAATAAATGGCAAGGACATCAATTTTGGCGACACCCACCACCCGGCGTTTTCCGAAACCGGTGGCGAATACAACGGCCGTTACCTGTTTATAAACGACAAGGCGAATCCGCGCATGGCGGTGATCGATCTGCACGATTTCGAAACCAAGCAGATTGTGGTCAATCCATTTTTCAAGAATGAGCACGGTGGTGCCTTCGTCACGCCCAACACCGAGTACGTGATGGAGGCGGCACAGTACGCCGCGCCTTACGAGAGCGGCTTCGTGCCGCTGGAGGAGTTCAACGAAAAGTACCGCGGCGGTGTCACTTACTGGAAGTTCGACGACAAGATCGGGCGTCTGGATCCGTCGCAGTCCTTTACCTTCGAGTTGCCGCCCTACAGCCAGGACCTCTCGGATGCGGGTAAGGGGCCATCCATGGGCTGGGGCTTCACCAACTCCTTCTGCTCAGAGCGCTATGTGGGTGGCATCGAGCGCGGACGTCCTCCGTTCGAGGCGGGCTGCTCGCAGAAAGACACCGACTTTCTGCATATCACCAACTGGAAGAAGGCGTCTGAACTGGTCGCCGCCGGCAAGGTCAGCAAAGTCAACGGCTCCTATCTGATCCCGATCGAGCAGGCTCTCTCGGAAGGCCTGCTCTATCTGGTTCCGGAGCCGAAAAGTCCCCATGGCGTGGATGTGAGCCCGGACGGGATGCACATCATCGTCTCCGGAAAACTGGACAGCCATGCATGGGTATACAGCTGGGAGAAGATTCAGGCAGCCATCGCGAACAATCAGTTCGAGGGTAAAGACCCCTATGGCATTCCGATCATTGCACTGAAAGATGCGCTGCATACGCAGGTGCAGGTGGGTCTGGGACCGCTGCATACCCAGTATGACGCCAAAAAGTGCGTGGTCTACACCTCTATTTATGTCGACTCCATGGTCACAAAATGGGACTACTGCGAAGGCAAGGTACTCGATCAGTTGAACATCCACTACAACATCGGGCATCTGGTCGCGATGGAGGGCGATTCCGCCTCTCCAGACGGTAAGTACCTGGTTTCTTTGAATAAACTTGCTATCGACCGCTTCAATCCGGTGGGTCCCCTGCACCCGCAGAACCATCAGTTGATCGATATCAGCGGGGATAAGATGCAGCTGCTGTACGACATGCCGCTGCCGTTGGGCGAACCCCACTACGTGGTGGCCATCAAGGCCGACAAGCTGAAACCAGCCGTTCGTTACCAGTCCGGTTGGGACAGCCGCGGCGACAAGCGCTCCGATTTCAGGACCCGTGCCGGACGCGAGAAGGTCGAACGCGACGGCGATACGGTCCATGTGTACGGTACGCTCATCCGCTCGCACATCACGCCGGAAATCATCGAGGTGGAAGAGGGCGACACCGTCTCTCTGCACTTCACCAACCTGGAACGCGCAGAAGACGAGACGCATGGTTTTGCGTTGTACGGACAGAACGTAAATCTTTCAGTTGAGCCGGGTAAAACCGTCTCTGCAACCTTCAAAGCCGAAAAAGCCGGTGTCTATCCTTATTATTGCACCGAGTTCTGCTCC
Source organism: Gammaproteobacteria bacterium (assembly GCA_020445405.1). Classification (GTDB taxonomy): domain Bacteria; phylum Pseudomonadota; class Gammaproteobacteria; order Chromatiales; family Chromatiaceae; genus HKST-UBA178. The sequence continues at coordinate 105,091 of JAGRGQ010000003.1, read as the reverse complement.
GCGCTGCATCTGGAGATGCAGGGGTACCTGCTGGTCAAGCCCAAGGGGTATCAGGCCAAGGCGGCCGGCATTCAGGAGGGGCAGCTCTATACCCAGGCCGACTATGAGAAACAGGTGAAGACCAACGTCGACACTCAGGCGGTTATCGATTCGGTGGTCGCATTCATCACCAGCCACAACTACAAAGATTTCCCCGAAGTCGTGGCGTTGGTGGAGGATGCAACCGATCAGCTCGGTTTTGCTGGCGAAGCCAAGAAGAAGGCCGAAGAGTTTGCGGCGCAAGGCGATTTCCAGAACGCGACGCTTTGGGCCGGTCAACACTGGCAGTACCAGGTCAAAACAGCGGACCTCGGTTTGCGTGCCAAGACCTTTCTGGAGGAGCATGATGCCAAGAAGATCAAGTAGTCTACCGTTTGGTATCAGGTCATAAAGCGCGGGGAAGGGGGCATTTCAGCTCCCTTCCCTTTTATGGGCGGTACAAAACCAGAATTAAATAACGGTTTTTATTGATCTCCCGGTTGATGCCGCTCAATGCCGAATGGGCTGCCAACTGAGAAACTGACACTCTACGCCAAACCGTTCCGTACTACGGTATGCGGTTTATCTGAAATGAGGAAAAACGAATGCTGAAGTTGAGAATTCTCACGCTTGCCGCTATGGCCGCGATGCTGGCTCTGGTTTTTGCAGGCGGCGTCGCCGCAGCGGATGGAGCGGAACTTTTCAAGACCAAGACCTGCTGGTCCTGCCACGGCAAAGATGCCAAAACGCCGATCATGCCGATGTATCCCAAGCTCGCCGGCCAGAGTGCCGAATACGCCTTCAATCAGATGAAGGATATCAAATCGGGCGCCCGCAACAATGGTCAGACGGCTGCGATGAAGGGGGTTATGGGATTGGTTTCCGAGGATGAGATGAAAGCGATAGCCGAGTGGCTGAGCGCTCAGCCGAAGTGATTGCGCGCGTTATCCGGCCCCGCCCGGACCGGCGCGAAGTCGATCGGGGCGCGGATAACCGGTTGATGCGCATCAAAGATTAACGCTACACCCTGTGGCAGACTGCGATGTACGAGGGGGATTCCGTTCCCCGGCGCCACAGCGCACAGTCGGAACCTGATTGGCGAGTGGTTCTTTGTATAATGCGTTCCCGCGGACAGGGGAACAGGAGATGCATCAGATGAATTTCAGACCATTTATCAACACCGCAGCCGTGGTAGTCGGGCTGACGATTTGCAGCAGCGGCTTCGCCGGAGAGGGCGACCCACAGGTAACCGACGTCAAGGATTGGAATAAAGCGGGGGGAGAGAAGAGCGAAGCGATGCTGCTGGAGCCCGACAGGGAACGGGGCATCGCCGTGTATGAAGTCTGCTCCGCCTGCCACCTGCTGGAAGGCTGGGGACTGGACGACGGCACTTTTCCCCAGCTGGCGGGCCAGCATCGAAACGTGCTGATCAAACAGTTGACGGATATTCGCGCCCAGAACCGCGACAATCCGACCATGTATCCGTTCGCACTGGATGAACAGATCATGGCGGTCGCCGGTTATCACGAGGGAGAGATCAATCCCGCCCAGCTGGTCGCGGACGTGACCGACTATATCTCCAAACTGCCGATGAATCCCGAGCCCGGCCAGGGACCCTGGGAGAAAGGCACACCGGAGTTCGAGAAAGGCAAGCAACTATACCTGAACAACTGTACCCGGTGTCATGGCGACGACGGAGAGGGCAGCAACGAGAAATTCTACCCGCGCATTCAGGGTCAGCACTACAACTATATGCTGCGCCAGTTTGAGTGGATTCGCGACGGCAAGCGGCGTAACGCCAACCCGGACATGGTGAAGCAGATCAAGGAGTTCAGCGACGAGGACATGAAGCTGGTGATCAACTACACCTCGCGCCATATGCCACCGGCGAAGGATCTGGCCCCCTCCAAGGACTATCGCAATCCCGATTACGATTAAACCCGCGGTTTTGACTCACTTCCCGGCCGTCTCTTGTGGGACGGCCGGGAATGGCTTCAACGGGCACCGATCGGACCGCCCTTGGCCACCCTGCCCGCAACAAGCGACAGGCGTTGGCAAGTTACTGTTATATCTAAAGTGTCAATCATGAACGCAGCATCTCAAACAAAGCAGACCATTCAGGTGGGATTACTGACGCTGGTGGCGCTGGGACTCCTGGCGGTTATTTTCTACATGCCCATCTGGTGGGTATCGCTGACCGCGCCCAACTATCCGCCGGAAGCGTTTCCGGACGGCGTGAAGATACATTTCCATCTGAACGGCGTCTTCAACGGCTGCTCCAAGATCGAGAGCAGGGAGATCACCGAGGAAGTCGCGCTTGACTGCGTGCATGAGATGGACACGATCAATCACTACGTCGGAATGTACCCCATCGCGGCCGGCGGCCCCGTGGAACGCGGCTTCAGCCAGTTTCTGATGGTATTTCTGGCTGTCATGATGCTGGGTTTCATCTGTACCAAACCTAAAATCCGCATGGTCATACTCGGCCTGGGCTTCGCCGGGATTGGCGTCTGGATGTATCTCTCGATTTACTCCGATAATGGTTTCAACCTGCAAAACGGCGGTTATGTGGAGGCATTGGTAACCTCTCTGGACCAGGAGGCCACCGGTGAGTCGGAGGGTAAAGTAATCATAGGCGGCATCGTCGGGGCGCTGCGGCAGTCGCTGGAAAAATCGGGGATCAGTGTGGTGCTGCCCAGTGAACGCGGCGGCAGCGAGGCAGCGGCATCCGATAAAACCCAACTGATCTCGCAGCTGCGCCTCAATTACGAGAAGGATCTGCAGCATAAACGTGTGGATCAGCCGTGGAACGGCAGTAGTTTTCAGGTGATGTCCTGGCATTATGGGAAAAGCCTGGGACGCTACTTCAACAACCAGGAAGAGATCGTTCCCCTGATCAGGAATCTGAAGCTGGCAATCAATATCGTTTTCGCCGGGCTTATCGGAGCGATGCTGCTGCTGATATTCGGCGCCCGAAAAAATTCCGGAATCCTCTACTGGTTGCTGGTGCTGGTGCCGCTGGCACTGCCATTGTTTTTTGTCATCGACTACGCGGCCTGGCTCTGGTGGTATGGGCATACGCTGAACGATATGGGTGCGTTCACGGTCAAACCCTTTATGCCAACCGTATTCGGACAGGGTAAGGTTGCCCAGTTCGCCACGCACTCCTATCCCTCGCTAGGTTTCGGCCTGATGATGGTTTTCTCGGTGGTATTGGCGATAGCCGCGCTGATTCGAAAGAATCAGTTCAAGGATCGATAACGCGAGGAGTATCCGTTGGAAATTGGGTTCATCTCTGGACGTGTCGATGTTTCGGAAACTTATGCCTGCTGCATTGCGAATCCTGCCCATAGCCTTGTCGCTGATGCCGCTGCACCCTGTCGCGGGAGCCGCTGAGGGCTACCCGTCATTTCAGCAACTGGTCGATGCAGCCGGACCCGGCTCGCTTCTGGCACCTCCGGCCGGAACTTATGCCGGGCCGGTGGTTGTGACCGATCCTATCGTTATAGATGGGCGCGGTGTAGTGACAATAGACGCCGGCGGTAAGGGGTCGGTGGTCTCGCTGGAGACCGATGGTGCCACAATCAAGAATATGCGCCTCATCAACTCCGGCGAATCCCACAACGATGTGGATTCGGGTGTGCTGGTGAAAGGCAATTTTAACGTGATCAAGAATAACGTGATCGAAGATACGCTGTTCGGGATCGATCTGTCCAAGTCCGAAAACAACATCGTGCGTGGCAACCGGATCAGTTCAAAGCAGTTTGAACTGGGTGTGCGGGGTGACGCCATCAGGCTCTGGTACAGTTTCAACAACAAGATCACCGACAACGTCATCCGTAATTCGCGGGATATGGTGGTCTGGTATTCACGGGACAATTTGATTGCCCGCAACGACGCCCGCGGCGGGCGCTATTCGCTGCACTTCATGTACTCCCAGTTCAACGAGGTGGTGGACAATTACTACCAGGACAACTCGGTCGGTATCTTTCTGATGTACAGTGACAGTGTCGTTGTGAAGGGCAACACCATATCGCATGCGACCGGTGCCACCGGTATGGGAATCGGCTTCAAGGAGACTTCCGATGTGGACATCACCGGCAACCGGATTCTGTATTGTGCTACCGGTCTCTACATTGACGTCTCCCCGTATCAGCCCGGTACAACCAACCGGATCCACGATAATCTGATCGCGTACAGCGGCATAGGGATGCATTTTCTGAATGACTGGCAGGGTAATGATATCCGCGGAAACCAGCTCAAAGGAAATATCACTCAGGTGGCGGTGAGCGGTGCCAGAACCGCCAAACGCAACGACTGGAGCGGCAACTATTGGGACGATTACGAAGGTTTCGATCTTGATCGTGATGGCGTGGGCGACGGGCCTTATGAGTATTTTAACTATGCCGACAGGATCTGGATGGATGTGCCGCCGGTCCGGTTTTTTAAGGGATCGCCGCTACTGGAAGTGCTGGATTTTCTGGAGCGGCTGGCACCGTTTACCGATCCGGCGATGGTTCTGAAAGACGCCAGGCCGATGATGACCGCTGAGTTGGCCCAGCGGGAGGCCGCGATTGAGGTCGAAGCGAATAAAGCCACTACTGAAAGCGCTGGTGAGGGACGGGGTTTCAATGCGTTACAGGCACTGCGCAACTCCCTGATGTCAACCGATAGTGGTATGGAGGTCTCAGATAATGAATGATAAACGGACCACAACCAGGGCAAAGGGCGGGCCTGCCCTCTCGGGCAGGCGCAAAGAGCAGGCGCGTAGAGAGTTTCTGCGCACCTCGGTAATGGCTGCCGGCTTGGTCGGATTTTCGTTATTGGGCTTTCTGCCGGTGGTGCAGGGAACCTCGCTGCGGCTGCGACCGCCCGGTGCGCTCAAAACAACCGACGATGAAAAGGAGTTTCTCTCGTCCTGTATCAAGTGCGGGCAGTGTGTCCAGGTCTGTCCGGTGCAGGCGATCAACCTGTCTGACATGGATGAGGGATTCGGCATCGGTACGCCCTATATTCATCCTCGCGAGCAGGCCTGCGATTTCTCCTGCGACGGTCTGCAGTGTGTCCTTGCCTGCCCAACCGGTTCGCTCAGTCATGCATTGAATTTTCCCGCCGACACGCGCATGGGTTTCGCCAGACTGTCGCGGCCGAGCGCTTGTCTGGCGATTCAGGGCAAAGGGTTCCAGGGGCGGGCGCGGGGTCCGGACTATAGGGGTGTGCTGCGTTACGATGAGGTCGATCGCTGGAATCCGATCCCGGTGGCCGACCATCCCTACGACCTCGAACTGTGCGATCTGTGTGTGCGCCAATGTCCGATCGAGATTCGGATAACCCAGTGCGCGGAGAAGAAGCAGACAGCGGGCGCAGAGAAACTGGCGCGGGTTGCCGAGCAGGTCGGCAACGAATGCCCGCCGGTACACGCCATTGCGCTGGAGGAGGTGGCCATGCCGGATGGCGGGATGCGCATGTCGCCGGTGATCAAGCAGGGCTGCGTCGGCTGCGGGGTTTGCGAAATGATTTGTCCCCCGGAGCCGCCTGCAATAGTGATAGATATCCACAAGATTACCGACCTGACCTGAAATGGTGACGGTGTTGGATGTTTCGTTGAATGGAAACTCTCTCATAATCCCCCACGGTATTATGAGCCCCGGTTCGAATGTGCTGGATGCAACGGAGCTGCAGCTTGCAAGCATGAAATTATGAAAGATTGGGAATACTGATGGGTTACATTCTTGAATCGCTGCGACAGCTGGCAGGTGCCGAACCGACCCGGCCGGACAAGGACCGGATCACTTCACGGGCGCAGCAGGTGCATCATCACAAGAGACAGAATCCGTTCACCAAAGCGGAGTTCGAGGCAATTTACGAGGATCACGGTACGGGTCGCACCAAGTGGCGCAACCGCCGCTGGGCGACGCTTGTTCTGGTGAACCTGCTGTTTGTCCTCTCCTACTATTTCGATATACAGATCCTGGAGGGTGCGCTTACCGCGTCCCGTTTCGTCGGTTTCCATATGGCGGATCTGAACTCCGCGCTGCAGGTGATGCTGGCATATAAACATCTGGTGCTCAATCTGGTGATTGGCACGGTGACCGTTTTTATCATGTGGGTGCTTCTCGGTGGGCGTACCTTCTGCTCCTGGGTCTGCCCCTATCATCTGGTATCCGAGCTGACCGAAAAGCTGCATCTGCTGCTGGTCAGGAAAAAGCTGATCACCAACCATACTTTTGACCGGCGCGTGCGCACGCTGTTCTATCTGATATTCTCGTTGCTTGCGCTGATCACCGGGTTCACCGTATTCGAAACGATTTCGCCTACCGGCATTCTCAGCAGGGCGCTGATTTACGGTCCGGGGATTGCGCTGCTCTGGGTTGGACTTCTACTGCTGGTCGAGATATTTTACTCCCGCCGCGCCTGGTGCCGTTATGTCTGTCCGATCGGCGTGACTTACGGGCTGGTGGGAACGATATCGCCGCTGCGGGTCAAGTACAATGTCAAAGACTGTCATCATGAAGGCGACTGCCGCAAGGTCTGCCTCGTGCCACATGTGTTGAGCATGACCATAAAGGGGCGCGCATCCAACCACGATATGGATATCGGTGCCGACTGCACGCGTTGCGGTATGTGTGTGGACGTCTGTCCAACCGATTCGCTGAACTTTGTACTGGGAATCAATAAAAAGTCGAACAAGTAATTCCTGTTGCTGCCGTTTCGGGCTCGCCCGTTATTGCCGGGCTTTGGTGCAGGTGGGCTGAGGTTGACCGATGATTCAGTTTGAGAACGTCGTTAAGCGGTTTCGAAGAAACCAGGTGCTGAAGGGCGTTGACCTTAACATCGAACGTGGCCACCGGGTGGCGCTGGTCGGTTCCAACGGGGCCGGCAAGACCACACTGATCCGTTGCCTTCTGGGTGAATACACCTGCGAGGGACGGGTATTGGTCGACGGGCTCGATCCGCGTCAGCATCGCCGGGCCGTGCTCTCCAAGGTGGGCTTCGTACCCCAGCTCCCTCCACCGTTGAAAATGCCGGTTCGCCAGTTGGTGCGTTTTGCCGCCAGCCTGTGCGACGCGGATCCCCGGCGCATCGAAACAGTGGCCGGGAGGCTTGGGCTGGATGTGGAGAATTTTCACGGACAGCCATTCGTCAAGCTCTCGGGGGGACAGAAGCAGAAACTGCTCATTGCGATCGCGCTTGGACGGGACAGTGAACTGTTGGTGCTGGACGAACCGACGGCCAATCTGGATCCCGGGGCCCGCCATATTTTCTTTCAGCTTCTGGCCGAGAAAAAGGCGGCCGCGGCCATGCTGATCTCCAGTCACCGTCTGGACGAGGTCGCTTCGCTGGTTAACCGGGTCATCGAGATGGACCAGGGCAGTGTGGTGCTGGACGATCGGGTGGCGGACCTGGTGGACCTCTCATCCCATTTGTGGTGCCGCGTCACGCTTATCCAGCCTGAGGCGGCCTTCGCCAAGTCCATCGGCGAATGGAGTTTCCACGGAAGCGATGACGGGCTGATGTGGGAGGGCCGGGTTGCCGGACCGGACCGGCTGCGTTTTCTGGGAGTGTTGGCGCGCTATGCGGCGCTGCTGGCGGGCATCAGTATGCAGCAGACCGACGCACCGCCTGAGGTGCTGCCCGATGGTTGATCGATTGCGGCTGCTGTTCGTGCTGCCGGCGCTGTTTCTGCTGATCGCCTGTTCCGAGGATCCGGGCACGGGTCCGGCGGAAGTAAAGTGGGACAGAACCGTTTGTGAGCGTTGCCGCATGGTGTTGAGCGATAGGCACCTCGCCGCCCAGGTAAGCTATCTGCCCGAAGGAAAAAAACGCAGCAGGATCGTTCAATTCGACGATATCGGCTGCGCCATCCTTTGGCTGGAGGATAAGCGCTGGAAAGATGATCCAGAGACCCGGATATGGGTGGCCGACCACCGTAACGGAGAGTGGATAAACGCCCGCACCGCCAGCTATGTCCCGGTCAAAATCACACCGATGGCGTACGGTCTCGGGGCGCAAAGCGAACCGGCTCCTGGTGCCCTCGATTTTACCCAGGCGAAGGCCCATGTCCTGGAGGTGGAGAAGCGTTTTGATATCCACGGGGTGCAGTTGCTCGATCGACTGAAGCAGCAGGCGGTCAAGCGGGGGGACGCGCATAAATCCGAGCTGCAACGGTGATCCGATTGCGGTTTGGCGGGCCCGTGTACACTCTCCCTGTTGCGGAGAAAAATTGCTGTTTTCACAACGACTGAAAGATATCCGACTATGAAACACCTCTGGCTCAACGCCTACGCCGATATCGTGGAGTCCCTGCGTGCACGCTGGTTTCTGGTGTACACCGCAGTCTTCGGCGGCCTGGTGGTGGTGCTGTTTGCCTACGGGCTGGCGGAGTCGCGCATCATGGGATTTACCGGCCTCTCCCGATTGTTGCTGACCTATATCCAGTTAACCATGGCGATACTGCCGGTGTTCGTACTGGTAACCACAGTCCGTTCAGTCGCCGGAGACCGGGAGGCAGGTGTGTTCGAATACCTGCTCTCGCTTCCAATCAGCCTTTTTTCCTGGTACTGGGGCAAAATGCTCGGCCGTTTTCTGATGGTTTTCATGCCGGTTTTTCTGGCAATGGTCGGTGCGATAGCCTGGGGGGTCATCAAGGGCGCCGCTGTACCCTGGACTATGCTGATTTACTATACCGGGTTGTTGACGGTGCTCGCCTGGTGTTTTCTCGGGATCGGTATGCTGATATCCACCATTGCACGCACGTCGGATGTGGCGCAGGGTGCGGCTTTCGTTGTCTGGCTCACCCTGCTGCTTTTTCTTGATCTGATCCTGCTCGGCATCATGATTCGCGAGCAGTTGCCGCCCGAAACCGCGGTGGCCATCGCGCTGGCCAATCCGCTGCAGGTATTCCGCACTGCCAGCATGATGCTGTTCGATCCGCAACTGGTACTGCTTGGACCCTCCGCCTACGTGATACTGGATAATTTCGGTCAGACCGGTTATATCCTGTACGCGCTGCTCTATCCGGTGTTTCTGGGGACCCTTTGCGCCGGAATCGGCTATATGATTTTCCGGCGCACAGATCTTCCCTGATTGCGTCGGCGCCGATAACCGCGTGATATCGCGTACTCGCAGCGTTGAATGCCCTTTTATGGACGGCAATCCCTGAACTTCCCGCATGTCCACAGTTTCTTTGGAGGTAAGTCAATTGCGAAACCGGCCGGCACGGATAAACTGCGAGCGAATGAATTGGGGTGAAGCGTGAAAAAATTATGGGTTGTTGCCGCGATACTGTTTCTCGCTGCGGCGGGAATAGCGGCGTACAAGGTTCTGCCGCTGCTGGATCCGGTAGTGGTGCGAATTGCCGCGCTGGATCCCGATTGCGATCTGCGCGCCGGCCCGTGCACCAGTCGGTTTCCCGACGGCTCCGGTATAACCTTTGGCATAAAACCCGATTCCATTCCTGTGCTGACAGCGCTTGAATTCGAGGTCCAGTTGCAGGGTCTGGATGCGGACGGGGTAGAGGTGGATTTTCAGGGTATCGGCATGAACATGGGGTTCAACCGTCCGAAGCTGGCGGCCCGGGGCGCTGGAAAATATACCGGTAACGGCATGATTCCTGTATGTGTCAGGGATGCGATGGAGTGGGAAGCGAAAGTGCTGGTCTATACCGATGCAGGCGTGGTGGCCGCTCCGTTTCGATTTATCACCGTGAAGCCCGGAATGGAGTTGCCGGCTAAATGAGAAACGCGCTGCGGACGGCGGGAATGCTGATACTGCTTGTTGTGCTGGCGGCAGCGTTGGTCTGGGTGGTGGTTTACTGGAATCCGGAACCACGGCAGGTCAATCAGGAGTTGAATATACGGCGCGCGCCTGTAGGGGGTGACTTCGAACTGGCGTCCTATCAGGGCCCGGTCTCCCTCAGGCAGTTTCGCGGCAAAGTGGTTGCGCTCTATTTCGGTTATACCCAGTGCCCGGATATCTGCCCGACCAGCCTCGGTTATCTCAGTCTGGCGCTGAGCCAGCTTTCACCGGAAGAGCTTGCCGGATTTCAGGGGTTGTTTGTCAGCGTGGACCCGGAGCGGGACACGCTGCAGCGGTTAAAGGATTACGGTGAGTATTTCAATGCTGCGATTCTTGGCATCACCGGGCCGGCCGAGATGATAGACGACGTCGTGCGGCGGTACGGCGCGGCGTACCGCAAGACGGAAACCGGTTCTCAGATGGGTTATATCATCGACCACTCGGCGGACACTTACCTGATTGACCGCAAGGGAAAACTCCGCGCGGTGCTTCCCCACGGCACCGCGCCGGAGGAGATACTGGCCGCGCTGAGAAAATTGTTGCGGGAAGAGTAGCTGGCCGGATCAATGCGCCACCGGCAGTTGTTGTATGACATGACTTGCAAGTGAGGGTATCGAACGATGAAACGACTCATATTTTCTCTGTTTACCGCTGCTGCCGTGCTGTCCGGCGGCCTTGTTTTCGCGGCAACCGCTGCCGACGAGGTGACTGTCACCGACGCCTACGCCCGTGCGGTACCACCCGGCCAGCCCAACAGTGCGTCTTTCATGCTGCTGTCCAACGCTTCGACAACGGCTCATGCGGTGGTGGCGGCGGAGAGTTCGGTATCCAAAGTGTCTGAGCTGCACACGCATACCATGTCGGAAGGGATGATGAAGATGCGGCAGGTGGAGAGGATCGAGATTCCGGCCAGCGGTATGACCAGACTGGAGCCGGGCGGACTGCACGTGATGTTGATCGGGCTGAATCACGATCTGCAGCCGGGGGACGAGGTAGCGATCACGCTGACGTTCGAGGACGGCAGCAAGCGCGGGATCACCGCACCGGTTCGCATGCTGCAGATGAAGAAGATGCAGCAGGATATGGGCGGTATGGAGCATGGCAGGATGAGCCAATGACAGCCGCGAGCTGAAAACCCAACCCTGAGCCCGGCGCATGCCGGATCCAACACCACTTCCAGGCGGGTACTTCCCGAAAAACCACCCCTGCCGGGGCCTCAAACGAACCTCCGGGACAGCGCGCTACCGCCCTGAAGGAGCTCTTTCCCTGAGCGCGCGCCGGGGAATACTTCCTTTGCACGTTCCCTGAGGGCACTTGCTCTGGGCGCACCCCAAGGGCACTTGCTCTGGGCGCCTCCATGCATCGTTACGCCGGTATCTGCCGGAGTGACGAAGAGTGCAGCAGTGCAGGATTCTTATCCTGATCAGGTACAATTGTAATAATAATCAATTGCCGTGTAGATCTGATGCAATCCGCCGCATATCCGTTCGCTACACCGTTGCCCCTGCTCTTCGTGAAACGTCTGCAAGCGATCCTGCCGACGGCGAGTCTGGAAGACTCCCTGCAGAGTTTCTCGTGCTCCCGCCCCACCAGCTTCCGGGTCAATACGCTAAAAACAACCGAGCCGGCAGTGGTGACTGCATTGCGGGCCGAGGGTTTTTCGCTGCGGCGTATCGAGTGGCGGTCCGGGACCTATTGCGTACCGCCGGATCAACGCCGTGCGCTGACCGAATCCAGGCTCTTTGGTGAAGGCTTGATCTATGTTCAGGACCTCTCCTCGATGCTGGCACCGATGGTGCTCGCTCCCAAGCCTGGAGAGCGGGTGCTGGATCTGGCGGCGGCGCCCGGCGGCAAGACCCTGCAGATGGCCGCAATGATGGAAAACCGCGGAGAACTCTCCGCGGTGGAGTCGGTGAGGGGGCGGTTTTTTCGGCTGAAAGCCAATCTGAAACGGGGTGGTGCGACCATGGTCAGAACCTATCTGAAGGATGGCCGGTCGGTGGGGGCGAAGGTGCCGGATCGGTTCGACCGGGTGCTGCTCGACGCGCCGTGTGCGTCCGAAGCCCGCTTCGACGCAAATGATCCGGAGAGCTGGTCCCACTGGAACCTGAAAAAAGTACAGGAGTCCGCGCGCAAGCAGAGGCGACTGCTGGACTCGGCCATCCGCAGCCTGAGACCCGGAGGCACGCTGGTCTACTGCACCTGCTCCTTCTCTCCGGAAGAGAATGAACAGGCGGTTGATTCCCAGCTCAGGCGTTATGGCGATGCTGTTGCTGTCACGCCGATAGAGCTGCCATTGAGCAACGTCCAGCCGGGGCTGTTGCAATGGGGCCGACATAGCTATAACGAGCAGCTCAGGCATGCAGTCCGGGTGCTGCCCAATGCGGAAATGCGCGGCTTTTTTCTGTGCCGACTTATCCGGCACCACTAGCCCCCCTCCCCGCGTGCGCCGAACACAGGAACAGCATCGTCGGTTCGGTATCTTGACGGTGAGAAGCGTGTACTGCCTGCAGGACGCGCGGTCTTATCCGGTTTACGGACCAATCCGGCTGCGCATCCCGACCGATTCTCCTTAAACCTCTGTTACGGCATATCTTCGCGCATGATCGGTCAATCCGCGACCCGCAGGGAGATCGATTCGGCCTTTGCCGGATTGCTCCGCAACGCCGGATCCCGGTCACGGATGCGGGCCCGGTTTCTGCAGTCGGGGCTGTTGCATTTATCGGGGCGGTTTAGAAACAGCGGGTACCCCGGCCCTAATCCGTCCCCAGCGGAGTGCCTTCTCTGAACACAACCCGGTAGCCGCGGCTCAACTGGGAATCGCGGCGCTCGATCAGTCTCTCCTCGGCTGCCTCTCGCTGTTCGAAGTACTCCCTGGTTATCCTGCCTCTGCTCCCCTGCAGGCCGGTTTCCCGAACCAGTGTCCAGCCGCCCAGCAGGTCGGGCTGCAGGTGCAGGTGGTAGAACCGGAGCGGCTGCTCGGGCGAATATAGGGTTTGCATGTAGATGCGCATGGATGGCCAGGTGAGGAGAGGTCAGGTTTCAACGCTCTATCCTAACAGAAGTTGGCATGTTGTCAGCAGTGTCGGTAGTGGCAGAGCGGTGTGCAACCGGCACGATGTTCAATCATCCAATATCGACAGGTAGGCAAATATATCCTTCAGCTCCGCATCCGAGAACTCGATCAGCAGTTGATCGTCGGGCGCCTCCGGATCGTGTATGCGGATCCTGTTGCGGTATTTTTCCACCTGGCGCCAGAGGTAGTCGGTATATTGACCGGCAAGCATGGGTACCGCTTTTTCGTGGTCTCCTTCGCCCAGCCTGCCGTGGCAGGAGGCGCACTCCCTGCGGTAGAGTTTTCCCCCCTGCGCCTGATCTCCCTCCGCTCTTGGGATCTGCATGACCTGCTTGGATTCCAGCAGGCGTGCATAAGCATCGAAGCCGGGGTCGCTTTCGTTTACCGGCGGAAGCTTGGTTTTCAGCGTTATCCGGGCCAGGAAAGTTGCGATATCCCGGATGTCAGCATCGGGCATCTGACGCTCGTCGACGTACTCGATCATAGCCATATTGGGTCGTTCCCGGTCACGGAACAGGCGTAACTGGCGGGCGATGAATTCCATCGGCATGCCGGCCAGACGCGGGTACTCCCCATCGCTGCCGCCCTGCCCGAACTCGCCATGACAGCCTGCACACACCTCGTTGATATCCTCTCCGTTTTCCGCGTCATAGTCTTGGGCAGCCGCGTGGCAGCAGGCGGCGAGAGAGAGCAGCAGAATCGCTGTAATCCGGTTCAGGGGAAGAAGGTATCGTAGCGTCATTCGTGATGGGTAAAAGCCTCTGCCAATTTTGGGAAAACGGTTTGATTGAACAGCCTGCGGTAGATTTTTACCTTAATGCAAATCAATTGACAGCCGCCAGGCCGATACAGAGTAAAAGCGCGTAGATCAGCTGCAGTTGCGCGGTGTGTGCAAGGATTCTGTTGAATTCCGCTCCGGCTGTTTCAACCGTAAAACGGCGTACCAGCCACAGCGCGAGCGGCAGTGCCGCCAGTACCGCCCAACCTCCCCGGTCGGTTCCGGCCAACAGCAGCGGCAAACCGAAGGGGGCCAGTACCAGCGTAGCGTAGAGACGCCGAGAATTTTTACGCCCGAGTGCGTACGCCAGCGTCAGTTTGTTGGCGAGAATATCGGTATCCAGGTCGCGATAATTATTGACCAGCAGTACCGCCGCGGCCAGCAATCCAATCGCAACGGAAACAGGCAACGTATTGACGGAGAGGGTGCCGGCCTGCAGGTAGTAGCTGCCCATCACAGCAATCAGACCAAAAAAAATGAAAACGAAAAGCTCTCCGGTGCTGCTGTATGCAATAGGACTGGGACCGCCGGTGTAGGCGTATCCCGCGACCAGCGAGAGCAATCCGATAACTACTATCGGCCAGCCTCCGATCCAGGCCAGCGGGATGCCGCTGAGAAACGCGAGCGCAAAACTGATGTGTGCAGCCCGTTTGACTTCAACGCTGCTGAACCAGCCCTCGGCTGTCGCCCGTCTGGGGCCTGACCGTGCCGGCGTATCGGTACCCCGTTCGAAATCGACCGCATCGTTGTAAAGATTGGTGCCCGCCTGAATCATCAATGCGGCGAACAGGGTGATGAAAAAAGTGGACCATGACCACGCCGTTGTCTCATGCCATGCCAGCATATTGCCCACGATGACCGGCGAGAGCGAAATTCCCAGCGTCTTTGGCCGCGTGGCAAGCAACCATCGCTGGGGTCTGGTCAGCGCTTTTCCGGAGTCTGTCTCTTCCATCTGGGCGTCGCGGTCTGGTTGCCTGGGGTGAGATACGGAAAGAGCTGTGCCTGGGTTGATTCGGCACAGCGTTTAAGCCTCCGCACTCTGCTCGGAAACGGTCCCGCCTGTTCGGCACTCTCTCCAGTCAGCGGCCTGACGGCGGACGCATGCAAATTTTGACGACAGTATCACACAACTCACTATAAAATAGGCTAATTTGACCCGGTAAAGGTGATTCTGTTATACATGCAAGGCTTTATGTGTCACGCCTCGATATGGGTGCTGCGCACCGAGTCCGGATAAGGCGTATGCCAGGGTGGAAGCCGGATGCGAAACAGGGTCTCCAGACAATATTTACAATACGAATGGGTTGCAAGCATGAATAAGTGGTTATTTTCATTTCTAATTTTATCGGCGATGCTGGCATCAGGGGTTCAGGCCGCTGGCGATGCAGCGGCAGGCCAGACCAAGTCAGCGGTCTGTGTGGCCTGCCACGGTGCAGACGGAAACAGCCCCAATCCAATCTGGCCCAAGCTGGCCGGTCAGCACACCAGCTACATTCTTGCTCAACTGCAACACTTCAAAGCCGGCACCAGAAAAAATGATCTGATGTCGCCTATGGCTGCGCCGCTGGGCGACCAGGATATGGAGGATCTGGCGGCGTATTTCTCCAGTCAGGCCCAGAACGGCGGAACCGCTGAGGCGGACAAAGTGGCGGCAGGAGAAAAACTTTACCGCGGGGGTAACCCGGCTACCGGGACAGCTGCCTGCATGGCGTGCCACGGACCCACCGGAATCGGCAATGCACCGGCAAAATTTCCCCGCATCAGCGGTCAGCATGCGGCTTATGTGGAGAAGGCACTGAAGGATTTTCGCGCAGGCGCCCGTGACAACGATCTCAACGGTATGATGCGCGGCGTTGCCGCCAATATGACGGATGCGGAAATTATGGCGGTTGCACAGTATGTGCAGGGCCTGCGCTAGACCGGAGTTCAAGTCAGGGGGGTTCTCATCCGGGGGGTGGCCAACTGGCCGCCCTTCTTTGATTTCGGCGGGGAAAAGCAAAAAACAGAGAACCTGACTGAACCCTTAGGCCGGCATCAGGTCGGATATAGGCATGTACACAGATGAATTCCGCCAGCGTCGTATTCAAGTCCGGAACCTCTGCGCCGACATCATTACCCATAAGGAGAAATAATGAAAAAGTGCGTTATCCTGTCGTTTATTGCCCTGATTCTACTGTCGCTGAGCAGCGCAGTCCTCTCGGAGCAGCAATTTGAAGAGGACCTTCACTATTTCTCAATCATTCCGGAGCAGCCCGGCGGCGAGGGGGATCGGGTCCAGATTACCGAGTTCTTTCTCTATACCTGTCCACACTGCTATCAGCTGGAGCCCCATCTCGAGGCATGGCTGAAACGCAAACCGGACAATGTCGATTTCGACCGGGTGCCGGCGATGTTCAACCGGGAATCCATGATGGTGCAGGGAAACACTTACTACGCACTGCGCCTGATGGGGGTTGCCGATCAGCTGCATGAAAAGATATTTGCCGCGATCCATGAAAATGGGGAGGTGTTGGATACTCAGAAGCAGATGGAGGAATTTCTCGCGCAGAACGGCGTCGATCTGGATGCTTACCGGAAAGCGATGAAATCCTTTGCCGTCAAGACCCAAGCCAGCAGGGCAAGCAAACTGGCGGAGCGTTACGATGTCCGCGCGGTCCCTTCGATCATAGTGGACGGCAAATGGCGGGCCACCGGCCTCGCCGGGGACGCAATGATGAGGTTGACGGATTATCTTATCGAAAAGGTGAAGGCTGAAAGGGGTATTGTCTCTAAATAGGCAAAACAGCCGTTTTGGGGTAGGGGATATTCAGCGGTGAAACAAGATGACTATCAGCGATTGAAGTTGTTGAGCTACAACATCCAGGCAGGGGTCGATACCAAAAAGTACCGCCACTATCTGACCCAGGGATGGAAGCACGTGCTGCCGCACCGTGATCGACAGGTCAATCTGGATCTTATCGCCGGCATGATCAGGCCGTTCGACATCGTCGGTCTGCAGGAGGTCGATTCCGGCAGTCTGCGCAGCGGCTTCCTGGATCAGACGGAATATCTTGCCCATCGTGCCCAGTTTCCGTTCTGGTTTGAGCAGATCAACCGGAAAATCGGAAAATTGGCACAGCACAGCAACGGTCTCCTCAGCAGAATGCGGCCTACCCAGGTCAATGAGTACAAGTTGCCGGGATTGCCCGGCAGAGGCGTGATCATGTGCCACTTCGGCGGTGACAACGGCCTGAGCATATGTATTATGCACCTGGCGCTGGGGCACCGCGCACGCATGCGCCAGATTCAGTTTGTCAGCGAACTGATCTCTAATCAGCGGCATGCGATAGTGATGGGCGACATGAACTGCAGTTGCGAGTCGGACGAGATGCAGCTGTTGGTGAAAAATACCAATCTGCGGCAGTCGGGGTGCGGTAGCGGGACATTCCCAAGCTGGCGTCCGATGCGCAGAATCGATCACATTCTGGTGTCCGATTCGCTGCTCGTCGAAAACGCCCGGGTGCTTGACTATCCGATGTCGGACCACCTGCCCATCGGCATCGATGTGCTGATCCCCAAAGAGCTGGATCTTGCCGCCTGAACCGGTTCGCGGGCTGTCCCCATCAACCCGCGGCGGTCGTGTGTGTGTTCAGTCTCTGCCGGGAAGCCATGACACCTCTCTCCGGCAGCCGCCTGGGGGAGGGAAAAATCGGCGGGGCCGACTGAAGGCGGTCACCAATCCTGAAGATAAAAATAGCGCCATTCGGCACCATCATCGCGCAGGCACTCCATCAACGCTGGCAACGGCAACGCCTCTTCCGGAAATATGCTCGAAATTTCAATAAAATAGCGTCCAAACCCGGCTTTGCGCCGCCAGTCCAGTTCGGCAGGATTCGCACTCCGGCCGCATGCGGCGCATCCGATTTCGCTCCCGGACCCTCCTTTCGCCCAGAGTGACTCCAACTGACGCCAATTGGTCAATCCCTTACCGCATCCCGGACAGCGCGGCGGCCGGGTGTTGCCGGCGGAGAGCAGTCGCGCTGTCCGGAAGGGTCCGCGCAGACGAATATGGCAGAAATCCTCGCTGCCATCGGCCGGCGGCTCCAGCTGCAGATGCGGGGAGCAGCCTAAAAAAGTGATCAGCTGCAGAAACCGTGGACCCGCCAGATAGACCCCGGGCGTCTCGCCGTAACCCGCACCGACAAAGCCGAGATCGGACAGGCGGGCAATCAATGCCGGCTGGTCGGGTATACATTCGGAAGGCGCCTGAAGCACCAGCGTGCCATGGGTCATATCTTGTCTGCCGGAAGCTGAACAAATGCGCTGTCCCCGGCCGTCGTTTCATGACGCGTCTCTGCGGGGCAACGGCTTTGAAACATAAAATCAGTATAAGGTTATAATGAAAAGCGGGCGAGTTACTTGCAGCGATGAGTGTAAATATCGTACTTATGAAAAAAATTCTGATAGCGCTGATCCGTGGTTATGCTTATCTGATCAGCCCGTTTCTGGGAAACAACTGCCGCTATGTGCCCAGCTGCTCCGCCTATACGCAGGAGGCGATTGACAGGTTTGGCGCCCGGAAGGGACTCTGGATGGGCCTGAAACGCATCTCCCGCTGCCATCCATTTCATCACGGCGGTTATGATCCTGTACCGGACGGAAGCACCCAGCGGCACCATGATCATTGACGTCAACCGGAGTATCCCGGATGCTTTGGCGGTTTTTACCCCGCTGCTTACCCGCTGACCGGCACGAATATTTTCGGGCGACGCTTTTGAAAAATACCCCCTTCTCTTCGTTTGAAACCTTCCACGACGCCTTCAATGGCGGCTTATCGGAACTGCTTTCAGGTTACGATCAACTGGGCGTTTACATCCTGGTGATGGCCCATGCCGGCTTCGACCCTGCGCTTCGGGAAAGTCTCTCACTGCCACTGAAAGCGCGCTTTGAAAGCATGGCGGAAGCGCTGCGCAGGGATGCACGGCAGGGGCCATGCCTGGATGATGCCGCTGAGGATGACCTGCAGGTTTTCCAGCGTATGATGGATATCAAATTTGCAGGGCTGCAGCCTGCGCAGTTCCGCTGCATCGGTCCCTGGGAGCTGCAGTTCAACCAGATGCGCTCTCTCCGACCGCCGCGCATGGCGGGAGAGGTGGCTGACGCCATCAGGGTCTCGTTCGACCAGGATGCTTTCCATTTCGGTGCGCCGTATCTGCGTAAGGAGATTTTCTGGCAGGGCAGGCTGGCCGGGCGCAAGGCGTCGATATTCTTCAACAAGTTTCCGTTCGTACCGATGCACAGTATTCTGGTGCCGGAGCTGCGCAAAAGCCATCCGCAATATCTGCGCAAGAGCGATCACGATTATCTGTGGCGGCTGGGAGAAACACTGGCCAGGCACCTGCCCGGTATCGGTTTTGGTTATAACAGCTATGGCGCATTGGCTTCGATCAATCACCTCCATTTTCAAATGTTCTACCGTGAGAAACCCTTCGCCGTGAGCGATCCGCGATGGCGCCACAATGGCGGAGAGTGGGACTACCCCATCGCGTGCAGCCGTTTTGACTCGGAAGCCGATTCCTGGCGCTTCATCGACGAACTGCATCGCATGAATTGCAGTTACAATCTGATACACCTACCCGGCCGGAACTACTGCGTGCCGCGGCTGAAGCAGGGGACATATCCCGCTTCGGATTGGTCCGAGGGTTTTGCCTGGTACGAGATGGCGGGTGGATTTATTACCAGCTGCCCGGAAAATTTCGACCGGATCTCAAGCCGGGACCTGGAGCATGAGCTGTCCCGCCTCTCGCTCGTCCCCCCCGGAATTTCCGAACGCGAAGGCTGATGCTTCACAGCCAGATCACACTCCTGGGCAAGCGGCGCTTTCTGCCGCTGTTTATCACCCAGTCGCTGGGTGCATTCAACGACAATCTGTTTAAAAATGCACTGGTCATACTGATCACGTTTGAGCTCGCCGCCAGGTCGGGCAGTGATCCGAGACTGATGGTTACCGCAGCGGCGGGTATCTTTATCCTGCCGTTCTTCCTCTTTTCCGCCACTGCGGGTCAATTGGCCGACCGCTATGACAAAGCACGTGTTATTCGGCTGGTCAAACTGATTGAGATAGTACTGATGCTGGGCGCGGCGCTGGGATTTTATCTGCAGAACGCCAGCTATCTTCTCTTTATCCTGTTTTTGATGGGCGCCCAATCCGCCTTCTTTGGCCCGCTGAAATACGCCATCCTGCCCGATCATCTGGCCAGGGATGAGCTGATAAGCGGTAATGGACTGATCCAGGCTGCCACATTTCTGTCGATCCTGCTCGGCACCCTGGTCGGCGGGCTGTTCATTCTGACCAGCAGCGGAAGCACAGTTGTCTCCATTGTCCTGGTGTTTCTGGCGACTGCCGGCTGGCTCGCCAGCCGCGCCATTCCCGCGACCGCTTGCGCAGCGCCCGAATTGAAGGTAAGGCTGAATTTTCTGGTCGAGACATGGTCGATGATCGCTTACGGTGCCAGTCACAGGGAGATATTCCGGCCCACGCTGGCGGTCTCCTGGTTCTGGCTGGTGGGCGCCACGTTTCTCGCCCAGCTGCCCACCTTTTGCAAGCTCTCTCTCGCGGGAGACGAAGGGCTGGTCACGTTGCTGCTGTTGGTTTTCACCGTTGGTATCGGCACCGGTTCTCTGCTGTGCAACCGGCTGCTGCGGGGCCGGATTCACCTGAAATATGTACCCTTTGGCGCTCTCGGGATCTCATTGTTTGCACTGGAGCTGTACTTCGCCAGTGCCGGCGGCCCGCCTGTGCAGGCCGAAGAAGCGGTCGATGTCAGCAGGTTTCTGTCGGGGTGGGGCGGCTGGAGGATATTACTCGATATGTTTCTGATCGCACTTTCCGGGGGCGTATACATCGTACCCTTGAACGCGGTGATACAGGCGCGCAGCGAACAGGCCCACCGTGCCCGCAACATTGCCACGGTCAATATTCTGAATGCGCTGTTTATGGTGGCATCCGCCGTCGCCAGCGCGCTTCTGCTGGCACTCGATTTCACGGTACCCCAGCTGTTCCTGATTCTGGCGCTGTGCAACCTCGGCGCTGTTCTGTTCACGGCGGAAATGCGCCGGTCGGATGCATGGCGCTGAGCTGAACCAGCAGCCGCGGTCATCCCTGCGCGGACCGAAAACTCGATCCGGCGCATAGCATTTCCGCTGATCCGCCGGTCTGAAGCTGCACCCGGCAGCGTTCTGGACGTGCGTCTCAGAACTTATTCGCAACCAGGTTGCTCTCCCCGCGGCTCCTCAGAAGTGGCTATAGAATTGTCCGGATGTGCCGAAATGGTTTTTGTTGAGCGCTTATCCTGAGGAGGAGCCGGGCCAGCGCCCGGGTGCGGGGATCGCGTCTGAACATCGAAGCAAATCCAATTTCTGGCATGCAGTGATGCACCAGCACCAGCCGATTCATCGCACACCCCGGGAGACGCCATGATCGATGAGCAGGAGATCAGGAGAGCCAGCATTCTGGTAATCGACGACGCGCCAGCGAATCTTGCGCTGATAGCCGGGATTCTCAGCGCCGCCAACTACACTAAAGTCACCGTTACCGCAGATCCGGTGGAGGCGCTCGATCTGTTCGATGCCGGCGGCGTCGACCTGATCCTGCTCGATCTCAATCTACCGGAGATGAACAGCCTGGAATTGATGGAGAAGTTCCGTGCGCTCGATTTCGAGTTCCAGCCCCCGGTGTTGGTGCTGACCGGGCAGTGCGACCGGCACAGGCGCCTGCAGGCTCTGCGTGGGGGCGCCCAGGATATTCTATCCAAGCCTTTCGACACGGATGAGGTATTGAGCCGGGTGCACAATCTGCTCGAGATGCATCTGGCACACAAGCTGTTGAAGTCCTATAACACCCAGTTGGAGGTTGCGGTCAGGGATAGAACCCGCAAACTGCTGCGCACCCAGGCGGAGATTGTTCAACGGCTTGGATATGCTGCGGAATTTCGCGATACCGAAACCGGGGAGCACACCATCCGCGTGGGTCGCTATTCTCATCTGCTGGCCAGACAAATCGGTCTCTCCAACGAAGAGTCCGAGCAGATTCTTTACGCGGCTCCGATGCATGACATCGGTAAAATCGGCATACCCGATGATGTTCTGCTGAAGCCGGCCAGACTCAATGGCGAGGAGTGGGCGGTGATGAAGACCCACACCACGATAGGCGCAAGAATACTCGAGGGCGGCAGCAACCAGCTACTTAAGAGCGCCTGCACAATAGCGCTGACGCACCATGAGAAGTGGGATGGAAGCGGCTATCCCAGCGCGCTCAAAGGGGAGAATATCCCCCTCCACGGAAGAATTGTCGCGGTTGCCGATGTATTTGACGCCCTGACCCTGTACCGGCCGTACAAGCCCGCATGGTCAACTGAGGATGCCAGGAGGTATATCAATCAGATGGCTGGCGCTCACTTCGATCCAGTCCTGGTCGAGGCGTTCAATGACAGTTGGGATCAGATCGCTTCGATTCAACGACAATACGCGGATAAGAAGCCCATCTCGCACTACAACGAAGCGTGGCTGGATAAGATAGGGCCGGCAGAGGCCAGGCTGTAGCGCAGCACGAAATCAGCCGATTTCCGCCGCTGTCACCTGTACGGCGCAGAACTTGAACTCCGGAATCTTGGCGGTCGGATCCAGCGCTTCGTTGGTCAGAAGATTGGCCGCTGCCTCCTTGTAGCAGAAGGGCAGGAATACCTGCCCCGGCTGCAGACCGCTGTCCGCGCGGGCGTAAGCGATCACCTCTCCGCGGCGGGAGACGAGATGCAACGGCGATCCGGCTGCACTGCCGATTTTTATCAGATCGTCGGGATGCAGGCTGGCCACAGGCTCCGGTTCGATCTCATCCAGCACTTTGGCGCGGCGCGTCATGGATCCGGTGTGCCAGTGCTCGAGCTGGCGGCCGGTGATCAATACCCAGGGGTAGTTTTCGTCCGGCAGTTCATCGGCGTTGCTGAATGGCGCAGGGACGAACTTCGCCTTTCCGGTCGGCGTGGGAAAGCTTTCGGTAAAAATGACCGGCTGACCCGGATCGCGTTCATGCAGGCAGGGGTAGGTTATCGCACCGGCCGCTTCGAGCCGCTCCCAGGAGATGCCCGCGATGCTGGGCATCGCCCGGCGCATCTCGGCGAATACCTCTTTTGGATGCCGGTAACGCCAGTCCAGCCCGAGGCGCAGCGCCATCTGCAGGATAATATCAAGGTCCTGCCGCGCCTCGCCGGGAGGCGCCAGCGCCTGCCGGCCGATCTGTACCCGACGGTCCGTATTGGTGAAGCTGCCGGTTTTTTCGGGAAAAGCGGAGGCGGGCAGGATCACATCCGCATAGCAGGCGGTTTCCGTCATGAAAATATCCTGCACCACCAGATGCTTGAGGCTTGCCAGCGCCTTCCGGGCGTGGTTCAGGTTGGGATCCGACATGGCTGGATTTTCACCCATGATATAGAGACCGTCGATCACGCCGTCGGTAATGGCATGCATGATCTCAACCACGGTGAGACCGGGTGTGGGATCGAGCGCTCCTCCCCAAAGCTTCTCGAAGCGCCGGCGTGCTGCGGCGTTGTCAACCCGCTGATAGTCCGGAAAGACCATTGGAATGAGTCCGGCATCGGAGGCGCCCTGGACGTTGTTCTGCCCCCGCAACGGGTGCAGACCGGTGCCTCGCCGTCCAATCTGACCGGTCAGCAGTGCCAGAGAGATCAGCGCGCGGGCGTTGTCGGTGCCGTGCACATGCTGGGAGACACCCATGCCCCAGAAAATGATCGCGCTTTTGGCGGTGGCGTAAATTTTTGCCACCTGCCTGATCCTGGCCGCATCGATACCGCAAATATCCTGCATTGCATCCGGTGTGAAAGCCTTCAGGTGCTGCGCCAGCGCCGTGTACCCGCTGGTTCGACGCGCGATAAACGCGTCGTTGGTCAGACCCTGCTCGATGATCGCATGCATGATGGCGTTGAGCAGCGCGACGTCGGTGTCGGGTTTGAACTGCAGGAAATGCGTTGCGTGCGCGGCTATTTCGGTTCGGCGCGGGTCGAGCACGATCAGGATCTTGCCCTGCCGCACTTCGTTCTTGACGAAAGTCGCCGCCACCGGATGGTTCTCCGTGGTATTGGAGCCGATGATAACGATCACTTCCGCATGCCGCATATCCGCCATCGGATTGGAGACCGCCCCCGAACCTATCATCTCCAGCAGTGCCGCCACCGATGAGGCGTGGCAGAGTCGGGTGCAGTGATCTACGTTGTTGCTGCCGAAGCCGGTGCGTACCAGTTTCTGGAACAGGTACGCCTCCTCGTTCGAGCCTTTGGCGGAACCGAGCCCGGCCAGCGCCGAGGGGCCGCGATCGGCCTGGATCTCGCTGAATCCGGTGGCGGCGCATGTCAGCGCCTCTTCCCAGCTGGCTGCGCGGAAAGCAGCAAACGGATCGTTGAGTACCGGGTCGCCCCGCTTAGGTGCATCCTTACGGCGAATCAGCGGGACCGTAAGTCGCTCCGGGTGGTGCACATAGTCGAACCCGTAGCGCCCTTTGATACAGAGCCGTCCGCGGTTTGCAGGCCCGTCCTTTCCACTGACCTGGAGGATGTGTTGCCGTCCAACGTGATAGGTGAGCTGACAGCCCACACCGCAGTAGGGACAGAGCGAATCGACCGATTTGTCTACAGTCTCCAGTGCCGCCCCGTTTCCCGGCGTCAACGCACCGGTGGGACACGCCTGCACGCACTCACCACAACCGACGCAGCTGCTCTCTCCCAAAGGGTCTTCGATATCGAACACGATACGGGAATCCGGACCGCGGCCGGCGTATCCGATGACGCCGTTGACTTGTATTTCGCGGCAGGCGCGCAGGCAGCGGGTGCACTGGATACAGGCGTCGAAATTGACCGCGATGGCGGGGTGGGAGAGGTCCGCATCCGGCTGAAGGCGCACTGGAAAGCGTGCTTTTCCAAGCCCCAGTCTGGCTGACCATGCGGCCAGTTCGCTGGCGTGCGTGTAAATGTTTTCACCCATATCGGAGTTGAGCAGTTCAAGCACCATCCGCTGAGCCCTGCGTGCCCGCCCGCTGCCGCTGTTGACCACCATGCCGCTGGCGGCCGTTCTGCAACATGCGGGGGCGAGCGCGCGCTCACCATCGATTTCCACCATGCAGGCCCGGCAGTTGCCATCCGACCTGAGTCCCTCCTTAAAGCAGAGATGGGGTATCTCTATCCCGTACCGACTGGCGGTTTGCAGCAGGGTTTCGCCCGGGTGGGCGCTGACCCGTTCGCCATTCAGCGTGAAGCTTACCGGGAGTTGGGAATCCGGTGTCATGGCCGTTGAGCTCTCTCTGGAGCGCCGATGTGGATGCCGGAAAAGCGCGATGTTTTCATGCTGACCTGCTGATTTTCGGAACCTTCTGCGCTGGGGATGGCGGCGCCGGACCGGATTCCAGCTCATGCTGAAAATATTTTATTACCGAGCGCATCGGGTTGGGGGCGGCCTGTCCCAGACCGCAGATGGAGGCGTCGGCCATCACGTCGGCCAACTCCTGTAACAGCGCCTGGTTCCACCCTGGCGCCTGCATCAACAGGGCGGCCTTGGCAGTGCCCACCCGGCAAGGAGTGCACTGACCGCAGGATTCATGGGCGAAGAAACGCATAGCATTGAGTGCCGCTTCGCGCACGCTGTCAAGTTGCGACAACACAATTACCGCAGCCGAACCGATAAAGCAGCCGTAGGGCTGCAACGTGTCGAAATCGAGCGGGACATCCGCGAGCGAGGCGGGCAGGATGCCGCCCGACGCACCCCCGGGAAAATAGGCGTATAGTCTGTGGCCTGCGGCCATCCCGCCGCAATATTCATCGATCAGCTCGCGCAGGGTAATGCCGGCAGGGGCGAGATGAACCCCGGGGATCCGCACCCTTCCGCTTACCGAGAATGCGCGCAGGCCGTGGCGGCCGTGCCGCCCCTGGGCAGTGAACCAGTCCGGACCCTTTTCCAGCAGATCGCGCACCCAGTAGAGCGTCTCCATGTTGTGCTCAAGCGTCGGCAGTCCGAACAGTCCCGACTCGGCGACGTAGGGGGGACGCAGACGGGGCATGCCACGTTTGCCCTCGATGGACTCGATCATGGCCGACTCTTCGCCGCAGATATAGGCACCTGCGCCCCTGCGCAGATGGATGGGGGGCAGTGCGCAGGGCGGGTCAGACTGCAGCGCCGCCAGTTCCCGCTCCAGCATGGCCCGGATGCCGGCGTACTCATCGCGAAGATAGATATACACCGCGGCGATGCCGACCACGCGGGCGGCGATCAGAACGCCTTCCAGGAAGCGGTGTGGGTCCCGTTCCAGAAAATGGCGATCCTTGAACGTGCCCGGCTCGCCCTCGTCGATATTGACTGCCAGCATCCTGGGCTCGGGCTGATCCCGCAGAATGCGCCATTTGCGTCCTGTCGGGAATCCGGCGCCGCCCAGCCCGCGCAACTGCGATGCCTCCAGTGTGCGGATGGCATCCTCTCTGTCCATCTGCGATCCGGTCGCAAGCTGCTGCAGCAGCGCATATCCGCCTTCGCTGCGGTATCGATGGTAACCGAGGCAGTCGGGAAGAGGCGCCTCTGTTGCACCCGATGCCGCCAGCGCCACTACCCGTTCCACTTCCGCCCGCGCAACCGGGTTGCAGCCGACTACCGCCACCGGCGCCTCCTGACAGCGACCGACGCAGGGTACCCTTTGAATCCTGACGCCGTCGGTCAGTGCCTGCTGCAAAGCGCTTATCAGCTGCTCCGCGCCTGCAAGCGCGCAGGAGACGGAGTCACAGACCCTGACTGTCAATGGAGGCGGCGGTGTCTGCCCCTCCTTTACCACGTCGAAGTGATGGTAGAAACTGGCGACTTCGAACACCGCCGCGGCCGACAGCCGCATCTCGATCGCCAATGCAGCTATCTGATCGGCGGTGATATGACCGTAGCGGTCCTGGATGAGGTGCAGGTGCTCAATCAGCAGGTCGGCGGCGCGCGGACGTTGGCCGAGCAGCGATCTGATCTGCTGCAGTGCCGCTGCATCCGGACTGCGCCCTTTAGGTCGCCCCCTGCGACTGCGAAATTCCGGTTGAGATACTGGCGGCAAAGGTTTTCTCCTATGGTGTGGCACCGATATCAGGCACTATAGGCCAGATTCAGCCGTTGTTGGAAGCGCAGTTAAATCTCAGTCTCCGGCAACCGGCAGGGGCACTGAACGGGACGCCGCGAAAAACCGCCGGAAGCGGATTTTTATCGGTAAATCCCGTTCCTGTTCAGATACATCCCGCTGGCCGGGCATGGACTTTCCGGAGCAGTGTGACCAGGACTCCAGATGAAACCCATCGCTATTGAATTTCCGTACCAGAGAGATAGCGCCGGGCTGTTCGAGCAGTTTGCAGATCGGCCATGGAGTGTTTTTCTCGACAGCGGCAAGCCGGAAAGCGAGCAGGGCCGCTACGATATTCTGACTGCCAATCCGTCCAAAACGCTGACCACACGCGGGAATATTACCGGGATACGCAACGGAGAAGCGCTCGCGCTCTCCCGAGAGGACCCGTTCAGCCTTCTGCAGCAGGTGCTGGGAGCGGTAACCGGGAGTCTGCCAGGAATTCCCTTCTGCGGCGGCGCCATCGGCTATTTCGGCTACGATCTGGCGCGTCGCCTGGAACGGCTGCCCAGCCTGGCCGTGGACGACAGCGCGATTCCCGAAATGGCGGTTGCGGTCTACGATTGGGCGCTGGTGGTCGACCATGAGCGGCAGTGCAGCTGGCTGGTGGGGAGAGACGGCGCGCTGCTGCAGCAGAGAAAGTCGCAGCTTCTCAGGTGGCGGGCGGCGGGCGTGAAACGGCTCGGTTCGTTTCGCACATCCGGACCGGTGCTTTGCAATACCACCCATCCCCGGCATATCCGGGGGATTGGGCGTATTCAGCGCTACATTCATGCAGGAGACTGCTATCAGGTCAACTTTGCCCGCCGCTTTTCGGTTGAGTCACGGGGGGATCCGTGGATTGCGTACAGGCGGCTGCGTCAACTCAATCCGGCGCCTTTTGGCGCTTATCTGAACACCCCCGGATGCCAGGTGCTGAGCTCCTCGCCCGAGCGGTTTCTGCTGAGCAGGGAGGGGCTGGTTGAGACCCGTCCAATCAAAGGGACCTGCCCGCGGGGTCTGAATCCCACACAGGATCGCAGACTCTCCGAGGCGCTGCTGGCGAGTGAAAAGGATCGCGCCGAGAATCTGATGATCGTCGATCTGCTGCGCAACGACCTGGGAAAGGTGTGTGTGCCGGGCAGTATCGAGGTTCCGGAGCTGTTCAGGCTGGAGAGTTTCATCCGGGTCCACCACCTGGTCAGCACGGTGCGGGGCCGGCTGGCGCCGGATCAAACCGCGTTGACGCTGTTGCGAGCCTGTTTCCCTGGCGGATCCATTACCGGCGCACCCAAACTGCGCGCCATGCAGATCATCGAGGAGCTGGAGCCCAATCGGCGGGGCGTCTACTGCGGCGCCATCGGTTACATCGGGTTTGATGGCGCGATGGACACCAACATCGCGATCCGGACGCTGCAGATCTCGAATGGGATGGCGCATCTCTGGGCCGGCGGCGGCATCGTCGCCGACTCCGATCCGGAGCAGGAGTACCAGGAGACCTATCACAAGGCCTCGGCGCTGCTGGACCTGCTGCAGCAGATGCGCCGCGAAAGGTGAACGCGGATGGGCGGTGAGCGGACAGGCTGGCACATCTATATCCTGGAGTGCGGCGACCACAGCCTCTATACCGGTATCGCCCGGGATCCCGGCGCCAGGCTGCTGCAGCACAACGCAGGCAGGGGGGCGAAATATACCCGCTCGCGTCTGCCTGTGACGCTGGTCTACCGGGAGTTTGCCGGCAGCCGTGGAGACGCGTTGCGGCGCGAAGCGGAGGTCAAGCGCCTGTCGCGGCAGCAGAAGAGGGCGCTGATCGCGTCAGTCGCTTTGCCTGACAGAACCTGATCAGCCCTGCGTCTTAGCTGCAGCCCGTTACGCCGGGGAGGCAGTGCAACTGCTCTCGCAGAGCCACGCGCAAGCGGGGGCGGTGGAAAGCAGTTCCGGATAGATATGGGAGACAACTTCTATACCTGAATTTTCCGGTCGGTTCTGGGACGCTCCGATTCCCGCATCAAATGCTCGCGTTCATCCGGGGTGTTGATATTGCGAAATGCTTCCGGACAGTGGGAGAAGTCCGCGATCGCCATGCGGTGATCCCGGTACCAGAGATCGATTTTACGGTCGCCGCTTTCCAGATAGGCCAGCAGGCTGGGCTCGAGAGAGCGGCAGAGCAGCGCGTGGACCGGTTGCAGCCTCTCTCCGCTGTGCGCTACCGCCAGCTCGGCTCCGCTGCTCTCCAGCGCATCCGCCATGGTCCTCGCATAGCCAACCGGCAGCAGCGGTCCGTCGCAGGGCATGGTGAGAATGTAAGGCGTGGTCGCGGCCGCCATCGCGGCGGCAAAACCGGCCAGCGGTCCCTGAAAACCCTGCAGGTCATCGCGCACCACCGGGTAGCCGAATCCGGCATAGCGGTTCAGATTTCGGTTGGCGTTGATGATGACCGTTCCGACCTGAGGCGCTATGGCCGAAAGCACGTGTTTTATCAGTGGGCGCCCTTTCAGCTCCAGCAGGCCTTTGTCCTGGCCGCCCATGCGCCGCCCCTTGCCCCCGGCAAGGATCACTGCGGTGATCTGATCTCTATTGATTGTCACGGCTCCATTCACTCCCTGCCGGTGCAAAGCCGGCGTGAACGCGGCTGGCTAGTGCCGGGCCACCTGGCTGGTATTGGCCGAAGGCGTAAACAGCCGCGTGCCGGCCGTCATGAAGTTGGCGATCATGTGCTGTCCGGCTTCCGATGTGATCCAGTCTATCAGCTTGCCCGCGCCCCGGTAGTTGATGCCGGGGTAGCGTTGCGGATTCATCGCGAAGATGCGAAAAAAAGTCACTCTCATAATTGCTAGCACTCTTTTTATTTTTGCCGGAAGAGTTCAGCTGCAGACCGCAGGATCCATCCTCGGGCAAGGCTCAATACAGACCAGAGCGGGTACAAAACCAGGCGAATGAGTTAACCGGATACTGAGAAAGAACATTTTTGCGATCTGTTCGCCTGCGTTGATTATCCCGGCACCGCGTCAAACCGCACCCGCTCGGCGCCATGATATACCAAAAAATGGCGCCCTTTGGCACGTGCGATCAGCGTGACTCCCACCCGCTGCGCGAGCTCCAGCCCCATCTGGGTGATGCCCGATCTGGAGAGAAGTACCGGCACGCCCATCTGCGCCACCTTGATTACCATCTCCGAGGTAAGGCGGCCGGTGGTGTAGAACAGCTTGTCGCCGCCGCCGATGCCGTTGAGCCACATGTACCCGGCTATGGCGTCCACCGCATTGTGCCTGCCCACGTCCTCCACGAAACGCAGAATCCGGTTATCCCGGCAGAGTGCGCAGCCATGCACGGCGCCAGCCTGGCGGTAGACCTGATTGTGTTCGTTCAGCGTTTGAAGCAGCTGATAGATGCGCGCCTGGCTCAGGTCGACTTGCGGCAGTCTGATCCGTTCCAGGTCATCCATCAAATTGCCGAACAGCGTACCCTGCCCGCAGCCGGTGGTCACGGTTTTGCGACGCAAACGTTCGTCCAGCCCCTCGATGCCGTGGTGGGTCGTGACCGCCACCGAAGATGTCTCCCAATCCACCTGTACCGCTTTCACCTGATCGATGGCGCTCACCAGACGCTGATTGCGCAGCCAGCCCAGTATCAGCAGTTCGGGCTGGGTGCCGAGGGTCATCAGCGTAATGATCTCGCGCTTGTCCAGATAGACGGTCAGTGCCCTCTCAGCGGCAATATAACCATCCCGCTGCTGCCCGAATTCGTCCACCGCGGTGACCGCCGTCGCGGCGTCGAGACCGGCATCGGTCATTTCGGGAAGGTGGACAGCGTCTGCGGTGACGGATTCCATCTCGCTCCGGGAATTTTTCGGCTATCCGCCGGTGGTGTTCATATGGCGGAATATGACGGGTTGCGCCTCCAGGTTGAAATCGTGGCCCTTCGGCTTGAGCTGCATCGCCGCGACAATCGCATCGCGCAATGGCCGATCGTCGGTCGGATTGGCCCGCACCACGCGCCGCAGGTCCACCGAGTGCTCCTGCCCCAGACAGAGCAGCAGCCGTCCTTCGGCGGTCAGCCGCACCCGGTTGCACAGGTCGCAGAAGTTGTGGCTGTGGGGCGATATGAAACCGACCCGGGTCGGCTGCCCGGCGATGCGGAAGTAGCGGGAGGGTCCCCCTGTCGTCTCGGTGGTGGGGACGATTTCGTAATGTTCGCGCAGATCGGACAAAATCCGGTCGCTGGAGTAGTACGCCTCGGCGCGGTCGTGATCCCCGATGATCCCCAGCGGCATCTCTTCGATAAAGCTGATATCGAGCCGCTTTTCGATGGCGAAGCCGACCAGATCCAGCACCTCGTCATGGTTGCGGTTTTTCAGGATCACCGCGTTGAGCTTGATGCGTTCGAAGCCGGCTGCTATAGCCGCGTCGATGCCGGCGAGGGTTTTGTCGATATCCCCGTTGCGGGTGATGGCATGGAACCGGTCGGGTTGCAGCGAGTCGATGCTGATATTGATCCGCTTTACGCCGGCGTCGCGCAGCGCCCCCGCGTAACGCGGCAACTGGGTGCCGTTGGTGGTCAGCGTCAACTCTTTGAGGCCACTGACCCGTCCCAGCTGGTCGAAAACCTTAACGACATTTTTGCGCGTCAGCGGTTCGCCGCCGGTTATGCGTATCTTCGTCACTCCCAGGGCTACGAAAGCCCGTCCGATACGTACGATCTCCTCCAGCGTGAGCAGCTGGGAGCGCGGCACGAAACGGATATCCTCGGACATGCAGTAGATGCAGCGCAGGTCGCAGCGGTCGGTGACCGAAATGCGCACGTAGTCTACGTGCCGCCCAAACCTGTCCATCAGGCTTGTCTGTTGAGTCATTCAGTGGCTCCCTGAAAATCCAGGTTGTAATGGATCAAATATAAACCCACAACTCTTCGGTCTCGTCGATAGCGGGATTTATTGTTTTCATCCAAGTGTAGTCCGGGTTCGGACATTGTGGGCGATTTTGGCGCCTGGTCTTGTTGCGGCCCGCTGATGTAGCATCGGTAACACCATGCTTGCCGCGTCGCGCCACGAACCGGAATCGCCACGCTCGCGGCGGCGCGGGATTGTGGGCCAGGTTCTCACAACTTTAACCTCCCGGCATGCGCCGGAATAGAGTGAATTCAACGAGTTGCCGGATGCACTATCGGCTCCGGCGGCGGTCGGTTCAGGCGCCGCTTCTCCGGCATGCGCCGGAATGAGAGCATCCACGGTACCGGACAGAGACTATTTACCCGACATGCGATCTAAACTCTACCTGATTCCCGTTACGGAAATGGGTCGCAGGAAACGGAGATGCTGCCGTTTTATAGTACAGGGAAGCGGTGTGAATGATTGAGATCGATGGATTTCCGGGTGGAATTCGGAGTCAGAAGTGTAATCCGGGCCTCCGCCCCGGACCTGTGAGCGGCTGCTGAACCATGCACGATGATTCTCTCGTCTATACGATTTTTCTGATTTTTTCCGGTGCTGCGGTGGTCGCCACTCTGGCGCTCTATGCGCGCCAGGCGCTGCTCATCGCCTATATCCTTCTGGGCGTGCTGCTCGGTCCTTCGGTGGCTGGTCTGGTGAGCGATCCGGACTTGATTCAGGATATCGCGCATGTCGGCATCATATTCCTGTTGTTTCTGATGGGGCTGGAGCTCAACCCGAAGGAGCTGCTCCATCTGCTGGGCAAAACCACGTCGGTAACCCTGGTCAGCTCAGTGTTGTTCTGGGGAGCAGGGGCAGCCGTCGCGCTGCTGGCGGGTTTTGATCTCCGGGAGTCCAGTCTGGTCGGCGCCGCCATGCTCTTTTCGAGCACCATCATCGGGCTGAAACTATTACCCACAACCGTGCTCCATCATCAACGTACCGGAGAAATCATTATCAGTATTCTGCTGCTGCAGGATCTGATCGCAATCCTGCTGCTACTGGTGATAGAGGGCGGCGGGGGGCAGAGCCAGGCACTGATCGAGGTGATTAAACCGGTGCTCGCGCTGCCGCTACTGACGGCCGCGGCAGCGTTTGTGGTGCGCTACCTGCTGCTGCGTTTTCTGCGCACCTTCGACACCATCCATGAGTATATTTTTCTGCTGTCCATCGGCTGGTGCCTGGGCATGGCCGAGGCTGCCGAAGCACTCGGACTCTCCTCCGAAATAGGTGCGTTCATTGCCGGCATTACGCTGGCGACGAATCCTATTGCGCTCTATATGGCGGAGAACCTGAAGCCATTGCGGGATTTTTTCCTGGTTATGTTTTTCTTTTCGCTGGGGGCCGGATTCGATCTCAGCATGATCGGTGCAGTCATACTTCCCGCGGCGGCACTGGTGGTATTGATGATGCTGGTGAAGCCGGTGGTCTATTATCAGCTGCTGAAGCGGTCTGGAGAGTCCCCCCAGCGATCCCGGGAGATCGGCGTCCGACTGGCGCAAATGAGCGAGTTTTCGCTGCTGATAGCGGTATTGGCCACAGAGAAGGGATTACTCAGCGTGCCGGCCGGCTACCTTATACAGCTGGCGACGGTATTGAGCTTTCTTGGCTCCACCTATCTGGTGGTGATGCGCTACCCGACGCCGATTGCCCTGTCGGACAGACTGCGTCGTGACTGAACCAGAACAGCAACGCATTCGCGCGGAATCATGAGATGGGTTCCAGTCAGAAATCCACGCGGATCCTGCCCAATACTTCAATGTCACCGGTATCGGACAGGGTTCCAATCAACAGTTCTCCAATATCAAGCAGTTCCATCGTCAGTGAGTCGATGTTGTGGCGGTGGTTGACAAACACTATCGGCGTTTCCCCACGATATGCGCGCAACAACCTGCCCGCGCTGCCCTGAAATATCTCCTGAACATCAGGATCTTCGCCGGCTCTTTGGCGCAGATCGGGATCGGTCAGGTACTCTCCAAATGCGATCTGTGATGTTTCACGACACCGGCACATCGGCGAACTGATCACCACTGGTCTGATGCCATGACGTGCAAATGCCTCCCCGATGCTTTTCGCCTGAGCCCGGCCTTTCCCGGTCAAGGTGCTCTCTCCGCTGCAGTTTCCGGATGCATCCCAGACGAGCATGTTGGTGCCGTCCCTGTTGCCGCTAGACTCCGAATTGCGCATCAGCACGATCATATTGGGATTTCGCTGCAGTTTGTCCCATAGCAGATCATCCGCAACTGCGGTAAGGGCCACGAGGGACAAAGAGCATAGCCAAAAGATGCGTATAATCATTTTACGGCGCCTTCGTGATCGCTACGGTGCAGCCAAGCAGCGGAATTGTCCGGGTGAGCAAAGCGAACGGCTTGACTCTCCTGTTTGTGCTCCTTAGTCACCAGGAGGAGAGCGGACCAAGTTCCGGTTTCAAAGGAAACAGCACCTGATAGACTTCTCTGCGGACATCGGTCGCTTCATACGCAGTCGGGATGGTTTTAGCCAGCTCACTGTCCCGGAAAGCTGCAACTGATTCCTCGTTCTCAAAAAAATATATGCCGCACACTTCCCCCGTTGCCTGGTCCCTGCCATAGATTTTTTGTGTCAGGCCCGGCACGCCAAGAAATCGGGGTTTGCGTTCATTCAAGCGACGCTCAAACTCGTCAGCATCAAGCTTGGATTTAATACGTACGTACAAAATATTCGCCATGATGGTCCTCGGGACTAATCTTCTTCGCTGGATAACGTCATACCCGGCAACGCGGGGCGCAGCGGGAGGCACCGCATTGTAACCTCAGAACACTCCGGTTCTGAAAGTTGTACATCGAAAAGCGCCGCAAGGCACGCTTTCGCGTAATCTGATTCTTCCATATGAATTTCATACCAGGCAACAGGCGTCTTCAACCTCTCGGTCGGCAGGATACCGCGCTCCGGATTAAACGGCCGCTCCATCGCGGCATTGTCTTTAGCCACCGCTCAACGCCTGGAAAATGTAAACAGTCGCATCATCCCGGACCCGGTCAGAGAGTGTTTTTCTATCGATTACCAGGGTTTCATTGATACAGAGATTCACATGCCGGCGCAGCGCGCCATGTTCGTCCAGTACGTAGTCGCCAAAGCCTGGTGCAAGCTCGTCGATTGCGCGTAAAATTTCGGCAACGGAGCCGTCCGGCAGCGAAATCGTCCGGTTTTCGAGTTGTGGAAAGAACCGGTAAAGATGTGGCGTCATTTTAACAGTGGGCATGATGTTCAGCCAAATCGGACCGAATATACCGGTGGCAAGTTGTTTCCCAGGCATTGCCACGACTCGCCGCGGTCTTCCGACAGGTAAACATTTCCGGTCGTGCTGCCAAAACACAAACGTTCACCCGCCACATCGAGACCATGCCTCAGGACGATGTCGTAGGCGTTGTCCTGCGGCAGGCCGCTGCGAAAGGATTGCCATGACTGCCCGCCATCGGTCGTCCGTGCAACGGAGAGTCCACCGTCGATCGCCATGCGTTCGGAATCCGCGCGTGCCGGCACCACCCATGCGGTACGTCCGTCATTCGCATCCGCCGCGATGGGAAAACCAAAGCGTACACCAACATCGGGCATGCTGACCTTTTTCCAGTTTCTGGCACCATCCTCACTGTAGAATACACCGCAGTGGTTTTGCTGCCAGAGATGGTCCGGCTGCCCGGGACAGCTTGTCACGAAATGCGGGTCATGGCCCCATGCCGCTTCCGGGTTCGGTAAATAGTCCATCAACATGCCGCGGTTGCGCCCCTCCCATGTCCGGCCCCCGTCGGTGGTCTCGATCACCCCGGCCGACGATACCGCCACATGCATATGGTCCGGGTCGCGCGGATCGACGATGATGGAATGGATACCGGGCTCGAACACGCCATAGTCTATACTCGCGGGCGTGCCGCTCCAGCGGTTTTCGCTCGTCGCATCGCCGGCGAACAGATCGCCGCCGCGGCTGTCGTGGTTCCACAGCGGCCGGTTGAGTTCCCAACTGTCGCCGCCATCATCGCTGACAAACAGACCACCGGGGATCGTGCCGGCATAGAGTCTGCCGGGCTGATCCGCACTGCCGAATGCGATATGCCAGATCTTGTATACGGTTGCGTCCGCATACTCCGGCTGTGCGGTTGGTGACTCCGGATCGAAATCCGGGGTTGGGAGGTATTTGACGATGTAGCGTGCGCCCTCGGGGTACTTTATCGGCATCATCTCTTTCCATGTCGCCCCCCCGTCCTGCGAACGCGACAGCTTGGGTCCCCAGTGGCCATGGTCCAGGCACGCCCACAGGGTACCGTCACGCGCATCGCGTGCCGAATAGCAAACCGGAATACCCGCTTGTGCAATTGGCCGGGGACGCCAATTGTCATTGATGCGATCGAATATCACTATGCCCTTGCGGGTACCCAACAGAATCATGTCAGACATCAGTTTTTCCTCGGTTACTTGTGTCGACTCATGCACCGGCCGCGGCGTATCACGACCCTGCGGTGCGCCTGTTTCCCGACGTACGGGCGGTGCCCGGCCGCTGACCCCGCAAAATCAAGGCGCGCCGTCTCCGGTTTCCCCGGCGTCCGCGGCCTGTCGCAATACCGGAGCCGAATAATATCCGCCTATCGTCCCGGCAACAAAATTCGCGGCGGTCGTGGACCACGCTGTCAGCGGCGAAAATTCTGCCGGCAGATCGATCAGCAGCATGGCGGAAGGCAGGTGATAGAGCAGCACGACCAGAAAGCCCAGTACAGCGCCGTGATTGACCAGATAAGTGCAGATCCTGCCCTGGCAGAATGATTTGCGAAAGGCCCTCGCCCAGAACGGCAAGGCGAAAATAGCCCCTATATGCAACGCGACCCCGATGCCGTACTTGATACCAGACACGACGGCCAGCGGCGTAAAAAAAACCACCCTCGCTTCCCCGCCCACTATCAGAGACACGATTGCCGCGGAGAGTATCGCAGCAACCCCGAACTTCAGGTAGGCGGAGATAGTCGCGCGAATCATCCTGCTTTTCTTACTTTTCTGCGCCATGTTTGCCATGGTGCGCCGCATCACCAAGCGAAAACCGGAATATGGCTGACAGGCGGACAATAGATCACAGTCGGGAGTCAGATGCCATACTCACGCTCGACCTTTGCTATGCGTACGCGGTACGCCGCATACCATTTTTCACGCCCCGTTTTTTGCGCTTCAAGGTGCTCGATATCGGCTTTCCACTTTTTAATGGACTCGGGATCGGACCAGTATGAAACGGTAATACCCAGATTTTCTCTGGCGGACTCGATACCCAGAAAGCCGCTTTGTTCCGCGGCAAGTTTGACCATTTTTTCCGCCATATCGGTATATCCATTGTCACCTTCCGTCCGCACGGAGGTGAAAATTACCGCGTAGTATGGCGGGTCAGGTGTATCAGCGATGATATCAGCCGGTATGCTCAACGCTTCCAGTACCAGGTGGAATCGGCAGTGCGCTTGACTGGTTGCCAGCGCATCACATCTGCCTGTCAGGCGGCTTATTCTGCTTTTGCGCAGCATTGAAACTCTGCCGCGCACTCCACATAAGATAGCCGCCCCATAGCACTTTTACATTCTCTCTTCCGGCGACTTTCAGGGCAAAGTGGGCTTTGGAGGAGAGCAGGCCTGTTTCGCAGTAGAGAACTACCGGTCTATCTGTGGGGAGCTCATCGCGACGCGTCAATATTTGACGCCACTCTATATTCACTGCACCCGGTATATGTCCTGCAGCGAACTGCGCTGCGTTTCTCGTATCGACAAAGAAGATATCCTCCGACTCAATGGATGCCAGCTGCTCGGTGGAGATGGCGCCCTCGGAGTATTCAGCGAATTCGAGATACTCCTGCATCGCTTCGATGGCAGGATTGTCTTCGGCGCAGGCGCCGGAATAGGGTAAGACCAAAAACGCCAACACGATAAACTTAGTCATGCACACTCTGCCCGTTCCACAGCCTGATACCAGCCCGGGGGTCTCTATTTGCGGTAGCCGTAAAGCCACCTCGCGGTTGTTTTACCGATGTTGCGAACCGAATGCACCGTGCCCGCGGGTATAAGAATCTCTTCGCCGATTCTGGAACGGCTGATGACACCATTGATTTCGAACTCCAACTCTCCTTCGAGCACCGCAACGAGTTCGTCTGCGCCGTGGACAAAATCCTCCCAGCGCTGCCCGGGCGGATCCACCCATAAATCGCAGCTGAATCCATTTGCGTTCCAATCCATCGATATCTGTCGGGTATTCTTCAAATTCATTCTGAGCCGGGGTTTTGCCCGACCCCCCGGCGCGCCTGCAGAAAAACCGATTTATAAAGCATAGTCCCTTCAGACATTTTTCCAATTTCCGTTTTGGTCCGCCCATTCGATTCTGGTCGTTTCTCGATGATTCAGCGCGTTGCCCTGCGATCTCATTGTGTCAGTCGGGGAGGCGCCGGACCGCAGCTTCCGGAGCGCGGCCATGGAAAAGGCGACTGCAGGCGGATCTGGCGTTTTCCACGAGCATGTAATTAACCGGGACCAGCAGCAGCGTGGTAAAAGTGGCGAAGAGCACACCGAAGCCGAGCGATACAGCCATCGGAATTAGAAACTGCGCCTGGGTCGACTGCTCGAACAGCAGCGGCATGATGCCGATGAATGTGGTCAGCGAAGTCAGCATGACCGGTCTGAAACGGGCCACGCCCGCACTCAGTATCGCCTCCTTCAGTCCCATGCCGGCCTGGTTCTTGTTGATGAAATCCACCAGCACCAGACTGTCGTTTACCACCACGCCGACCAGCGCCATCATGCCCAGCATGCTCAACATGGTCAGGTCCATGTTCATGATCCAGTGGCCGCCCAGCGCGCCGATGGCGCCAAACGGGATGATCGACATCACGATAAACGGCTGCACGTAGGATTTGAACGGAATCGCCAGCAGCGCGTAGATGACGAACAGGACGATCAGCAGTCCGATGCCCATGGAGCCGAATGACTCGCGCTGCTCTTTTGTCTCACCGCCAAACTCGTATTTGATGGCGGGATATTGCAGCAGCAGCTGTTCCAGATAATCGCTCAGCTCGGACTGTATCAGGGTCATGTTGGCCTTGGTTTTGTCCACGTCCGCGGTGACACTCACCGTCCGGTATCTGTCGATGCGGATGATTGATGTCGGACTCTTACCCGGGCGCAGCTCGACCACCTGGCTCAGCGGAACGCTTTGACCGCTGGCGTTGCTGATCCGCTGGTCGGCAAGATTAGCGATGGATCTTCTCTCCGCAGCCGGATAACGGACCATCACTCTGACATCGTCGCGTCCACGCTGAATCCGCTGAACCTGAAAGCCGTAGAAGGCGTGGCGAATCTGATTCACGACATCGCTGCGGTTGAAGCCGAGTGCATGGGCCTCATCCTTCAACTCGACCTGCAGCTCCTCCTTGCCGTCCGAGAGGCTGTCCTCGATATCGAAAACCGAGGGATAGCGCCGCAGTTGCGCTTTCAGCTTCTCCGCCACCTCCGACAGGGTGGAGAAGTCGTTGCCGGAAAACTGGACATCGATGGGATCGTTGACGCGGCCGATCTCTGCTCTGAACGTAAGCGATTCAGACCCCGGCACGATGCCGATCAGCTTGCGCCACTCGCGTACCAGTTCGGAACTGGTCACCTGCGATTGCCGCTCCTCCGGAGGCACGATCTCGAACATCACCCGGCCGGTATGGGAACCCGTGGTGCGGCCGCCGGACCCGGTGGTGGACTGGATGTTGAGGATCACATCCAGTCCCTCGCTTTCGCGGTGCCGCTTCTTCAGTTCGAACGCGGCGTCGGTAATCTTCCGGATGTATCTGTCCGTCACTTCGAAAGGGCTGCCGGCGGGCATGCTCAGTGTCGCAATGGCCAGTTCGCTCTGCACCCGGGGAAAGAACGTGAACCGGGTCCAGCCGCTGAATATCAGGGTCAGCATCAGCAGCAGCACGCCGGTGAAAAAAATCAGCGTCGCCATCCGGTTGTCCAGCGCAACCCGGAGCAGCGGCCGGTAGTACCTGAGTATCAGGTGTTCGAAACCATCCGCAAATTTTTGCTGGAACCGCTCCAGCCACCATTTCCCGGATGTGCCGGAACGGAGTTTGACGTGCTTCAGATGCGCCGGCAGCACGAATTTGGATTCGATCAGCGAGAACAGCAGGATGGGGATGACGACGATCGGGATCTGCGCGAACAGCAGCCCCCTGGTGCCTTCGATAAAGGCGAGCGGCAGAAACGCGGCAATCGTGGTGAGGACGCCGAAGGTGACCGGAACCGCAACCTCCCGGGTTCCGTTGATAGCTGCCTGCAGGCCGTTCTCGGCGTGACGCAGATGGTTGTACACATTCTCGCCGGTAACGATCGCATCGTCCACCACGATGCCCAGCACCAGCAGAAATGCAAAAAGACTGAAAATATTCAGTGTGACGCCGAACAGAGGCATTGCGACGAAAGCGCCCATAAAACTGACCGGGATGCCGATGAAGACCCAGAAAGCGATGGAAGGCCGCAGAAACAGCGTCAACAGCAGCAGCACCAGGGCACCGCCCTGCAGCGCGTTGTAGGTGAGCGTCTGCAGCCGCTTTTTGACGATTCTGGAACGGTCGCGCCAGGTTGTGACGATGACCCCTGCGGGAAGATTGCGCTGGCGGCCCTCGACGTAGGCGGTAACTTTGTCGGCAACGTCAATCGCACTCTGGTCCCCCACCCGGTAGACGTCGACGAACGCCGCCAGCATGCCGTTGAAGCGGCTGCGCAGGGGGTTCTCTTCAAACCCGTCGATCACCCTGGCAAGGTCCTTCACCTGAACCCGGCTTCCGTCCGCGCGCGTCAACAGGACTATTTCGTCGAACTGGTCCCTGCTGTAAGCCTTCCCCTTGGAGCGGATGAGGATCTCGCCGCCCTCCGCCCTGATGTTGCCGGCCGAGAGGTCCTGGGTGTTTTTCGCGACGGTTTCCGCCACCTGGCGCAGGGTAATGCCGTATTGGCGCAGCGTCTCCTCGGATACCTCGATAGCGATCTCGTAGGGACGCACCGAATCGAGTTCCACCTGGGTAACGCCCGGTGTGCGCAGCAGGTCATCGCGAATCTGTTCGGCCAGCTGGCGTATCTCCTTCTCCGGGTAGGGGCCGGCGACGGCGACGGAAATCACCTCGCGGCGCCTGGTCACGAGATTGATTACCGGTTTCTCGGCTTCCGCCGGAAAGGTGTTGATGGCGTCCACGCGGCTTTTGATATCGGCCAGCAGCTCCCTCGGATCGTAGCCGGAATCCACCTCGATGCCGATGGTCGCGGTGCCTTCGGCGGAGTGACTGGTGATCTGTTCCACCCCTTCGAGATCCTGTATCGCCTCTTCGACCAGGATGGCGACGCTCTGCTCCATGTCTTCCGGCGTTGCGCCCCGCAGCGCTATGGCGACGTTGACCTGCTGCGGATCGAGGGTGGGAAACACCTCCAGCGGAATGCGTTTGGAGAGCGAGAGGAGTCCCACAACCAGCAGTGTCACCATCAACAGGTTAGCTGCGACATGATTGCGCGCGAACCAGGCTATCATCCTGACTTTTTCCCGTCCGGGTGCTGCTCTCCGGGCGCGTCCGGACGCCCGGTTCCCGAGCCCGTCAACGCTTTCCCGTCATCACCCCTCAGC
The DNA here is from genome assembly GCA_020445405.1 of Gammaproteobacteria bacterium. GTDB lineage: Bacteria > Pseudomonadota > Gammaproteobacteria > Chromatiales > Chromatiaceae > HKST-UBA178. Next base: position 63,681 of record JAGRGQ010000003.1, on the reverse strand, counting down.
AGTTTCACCCGGGTACCGCTGCTCACCTGTCCCAGCGGGGTCAGCACCAGCTGATCGCCCGCAGCCAGCCCCTTCCCGATCAATGCTTCGTCGCCGTTTTGCCATGCGATTTCAATCTCGCGCCGCTGCAGCAGGCCATCCCTGAACAGATAGACGTAGCTGCCCTGATAGACCGATGAATTCGGAATCACCAGCGCACCGTGCAGGGTTTTGCCGTTTATCTCCGCGCTGACATACTGGCCGATTTTAAGCGGGCGGCGGCCGCTGCCGTCCCTCGCATAGGGGTGCTCGATTCTGGCCGTAACGTAGAGCTGTTGGCTCTGTTCATCGATGGCGCCCGCGGTACTGACCAGCGTGGCGGGCCAGTACTGGATATCCTCGCCCAGGAGGCGATTGGCGATTTTCGCGGTTGTCCTGCTGCGCCCGTCCGTTTCTCCCGACACATACTGCTCCGGCAGCTCGATAAAACCGAGTTCGCTGTTTTTTATCGGAAGCCTGATTTCGACCCGGTCCGTTGCATAGATTCTGGCCAGGCTGGTGTTGGCCGGGACGACTTCGCCGATATCCACGTTTTTCGCAAGAATGCGCCCGGAATAGGGTGCCCGGATCCGCGTCCTCTCCACATTGAGCCTGGCCTGATCGAGTTTGGCAGCGGCGGCGGCAATCCGGGATTTTGCCGCCGCGAGTTGAGGGATGTGCAGTGCGAAGTCGGAAACGGCCTCTTTTTTAACGATATTCTTACGGTCCTCCGCCGCCTGTTTTGCCAGAACCTGCTCTTCGGCATAGGTTACCCTGGCGTCAGCGAGCTCGGCGGCGGCAATCTCCACCTGAATCAGATAGTCGCGCGAATCGATACCGACCAGGATCTCATCCCGCGCAAAAAAACCGCCATCGTGAAAGTTCGGACTCACAGAGACGATCTGGCCGGAAACCTGGGAGATCAGCTGTCCCTGGGTATGCGGCTCGACCCGGCCGAAGGAGTTGACGATGACCCGGTAGTCGGTTGCCTCGATAGTCAGGGTCTCAACCGATACTACCGGCGCAGGCTCCGCACCGCGTTTGCTCGCCTCAGGCTTGTAATAGACCACGGAGAGGATGGCGCTCAGGAAAAAAAGAGCCAGGAACAGAGGCAGCAACCTGCGTATGGTCATGTGGCGTCGCTGGGTCCGGTTTTGGTGAGTCCCGGCGCCGCGGGTGCCGGGATCGGGTATATTGGAGCCTGTCAACACTTCGCCGGGTATCTGCAGTGGTTGACAGGCCTTAGTCTAACAATGGACTTTCGGCTCGAACAGGGGTTCCGGTTTTGCGGCAGACAGTTTTCTTCCCGCAGATAACAGGAGTAGGAATTGCATATCCAGGCCGTTTCCGTCGGGTCGCTCGCGTGCCGCGCAGCGGCATGAGTCCGCTGCCCGGACCAGCGCCCGCCCGCCGCAGCGGCAGGCGCTTCAGTGCGCGTTGCTGTCTGCTGCTGTTACTGCCGGTACTGCTGTTGCCGGCAGCCATGGCTTTCGCCGGGAGCGTTTCCCGCGAGAGCGGTGGTGCCCTCTCCCGACTGGTTCAGATGGTCTCCGAAGCGGGTGCAAGCGAGCAGCAGGATTTTGCCTGGATCGCCCTCTCGGAGGTGATAGCCGCCTACGAAAAAGTGTACCTGAGCAGCGCAACGGAAGTGCCGAAAGAGAAGAAAGCCCGGGACAAACTGATCAGCTGGCGCCACGGCACCCGGATATATATCTCAGAGCTGCGGGATCTGCTTGCACGGTTTGCCGGTTCAATCGAGCTGCAGACACAGACGGAGGGTCCGCCGGTTATCTATATCGACGGCGCGCCGGTGGTCATCAGCGGCCCGGAAATAGGCCGCGCCAATTCGCTGGAAAAACGCATCGTCGATACCTACTGCGCGTTGTACGACTGTGGCGAACTGTTCCGCTCCGAAAGCCGGGTGCCGGCTGCGGAGAGTCTCCCCGGACCCGGAAACTGGACCTTGAGAAACTTCGGCAAGGCGAGTTATACCACCCCGGACGGGCTGATTTTCAATTTCTCCGGGATATCCGACCGAAACGAAAAGCAGCAGGTCTGCGAAGCGCTCGCTGCGGAGCTGAGAAGCCTGGTGGCGGGATTGCGTGAGGCCATGGATGCGGGATACCGGATCGATTGGAACAGCCTTGAAATTCAACAGTTGTCCGGCGGCCGGGGTCACCGGGTGCTGTTCAATGACGCCGGAGAGTATCTGCGCATGGCACTTCCCGCGCTGTCGCAGTTCGCAGCGTTGTCACCGGGTATAGTCGCCTGGATAAAACGGCGCAGCATCGGCGGGACCCCGGCGGAGGTCGAGATTTTCGCGGATCGTCTGCGGCTTGAGCATGGCGCCGTCGGGCCTGAGTAGAACCCGTCTCTTAACCCCCCGCGGCCGCGAGCTTGGAACCGCAGAAGCGACATCGGCGAGCCGCAATCAGGCCAAGAGCCGAATTGCCCGGTCCCACGGGAGTCGTGCCGGTAAAATCTACCTGCTGTGTTGCACCGCTGACGCGGCGTTCCTGCTTTGTGCTGCGCAGCGCGCCCTGCCGGTATGCGGTTCGCGGGGGGCCGTACGATGGCTGATGGATTCCGGTGTCACCGCTGAGCGGTTCAATCGTTTTCCCAGAAGGCGAGAACGGTGGCGATGACCCGATTGAACTCCTCGAATGAGTGGGGCTTGACGATATAGTCGTCGACTTCGTACTTGAATGCCGCCTCTCTGTCGCGCGGTTCGTTGGATGAGGTCAGCACGATAATGCGTATCTTCCGCAGCTCGGGATCGCTGCGCATCTTTTCCAGAAACTCGATGCCGCTCATGCGCGGCAGATTGAGATCGAGCAGTATCAGGCCGGGCGGCGGGTTGATCTTCTCATGGCCGACCCCTTTCAGCATGCCCAGGGCCTCCACCCCGGTGCGCGCGATGTACAGTGGATTGCCGACATTATTTTTTCTGAACGCACGCTGCACGGTCATGATATCGACCCGGTCGTCTTCGATCAGCAGAATTCCTATGTCACTATCCAGCATGGCGCTCTATCCGGCACGTTTAACTCTTCTTCAAACAACCATTCTAACTTCCAACGGAGAATTAATCTAAGTTATTGTCCTGTTTTGAACTATCCAACAAAAAAAGACGCATGTGAAGACCTCTGTCAGGACGGGAAGGTGAAGGTATCCTCGTCGTCCGGCTTATTGTTGAATTCGGCGGGCCAGGCGAACCGGAACAGCGTACCTTTTCCCGGTTGCGACTCCAATGTTATCCAGCCTCCCTGCTCCTCGACGATTTTTTTCACCAGCGCCAGGCCGATGCCGGTATTGCTGCCGTAGTCCTTTGCCTGCAGCGTCTGGAAAATCATAAACACCTTGTTATGGTACTCGGGCGCAATGCCCACTCCGTCGTCCGAGACCGAGAATTCATAAAATTGTCCGATTTTTCTGCATTCGATCCTGATACGGCCCTTTTTTCCGCCATGGTGTTTCAGGCTGTTGCTGATGAGGTTGGAAAATACCTGTCCGAGCAGCAGCCGGTCGGTATGAAACACCGGCAACTCCTTACCGAGCTTGATAGTGAAGCCCTTGGGCGGTGATAGCGAGTCGACAATCTCCTTCAGCAACTCGTGGGTATCGACCAGCGAATCCGAACCTGCGGTCCGTCCCACCCGTGAATATTCGAGCAAGCCTTCGATCAGTGCGTTCATGCGCTGGACACGGTCCTGCAGCAGCGCGAGCTGCTCCGCCGACTCTGCATTGAGTTTGCCCTCCAGGTCCTCGCTGATCCAGTCCGTGAGGTTGCTGATTGCCCGCAGCGGCGCCTTCAGGTCGTGCGAGGCCACGTAGGCGAACTGTTCCAGGTCGCGGGCGCGGCGTTCCGCCTCCGAACTGCGCACCACGACCCGGTATTCCAGATCGTCGTTCAGCTCCTTCAACTCCTTTTCCGCGGCCCGCCTCTCGAGAATCTCGTTGTTCAGCGCAGCGTTGACATCGATCAATTCCGCGGTGCGCAGTTCCACCAGCTGTCTGATCTTTCTGGCCCGCCCCACCAGCGTGTAAACATAGATGGTGAGCAGCACGGTAAAAGCGAGTCCCCCCACCATGACGACCCAGCCGCCCCAGCTGTCCGGCTGATAGCTGCCGGGGATAGGCGTACAGACTATCTGCCACTGGCGGCCGCCGATCGAAAGATCGTGTACGTAGCTCAGTCTGACGGCGGGCTTGCGTCTCCCGGTCAGGTCGGCATCGGTTCGCTGACGCGAACCGTGTTCGTACAGTTCAACGCGACCCGATTTGTCTGTTACATCAAAAAACCGGATATCTATACCGGCCGGACTGAGGCTTTCCAGAGCCCGTTCAACGATATCCGCGATACGATAGACGCCGACCGCAAAACCCCTGATCGGGGAGAGCCGGGCCTGGGTTGGCTCCTCCTCGCCGTCAGCAGCGTCATTTTCCGGGTGAAATACAGGCACCGATACCGTGAAGCCGCGCTCTTTCGCCTGCTCATCGAGCAGGATAACGGGTTCGGATACCTGCAGTTGTCTGGTCTCGCGGCTGCGTGCGAACAGCGCGGAAATGACGCGGTCGGATGCCAGATCCAGACCCAGCAGATCCCTGTTCTGCTGGTAGGGCTGCACGTAGAGCACCGGCAGGTATTCACTGTGGCTGGAAGCCTCAACCAGTTCGCCCGACTCAGCGCTCTCTTTGATCGAGAAGGGGGGAAAGCTTCGGCGCGCGTTGTTCTCGAACTCTTCCCGCTCCTGCTGCTTTACCACCGGTATCCACTCCAACGCCACGATGCCCTTCTGGCGTTTGATCGCGGGTTCAACGAACTTGCGGAACTCCCGGCGTCTGACCTGGGGCGACGCTTCGAAGTAAGTGGCGATGTCGAGGATCGTGGCCAGCGCGGACTCTATCTCCCTGCTCACCACCAGCACCCGGTCCTGGGATGCCCCGTTAAACGCGCTGGTGACCTGCTGCCGTTCCGAACTGGAAACCTGGCGGAAGAAATAGAGCGTATTGGCGAGACCCAGCATCGCCACCAGGAACACCGGAAAGTAGCCCCACCACAACGCCCCGATGCGCGACGGAGCGTGCGGTTTCACGCCATATTTCCGCTGGTACCATTCCAGCCCCATAACCGGAATCCGCAGCATGATCAGCAGCGCGGATTTCAGCGCATGGGCAGGAAAAAACCTCATCTGGAACTCCCGGCAGCCAATGCCCGGGCGCTCATGGCCGGCATTAGGTTAAAGTTCGATTTCGTCATCTACGGTTGCATAATAACCCAATTGGATTCACTTGTTTTTCAAAACCCCGCCGCCGCCGGCCCGCGCCGGACCAACGGAGGGTGTCGTTTTCGGTCGGGGACCGGACACCGCGGCATCGCGCCCGCCGGAAATCCGTGCTGATCAGTGCAGATGGCTTGTACCGCAGACGGGAGGAGCCGACGGCTTCGATGTCGTGAATATTTTCCGCTGCCTGCCTATACTGGGGATGCGGGCCCCGGTCCGCGTAGTCAGGGAATCCCGAATTGTCATGCTCCGGTAAATTGACTCAGACGCCATGCACTCCAGACGTCACCCGGCAACGTCAGTTCTGCAGCGCTTTTTGCAGCGCGCGATCGACCTGAAGCAGGGCGAGGGTCGTGCGCTCCTCTGGTCATTTCTCTATTTTTTCTTCCTGCTCAGCAGTTATTACATACTTCGGCCGATTCGCGATGAAATGGGCGTCACCGCAGGTGTTGAACGGATGCAATGGCTGTTTACCGGCACATTCATCGCCATGTTGGCGGTGGTGCCATTATTTGGCTGGATAACCTCCCGTTACCCGCGCCGGCGGTTTCTTCCGCTGGTCTACGGTTTTTTCATTGCCAACATTCTGGTGTTCTACCTGCTGTTCGAGACGAACGCCGGGGTCAACCGCGTTGCCGGTCTCTTTTTCGTCTGGCTCAGTGTCTATAACCTGTTTGTCGTATCCGTATTCTGGAGTTTCATGGCCGATCTGTTTCGCAATGAGCAGGCGCAGCGCCTGTTCGGGTTCATCGCGGCCGGAGGAACGACCGGCGCGATCGCCGGCCCGGCATTGACCGCGGTGCTGGTGCGACAGGTGGGCACCGGCCAGATGCTTCTGATATCGGCGGCACTGCTCGCGCTGGCGATCGTCTCTATACTTCGCCTGATCGCCTGGCAGCGGAGAACGGTTTCCGGCGAGGTCGCCGGCAGCACCCGTACAGGGGAAGCGGAGGCGCCGCTGGGCGGTGCAATCCTGAACGGTTTTCTACTGGTCCTGCGCTCTCCCTACCTCCTGGGTATCTGCGCGCTGATCGTGCTTTACGCGTCGCTGTCCACCTTTCTCTATCTGCAGCAGGCACAAATCGTCCGGGACGCATTCGACGACTCCGCCACGCGAACCGCTGTTTTTGCCGGTATTGACTTTGCGGTCAACGTGCTGACGCTGGCAATCCAGGCGTTTTTTACCGGGCGTCTGGTCAAATGGCTGGGTCTGGGTATGACTCTGGCGCTGATACCGATGCTGCTCAGTGCCGGCTTTCTGGTGTTGGGATTGCAGCCGTTGCTGCCGGTGCTGATCGTGGTTCAGGTGATCAGACGCGCCGGCAACTATGCCATTATGCGTCCCGCGCGGGAGATGCTGTATGTGGTGGTCAGCCGCGAGGAGAAGTACAAAGCGAAAAATTTTATCGATACGGTGGTCTACCGCGGAGGCGATGCGCTGAGCTCCTGGGTCTACGCCGGGCTGCGCGGTTTTGGTCTCTCTCTGACAGCCATCGCCTGGATCTCGGTGCCGTTGTCGCTGGCATGGGCCTGGATCGCGTTTGCTCTCGGCCGGCGGCAGAACGTGTTGGGCGGGCAGGCAGAGTCTGAATTTAGCGAGGGGGTGAGAGATGAACGGACGGGATGAGAACAGACACAGTCGCAGAGCGTTTCTCAAACTATTCGCGGCCCTGGCGGGGGGCTGCTGGATACGGCCCGGCGGCCTGCATGCCGCCGGCGATCCTCTGATCAGAAAAAACATACCCACGACCGGCGAACCGGTTCCGGTGATAGGCATGGGCACCTCGCGCACTTTCGACGCGCTGGGCGACAGCGGGATGATGGACCGTCTCGGCGGCGTACTGGAGACGTTTTTCACGCTTGGCGGTACGCTCATCGACTCTTCGCCAATGTACGGCTCTGCCGAAAAGGTGATCGGTATTCTGTTGAACGGCGTAAAGCGGCCGGACGCGCTGTTCGCGGCCAGCAAGGTCTGGACCGATGGCGAGGAGAGCGGTAAACAGCAGATCGAGCATTCCCGCCGGCTCTGGGGCATAAACCATTTCGATCTGATGCAGATACACAATCTGCGGGACTGGCGGATACAGCTGGAGACGCTGAAGCAGATGAAGAGCCGGGGGGGCATTCGCTATCTGGGAATAACCACCTCGCATGGGCGCAGCCATGCCGAACTGGCATCCATCCTCAAACAGCACCCGTTCGATTTCGTTCAGCTCAGTTACAACATAGAAAACCGGGAGGTGGAGCGGGTGCTGTTGCCGCTGGCGTTGGAAAAAGGCATCGCGGTGATTGTCAATCGGCCATTCGCGCGCGGCGGCCTGTTTGGAAAAACGCGTAACAGGCCGCTGCCGGAATGGGCGCGGGAGATCGGGTGCAGCAGCTGGGGGCAGTTCTTCCTGAAATATGCGGTATCGCACCCTGCGGTGACCTGCGCGATTCCGGCCACATCGAAGGTGCATCATATGATCGACAATATGGGGGCCGGTTACGGCGTGCTTCCCGATAATGCGATGCGTGCTCGGATGGAGGCTTACTTCGCCGCACTATAGCACCGGATACGGGGTTTTTCGCTGCTTACAGCGCCTTGACATCCTTGAGGTTGACCCCCTGGAGGTTGGCTCCCTCGAATATCGCACCCTTGCACTTGGCCTTCTTGAGTTTGGCCTGCTCGAGGTTGGCCCTGCTCAGGTTTGCATTGCGCAGGTCGGCCCCGCGCAGACGCGCATTGTGCAGGTTTGCCCCTTCCAGGTCGGCTCCGCGCAGGCGCGCCTTGCGCAGGTCCGCGCCTTCCAGTTCGGCGCCCTGCAGGTTGGCGCCGTTAAGTCGGGCATCGCGCAGGTCAACAAAGTGCAATTTAAGGCCGCTGAGGTCCTGGTCGTTCAGGTTGACGCCCTTCTCGGTCTCTTTTCTCCTCAATTTTATCCATTTGTTATATGCGTCCACCTGACCACTGCGTAATAAGTTCAGCGCCTCTTGGTTTGCCATCGTGTTGCTTCCATCCTGTTTTGTTTGGCAGTCGCGGACCGACTGCATTATTCAGACGATTGATTGCGGAAGGACACCATATAAGCAGGCCCGTGTCCAGTGCTGCGAGCCGGCGGCCGACGGGCGGCGTGAATCCGCAACGGGGCTGGCGGTATAACGATCTGACAGCAGATATGACGCGCCGGGGGAGCGCGGAGGGATCCACGCGACGCCACCGGCACAGGGCTCTATTCCGGCCCGGTCAGACGCCCTGACCGTACCGGCACGGGATGATGCTGCAGTTACGGCTCAGGCATGCGCCCTCCGGTTATATGCTTATAACTCCAAGTTCATTGACCGAATCCAGGATTTTTCAACTTCCCGCCGGTAAACTGCTGTCGGGCCGGGTAGCGCAAACAGGGAGGATATTGCTATTGGGTAATTTAATAATTATCAAATTGATTCATGTCATCCAGCTGACAAAATGGTGCCCGGGAGGTCGGCATAAATCAAACTGTCACAATTCCCGCCTACGATTCCGGATGGACAATTTTTACTATAATTTTTCCACGTACGCCCTTGACAAGCTTGGAATTTATACTTACCGAAAGCGGGGTTTTTGCAAGCGGGCTTACATGATTTTCCAAACTATTTACTCGTCGGGAGTGCATCGATGCTTAATGAGATAAATGATCGGACCAACAATGGACCGCGGCACACGGCTGAAAAGAGGATAAAGTATCCCGGTATGCCGGTGGTGATTCATGGCAACGGCGCTATCGCCCACGTCATGGGTCAGGTGTGCGGCGGCGTCATTGGTTATCCGATTACACCGTCGACGGAAATCTCAGAGATCTTCGAATCCTTCCGCGCCCAGGGCGGCTGCAATGTCTGGGGCAAGCACCCCTTTTTCTTCGAACCGGAGGGCGAGCATTCGGCCCAGAGCGGGGCGCTGGGTGCCGCACTCACCGGGGGTAAATACATCTCCAATGCCTCTTCCAGCCAGGGGATTCTTTACGGTCTCGAATCGCACTACGTGACCGTGGGCAAGCGGGTGGGCGGCTTCGTGCTGCAGGTTGCGGCCCGGGTCGTGTCCAGGCACTCGCTCAACGTCATGGCTGGCCACGATGACGTCTATGCGTTGCTGCCTTCGGGTTACACCATTCTGTTCGGGAGCAACCCGCAGGAGGCCGCCGACCTGGCGGCGATCAGCTACAGAGTCAGCGCACTCTCGCTGATCCCGGTGGCCAATGCGATGGACGGATTCGCCACCAGCCACATGCAGAGCGAGGCGCTGATGCCGGAACCCGAACTCCTAAAAGAGTTCCTGGGCGATCCCGAGAGCCGGATCAAATCGCCCACCGTCGCGCAGGAGCTGCTGTTCGGGGCCAAGGGCAGGGTGCATCAACTGCTGCAGTTTCTGCAGCGGCACCAGCAGGATATACGCGCACAGGATCTCGATCTGCTGAGGCGCTATCTGGGCGAACGGGCCGAACAGGTGGAGAGCGACAATAACGGCGGGCAGATTCAGGATACGCTGCAGTGGCTGCCCGAGGAGTTGCGCGCACAGTGGCGGCGGCAGTGGCTCAACGCATTCGAGAAGGGCACACGCCAGCTGGTCCCGGCACTGGTGGATGTCAACAATCCGGGACTCACCGGCGGTGTGCAGAATCAGCCCGACTTCCAGGCCGGAGCGGTCGATCATCACACCCATTTTGCGAACGAAGTGCCGCGTTTCGTCACCCAGGCAATGCAGGAGTACGGCGAACTCACCGGCCGCGTCTATACCCCCGTCATGAGCTATATGGCGGACGATGCGGAGCATGTCATCGTCGCCATGGGTTCGGTGACCGACGATGCGGAGGCGGTGGTCAGTTATCTGCGGCGGCAGGGAAAAAAGGTTGGCGTCGTCTCCATCAAGCTGCTCTACCCGTTCCCCGAAGCCGAACTGGTGAGCGTGCTGAAGGGGAAAAAAGCGGTGACCGTGCTGGAGCGCTGCGATGTGACGGCGCTGACCGGACTGGTGACCCAGGCGCTGTTCAAGGCGCTGGAAAACAATGGCCTGATACGGCACCTGGGTATTCCGTCCATTGACAGTCTGCCGAAAATAAGCACCGGCGTTTTCGGACTGGGTGCCCACGACCTGCAGTCGCGGCACCTGATCGCGGCGTTCAAGAACATGGAGAGCGAAACCAATATCCCGCTTTTCTATCTGGGATCGCAGTTTTTCTCCAGCAATCCCTCACCCAGGATTGCCGCGCTGCAGGAGAGGCTCAGAGCTGCCTACCCCGAAACCGAGTTCATGGCGCTGGAAACGGAGCGCAATCCCCATCTGCTGCCGCCCGGCGCCTTCCGCATACGTTTTCACTCGGTCGGCGGTTACGGCACCATCGCCACCGGCAAACTGCTCACCGATATTCTCGCCGGCGTGCTGGAGGTCCACTCCAAATCCGCACCTAAATACGGCTCGGAGAAGAGCGGCGCCCCCACCAACTTCTTCATCACGTTGAGTCCCGAGCCGATCAAGATAACCAACGCCGAACTGGAAGAGGTCGAAATCGTGGTGTCGCCGGACCACATGGTCTTCAGTCACACCAATCCGCTGCGCGGTATCGCCGAGGACGGCACCTTTATCATGCAGTCGCACCAAACCCCGCTCGAGGTGTGGCGGGAACTGCCGGCTCACGCCAGAAAGACCATACGTGAAAAGAGAGTCCACTTTTACATCATCGACGGGTTCGGTGTGGCACGCAAGCACGCGCCGGCGCCGGACCTGGAGATCAGAATGATGGGTATAGCCTTCATCGGCGCCGTCTGCGGACACGTGGACAAGGTTGTCGCCGGCACCTCGGCAGAGGCGGTGTTGGCCAAGATTCAACAGCAGATCAGCAAGAAGTTCGGTGCCAAAGGCAGCGAGGTGGTCGACAGCAACATGGCAGTGATCCGGGATGGTCTCGAATCGACGCAGCGGGTGGACTACGCTGAAGCCGCGTTTCTGGAAGCCGAGAGTCTGCCCGCCGCGAGCAATGATTCCGGCATCGCCATTTCCGCTTCCATGCAGAGAATAGCCGGCGGTTCCCAGAGTACCGGTCTGTTCGATCAGGACTATTTCCAGGAGGTGGTGCTGGACCGATTCAAGGATGGAACGATCAGCGAGGCACCGGTGATCCCCGGGGCCGGTCTGTTCATGCCAGTGGGCAGTGCGGCATGGAAAGACAAAGGTCTGTTCCGGCTCTCGGTGCCCAAATACATCGCCAGCCTCTGCACCGGCTGCATGGAGTGCGCGCTGGTCTGCCCGGATGCGGCCATACCCAACAGCGTGCATGAGATCCACGATCTGCTGCTTACCGCGATACAGCGGGTGGATGCCACTGACCAGATGAAATCGATGATGTCCAGTCAGGTGTTTCCGATGACCAAGTCGATCCGCGACCGTTATCGGAATCTGCCGAGCAAGAGCGATAAAGCGTTTCATCAGGTTGCGGCCGAGACACTCGCGGAGATGGCGCTGGACAATCCAACTTTGACGCGCGCCTTCAACGGGATGATTGAAGTGCTCTCCGGATTTTCCGTCGCCAGAACAAGGCCTTTCTTCGATGTCATGGAGAAGGCCACGCCCGGCAACGGCGGGCTCTATTCCGCCACCATAGATCCCTGGAAGTGCAGTGGCTGCCTGGAGTGCGTCGACGTGTGCGGTCCCGGCGCGCTGGAGGAGCAGAAGCAGGACGCTGAGGTGCTTGCGTCGCTGAAACAGACGTTCACTTTCCTCAGCAATCTGCCCAACACGGCCCCCCGTTTCTTCAACAACGCCACCCAGCCGGGCGGTGAAACGAAGCGGCTGATCCTGGATCACGACAACTACTACAGCATGACCGGTGGGCACGGCGGCTGTCGCGGCTGCGGTGAGGTGACGGCGATCCGCCTGCTGACCGCGACCAATCGGGCGATCCATCGCGAAAGGAACAGACAGCACATCCACGAACTCGAGGATCTGAGCAGGCAGTTGACCGCCAAGATGGAAACCGTGGAGTACGATGACCATGATCCGGGACGATTGAACCGCATGGAGGAGGCGGTGAAGATCATCGAACGGCGGCTCTACAATCTGGAGAGCGGTCCCACCGGCCGCGGACCTTCCAGCGCCACTTTCGCAAATGCCACCGGTTGCAGCAGCGTGTATGCCTCGACCTTCCCCTTCAACGCGTTCTCGGATCCCTGGGTCAACAGTCTGTTCCAGGATTCGGCGCCCGTGGCAAAGGGCATATTCGAAGGCATCAGCGCCGATGCGGTGGAAGAGTTTCGGGCTATCCGCTCCGCCAGACTGGACCTGGAGGACCATTACAATCCGGATGTGCACGACAACTTTTTCAGATACTTCCACTGGAGCCAGTTCTCCGAGGAAGAGCTGGCGCTGCTGCCCGCAGTCGTCAGTATGGGCGGGGACGGTGCGACTTACGACATCGGTTTCGGTGCCCTGTCGCGCCTGCTGATCACCAATACGCCGATCAAGGTGGTGGTACTCAACACCGGTGCCTACTCCAATACCGGCGGGCAGGCCTCGACTTCGAGCTTTACCGCGCAGGATTCCGATCTTACCCGTTTCGGCATAGCGCACATCGGCAAGCAGGAGGACCGCAAAGAGCTGGGGTTGATCGCTGCGTTTCACCCCAACGTGCTGGTGGTGCAGACGGCATCGGCATTTCAGGGCCATTTCATGAAAAACCTGATGGAGTTCCTGAACTACAACGCGTCGCCGGCGCTGCTCGACACCTATACCAGCTGCATGTCCGAGCACGGCATTGCGGACGACGCCGGCAACCGCAGGGCGCGGCTCGCGGTGGAGAGCCGCATGTATCCGCTGTTCGTTCACGATCCCCGTAAAGGCGCGACGCTGGCGGAGCGCTTCTCGCTGGACGGCAACCCGGACATCGGCAAGGACTGGACCATGTCCACCATCCAGTATGTCGATGAAGACGGCAGTACCAAGTTGAAGGAGATTCCGTTCACGCCGGCGGACTTCGGCCTTCACGAGGGCCGCTTCAAGAAGCACTACAGTGCACTGAACGGCGCGGCGAAAAGCATGCCGGTGCATGAATACATCGAACTCAGCGAACAGGAGCGCTACGGCATAGCGCCCTTTATCTGGTCCACCGACGATCAGATGCGGCTGATCCGGCTGGCTGTCTCCCCGGCCATCGTCGACCTTACCGAGGAGCGCCGCAGAAACTGGCGCATGCTGGAGTATTTGAGTGGATTGCACATCGACAGAATGAACCAGGAGCATCTGGATGAGGTCGAACAGTGGCGGGAGAAATATCAGCGGTCGAATCAGGAGCGGGAGAGTTCGATCGACGCTATCGCCAGAGGCATGTCGGAGCTCGCCACCGCATCCAGCGCGCCCCTGGGTGGCGGCGGCGGTATGACCGAGACCCCGCTGCCCATGCCGCGCGCGGAGAGGCAGAGCGGCGCGGCGCAGGCGAATGCGGCACCCGCCGCCGGCCAGAAGCAGCCTCTGGTGAGAATCGCAGAAGACGATATGGCCAAATGCACCAATTGCAAAACCTGCTACCAGGACCTGAGTGAACTGTTCGAGAAGACCACGATCGTAGTGGACGGGAAAGCACTGGAGGTGAGTCGGGTCATTCCCGGCGCTCTGGAGAAGATTGAGCTTACCCCCGAACTTATCGCCAAAGCAGCGCGCATTGCCGATGACTGCGATGCGGAGATCATCCAGTTCAGTCAACCGCAGTAGTTTTCGAGCGAACCACAGAACCTTAAGGTGACGCCATGCTAGAACATACCAACAGCAGTACCCGGGAAGCGTCAACCGGCGAAGCCGCCGAGCACTGTCCCTATGACAAGGAAGACCTGAACCGCTACTACCGGGCAAATGAGGAGATCGCCTCCACCCGCCACCGGATGGAAGATGTCAACCGCGAGCTGGAACAGCTCGAACACAGCGATGCGGTCGAGCTGTTTCAAAAGCAGATCGCGCTGCTGCAGAAGCGCCTGGTCAGGAATCCGGGCTTCTTTCAGCAGATGTTCATCGACGAAGGCATCAGTGCGATAGCCTGGGAATTTCAGCAGGAAGAGTTGAGCGCAGGGTTCACCAGGATGTTCTGGGATCTCCTCCTCAGAGGGGACGACATGAGCACCGTGCTGCTGCGCTTCGTCTGGAACATTCCGCTCAAATTCAAGCGCAAGTTTATCCGCGCCATTGCCAGGCATCTTTCCGAGCGCTACCCGATGTTCAAGGGTCTCTCGGAAGGCTGGCCTGGCGCCAACAACATTCCGCCCTACATCCGGCCTCCCGAGGAGCGCTCGCAGGATTTCGATCTGGTCAACCAGGGCTACCTCGGTTACATGGGGCTCGGGTACAGCTTTCGCGAAGTCGAGATGTTCGTCTGGCTCGAGGTGCTGCGGGACAAGCAGTGCGACGATCGTCCCTGTGAGCTGGGACTGCCCAGGATGGATGGCGGGGAGAACGAGGGTGGCTGCCCGGTAAAGATCCATATTCCGGAGTTGCTGCATCTGATGGGCGAGGGCAAGTTCCGGCAGGCTTTCCAGCTGATCAAGGAGGCCAACCCGCTGCCCAACGTGACCGGACGCGTCTGCCCCCAGGAGATCCAGTGCCAGGGGGTCTGCACGCACAACGAGAGGCCGATAGAGATCGGGCAGCTGGAGTGGTATCTGCCGGAGAGCGAGCGGCTGTTGAACCCTTACGCGCTGTTCGAGCAGGGCAAGGCGGCGATCAGCCCCTGGGCTGTCGCCGACAAGCCGCCGATCGCGGTGGTGGGATCGGGGCCGGCCGGTCTGATCAACGCCTATCTGCTGACCAAGGCGGGTTTTCCGGTCACGGTATTCGAGGCTTTTCATACCCTGGGCGGTGTACTCCGCTACGGCATTCCCGAATTTCGCCTGCCCAACACCCTGATCGATGACGTGGTCCAAAAGATAAAGTTGATGGGCGGGCAGTTCGTTACCAACTTCCTGGTCGGCAAGACCGCGACGCTGGCGGAATTAAAACGGGCGGGATTCTGGAAGATCTTCGTCGGTACCGGCGCCGGCCTGCCGCGCTTCATGAACATTCCGGGCGAGCATCTGCTGGGAATACTCTCCGCCAACGAGTACCTCACGCGCGTCAACCTGATGCAGGCCCACAAAGCGGATTACGAGACACCGCTGCCCCCGACGAAGGGTAGGGAGGTGATGGTGATCGGCGGCGGCAATACCGCCATGGACGCCGCCCGCACCGCCAGACGTCTGGGTGGCAACGTCACCATCGTATACCGCCGGACCCAGGCCGAGATGCCGGTCAGGGTCGAGGAACTGCACCACGCGCTGGAGGAGGGGATCCAGCTGAAGGTGCTGCGGGCGCCCTGCGAATTTGTCGGTAACGAAAAAACGCACTTCGTAACCAGCGCAGTGCTGGATGTGATGGAGCTGGGCGAACCCGACAAGTCGGGACGACGGCGTCCGGTAACCACCGGCAACAAGGAGCCGATGCCGGTGGATCTGGTGATTATGGCGCTCGGCAACTCCTCCAATCCGATCATCAAGGATTCCGAGCCGAATCTGAAGACCTCGAAGTGGGGCACCATCGAGATCAGGAGCGGCACCCAGGAGACCTCGATCGAGGACGTATACACCGGCGGCGATGCGGCCCGCGGCGGTTCCACCGCGATCAAGGCGGCGGGCGACGGCAAGGAGGCGGCGCGTGAAATCATGGGTCAGATTCCGTTTACGCCGAGCGAAATCAAACAGCTGGTGAAGAACGCGGAACGCTACACCAAGATTGCGCAGGCGCCTCAGACCATTCTCGAAAAGAAGAACCTGGCGAAGGAGATCGTCGAATTCGTTGTCCATTCGCCCCAAATTGCGAAAACGTCGAAGGCGGGACAGTTTGTGCGCGTGCTGGCCTGGGACAAGGGTGAGTTCGTACCGATGACGCTGGCCGATTGGGATAAGGAGAAGGGCACGATCACGATGGTCGTCCAGGGGCTCGGAAGCAGCTCCGTCTATATGAACAGGATGCAGGTCGGCGAGGCGTTCAGCGGTATCGCCGGACCGCTCGGGATGCCCAGCGAGCTGCACCGCTACGAGCAGGGCGAGACGGTGGTTTTTACTGCCGGCGGTGTCGGTCTGCCCCCGGTCTATCCGATCATGCGCGAGCATCTCCGGATGGGCAACCACGTTACGCTGATCGCGGGCTTTCGCGGCCAGGAGTACCTCTTCTGGGCGGAAAAGGATCAACGCATCGGTCTGTTGCAGGCCGAATATCCCGAACTGCTGGATGTCATCTACACCTCCAATGACGGCAGCTTCGGCATCAAGGGATTTGTCACCGACCCATTGAGGGAGATGCTGGAAAAGGCCAAGGAGGGGACCGGGCGCATTATCGGAGAGGTGGTGGCAATCGGGCCGCCCATCATGATGAGCGCGGTAAGCAACCTGACCAAGCCGTATGCGGTGCGCACGGTTGCCAGTCTGAACTCCATCATGGTGGACGCAACCGGTATGTGCGGCGCCTGTATGGTGCCGGTGACGCTGGACGGCAAGATGGTGCGCAAGCACGCCTGCATCGATGGTCCCGAACTGGATGCGCACATCATTGACTGGGAAAAATTCCTGCCCCGGTTTTTGCAGTACAAGAGCCAGGAAGAGCAGAGCATGCGCAGCCATGGGTTTCTGTAGCAGGGAGTCAAGGGTCGCCGGTCTGCGCGCATTTGAGTGCCAACGATGGATATCCGCATGGTGTTAACAGACCCTAACCTGGATGCCCCATTTCGATCAGATGAATAAACCCGCTTTTGCGGGTTTGTCCATGGATGCTTCAAACCGGTGAAACAGCCTGGTCAATGTGGCTTTCCGCACCGTTGTCGGGTAATGAACCTGCGCACGGTACAGCGCGAAGGCGGATGTTGCGGTCGCCCGGCTTCTGCGGCGCAACGCGTCGCTCTACGGCGTGTCCACGCGGGCGGGCAGGATCACCGGTTGCCTTTCCCCTGACAACCTGACAGTATCCTGTGCATCCTTGGGAAATCCCGCCGGGAAGCGTATCGATGCCGCACTGCCTTAGACCTGCCTTTTCTTCAGCCTGCAACGGCGGCTGGAACACGCCGCCACTGCAGCTCCGGCGATGACCGACCAGCAGTGCCGAAACTGCGGCGCGCCGCTCAGCCGCACCTTCGTTGATCTCGGTATGTCACCGCTGTGCGAAAGTTACATTGCAGCAGCGCAACTCAATCAACCCGAGATTTTTTATCCGTTGCACGCCTATGTCTGCGAACACTGCCTGCTGGTGCAGCTGCTGCAGTACGTCACCCCTGAGCATATCTTCAGCGAGTACGCGTACTTCTCTTCCTACTCGGACAGCTGGAACGAGCACGCCAGGCGCTATTGCGAGGCGATGGTCGAGCGCTTCCAGCTGGGGCGGGACTCGCTTGTGATCGAGATTGCCAGCAACGACGGTTATCTGCTGCAGCATTTTGTCGATCGCCGGGTTCCGTGCTTTGGCGTTGAGCCCGCAGCGAATGTAGCCCAGGCCGCCATCGATCGCGGTATACCGACAGAGGTCCGTTTCTTTGGCAGTGCGGCCGCGCACGAGTTGCTCAGCCGTCCGGGAAGGCCGGACCTGCTTATCGGCAACAACGTCCTCGCGCACGTTCCCGACCTGAACGATTTCATCGCCGGCATGAAAACGCTGCTGAAGCCGACCGGTATCATCACGATGGAGTTTCCGCATCTGCTGCGCCTGATGCAGCAGAACCAGTTCGACACTATCTACCACGAGCATTTCTCATACTTCTCATTCTTCGTCGTGGAACAGGCTTTTGCGCGTCACGGCCTGACGCTGTTCGACGTCGAGGAGCTCTCCACGCACGGCGGTTCGCTGCGGATTTACGGACGGCATGCGGAAAATGCCACGCTCCCGGTATCCGAACGCGTGATTGAGCTCCGTACCCGTGAATCGGCGCTTGGCTTCGACCGGCTGGAGACCTACAGCCTGTTCCAGGAGAGGGTGAGCGGGACCAAGCGGAGACTGCTCGAGTTTCTGATCGAGGCCAAGCGCGGCGGCAGGCGCGTCGTCGGCTATGGCGCACCCGGCAAGGGCAATACGCTGCTGAATTACTGCGGTATCCGCACCGATTTTCTCGACTACACGGTTGACCGGAGTCTGTACAAACAGGGGCAGTTCACGCCCGGCACGCATATCCCGATACTGCATCCGGATCGGATTCTCCAGACCCGCCCGGACTACCTGCTGATACTGCCCTGGAATCTGGCGGACGAGATTTCGCGGCAGATGGCTGTGATTCGCGAATGGGGCGGCCGATTTGTTGTGCCTATTCCGGAAGTGCGCGTCTGGTGATGGTGCCGGGAATGGCTCTGTTCGGATCAAGGCTGATGCCGCCTGGTCCCTGGTTTGCGGGGGAAACGGAACAATGAATGTGCTGGTGACCGGTACCGAGGGATATATCGGGATGCGCCTCGCGTCCTGGCTGACGGCGCACGGCCATCGGGTGGTGGGGGTGGATACGTGCTATTACAGCGACGGCACGCTGTATCTGGATCCGACCGGCATGCCGGAATCGCCGCGCACGCTCCATAAGGACTTGAGAACCCTGACTGCGTCCGACTTCGAAGGCGTTGACGCGGTGGTCCACCTGGCCGAACTGTCGAACGACCCGCTCGGCGAACAACGGCCGGAAATTACATTTGCAATCAACCATAAAGGTTCGGTGCGCATCGCGCAGGCGGCGCGCGCGGCCGGCGTGACGCGTTTTGTCTATGCATCGTCGTGCAGCGTTTACGGCGCGGCGGCGGCCGACCTGGTCGATGAGCGTTCTCCGGTGAATCCCCAGACCGCCTATGCGCAGTGCAAAACACTGGTCGAACGTGACCTCAAGGCCATGGCGGATGACAGCTTCAGCGTGGTCTTTCTGCGCAATGCGACCGCCTATGGACCGTCTCCCAGGATGCGTTTCGATATCGTGCTGAACGACCTGTGCGCACTTGCCTGGACGCGACGGAAAATCGCGATGATCAGCGACGGCACGCCGTGGCGGCCGATCGTACACGTGGAGGATATCTGCGAGGCGATGCGCTGCGCGCTCGAGGCGCCGGCCAGCAGCGTGAACGGCGAGATTTTCAATGTCGGCACAACCAGCGAGAACTACCGGATACGCGAAATTGCCGGGATAATCGCAACCGTTTTCCCGAACTGCGAAGTGACAATGGGACCGCCCTCCGGAGACAATCGCAGCTATCGTGTCTCGTTTGAAAAGATCGCGACCCGCCTGCCGGGATTCAGCGCGCGCTGGACGGCGCAGGACGGCGCCGCGGAGTTGCGGCGGCTGTTCGAGCGCATCGAGATGTCCGGCGGTCTGTATGAATTCCGGGCATTTACCCGGCTGAAGCAGTTGAACTATCTAAAGCGCACCGGTCAGCTCGATGAGAACCTCTACTGGAGCGTCCGTTGAGGTTCACGCCAACCGAACTCCCGGGGTCATTTATCGTCCATATCGAGCCGGTGGAGGACGCGCGCGGATTCTTCGCCAGGCTGTGGTGCCGCGAGGAGTTCGCTGCGCGTGGCATAACGATGGATGTCGTGCAGGTGAGCATATCGCACAACGCCGTTTGCGGTACGCTGCGCGGCCTGCATTTTCAGTGGCCTCCCTCCGCCGAAGCCAAGCTGGTGCGCTGTGAACGCGGCCGTGTCCACGACGTGATCGTCGACCTGCGGCCGGATTCGGCGACCTTCACCCGGCATATGGCGGTCGAGCTGGACAGCCGCACGCACAATGCGCTCTTTGTGCCGCCCGGTTTCGCGCACGGGTTCCAGACACTGGAGACGGACAGCGATGTGGTCTACATGATGTCCGACTACTATCGCCCCGAACTGTCGGATGGCGTGCGCTTCGATGATCCCGAATTCGGCATCCCGTGGCCGCTGCCGGTGGCCTGTATCGCGGAGCGGGACCGCGACTACCCCGACTTCGATCGGCGCGCCTATAGCAGCAGAGTCGCTGCGGGCCGCGCGGAGTCCGATTATTCCGGTGCTACCGGAAAAGAGCCTGGGAGGTGACGCGAAGATGATTTCTCTGCTGGAGATGCGCCGGGTCAGTCGTCTGCTCTGTCTGGGCGCGCATCCGGACGACATCGAACTAGGTGCGGGTGGCAGCATAATGCGTCTGATCGAGATGAATCCGGCTGTGCAGATTCGCTGGGTCGTGTTTTGCGGGGCCGACCCGGGACGCGCCGGGGAGGCGCGCACCGGGGCGGCCCTGTTCACGGTCGGCGCGGACAGGGTTGAAGTAGAGATAGACAGCTTCAGGGATGCGTTCCTGCCGTGGCAGGGAGAGCAGCTGAAGCAGCGGTTTGAGGCACTCAAACGGGAGTTTGAACCCGATCTGATCTTTACCCACCACGGTGGAGACCGCCACCAGGACCACCGTCTGGTATCGCAGTTAACCTGGAATACCTGGCGCGACCGGCAGATTCTCGAGTATGAGATTCTCAAATGGGACGGCGATCTCGGACAACCGAACGTGTTCATCGCATTGGATGAATCGCTCTGCCGCCACAAGGTGAAACAGGTGCTGGATGCCTATGCGAGCCAGCGGACGCGCCACTGGTTCAGCGAGGACGCGTTTCTGGCGCTGCTGCGTCTTCGCGGCGTCGAGTGCAACGCCGGCCATGCCGAGGCGTTTTACGCGCGCAAGATAGTCTGGTGAGCCCCGTGCTGCAGCTGACAGGCGGGACAGCGGGAGGGTTCCCCCGGTCGCTATCGGTTTCTGATTGGGGAATTCGGAACAGCGCTACCGGGCGTGCCAGAGCTGCCAGGGCATATCGCCCTGCATCTCCATTTCGTCAAACGCCTTTTTGTCCTTGAGCGTGTCCATGCATGCCCAGAATCCCTCGTGCGGATAGGCCAGCAACTGCCTGCCGGCAATGAGCCGCCGGAACGGCTCTTCCACCAGATCTTCACCTGGCTGCAGGTAATCGAAAATCTCCCGTTTGAAAGCGAAAAATCCGCCGTTGATCCGGATATCCGATTTGCCTGCATGCCGAATCTCATGCACCAGCTGGTCCGCGCCTGCGGCTACCGTGTGAAAGCTGTGGGTGGGACGCACGCTGATGAAGCTCGCAATCTTATCCCTGCGGCGGAAGTTGTCGAGATAGTCCACGAGCGGGAGGTCCGACAGTCCGTCGCTGTAGTTGGCGAGGAATACCGCGTCATCGCCGAGGTAGCGGCGAACGGCCATCAGGCGCTGGCCGATGTTGCTATTGGTGCCCGTGTCCGCGAACGTGATCTTCCAGTCAGCGATGTCGCGGTTGAACAGGTGAACCTCGTTGCCGCCGCCGGAGAGCCGGAAGTCGTTTGAAATCCACTCCGCATAGTTGATGAAGTACTGCTTGATGAGGTCGCCCATGTATCCGAGGCAGAGAATGAACTCGCAGTGACCGAAATGGGCATAGTATTTCATCAGGTGCCACAGAATCGGCCGCTGGCCGATATTCACCATGGGCTTGGGGACAGTCTCCGTATGCTCACGCAGGCGCGTACCGAGCCCTCCGCAGAAGAGTACCACCTTCATTGCTGTTGCCGTCCTCACATGATCAGTCGTTGGTGCAAACCGGTCCGCAGTCAAATTTCGCGAGCCTGCTGCGGGTCAAGTGTACTCGTATAGAGGCGCTTATGGCATTCGACGTATGACTCGATGCCCAATTCGCCGGCCATGCAGCGCTCGAGCGCCTCGGCCTGAGTTATGGGCGCCCGGCCATGCGCAAAGATTTCCCGCGCCCAGGCCCCGGGCCCGGCTTCCATCGGAATCCTGTGCAGCAGCTCCGGTACTGCGTCGACCTCGGGTACCACCCGATCGGACAGGAAGCAGACCAGCCCGGCTGCCTGTGCTTCGACCACGGCGATGCCGAGAGTCTCCACATTTGACGGAAATATAAGTGCATCCATCGCCAGCAGCAGTGCGTGCAGGTCCGGTTGTTCGCCCAGGAACATGACGCGGTCGGACAATCCGGCGAACGCAACCTGGCTCTGGATATGGTGAAGCAGCGGGCCATCGCCGATCAGCACGATGCGAAATTGCGGCGCAAGCCGGCTGAACTCCCACCCGACCTCCACGATGAATTCGTGGTTTCCATTGTCATTGAAACTGGCGACGTGGACGAGTGCCATTTCGTCAGCGCCAATCCCCAGCTCCCGCCGCACCCGCTCGCGGGAGTCCGTCGCCCGAAACGCTTCAAAATCACATCCCCGCGGCAGCACCCGGAAGCGCTGGTCGCTCTCCCAGCGCTCTCCGAACAGGGAAGCCGCGGCGGCCCGCGAGACCGCCAGGCCGTGCGTGCAGTGCCTGCGCACCAGCCGTCTGGCAATTGCAACGCGGGCCCGGTCAAACGCCGAGCCCTTCATTGTTGGAATGGTGTGGCTGTGAGCGATTCGGAGCGGTACACCCAATTGGTGTGCTGCCCGTAGCAACGGTGCGCCGCTATAGTGGCGGTGACTGTGAAGTACATCATAAGGGCCGAATCGCCTGTTGACGGCAGCAAGGTCCCTCAGGTTATGCCCGGGACTGAACCTATCCTTGCCGAGTACGATGCGGGCGCCCATTTTTTTGACAACGGCGTCGTAATCTCCCTCGTACTGGGACGTTACCAGAAAATCCATCTGGAACTGCCCGGGATCCAGATGAGTGAGCAGCGCCACCAGTGACGCTTCCATACCACCGACATCAAGCTTCCAAAGCACGTTGAGCACCTTGATGGGCCGTCGCTTGTTATTGACCATGAGCCTGACCGAACCCCATCCTCTGTGCCATCCCGCTGCCCAATCTGCTGGAACCTGTTTAGGATATACTACTGACCTTCAATAGCAATCAACCCGGGGCTGCCTGCATGCCGGCGGACGAGAATCAGGGACCATCCAAACACCTGCTGGCGGTTGGTATGCCGGTCTACAACGGTGCGCGCTGGCTTGAACAGTCTATCGAGTCGATATTATCCCAGAGCTTTACCGATTTCGAACTCTTCATCGCCGACAACGCCTCCAGCGATGAAACCGGAACGATCTGCCGCCGTTATGCCGAGGCCGACCCAAGGGTCCGTTACCATCGGCATGCCCGCAACAGAGGCGCACTGAAAAACTACAACGATGTGTTCGGGATGACCGCGTCGAAATATTTCAAATGGGCCAGTTGCAGCGATATCTGCAAACCCAGTCTGTTTGAGCGATGCATTGAGATTCTCGAGGCGCGCGATGAGGTGGTATTGGCCTATGCGCAAACCGTGCTCTTCTCATCCATCAGCGGCGGTCAGAGTCTGTTTTACCAGAATCTCACGCTGGAGGACGATTCACCAAGCGACCGGATCCGGGTCGCGTTCGACTGGCTGGAGGGGCTTAATAACGCCTATAACGGCGTGTTTCGCCGTTCGGCCCTGAACAATATGATGCCTTACCGGGAGGCACGTGGATTCGACATCAACATGATGCTGGAGATGTCCCTCTACGGAAAATTCGTCGAGGTTGAGGAGCCCTTGTTCCATCGTCGATTCGATCCGGAATCGACCGGCGAAAAGCTGGCCCACAAGGAGCAGGTGTCGTTTTTCGGTGCCGACAATATGGAGTTCGGTCCTTTACAGCGGGCGAGTCGTCAGCTCGACAGGTTCGCCATGCCGTTTCGAACACCCATTCCCTTAGCGGAGAAATTGCGCATCGAGCTGGAGTTGATGTACCGGTCGATGTGGCTGGGACCCGCGCTGGCACGCAGATTGATCTCGCTGGCGAGGCGTGTGTGGGGGAAAATCTATTGACGGGCGGATAGGCCGTCGTGGCGCTGCATCCACCCATCTGTCGGGCGGTACCGGCCAGAAGCGCGGAACGCCGCAACTTTTTTGCCCTCGTGCTCCCGTTTTTCAGTACGATTTGACCATCGGCCGCATCCGGATCTCGGTAACTTCGGCGGTGCGCGGCAGATGCAGCGCCGCCAGCACCATTTGGGCAACATCCTCAGGCTGCTGAAGCAGCGCCGGCGCGTAGGGGCGCCCCTCTAGTCGGAAAATCCGCTCCTGCCTGGCCGTCGCCGTACGCCCGAGGTAGACGCTGAGCACGCGCACTCCGTCGGCGTTGACTTCGGCACGCAATGCATCAGCCATGGCCCGCAGCGCATGCTGGGTCGCGGCATACTGACTTGCCGATTTTTTCGCTTCAAGGCCGACAGTCGAATTGAGAAACACGATCTGGCCGGGGGAAGAGCGGATAAGCGGCAGCAGAGATTGCGTCAGAAGATAGGGACCGCGCACATTCGTTCTGTACAGAAGATCGAACCGGGAAACGTCCGCGCTCTGCAGCGGTCCCATCTCAAACGCACCCGCCCCGTGAACCAGAACATCGACCGCGCCGGTCTCCCGCCGCATCTGCGTGACAGCGGTTGCTATTGCGGCATCGTCGGTGAGATCGACCGGACAGACGGTAACCCCGGCGGCGAGATGCCCGACATCGTCAGCAAGCTGCTGCAGCGTACTTGGGTTGCGCCCGAGCAGGCAAAGCCTGGCGCCGGCGGATGCCAGGCTCCGGGCCAATGCCTTGCCGATATCGCTGGTGGCACCGCTCAGCACGACGAATTGACCGGCAACTGCGGCTTCGGTCATGGTGCCTCCCGCAGCAGACCGTGGCTGGCCAGCGCGTCCGCCGCACGGGAGATCATACGGAACTCCACGCCCGAACGCTCGGCAATGTCCAGCAGGCTGCAGCCGCCATCGGAGAGATTGAGCACCCAGAGCAGCGCCAGCTGAAACGCCGGCGATTCCGCGATCCCACCGATGGAGTCGTACAGTCCGTACTTCGACAGATGCGGTTCGCCAAAAGGTTTCTGATTGAGGTAGGTGCGGTCATTCTCCAGCACCTGGAATATCTGCAGGCAGGTAACCAGAGACCGTGCCAGCTGGGCGGGCTGTACGAAGTCCAGGTTGTCCGCCGAAGTGTGATACTCGGGAAAGCGACCGTGGGGTGTGCGCGACAATCTGCCGGCCGGCAGGTTAAACCCCGGTGAGCAGAACTGGCGCTCGTCGTATCCATAGGGCGAAAATTCAAACACTTCGTGTTCACCCTGCTGCCGGAGAATGTGCATTGCCGCCCGATCGATCGTCGAGTCCCCCCGGCGGCTGCGCTTATAGGTCAGCGGACCGGCATCGCCCAGACAGGCCAGGACCAGGACGTGCCGGATCCTCGGTACCACGGTTTCATTGCGGGCAAGCCATGTGATCGATCCGATGGTCGCGGGTATGAACAGAAAGCGGTAGGAGTAGCGCAGCGGCAGGGAGCGCAGCTGGCGGGCCAGATGAGCCGCAATCGCGATACCGGACAGATTGTCGTTGGCCAGCGACGGATGGCAGATGTGACAGGAGACCAGGACCTCCTCGATCGACTCTCCGGGAATGCAGGCTTCACCGTAGCTCAGGTATCCCGGCTCGATGGATGAGTCGATACAGACCTCGTATTCTCCTGCCGGCAGGGCGTCGAGCTGGTTCTGACTCAGGCAGAAGCCCCAGTTCTTCTGATAGTAGGAGGTGCGGTAGGGGATCCAGTCGGGTCGCTCCGGCAGCGTGAAGAGATGGGGGCGCAACTCCGCCAGCGACATGCGTCGATTGACAGGCTCGCTGTAGTTGACCACGTGCAGGTTGGAGCGTTGAAAATCGATGACCCGCCGCCCGCGCATGTCCTTTACCCAGGCATCGCGAATATGCCACTCATCCGGCACTGTCCAATCAAAAACCTCGGTACCGCTGGGCACCTCATGAATGGTCAGCGGCGCAATGCCGCCAAGCCGCGACAGCGTCTCGCGCACACCATCTCCGGTAATACTGCGGCAAATCGGATAGAGCTCGGCAACGGTGCCGAACAGCTGCTTCCCAAGCTGCTGTTCGTCAAGCTGTAGATCCATTATATTTCGGTTCACCGGGTGCTGCCGCCAACTGGCCGAGAATCTTCATTGTGCGTAAGCGCAGAACATACCACGTTGCGCCGCCCTGCGGCCACTGCGTCGCTGACACTGCCGCATTGGCTGCAGCCCGCAGCGCGCTTCCCGCGCCGACGGTGGATTTTCTCGCGGTAAAGAAAACGCCGGCGCGGGCCGATGCAGATTCAATCAACGAATACTGAACGGTAAACTCGGCGTTGGCGTCGAAACTGTGCGCCACCCAAGAGGAAACAACGCGGTGAATCAATCCATGCTGGTGGTGATTGGCCTCCCAACCTGTAAGCGTCCACAGGGATTGGCGCGCTTGCTGGATTCTATTGCGAAACAACGCGTTGATTTTGAGGTGCAGGTCCTGGTCGCCGACAATGACTGCGAGCAGCAGGAGGGCATCAAGACCGTCGTGCGCTATCAGCAGCAGGGATTCAGATTTCCGCTGGAGGCGTTTGTGGTGCCGGAACGCGGCATTTCCCAGGTGCGCAATGCGCTGCTGCAGCGGGCTTTTGTCGATTGTCAGGCTGATTTGCTGGCCATGCTGGACGATGACGAATGGGCCGAGGAGGAGTGGCTCAGTTCGCTGGTCCTGGTACAGCGGCTGACGCAGGCGGACGTGGTCGGTGGATATGTCATCCCTGAGTTTGCCGTGCCCGCACCGGATTGGGTGCAGGGCCTGCCTGTATATCCGGTCAGCAAACCCCAGCAAAGCGGCTACGTCCGCTTAATTTACGGAACCACCAACGTATTGTTGAGTAAAAGTATTCTAACCCGGTTTCCGGGGCAGTTGTTCGACCCCTTCTACTCGTTGGTGGGGCGGGGGGATGTAGAGTTTTTTACCCGTTTGAAAAAGCACGGCGCGACCTTTGCATTTGCGCATCGGGCCAGGAGTCATGAACTGTTCGGTGCATCGCGTTTGACAAAACAGTGGGCCAGAGAGCGCGCATTTCGCGATGGCGCCGGCGATATGCGTATCATGTGGCTGAATAATCCCAGCATTAAACGCGTCGTAATCGAATCGGGAATCATTGTCGTGGCGGGTGTGGTCGCCGGTGTGCAGCTTTTGCTGCGCATCAAGAGTCATCGTCGCATGGCTGCACAACTGCTTTTTATGCGGCAGGTAGGCAAGATATTCGGGTTGTTTGGTAAACACAAGCAGGTTTACCGGCAAATACATGGCCATTAAATTGACGATCGCCGGATGCAATCCTCCCCAGTCTTGAGTGTCGGCATACCCGTGTTCAACGGTTCAAAGTGGATAGAAGAGGCCATTGGTTCGATTCTCTCCCAGAGCTTCACCGACTTCGAGCTGATTATCTGCGACAACGCTTCCAGCGACGAGACCGAAAAAATATCCCGTCAAGCGGCATCCGCGGATGCGCGAATCCGCTACTACCGCAATGCCACCAATATCGGCGTCTATGCAAACTACGATCGGGTCTTCGAACTCTCCACGGGGAGATATTTCAAGTGGGCGGCCTGCAGCGATCTATGCCTGCAGGATTTCTTTGAAAAATGTGTTGCGGCGCTCGATGCGCTGCCCGATGCGGTATTGGCATACCCCAGAGCCTATATGCTGGTCACGGCGCCGGGCACCGGCGAGTACGCCGTCGAGTACGAGGACAACCTGAACCTGGAGTTTGAACGGCCATCCAGGCGATTTGCCGAGTACCTGGACAGGGAGAGATTCAATAACGTGATGAATGGC
Source organism: Gammaproteobacteria bacterium (assembly GCA_020445405.1). Taxonomy (GTDB): domain Bacteria; phylum Pseudomonadota; class Gammaproteobacteria; order Chromatiales; family Chromatiaceae; genus HKST-UBA178. The sequence goes on along the minus strand of JAGRGQ010000003.1, from coordinate 35,722 downwards.
GTAATCAGATCTTCAGCACTGCGCGGTACCGCGTTGAACCGCCCGCTGCCCGGTTCCGATATCAGCATGATTGCCGAGCTTGCTCTGCGTGGCAAATTCGTGGAGATTCCGGATCGTTTGTTCGTACGCCGCTTCAATCCGGAGACCACCGGCATTCTGATGGACTCTGAGACGTCGAGAGCGCCCGCAATCGGCTATCCGGGAAAGCCCAACAACATCCAGCGTATCCGGCTGCACTCTTATCGCTTTGTCACGGCATTCAGGGCACCCATCAGCTTCGCCGAGAAACTGCGCGTGTGGCGCTATCTGCTGCGACGCATTATCCGGCTGGCCCCCCAGGTCCGCCGGAAGCTGCTTCAGATCGTGACTCCAGGCGGCTGACAATCCGCTGCCACCGCTGCAAGCGGCATGTGCAATTACCTGCCGGTGCGGGCAATGATGTCGTCAATCGCAGAACGGTAGACCTCCGCGAATTTATCACGGGTGTGATGTGTTCTGGCGAAGATCCAGGCGGCATGGGCCATCTCCCTGAGCCGCTCTGCGGGAAGCGTGGTGATGGCCTTTACCGCTTCACAGATCTCCTCGATCGAACTCGTTCGCAGTACCAGTCCGAAAGCCGCATCGACATCGACGCCTGATTCGCGGCTGACGATCGGAATCAGGCCGGCATGCATGCAGCTCAGCACTGCGCCGCTCTGACCTTCCGAACAGGAGGCGTAGACGAGTCCGACGCTGGTGTTGACGAGTTCCCTGAATGCGTCACCGGCGATGTCAGTCCATCCATGTACATCTATGTTTGGGCTGGAATACAACTCGTCATGGTAAGCATTCTCAAAATCCGGCTCGTCCCGGACCGGGCCGCAGACCGTCAAATGGCACTCCGGCATACGCGTGAATGCTTCCAGCAGCAAGTCCAGCCCTTTATGCACCATGCCGCGGCTGCCCAGCCAGAGGAATCGATGTCGGCAGGCGTCAAAATCCTTCTCCTCGGGGCACGGATAGAGAACCGGAGTCGAAATGGGTATACGGTAGATCGGTTTGTGCGCGTACGCATAAGTGCTCGCAGTGAAATCGTTTCCCAGAAGCGTGGCAAAATCCGCATGCTCGATGCCGAGATTTGGCCGCTCCAGTCGTCTTGGCAACAGGGTAACCCCACGTCGTCGCTGCAACGCCAGCAGGCGATTCATCTCGGCAGTAGTGTGGAAAAGAATGTGCGCCGTATCGAGGTGCGCAATCTTAATGCAATCGGGGTTGAGCTGACCCGAGAGTCGCTGCATATTCCATCTGATGTCGATGAAAAAGTCGTAGCGCCTGCCGGGAACGAACAGATTATTCCGGTGGCTTATCACGTCCACACAATAGCCGAGATCCAGAAACGTCGCGGCAATTTGCAGCGCCTCCCAGTAGTTCGTGTGTTCGTTCGGCAAGGCCTGGCCGGGTGGCAGCAGAAAGGCATCAATCAGGTAGGATAGCAGCACCCGTCCGCGTCTGGCATGGTCGCTCTCCAGCGAGACAACCGTACGGTACTTGTCAGGTTTTGATCGCCGGATTAATTTGCGGGTTTGGCGCGCAAAAAAGCTGACTAGCCGGTTCATGATTCAGTTAGCTGTTGGTGAATTCAAGGTTGATGTACCAGCAGATTACGCCAGCCTACCAATCGCCTGCGAGGTTTCGGGCCGCAGGTGGATCTCCCCATCCCACTCGAAGACGTGCGGGTAGCGGAGATGAAACGGTTCGTCGAGCACGATCTGCCGGTAGTGCCAATGCCCTCGATCCTCACTCACTGCCAGACCCAAATCTCCCTGATTGGTCTGCGAATTCAATACTTCGAAGAACATATAACCCCGGCTATCCACGAATATCATGAACGGGTCAGCGACAAACCGGGCATCGACGTCAGTGACATCGGACGCTGTCAGGACCGGATTGTCCATTCCGGATATCGGCCCGATCGTCAACGGGTCAGGGCCAAAGTGGATACCAATAGACCTTTTGGCATATTTGTGCGCAAACGGCACATCGTAGGTGCCGGCAAAATAGGCAAGCAGCAGACCCTGAAGGATCAATAGCGCTGCGACAATCATGGCTTGATACCAACGCCTCACCTGCGCTGCCCCGTTATCGGGATGGAAATGTGTCGCCATTTTAATTCAATAGGGAGGGGGGATGACAGTGGCACCTCAGAGAACGGCGCTGTTATCGCTCCGTTGCGGGAAGGAAAACAGTTCGCGCCGCACAACCCGCAACCAAAACCGGTACAATTCACGGATTGTCAGATTGTTTCCAAGCGGATATCCCAGGATATTTTCCACATGTCAGCATCGACCGGTCCAGATAACATCTATGCCGTCCAGCTATCCTGTGACCGCTTCGTCACCAGCGTCAAGGCCGCACGATGACTGACAGCGGCGCGGCGATGGTCAACTTCCGGGTATCGCGGCTGTCGACGGGTTCGAGCGATCCAGTCTGGGTCATCGCGGTTTTTGCACACAACGAAGCGGACCGCATCGGAGCGGCGTTGAAAAGTGTTGCAGCATCAGCCGGGGGAAGAGATATCGCGGTCTATGTACTGGCAAACGGCTGCACCGACTCGACCGTGGATAAGGTTCGCGCCTGCGCGACCGCGCTCCCTGACCTGTGGCTGGTCGAGATTCAGGTAGCGGACAAAGCCAATGCTTGGAATCTGTTCATCCACGATATTTTTCCGCAGGATCCGGCCGGGCAGTTCGAAACCTGTTTTTTCATGGACGGCGACGTCACGCTGGCGCCCGCTGCGCTGCCGCTTCTGGCCTCTGCGCTGGACGACGTCCCCAGTGCCGAAGCGGCCGGCGGCATGCCCGCAACCGGCAGGGACCGGGATGCATGGCGGCAGCGGATGGTCGCAAATGGCATGCTGGCCGGTAACTGCTATGCGCTGCGCGGCAGTTTCGTTCGGCGCCTGCGGGAGCAGCGGGTGCGAATGCCCGTGGGCCTGATAGGCGAGGATTTTCTCGTATCCTGGCTGGTTGCAAGCGACGCCCTGCGCGAAGAGATCCCCGGGGAGGGGGATGCCCGCTTCGTTTTCCACGGCAAAGCCGAATTTTCATTCAGATCCCTGTCACCATGGCGGCTGGCCGACTATCGCACCTATCTGCGCCGGAAGTGGCGGTACGCGCTGCGTGGCGTGCAGCATCAAATGCTGGTGCTGCTGCTGACCGAACAGGGTTTGCGCGCGATGCCCCGAGACGTCAAGGAGCTTTATCGCAATGGACCGCTGCCGTCGCGATTGCCCGGTAGTGGGCGGGATAAGCTGCTCCACCTGATAGCCGTACAGTGGATCCGACGACTGCGGACGCGCGCCGCTAATCAGTAGAACCCGTCTCACACTACCCCGCGAACTGCGTTACGCCGTGCACCAATAGCCATCCGCCCCGCTGCGGGCGATGATGAGACCGGTTCCAATCCGATCTTTGTCGCTTAATATGGAAAAATGCGGCAGCGCGCGCATCCGCTGCTGCGCCCTGGTCCGGATATGAGCTATGATGAAATGGATTCTAATCTTCCGTTAATTAAAACCGGAGTCTCATCGGTGATAAGACTAACAAGCAGGTTGGCGGTTGTGATCGGATTCGTCGTGAGCACTGCAGGCGCATATGCCGCCGTTCAATCCGAGTCCGTATCCTATCGGGACGGGGGGACGGCCCTGACCGGTCGGCTCTACTGGGACGACTCGATAACAGGCAAACGCCCGGGAGTTCTGGTCGTCCATGAGTGGTGGGGGCTCAACGACTATGTCAGGAAAAGGGCAGCGATGCTTGCGCAGCTGGGATACGTCGCATTTGCACTCGACATGTACGGCAATGACAGGGTGACCAGCCACCCGGCGCAGGCGCAGGAGTGGTCCAGCGCGACAACCGCCAATACCTCGGCGTGGCGCCAGCGCGCCATGCAGGGACTCGAGCGCCTGCGCGCCAGCGAACTGGTCGACACCGACAAAATCGCCGCAATCGGCTATTGCTTTGGCGGATCGACGGTAATGCAGCTCGCTTATGCGGGCGCTGATCTCAAGGCTGTGGTGAGTTTTCACGGGGCGCTGCCGCTGCCCAACGGAGACGAGGCAGGCAGGATCAGAGCAAGGGTGCTGATCGAGCACGGCAACTCCGACGCCTTCATTCCGCTGGAGCGGGTGGACGCGTTCAAGGCTGCGTTGACCGAAGCCGGGGTGGCATTCGCATTCAACGGTCACAACGGCGCCCGCCACTCCTTCACCAATCCCGATGCCGACAGCTATGGAATAGAGAACCTGAAATACAACAAAGCCGCGGACGAGGCGTCATGGAGGTCGATGAAGGCGCTGTTCGGGGAGATTTTCTGACCGCTTTCCTGCGTCTGGTGAGATGAGGAAAGTTGCGCAGAACCGCTGAGTACAAAGCATTCACCCATGGCTGTCGATCCTGCGAAAAATAAAATAACGGAGACAACAGCGACCAGTGCCACGCGCTTCGACGGCAGCCCGGCGGAGGTATTCATTACTTTTTTGAAACTCGGCCTGACCTCCTTTGGCGGACCGATAGCGCATTTGGGCTATTTCCGACTCGAGCTGGTGGAGAAGCGCGGCTGGGTCAGTGCAAGCCAATTCGGCCAATTACTCGCTATCTGTCAGTTCCTGCCCGGTCCGGCAAGCAGCCAGCTTGGATTCAGCCTGGGGCTTCTGCGGGCCGGCTGGCCGGGTGCAGTTGCGGCATTCGTGGCCTTCACCGCGCCCTCCGCGCTGCTGCTGATCGCATTCGCGGCATTTCTGCCGTACCTTTCCGGGAGTGTCGGCGATGCCTCGGTGCACGGACTGAAAATCGTCGCACTGGCCGTGGTGGCGCAGGGTGTTCTGGGCATGCTGCGGCAGTTGTGCCCGGATGCCCAGCGCATCACTATCGCGACACTTGCTGCGGTGGTTGTGCTCACGCTGGGCTCCGCCATGGTGCAACTGCTGGTGGTGGCCGGCGGTGCGTTCGCCGGAGCCCTGCTCTGCCACAGCGTCGAGCCCGGCAGCGATGATGATCTGCAGCCGAACTACGGTGCGCGCGCCGGCTGGCTGCTGCTGGCAATTTTTTCGTTGCTGCTGTTCGGACTGCCGTTGGCGGCAGGCGGTCAGCCGGGACTGGTTGCCGTTGCCGACTCTTTCTACCGGTCGGGAGCGCTGGTATTCGGCGGCGGTCACGTGGTACTTCCCCTACTCGAGGAGTCCGTTGTCGCCGGCGGCTGGATCCCGCAGGACCGGTTTCTGGCAGGTTACGGCGCAGCGCAGGCGGTGCCGGGACCGATGTTCTCGTTCGCGGCCTACCTGGGGCTGATACTTCCGGGCGGTCAGGGCGGAATAGCCGGGGCATCGGTCGCGCTGCTGAGCATATTTCTGCCCGGGTTCCTGCTGGTTGCCGGGGTGCTACCGTTATGGCGTCTGGTGTCGGGCGGCGTCGTCCCGGCGCGCGCAATCGCCGGGGTCAATGCCGCCGTGGTGGGTCTGCTCGGCGCGGCGCTTTACGATCCCATCTTTGTCACTGCGGTCAGAGGGCCGGTTGACCTCGCCATCGGCATTGTGGCGCTGATGCTGCTGCTCGCGTGGCGGTTGTCACCGCTGATAGTCGTGGCCTGGTGCGTTGCTGCGAGTGTTGTGGCGGGAGCACCGATTTAAATTGTAGCCTGGCGTGCAAATACGGATACCGCGCCGGTTCTCTTTCAAAAAAAACCTGAAGGCACTGAATTTAGAATCCAATTTTCTACTTGACAATGTGCACTTTAACAATAACTCTTCAACAGATGTAACAAATATGTCATCTGCAGCAGCAGTTGACCAAAAAGCGCTGCTGATGACCTGTTTGTACGTGATGGCATAAAAATCGATCTTCATCCACCAACCAAGTCAGCTATAAGAAACCGGAGCCAGCGCAATGTTCAGAGACTACAAGGAGATATTCAAGAATCTACGGGATGTGCAGGATCAGTTGTGGAAGGATTCCTTGGCCGCTTTTCCTGGAACCGCTTTTCAAAACAGTTTGAGCGAGCTCCAGCAACAGACTTTTGAAAGCGTCAACAGCATGGTGGAGCAGGCCATCAGCCAATCGCTGGAACTCCAGCAGAAATGGCTGGAACAGTGGTCGGAAAGGGCCTCTGGAAAGAAGATCAAACCCAAATTGTTCGCCGAACTCAGCGCCGACGCCAGGGATTCGACGGAGCAGTGGCTGGACAATCAGAATAAACTGCTGGAGCAGTGGCTTCAGGTGCTTAACGGCACTCTGCCAGCGATGCGACCCGACTTCTCAGCCTGGGAAAACACCGTGCAGGAGTCGATGCAGCGCCAGCGGAGCCTGTTGAACGACTGGATGGAGATGGCTGACTTCAAAAAGCTTTCGGTCAAAGAGATCGGCAGCCTCTCCGACCAGATAAACAAATCGATGCAGAAAGCGATCGAAACCCAGCAGCAGCTTTGGAGTCACTGGTTCGATGAATTGGGTCTGCCCGGCGCGGCTGCTGAGAAGCCGAAAGCCGCAGCGTCAGCGACGGACAAGAAAGCCAAAAAGCGGCGTGCGGCGGGCAACAACGATGCAACCGCTGAACCTGTACAGTCGGGGGACGATCTCAAGCAGATCTCCGGTATCGGACCCGGTCTCGAACAAAAACTCAAAGCCGGCGGCATTACAACCCTGAAACAGCTTGCACAGTTAAGCGATGCGGATATAGAGGAGCTGGAAGAGCGGATAATTCGCTTTTCCGGGCGCATCAAGCGGGAGCAGTGGGTGGAACAGGCCAGAAAGCTCGTCTCCTGAGCTCAAGGGAGCGCATGCAACGGCGGGCGGGAGAAATCCTGCCCGTTTTTCTTATTTCGACGCAGGCCGGGACCGAGAACCAGGGATCGGCCGCGGTTCCGGAGTGCGGCCCTGGTGCCGTTGACAGTGCTTCCGCATACGGCTGCGCCGACACCCGCCGCTATCTCAGGCGTTGCGGTTTCGGGCGGACACGCCGTCGATGCCGCCCGGACGCGTGAATCGTTGCGTCTCTTTGCCGGCGCCTTGATACTTTCAATCGATTCATGTGTAGTGGTGCAACATCCCTTCGTGTAATTTCCAGAACGCATTCATGGATCCTCAGCGCTACATCGCCACCGCTCCGATGCGTATGGAGCAACTGCTTGCCGCAGAGCTGCGGAAACTGGGCGCCGTGGATGTGCGGGAGTCACGCGCCGGCGCATCGTTCAACGGCACGCCGGAGACGGTATATCGGGCCTGTCTCTGGTCGCGCATCGCCAACCGGATCCTGCTGCCGGTGGCCGAGTTTTCCGCGCCCACGCCCGAAGCGCTGTATGCCGGTGTACAACGTATCTGCTGGCCGGATCATTTCAGCGCAACCGACAGCTTCGCGGTGGAGTGCAACACCTCCAGGTCGCGGATCGTGCACAGCCATTTCGGTGCGCTCAAGGTAAAGGACGCGATTGTCGATCAGTTTCGGGAGTTGCAGGGTGCCCGGCCCTCAGTGGAAACCGGGCAGCCCGACATCCGCATCAACCTCTACCTGCTGCAGGACCGGGCCACGCTTAGCCTGGACCTGTCCGGGGACTCACTGCACCGGCGCGGATACCGTGAACAGGGGCTGGCTGCGCCGCTGAAGGAGAATCTGGCTGCGGCAATTCTGCTGCGGGCAGGCTGGCCCGACATCGCTGCCGAGGGTGGTGCGCTGCTCGACCCGATGTGCGGTTCCGGCACGCTGCCCATAGAGGCGGCGTTGATTGCCGCCGATATTGCCCCCGGGCTACTGCGCAGCCGCTGGGGATTTCTGCGCTGGAAACAGCATGATGAAACGCTGTGGAACAGGCTGCTTCGCGAAGCGCGGGAGCGGCGCGAAGCGGGTCTCGCCCAACTGCCGTCCATCACCGGCTACGACCGCAGCCCGTTGGCCGTGCGCAGCGCACGGGAGAATGCGGCGCGGGCCGGGCTGGGCGGCAGGGTCAGAATCGAACAGCGGGAACTCTCCCGGGCGACACCCTGGCGGGGTGACGCCGGTGGACTGGTGGTGGTCAATCCCCCTTATGGCGAACGCCTCGGAAGAGACTCCGATCTGGCTCAACTTTACCGCTGTCTGGGTGATACGTTGAAGCAAAGTTTCAGCGGATGGCAGGGCGCGGTTTTTGCCGCCAACCCCGAACTGGGAAAATGCCTCGGTCTGCGTGCCAGAAAGATCTACAGCCTGTTCAACGGCGCGATCGAATGCAAACTGCTCTGCATCGATATCGACCCTGAGCGGTTTGTCAGCGACAGCAGATTCCCCGCCCCGCTGCCGGCGGCATCCCGGGGCGAGGGGGCGCAGGCATTCGCCAACCGGCTGCAGAAGAATCTGAAACATCTGGGCCGTTGGTTGCAACGGGATGGGGTCTCCTGTTTTCGTCTCTATGACGCGGATCTGCCCGAATATGCACTGGCTCTGGACATCTATGGTACGGATCCGCGAAGGGTCCACGTACAGGAGTATCAGGCGCCCGACAGCATCGATCCACATAAAGCGCGGCAGCGCCTGCGCGAGGCGCTGGGTGTGATCCTCGATACGCTGGATATCGATCAGGAACAGCTCTACTTCAAGGTGCGCAGGCAGCAGAAGGGTAGCGCCCAGTACGAAAAACTGGCAGCCAGCGGATCATTTTACCAGGTATCTGAAGGGGGTTGCCGGTTTCTGGTGAACTTTGAGGACTACCTGGATACCGGTCTGTTTCTGGATCACCGGCTGACGCGTCGGTTGCTGGGCGAACTGGCCTCAGGCAAACGGTTCCTGAATCTCTTCGCCTATACCGGCACTGCGTCGGTGTATGCCGCCAGGGGAGGTGCGCTGGCCACCACCACGATCGATATGTCCAACACCTATCTGGAGTGGGCACAGCGGAATATGGCGCTGAACGGTTTCGTTGGTGACGAGCACAGGTTCATTCGGGCCGATTGTACCGAGTGGCTGCAGCGCGGCGGGGACGGCAACAGATATGAACTCGTCTTTCTGGATCCGCCCAGCTTTTCCACCTCCAGGCGCATGGCAGCGACACTCGATCTGCAGCGCGATCACGTCACGCTGATCCGGCATGCCGCCGGACTGCTGGCGCCCGCAGGCGTACTGATCTTCTCCAATAATCTGCGCCGTTTCCGCATGGACCGGGAGGGTCTGAGCGATCTCGAGCTGGAGGACATCAGCCGCGCAACGCTGCCGACCGATTTCCAGCGTAATCCGAGAATTCACAATGTCTGGCGGATTCGTTGCAGGAATAGCGGGCGGGAAGTGTGTCGATCCCGTGGCCGGGCGGAACCGGATGGCGCCTCCCGGGTAAGATGAAGCTCAAACTGTTCGCCGATTCGGGCACTGGCCGGGGAGAGCGGCGCAAAAAAAACCCCGCCGAAGCGGGGTGGTGTTGTGGCCTTCGATTCTTGTTATGCAGCACTGTTACCGCGGTGCGCTTGTAGCCGATACCGGCGAGGCCGAGGCCCAACAGCTCTTTTCTTTTTACGATTCTCCCAAAGCAAGTAGTGTTCCAAAAACTTTAAATATATGAATTTATTAGTTATTATACAACTAATCGTCACGGTTACTGATCAAGATGTAAAAAACCCTGACACCAGAAACCGGCACTGAATCCCGGCTCTGCTGGGTAGCGTTCATCTGCCGGCGGTTACTGGTCACACCCATGAGACCGGGTAGGAAACGCCGTGTCATCAGGGTGCGCACCCGGCGCGGACATTCACAATTTTGTAACACTCTCCGCGTACTTTTCCTTTTTCCCAAGTTAGTGTAAATAGTCGTATGAAATTTGACAGCAAGCGCCACACTGTGGGGAGATCTTCGTGCGAAATCAGTTGCCGTTTCTGGTCCCGGCTTTTTTATTGTCACAACTTCTCGTGATGGCGAGCGCCACCCGTAAAATCAGCTCGTCGGTGCAGCTGCAATCCACCCGTTCGCGGTAATGGTCTGCTGTTACCGGCACGTCGGTCCTGCACCCTGGCAAAGGTCTAATTTCACAAATTGAGCACTACCCCAAATCGCATCTTTAGGAGGTTTCAATGGCAACTGCGGGAAAAGCTGCGTATGAAGAGCTGACGAAACTGGCAACCAACTTCGTCACAGCGCAAAAAGGTATTTGGGACCACGCCGCCTGGTTGGATTTCATGTCCGGCGTACAGAACAAGGGATTTGATATCTCAGGGGAGATGCAGTCAAACCTGGGCGATCTTCTCAACGCAATGAACCGGTTTTACACGACATGCGCCGCAACCGGGAACATGGAGAGCACCATGAAGTCCGTGGTAAACGACAGCGTGCTGTTCATAAGAGAGCATAGCGGCGTGTGGGACCATACCGATTGGGAAGAGTTCGTGAAGACGGCACAACAGAATACGTTCACGCTTTCCGAAAGCACAACGGCGTATCTGGGCGGCATACTGGAAGCACTCAAGGCCCTGTACGTACTGCCACCTGCGGCCACCGCCAAAAAACGTACTACAGCATCCAGAACCAAAGCCTCAGCGGGTTCGCAACCTGCTGCAGCCGCAAAGAAAAGTGAGGAGGCGAAACCCGCTGCCGCAAAGCCGGCTGTGAGAAAAAAGGTGGCGAAAAAGGCTCCAAAGAGTCAATAACTGTTGCAGCCGCCTGGACGGCCCGTCGATTTGCACCTGACGCCGCTGCGCCGGAACCCCCCGGCTCCCCTTCGGGTGGGTTCCGGCACCGCCGTTGTCGGTTTGCGGCATAACCGGGCTATCGTCAGACGTCACCCCCCAGGTGCAGGGATTCGAGGTAAAAGTCGTAGCATCTGTCTTTCAATGCCGGATTGCGGCGTACCTTCATGCCATCGCGGGGGTGTTGGTTAAGATGGCCGCTGATGCCGTAGATGTCGTTGAAGCCCCATTCAATCTGCCCGCGCAGCGGCACGAACTCCTCCTGAATCACCTTGTAGATCGGGCGTACGTCGAACTTCGGATTCTTGAGGAAGTTCAGCAGCAGCTCCAGGTTGCAGTTGCCGGCACCGCGGCCGATGCCGTTGATGGTGGCATCCAGCAGGTTGACCCCGTCGATGATCGCCTGCTGGGTGTTGGAAAAGGCCAGCTGCTGGTTGTTGTGGGCATGAAAACCCAGCTCTTTGCTTGGCGCGTATTTCTGGTACAGCTTGAGATAATAGGTCACCTGCTCGGAATAGAACGCACCAAAGCTGTCCACCAGGTATAAATAGTCCAGCTCGCCGGTCTTATCGATCTCCTGCAGCCCCTCCACCAGCTCGGTCTCGATGGCGGCGGACGCGGCCATCACGTTCATGGTAGTGAGATAGCCGAGGTCTTTGCAGCGTTTCACCAGATCCAGGCCGGAATCGATCTGATGCACGTAACAGGCAACGCGGATCATGTCGGCGGGGCTCTGGTCCCGGGGCTGCAGTTTGCGGATATCCACCCGGCCCACATCGAACATAACCGCCACCAGCGGTGGATCTTCGCACTCGTGGGAGTCGATCACCCGCCGCAGGTCGTCGTCGTCGCAGAAGTTCCAGATGCCGTATTTATCCCGGGTGTACTCGTCGCTCTCGGTCAATTTCTTGCCCAGCTCCACAATATCGACCCCGGCGTCGCAGGTTGCCCGCCACACCTTCTTCACGAAATCCAGTGAGAACTGGTAATTGTTGATCAGACCGCCGTCCCGGATAGTGCAATCCAGGACCTTCAGCTCTTTGCGAAACATGTTGCAGACTCCAGTTTAGTGTGGCCGTTGCGCCGGCCCGGAAGCAGGGCAGAGCATGGTAGCCGTGAAGTATCCTCCACTTCAAGGGCAGATACCAAACTCAAACCAGGGGTCCCCCGAAGAGCGGGAGATTACAGGTAAGGTTACGGCTGAATCCGGAGAACGCTTTAGTGTTGCGGCCGTTAACGCAGGCATGGGCTTTACAACCGGACACACGCCACACCGGGCCGGAATCGATACGCTGAAGCGTCGGGAGAGGGGGGTGGTTGTTGCCTCTGCCCGATGAGAATTGGCGCGCCCGACAGGATTTGAACCTGTGACCCCCGCCTTCGGAGGGCGGTACTCTATCCCCTGAGCTACGGGCGCATATCTCTCTCACGCATATCGCGGTTCACCCGCGATACGGGCGCTTCCTCGGCGTTTCGAGCCGGGTTCACGCTGCTGTCGTGGCGTCCCCTGATCCACCTGGGCGGTTTGCGGGCACCTGATTGAAATACCGAGATTGAAGACCAGGTATAGTACCTTGCGCTGAAAATCGAGTCCATGCGTGGTGTCGATCTTTTTTGGGTTTGTCGCTATACTGCTGCCGTTTAACATTATCAAATGCTGATGTATGGAGGGGCCCACAGTGAGCCAGGTGGCAGTATATTGTTTCAAGGCGGCGGTCGTTGGTGCGGCTGCCCTGGTTGCCGGCAGTCAGGTTCTGGCGCAGTCGTCGCGCGCGGATGTTCTGGAACGCATTGCGCCTGTGGGACAGGTTACCGTGGCGGGGCAGCCCGTGGCGGAACAGCCGGCTGCCGCGGCTGAAGTGAAGCCGATGGCCGAGAGCAAACCTGCAGCTGAACCGGCGCAAATGGTCAAGGAAGCGCCGGCACCGGCGGCGCAACCTGAGCCACCCGCCGCCGCGGCGGCAACGGCGCAGCCCGCGGGCGCCGGCGACGGTGCGGCGCTGTTCGTAGCCAAGACCTGTTCCGCCTGTCATGGCGCCGATGCGAACTCTCCGATCATGCCTGCGTATCCGAGACTGGCGGGGCAGAACGCCCCTTACCTGGCTCAGCAGTTGAAGGACATCAAATCGGGTGCGCGCAACCATGGTCAGACGATGCTGATGAAAGGCATCCTGGCGGGTGTATCCGATGACGAGATCAACGCGATCGCCGACTGGTTGAGCAAGCTCTAGGTTCTCTCGGAATACGCTCCCCGACCGGCACGGCGCGCACCACAATCAGCGATGTGCCGGTTCATCTGCCGCCTTTACCGGGTAAGCCGAAGGAGTCCGCAGCGTGTTATCTGCGATAAGTCGAAGATTTTCCCTCCCGCTCTCTTTGGCACTGCAGATGCTGCTTCTGGCCGGTTGCGCAACTGCTCCTCCGCGGCCCCTGTTTTACTTCGGCAGCTACGAAGAACCGGTCGGTAAGGCGCAGTCTGACCGGGATACCGATGAGTGCATGGCATTGGCCAGGCAGGCCGGGGTTCAGGAAAACCGGGACGGGCAGGTGGGCAGGAAAGCGGCTTCGGGTGCACTGCTCGGTGGTATTGCCGCGGGAGCCTGGAGTCTGATTCGCGGTAACGGCGGTGACACACTGGTGGCGGGCGCGGTGGCCGGTGGCGCGACCGGCGCAGCAAAGGGCGCAATCGACTCCACCGAGCAGAATCCGATATTCCGGAGGTATGTCGAACGCTGTCTGCGGGAGCGCGGCTATGATGTGATCGGCTGGAAGTAGCCGGATGGCATCAACTCAGCATGGATCGCAGATTGGCCAGGTGGGCGTTGCCGCGCTGTTTTTTTTCCTCGCTGGATAGCGCGTCGTCACGGCCCTCCCACAGCAGCTCCTGCTGCGGCAGCTCCTGCAGGAACCTGCTCGGCTCACAGCTGATAATTTCACCGAATTTTTTTCGCTTGCCGGCGTAACTGATGGTAAGCATCCGCCTGGCGCGGGTGATTCCCACGTAGGCCAGCCGGCGCTCCTCCTCGAGCGTCCCATCCGCGGCACTGGAGCGGTGAGGCAGGAGCTCCTCCTCCATACCGACCAGGAAAACATAGGGAAACTCCAGACCCTTGGCGGAGTGAAGCGTCATCAGGTGGACCTGGTCGCCGCCGTTCTCGTCCTGTTGACGGTCCAGTACATCCTGCAGCGTGAGTTTGCCGACCAGGTCGGCAAGGCTGGAATCCTGCTCCGCCTGTTGCTGGAGGCGCTCCAGCCATTCGATCAGTTCCGAAACGTTCCCCCAGCTCCTCTCTGCCGCCTTGTCGCTGCTGTTTTTTTCGTGCAGCCAGCCTTCGTAGTCGAGATCCCGGAGCATCGACCGAACGGTGCTGGAGGGCTGTCCGCACGCCACCCGCCGCCGGTAATCCGAAACCCAGCCGGCGAAGCTTCTCAGCCGCTGCAGATGGCGTCCCGCCAGTGTCTGTTCGAGTCCGATCTCAGCGCACGCGGTCAGCAGCGAAATCTGTCGGCCGGTGGCGTAGTTGCCCAGCTTCTCGAGCGTGGCCGGACCTATCTCGCGGCGCGGTGTGTTGATGATCCGCAGAAAAGCGGCATCGTCGTCGGGATTGGCCAGCAGGCGCAGATAAGCCATCACGTCTTTCACTTCGCTGCGGCTGAAAAACGAACTGCCGCCGCTGAGGAAGTAGGGGATGCTCTGCTGACGCAGCACGGCTTCAAACAGTTTAGCCTGATGATTGCCGCGGTAGAGGATCGCATAATCTCCGTTTCCAGCGCCGCTGGCGAAACGGTGATGAATAATCTCTGAGACCACTTTTTCGGCTTCGTGCAGTTCGTTCTTGCAGGGCATCACCCTGATTTTGTCGCCGGGACCGAGATCGCTCCACAGACGCTTTTCGAACACGTGCGTGTTGTTTCCGATGAGTTGGTTCGCCGCTTTCAGGATGCGGCCGGTGGAGCGGTAGTTCTGTTCCAGTTTAATTACCTTCAGGCGTGGAAAATCCACCTTCAGTCTGGCCAGATTTTCCGGTCTGGCGCCGCGCCAGCTGTAGATAGACTGGTCGTCGTCCCCGACCACGGTAAGCGCCTGCCTGATGCCGGTCAGCTGCCGCACCAGCCGGTACTGGCTTAGATTGGTGTCCTGGTACTCGTCCACCAGCAGATGGCGTATGCGATTTTGCCAACTTTCCAGCGTCGCGGGAAAGCGTTCAAACAGCTGTACCGGAAGCAGTATCAGATCGTCGAAATCCACCGCGTTGTAGGCGCGCAATGATCTCTGATATCCGGCGTAGACCCGCGCGGCGCGGGCATCCAGCTCATCCTGTGCAAGTGCCTCAGCCTGCTGCGGCGTGAGCATCGCGTTTTTCCAGTCGGAGATGCGCCAGCTGACGGCCGCTGCGGCATTGTCCGCCGATTCGTCGCCCTGCAGCAGCTCCCTGACCAGATTGCCGCTGTCCTGATCGTCGAACAGCGTGAACCCCGGTTTGAACCCCAGGTCGGCAAAATTTCTGCGCAGTATGTTCAGCCCCAGCATATGAAAAGTGGAGATACGGAGTCCGCGGCTGTTTTTTCCCTGCAGCAGGCTGCCCACGCGGGCTTTCATTTCGCGCGCCGCTTTGTTGGTGAAGGTCACGGCGGCGATATGGCGCGGTTCCAATCCACCGCTCTCTATCAGGTGGACTATTTTGTGCGTGATGACCCGCGTTTTTCCGGATCCCGCACCGGCCAGAACCAGCAGCGGACCTGCGGTATAGCGTACGGCTTCCCTCTGGGGGCGATTCAGATCAGACATGGGGAGAGGTTATCGATTCAGCGGGGTTGGTGACTATATTTCCTGATATTATGACGGAACCGGATCGGGGAATGCATCAAGTCGCGGAGAAAAATGAAAAATCGTTATCAATCAGATAAGTACAGCCGCTTTGTTAACGATGGGCAGCTGGACAGGGAGGCCTGGAAGGTCTTTCAGATCATGTCCGAGTTCGTGGAGGGATTCGAACGGCTGGCGCCGATAAGACCGTCGGTGAGCATATTCGGTTCGGCGCGCACCCCGCGCAGTGATCCCAACTATCAGAAGGCGGAACAGGTGGCACGCCTGCTTTCGGACAGCGGTTTCGCTGTCGTCAGCGGTGGCGGTCCCGGCATCATGGAGGCGGCGAACAAGGGCGGTTATCTTGGCCGCTCTCCCAGTGTCGGGCTCAATATTCAGCTTCCAAACGAACAGAAATCGAACCAATATCAGGATATTTCCCTGCATTTCAAACACTTTTTTTCACGTAAAGTGATGTTCGTAAAATATGCATCGGCTTATGTGGTATTGCCGGGCGGTTTTGGTACGCTGGATGAGCTGGCGGAGATGTTGACGCTGGTGCAGACCGGCAAGTCCCGCGCAATACCCATCATTCTGATGAACAGCGAATTCTGGCGGGGTTTGCTGGACTGGTTCCGAAACACGCTGTGTAAAGCGGGTACCATCAGCCCGGTGGATCTCGCTCTTGTCCAGGTATGCGATCAACCCCAGGAGATTGTTGACGCGATATTCTCCCACTATGAGTCCAGAGGGTTTGAACCCTCCAGCGAGGAGCGGGAGAAACTCCTTGAGCTCTGAACGGGGTCGAAATCCATGGAATTCAACAGGTTGCACTGATACTGCATGTGCCGGAACGAAGCAGGACATTGTTCCTGACGGCGTTCCACTGGTAATCCTCCGGATCGGCCCTATTTTATCGTGAGACAGGGATGGATTGTTCGGAGAAAATCGATTTCGGCAGAAAAAGGAAATAGAGATGAACTACCGCATATTGTTGTTAACGCCGTTGCTGATCCTGACGCCGCTTCAGGCGCAGGAGAGGAGCAGCGAGCAGCCGCCTGAAATCGCCGTTCCGGAGGTGGAGGGAGGCGAAACGGTTGAACCCGAAGTGACCATCATAGAGGAGGAGGGCAGGACGGTGCATCAGTACAGTGTCAACGGACACGTCTACATGGTGAAGATCGTACCGGCCGGCGATTTTCCCCCCTACTATTTACTGGATCTCGACGGTGACGGCGTGATGGATGTGCGCCGGGATGGACCTGATGACATTGCCGTCCCGCAATGGGTGCTGTTCCGATGGTAGTTTCAGCGCCCTCGGATTCGCCGGGGGGGTGCCGCATGTCATCAAACCGTAACTGTTTGACAGTGTAATAAACTGATTCTTCTACTGATTATCAGGAAATTATGACAGCGAAAATTCTCGTAGTGGAGGACGAGCCCGCAGTTCGCGACATGCTCGTGTTCGTGTTGACGCAGACCGAATTTCAGGTGCAGCAGGCAGCGGACGCGGCAGAGGCGCGACAGCAGGTGGCGGCCACTCCTCCCGATATCATACTGATGGACTGGATGTTGCCCGGAACCAGCGGTGTTGAACTGACCCGCGAGCTGAAAATGGATCGTCTCACCAGAGAGATCCCGGTCATTCTGCTTACCGCCAGGGGGGAAGAGGATGATAAGATCCGAGGACTGGAATGCGGTGCCGAGGATTATATCACCAAGCCGTTCTCCCCGCGGGAACTGGTGGCGCGTATCAAGGTGATCCTGCGCCGTATATCGCCTCACGTCTCCGAGGAGACGGTCGTTGCGGGGTCGCTCACACTGGATCCGTCCACGCACCGGGTCAGCGTGGATGAGGATGTGGTTGATCTCGGTCCCACCGAATTTCGCCTGCTGCACTTTTTTCTGACGCATCAGGAAAAGGTCTTCAGCAGGTCACGCTTACTGGATCTGGTGTGGGGAACCAACGTGTTTATCGAAGAGCGAACGGTGGACGTACATATCAGGCGTCTGCGCAAGGCGTTGGAACCGCACGGTGTCGACGGCATGATCCAGACTGTGCGCGGCGCCGGCTATCGTTTCTCTGAACTGGCAACCACCTGACAATGCTTCAGAACTGGCGCCGGGAACTGCTGATTGTTCTTCCGATCGGCGTGATCGGGGCGCTGGCAGGCTTCTGGATCGACCATCCCGCGGTAACTCTTTTGTCTCTGTTCACGCTCTATTTCTGCTGGCAGCTGCTGCAGATACATCTGTTGAATGCCTGGCAGAGAAGCCCGAAAAGTGCCCATCCTCCCTTCGCAGTAGGCATCTGGGGTTCGATAATCGAGTTGGCCGAGGCGAAGCGTGAACGTGCGCGAAAACGCAAACGCAAACTCGGCAGGATTCTCGCGGGCTTCCACGAATCCACCAACGCGCTGCCCGATGCGACCGTCATTCTGGATGAGAAGGGCAGGATGGAGTGGTGGAACGATGTGGCAAGGCAGGTATTGGGTCTGGATGGGAAAAGGGACCGCAACCGGAGCATCGTCGAGATAATACCGGATTCCATTTTTAACGCCTATCTTCTCGAGGGCGACTATGTTCGCCCACTGCAGATACCGGCCCCACTGGACGACAGTATCAGCCTGGAGGTTCGCATCGTCCCCTACGGCAAGGGAAAATGTCTGCTGCAGGCCAGAGACATCACCCGGCTGCATCAACTCGAAACGGTGCGGCGGGATTTCGTTGCCAATGTCTCTCATGAAATGCGCACGCCGCTGACCGTGATTCATGGCTACCTCGAAGCCATTGCCGAGAGCGGCGACGAGTCGCGCCTGGGTGAATGGCAGCATGTGGTGTCGCAGATGCGGCAGCAGACAGACCGGATGCAGCGCATTGTGGCGGATCTTCTGATGCTGTCTCGTCTGGAGACGCAAGAGCAGGCCGTCGGTCATGAACAGGTGAATGTGGCGGAACTACTGCAGTCGGTGAGAGAGGAGGCCTGTAACCTGAGTGGCGGCAAACACAGAATACATCTGAAAACCGAGGCCGATCTGAGACTTTACGGTATCGAATCGGAACTTGAGAGCGCTTTTTCCAACCTGGCATTCAACGCAGTGCGATACACGCCGCCGGGCGGTTCCGTCGCGATGCATTGGTACGCGAACGGCAGTAAGGCCTGCTTCTCGATAAAAGACGACGGCATCGGCATCGAGCCTGAGCACATTCCCCGCCTGACGGAACGGTTTTACCGGGTGGACGTGGGACGCTCGCGCCAGAGTGGTGGAACCGGGCTTGGTCTGGCTATAGTCAAACACGTACTGACCCGCCACGGCAGCGTTCTGGAGATCGAAAGCGAGCCGGGCCGGGGCAGCCTGTTCAGCTGCACCTTTCCCGAATACCGGGTGTGCAGGGTAAAGCCGGAACAACGGCACCTGGCGGTGCATTAGATCGCGTTTTCCGGTGAAGCCGATGCGACCTTCCGGCCTGCCGTCATCAACCGATACTCGCTGTCCGGAAGCAGTATTCGCCGGGGTGTGACCGCGTAAAAAACATCTCTTTCCGCAGAGAGCGCCGGCGGTCAGCCGTAGCGCCCTTCAATGTAGTCCGATGTCTCCCTGGCCTTCGGCGTCACGAACAGTTTTTCCGTCGCCGCGTGCTCGACCACCTTTCCCATCAGCATGAATATGCACTCTTCGCTGGCGCGGCGGGCCTGTGCCATGTTGTGGGTGACGATCAGAATGGTGTATTTACCGGCAAGCTCCCAGATCAACTCCTCCACCGCTTCGGTTCCCTTTGGGTCCAGCGCGGAACAGGGTTCGTCCATCAGCAGGATCTGGGGCTGTACCGGCAGCAGGCGGGCGATGCAGAGTTTTTGCTGCTCTTCCAGTGAAAGATTGATGGCCTTCTGACTCAGCCGGTCTTTTACCTTGTCCCACAGCAGCACCTGCTTCAGCGCATCCTCCACGATCTGATCCTGGTCGCTGCGTGACAGGCGTTTTCCCTTATTGTGCAGTTTGTGTCCATAGAGAATGTTTTCCCGAATGCTGGTGGGAAGCGGATTCGGCCGCTGGAATACCATGCCGACCTGTTTCCGCAGCTGCACCAGCTCCACATCGCTGTCGTATATATTCTTGTCGAACACGTTCACGGTACCTTCGATGCGGACATAGCCAAGTCGCTCGTTGATGCGGTTGACGCTGCGCAGGAACGTGGACTTGCCGCAGCCTGAAGGACCGATCAGCGACGTGATGATACCGCTTCTGATCGACAGATCGACTTGGAACAGGGCCTGAAAGGTGCCGTACCAAAGATCGAGTTTATTGGTCTGGATGGCGAATTCCGGGGTTGCAGTCTCAACTTTCTTGGCGGTTGCTGTGTTCATCTATATTTTCTTTAAGTTGTAAAGAATCAAAACAGGATTCTGGTCAGATTAAGCGAACTGGCGTGACATGATCTCCGTTAGGCGTTCGCAACGCTGCGCCGGATAAAACGCTTTTCCAACGCATTTTGCCCCTTATTGGCACCTCTACGTGGTTCGGACCCGGCCCGACATCCTGTCGGGCGTTCGCAACGCTGCGCCGGATAAAACGTTTTTCAAAGGCATTTTGCCGACACCTCTTTGTGGCCCGGACCCGGCCCGACATTCTGTCGGGCGTTCGCAACGCTGCGAAAGTCCACCGGACTTTCGGTCGTTGCTCACCCAAACCGGCCTTCGATGTAGTCGATGGTTTTCTGATTTTCGACTTTGCCGTCGAACATATCTTCGGTATCGCCGACCTCAACACACCTGCCATCGAGAAAAAATGCAGTGCGCGCCGCCAGTCGGCGTGCCTGCTGCACCAGGTTGGTGACCAGGATGATGGTCATCTCCTGCTTCAGCTCCTTGAGGACGTCCTCGATGCGCATGGTGGTGACCGGGTCCACGGCGATGGAGAATTCATCGAGCATCAGCAGTTCCGGCTCCTGTGACAACGCGCGGGCAATGGTCAGGCGTTGCTGCTGGCCTCCGGAGAGCAGGCTGCCAAGAGAGTTCAGTCGGTCCTTGACCTCGTCCCAGAGCGCAGCGCGCATCAAACAGCGCTCGACAATGATGTCGAGATCCGCCTTCGAGTTGATGCCCCGGAGTCGTGGTGAAAGCGCGACGTTCTCATAGATGGTCAGGGGCAGGCCGACCGGGAGCGGGAATACCACGCCGATGCGGCTGCGCAGCGCATAGTAGTTGCGCAGGTTGCGCGTGTTCAGACCGTTGAACTCGACGTCCCCCTCGAAGGACATGCTGGGATTGAAGGTGTCCATCCGGTTGAGCACCTTCAGAAACGAGGTCTTGCCTGCGTTGGCCGGGCCGATAATGCCGAGTATCTCGTTGGGCATTACATGCAGGTTGATATCCTCCAGCACACGCGTGCCGCCGTAGCTGATGGAGAGGCCGGAAACCCTGAGTTTCGGTTGCGCCTCAACCGGTGTGGAAACCGACTCATTGTCCATGCCGTGAACCAGGGCCTGACTGCCTATCTTCGCTGTTTCGCTTACCATTTCTTTTTACCCCTCAGGTACATGCGGAATGCGATAGAGATACTGTTCATTATCAGCACCATGGCGATCAGGACCAGCGCCACACCGTAGGGCAGCGCCTCGGGAACGTTTGGAACCTGGGTTGCGACCACGAACAGATGCAGCGACATGGCCATGGTCTGATCGAATATGCCCTGCGGCAGAAACGGCAGGAAGAAGACGGCACCGGTGAACATGATGGGTGCGGTCTCGCCGGTGGTTCTGGAAACCTCCAGAATGACACCGGTCAGGATGCCGCTGACCGCGTTGGGCAGCACCACCCGGCGGATGGTCTGCCAGCGGGTGGCGCCCATGTTCCAGCAGGCTTCACGAAACGCTTCGGGCACCGCCTGCAGGGATTCGCGGGTGGAGACGATAACGACCGGCAGCGTCATGATCGCCAGCGTCAGGCTGGCCGACAGAATACTGGTTCCAAAGCCGAAGAAAATGACGAAGGCGCCGACGCCGAACAGCGCGTGCACGATCGACGGCACGCCAGCCAGATTGATGATGGCCAGATTGATAGTCCGGGTGAACCAGTTTTCCGGAGCGTACTCGCTCAGGTAGACGGCGGCAGCGATACCCAGCGGGACCGAGATCAACAGTGCCACGGAGACCAGCCAGACGGTACCGAGCAGCGCCGGAAAAATACCGCCGGCAGTCATGCCGTTGGTCGGATTCGTGAAAAGAAAGTCGATCGAGATGACACTGCCGCCTTTGACGATCAGCGTTCCGAGGATGATCGCCACCGGCAGGATCAGCAGTAGTGTCATCAGCATAAACAGGGTGCGAAACAGAGCTTCCACCCGCTTGTTTTTCGCATTGAGAGGGGACTGGACGAACATTTCCATCGATAGGGTCTCTTTATTGATTCTTCTGTTTACTGATTGCGCACGCCGCGCACCACCAGGTCAGCGATGAGGTTGATCAGAAAGGTGATCAGGAACAGGAAGATGCCAATGGTAAACAGCGCCTCGTAGTGGGGCGAACCGACCGCGGTTTCGCCCAGTTCCGCGGCGATGGTGGCGGTCAGGGCGCGCACCGAATCGAACACGCTGTGCGGAATGTTGATCGCGTGACCGGTAGCCATCAGCACCGCCATGGTTTCGCCGAAACCGCGCCCCACACCGAGCAGTATTGCTCCCAGAAGTCCGTTCTTGGCCGCCGGCAGGATGGTTTTGAAGATCACCTGCCAGCGCGTGGCGCCCAGTGCCTCGGCTGCCTCGCGGTAGCGGTCGGGCACCGCTTTCAGCGCATCCTCCGCGATCGAGGTCATGATCGGCGCGGCCATCAGCCCGAGGATGACCCCTGCGTTCAACACGTTGAGACCGACCGGGACATCGAACAGTTCGATGATCAGCGGGTTCATGATCGACAGGCCGATAAAGCCCCAGACCACCGAGGGTATCGCCGCCAGCAGCTCCACCAGTACCTTGAGAAACTCGCGCTTGCGACCGGTGGCGAATTCGCCGATGTAAATCGCGGCGCCCAGCGAAAAGGGGATGGCGACCAGCATGGCCAGACCGGTGACGCTGGCGGTGCCGGCGATCAGCGCCAGAATACCGTAGGTGGGATCATCGTCGGTCGGCTCCCACCAGGGAGAAAGAAAAAACTCGGAAAAGCTGAAGCCATCGAATAGAAATCCGAATCCCTGTGCGGTAACGAAGACGAAAATGCCGACGATGAAAACTATGGCGGAGATGCCGCCAAGAAAGACCAGCGCCTGAACCCCCTTGTCGATATACCAGTCCCGGTTACGCTCGTCGAACGCCGCTGCCGCTGTGTAGCTCAGAGTCTCTCCGTTTGCCATTTCAATTCGCCTCTTCACCGCGCAGAATGAACATCAGGTCATTGATGCGCAGCGCGATCTCGCGATAGAGATTTTCCATATCGTTGTCTCCGCCCGGCGGAACGGCATCGATGTCCGGGATATCCCACTCCAGTGCGGCGGTGTGGAACGGCAGCGTCGGAAAATAGTCGCTGACCGGACCCTGGAGGCTGACAACGACGGTCTGCTCCGCGAGTTTCTGGGGGGTGATCTGAGTTATTTTCGAGGTGTGCCCCTCGAACTTGTTCAGCCGCATTTCCAGAAACTGGCGCAGTCCCGGGTCAATCTCCGCCGCCGGATTTTTACCGGCGCTGCTGTATCTGGCGCTGTTCGGAAAACTGTTTCTGGCGACCGCCTCCGCCATCTGGCTTGCGACGCTGTTGGTTTCGTCCACGAACAGGATGTTGTAGACCTTGGGTACCTTCTGATCACCGGTTGCGGCGAACACGGTCTCCTCGCAGATGTTCTTCGCCTGATCGGCCGCGCGCTTGAGCTGAGTGAACACCACAAACGTGGCGAAGGTGTCTTTTACCACCTGGTGCTGGTCGCTGGACATCATCTGGGCGTACACCATGTCCAGATTGTGCTCCATCTGATCGGCGATCAGCATGGTGCTTCTGGCGATCTCCGGATTGAGTTCGTTGAACGCTCTGCAGGACTGCTTGAGCATCAGGAAGGTCTCGCCCGCCAGCCGCTCCAGCTCCCGCCCTATCTCGCCTGCGGGCTGCGTCGACAGCTGCACCGCTTCGCGGGCTATGGTGACCGCGTAGTCACCGATACGCTCCAGTTCGATGCTTACCCTGATCACCGCGGATATCAGTCTGAGATTTCCGGCGCTCGGCAGGTGCACTGCGATAAAACTGTGGCACAGCCGGTCTATCGCACGCATGTTGCGGTTGATCGGATGGTCATGGATCACCGTGGTGTGGGCAAGCGCATGTTCACCGGTCTGAAATGCCTGCACTGCATTGCGCAGTGCGGTTTCGACCAGGACTGCCTGCTCTGCCACCTTCGCACGGATTTTTTCCAGGTCGTTTTTCAGACGTTGTTCAAGGTGAGTCATCGGAGCCTCTTTTTGTTGTGTCAATGAAGCGGTTTGCGGAGCGCGAAACGGGAATACGGACCCGGAAGACCGGGCCCGTATTCGCCGGCATTCAGCCGCAGCTGACGTCGTGCGCGGGCGCGTAGCCTTTTTTCAACAGAATGCACTGGCCGGCGTCGCTCAGGATCCAGTCCAGGTAGTTCTTGATTTCGCCTTTGGGTTCGCCATTGGTGTACATGAACAACGGGCGGGCGATCGGATAGCTGCGGTCGCTGGCGGTGGCCACGCTGGGGCTGATGCAGCTGCCCCCGGTCTCCTTGGCCACGCAGACCATCTGCACATGGTCGGTGGCGTAGGCCAGTCCGCTGTAGCCGATGGCGCAGGGGGTCTTTTCGACCAGATCCACCACGTCCTTGGAGCCGTGCATGTCCAGCGTTCCCTGGCGGTAGGTGCCCTTTTCGAGCTGTCCCATTTTCTCGGCTGTCCCCAGCACCGCCTTCTTGAAGTAGGCATATGTGCCGGAGTTGTTCTGGCGGCTCACGACCACGATTTTGTCGCTGTCGCAGCCGGGTACCTTGACGCCCAGGTCGGACCACGCGGTGGCCTTGCCGCCGCGGCCGAAGATTTGCGCCAGCTGCTCGATGCTGAGGGTGGACGCGGGATTGTCCTTATGGATGAAAACCGCGAGCGCATCGAAACCCACAACGTGCTCAAGCGGGTTCTGCCCCATGCTTTTCGCCTTCTCGATCTCCTTGTCCTTCATCGCACGGCTGGCATTGGCGATATCCACGGTGCCGTTGATCATCGCGGCGATGCCGGTTCCCGAGCCCCCGCCGGAGACCGCCACCGCGACCTTCGGATTGACCTCCGGATAGGCCTCGGCCCAGGCCTGGGCCACATTTACCAGCGTGTCGGAGCCTTTGTTCTGGATCACGACACGGTCGTCAGCATAGGTGCTTTGACTGACCAGGACTACGGAAGCGGCGACAGCGGCGCCAAGGAGACGGTTGGTTCTCATTACGGGATTCCTCTTCTGACGATTTAAAGAAATTGGCTGGAATTTTATTGCACTAATGTGTCATTTTGGTTGCAATTGCGACTATAGCCGCCTAATGTTACGTGCTTGTTACATGTGTCGCTGCGGTTGAAAAATTTCCCGGGATCGGGAAAACAATTGGTTGCCGGGCAGCGCTTTTGGCCTGCAAAAATGGAAGCTGATAGAATCAACCGGTTACGGTGTTGGCCTTGGTTTTTGTTGCGTGAAACGCTTTGGTCGATTAAAAGCTTGTTCTGACTGAACGGAGATGGGTCATGGAGTATCTGACATCGCTCTATGAAACAATGGCGCTCGGTGCGATTAACTGGGAGCTGGTACTGCGCATTGTAATCCAGTTTCTGCTGCTGGCCTCATCCGCGGTATTTTCGGGTTCTGAGACCGCGCTATTCTCCCTGAGCCGTATCGACCTCCAGAAGCTCAGGCAGACGCGGAACAAGCATTCGGAGAGTATACACGCGATGCTGGACGAGCCGCGCCGGCTGATCATCTCCATTCTGTGCGGCAACGAACTGGTGAATATCGCTTCCGCGGTCAACATGACCGGCATTCTGCTGATGTTTTTTGGTGAGCAGGAGGTCACCTGGATCAACATTTCCGTTATGGTGCCTCTGCTGCTGCTGATCGGAGAGGTGACGCCGAAGACCATCGCGGTCAGCTTTCCGGTTAAATTCACCACCGGACTGAGCGCGCGTGTTCTCCCCCGCTGGATCGTGTTGATCACCCCGCTGAGGGAGGCGGTGCGGGTGGTGGCCGATCGTATCACCACATTCATCGTCGGCGACGCGGTGAACAAGGAGAACATACTGCACGCGGATGAGCTGAAGACGCTGCTGCAGGAGAGCGAGGAGACCGGGGTCATCGATGCGACCGAGCGGGTCCTTATCGACAACGTGCTGGAGGCGTCCGAGACCGATATCTCCCGCATCATGACGCCCAGTCCGCGTATCAATTTTCTCGATGCGAGTCTGCCGGTTCCCGAACTGCTGGAGCTTTTTCGGCAGTACCGGCATCCACGGATTCCGGTGTTCCAGGGCCATTGGGACAACGTCATCGGGTTTCTGCACTCCGAGGATATGCTCCGGCTCACCCGGGGTCGCAAGGATCTCTCCAGTGCGACGCTGGACTCCATCATCAAACCGGCCCATTTTGTCCCACCCACGAAAAAAGTCGATGAGATGTTCGACTATTTCCAGCGGCACAATACCCGGGTGGCGATTATTCTGGGTGAATACGGTGAGGTGCTCGGTATCGTCACCATGAAGGATGTCGTCAAGTTCATCTTCGGGGAAATATCCGGGCGCATGGTGGGGCAGGAGTACTACAACGTACACGATGAGAACAGTTACATCGTTCCGGGTGAAATGCGGCTCACCGATTTTTACAATCTGACCAATTTCGATATCGGCGATCCGGTCATGACGACAATCGGCGGCGTCGCCTTCCGCCTGTTCGACAGTCTGCCCAAGGTTGGCGACAGGGTAACCCACGAAGGTTACGAGTTCATCGCCCAGGAGGTTAAAGGCCTTCGCATCAGTAAGATTCAGGTGAGCAAGATAGCGGCAGGTGAACACACCAAGCAGGAGGAGCAGGCACCGCAGAGCGGCGAGGAGACCGCGATCGCGCAGGAAGCGGAGCAGGGCGGTACCGAACCGGCCACAGAGCAATCCGGGGTGGCGGCGGAACAGCCGTCCGCTGCAGTGGAAGTCACCGGGGATGCGGCACCGGTTGCAGATGAACTCGCGCAGCAGCGGGCCAAAAAGCGGGAGGCGGAGTAATGGATGTTAACCTGATACTTGAACTGCTGCTCATGCTGGTCTTTCTGCTGTTGAAAGGGTTCTTTTCCGGCTCCGAAATCGCAATGGTGAACTCGGATAAGCTCAAGCTGAGACACCAGGCAAAGAAAGGCAACCGCGGCGCCGATCTGGTCCTTCGCCTGTTCAAAAGACCCGACGTCATATTGGGAACCACACTGGTGGGGACCAATATCGCGACCGTTACCATATCGACGTTGGGAGCGATCCTATTCATCGATCTGTTCGGAGTGAGCGGCGATTTCATATCGATCGTGGTATTGACACCGATTCTGCTGATTCTGGGGGAGGTGGTCCCCAAGAGTATTTATCAGCAGAAGGCGGATACGCTGGTGAGCAGGATCATCTACGGTCTGCGATTCTTCTCCTATCTGTTCTACCCGGTCATTTTTATTTTCAGCCGCATCGCCCGCTTCGTCGCCCGCATCGTCGGCGGCGGTTCGATCCCGCAGAATATGTTCATCACCCGGGAGGAGCTGCGGGTGCTGCTGGATATTTCGGAATCGACTTCGAATACCTCAAAAATCGATAAGAAGCGGATTCGCCGAATCATCCGTTTCGGGGATACCACGGTCGGGGAGGCGATGATTCCGCTGGCGGATGTGATCGGCTTCAACCAGACGCGCGATATGAAAGAGGCGATCCGCATCGTCATGAGTTATGGCTACAACCGGCTGCCGGTCTACCAGGGCAATATCACGAATGTGAAGGGGGTTCTGACGTTGAGCACCTGGGATCTGATGGTTCCGGAGCTGGAGGAGCAGCCGCTGGAGAACTACATCAAGCCGGCGCTCTATCTGTCGCCGAAACAGACCATCGATCGTGCTTTGCCGCAGCTGCAGGCGCGCGAGGATCACCTGGCGGTGGTGGTGGACGAATTCGGATCGGCCATCGGTATTCTTACCATGGAGGATGTGTTCGAAGAGGTGGTCGGTGAGATCGATGTCGGTTACGACTTCGATGAGTACCAGCCCAAACGTCGGATCTATATCGAACACGAGAACGAGAACTCGCACATCATGAGCGGGCGCATGCCGATTTCGGAGGTCAACGATACCCTTCATGTGGAGTTTCCGGTGACCGAAGCACACACCATAGGCGGTTTTGTCGTCAGCCGCCTGCGCCGCATAGCCAGGCAGGGAGACTCGATCGAAGAGCAGGGGTATCGCATCAATGTGCTCGAATCGGATGCACGTTCGGTGGTGAAAGTGCGGGTCGAGCGCATTATTTAGCCGCTCCATGATTCGGCAGCCCGCCGCTTTTTTCCATGCTCAGCAGAGTGAGAGCAGCGCCGCAGCCAGCAGCTTCGGATCGTAGTAAGGTGCGCTCTCCTTGCTGATCAATTCGGTGTCGATGATCCGCACCTTCAGATTGTTCATCAGCGACGGGTCCGGCAGCGAGGTGTAGTTGCCGCGTCTGCTGTCGAGCATGACAAAGTTCAGCAGCCGTGATTCGGGGCAGTCGCTGCCGGCATCCGCGCGCAGATGGCTGAGCAGGCGAAGAATGGATTGATCCATCGTCATCCCGATCTGCTCGGGATCCCTGCCGAGATTGGGAATATAGAGCTTCGGACCGGCATTGGCGGCGACCGCCGAGCCGACACCGGCCGGCAGGAAATTCGCTATCAGGCTCGAGTAGAAGCTTCCCGGCGGATAGCAGATAAGCTCGGCACGCTGGATGAGTTTGCGGTTCTTTTTCCGCAATACCGATTTTACCGGCAACTCGATTCTTGCCTTGTCCACCAGGTAGAGGTGCTCGATCGGGGAGGTGAGCTGCGGCACCTCCTTGCCGGTCAACCGGTGCTGGCCGATAATCCGGGTTCCATCCTTCAATTCGGCCGCCAGATGGAGGTTGTCGTTGACCACCGCGCGCACAGTACCCAGCACGCCAACCAGTTTCGAGAAGAGAAAAATGATCGGATCGAGGTGTTTATGGTTGTTCAGATATCCGCCGGTCAGAATAAGATTGCCGATACTGGCCCCCTGCAGTTCAAAATCAGCCGGCATGGCGTCCTGAAAATAGCCGAGCTGGGTGCGGATGAGCCGGCGCATCGGGTTGGGAACATCCATTATCATCGGGTCCCGTCCCGCAGTGAGCTCTCTGAGCCGCTTTTTCAGCACGGCATCGGCAGCGTCCTTGGGAAAGCGGTAGGTGAAGAGCCTGTAGACCTCGGGATGACCGGTTATCGTCTCGTCGGCCAGCGTCATCAGTCGACTGCGCAGATCGCCGATCGCCGGCATATCGAAAGCCTGCCGCAGTTTCGCGGAGCTGCCGCCCGAGTCGAATGGTGTGACCAGGTGTATCGAATTGTGCGTATAACTCTTGAGTACGCGGCTCATCTGCCTTAACGCCGAGCCGCCGCTGAAGAAAAGTATGCTGGGCCCCAGCTCCGGCGCCTTCTGATAGCGGCTGATGCGCAGAAGATCCGGGATTTGAATGGTGCGGTGGACTTGTATCGGCTGCATGGCTCGTGGGGACTGAGTGTCTGGCGTGCGCGGTTGTAAGGCTGACTCTGTTTTTCCGGATCGGTACCCTTTGATCAGATGCCTCAACAGAGATGGAAGCCATCCCCTGTTACTTACCTTCGCGGCCGCGCGGATTATGAAACAGGCTGCGGACACCTGTTTACAGTCTGAATTATACCCGGGTGTTTAACCTGTAGCGTCAAAATGTGCTGCATCTTCAGCCGCTGGCGATCGAATCTGTTCACGTCACCGTCATGAGACGATAAAAAAGATATATCCTGTCGCTGGTCATGCGGTAACCAATTATGGAAAATCTCCATCCAGACTTACCCGCCTCCAGTCTTCAGAATTTACCGGCCGTCGCTCCGGCAACGGTAAACTTCGGGCTGATCGACTAAGCTTTGTCTGAATAATGCGACGGGTTGCTACCCGGGAGAATTTCAATGTCTCGTGAACTAATGATTTTACGTCACGGTAAATCGGACTGGGATGTCGATGTGGATGATTTCCACCGGCCGCTGCAGGAGCGGGGCAGGCGCGGCGCTCAGCGGATGGGGAACTGGTTGCTGCAGCAGAAGCTGCTTCCCGACCGCGTTGTCAGCTCGCCGGCGGAACGCGCCATCGCCACCGCCGGGCAGGCGGTCAAGGCCATGGGTCTGGCCACCTCGATAATTGTCCAGGACGAGCGTATCTACGCCGCCGGTCTCGGCAGTCTTATGGATGTTCTCCGCAGCGTGCCGGCAGAGACGAAGCGGTTGATGCTGGTCGGGCACAATCCGGGCCTGGAGCAGCTGCTGAGCTACCTCGTGGAGGAGGAGGTTCCCATCGGAGACGACGGGAAATTACTGCCGACGGCTACCCTGGCCAGGCTCACTCTGGATTGTGCTTGGAGCGCGGCCGTCGCCGGCTGCGCGCGGCTGGAATCGATTACACGCCCCGGCATGCTGCCTGAACCGGGCTCTGCAGCGCCCGGCGGCGAATCGAGAGAGCGCCCGGACTATTACTACGCTCAGTCATCCGTCATTCCCTACCGGCTGCAGTCGGGCAGGCCGGAAATCCTGGTCATCTCCTCAAACAGCAAAAAGCATCTGATTGTCCCCAAGGGCATCAATGAGCCCGGGCTGACACAGCGGCAGTCTGCGGCCAAGGAGGCGCGCGAGGAGGCGGGCGTCGAGGGGGTGGTTGGTGCTGAATCCCTGGGACGGTACAGCTATCGGAAATGGGGTGGGGTCTGCACCGTGGACGTCTATCCGATGGAGGTGACCAAGGTTCTGCCGGAGGAGGAGTGGGAGGAGAGTTATCGCGGGCGTAATTGGGTCTCTCCCGAGAGAGCGGCAAAAGCGCTGAAACAGCGGGAGCTGGCCGTGCTGGTGAAAAAACTGGCCGCGCGGCTGACCGAGAACAGCTGACAGCGGTGGCGCGCAGCCGGTTGCCGCAGCATTATGTGATGGGTTTCAAACACCCTTATTGGCCAGCAGCTTTGCCTGTACTTCCCGCCAGAGCTTGATATAGGCATGAGCCGGGCTGCTTTGCGGTGCAAAACTCCCCACGGGGGCCCGTTGGATTCCCATGAGCTCCACGCTCTTGGAGTAGGGGATCGGTGTATTGAGCATGCCCTTGAACTCCTTCGGCAGGGAGACCAGAATCTGGCGATGCAGCAGCCTGCGCTTGTCGTACATGGAGAAAAACGGCAGCAGCATGAGATGCCTTGACGGTGCCTTGTTGAAATAGGTCAACAGCTGATTGAATGTGCGCACCGAAAATGTGGTGGGTATCAGCGGTATCAGCAGCGCGTCCGCAGCGTAGAAAATATTTTCCGAAGCCAGGGATATGCTGGGAGCGCAATCGATGAATAACAGATCGTACTCTCTGGAGATCGGAAACAGCAGTTTCATCAGCTGTTTCGACGGATTTTTTGTATCGCTGAATACCTGATCGAAATTTCTGAATGAGAAATCTGCCGGGATCAGGTCGAGTCCGGTGAAATCCGTTGCCTTGACCACGTCGTCCAGAGATCTCCTTCGGGTCCTTAGTGCGCCGATGCCGCCTTTCAGCTTGGGCTTTACCCGAAAACAGAAGCTGGCGGCTCCCTGTGGATCGAAATCCCACAGCAGCGTCCGATACCCCTCCTTGGCGGCAAGATAGGCCATATTGATTGCAGTGGAGGTCTTTCCAACCCCGCCTTTGAGATTATAGGTCGCTATTATTTTCATGGATTAACTGTTTTTGATTCTTAGTTTGGAGAGAAAAGGGCGCGAAACCTGCGCTGCATCTTTTTGCGGGCAAGCCGGTCATAGCGGGCGCGGAACTCCGCCTGCATTTTGCGTTCTTCCTGCTCCCGGTCTGCGGCCAACAGTTCGATTGCCTCCACCCATACCGGCATGGTTCGCACCTCCCGCTGCATTTTTTTACTGTAGTCGAGCAGCGATCCGTGCTGCAGGTGAAGATTCTGAAATTTGTTCAGGTTGTCCTGCAGCTGACGCGATGCCACCAGGGCAGGTTCGATCATTTTCTGCGGGTAGAGGTTACGGAAGGTCTCCATTTCGTATCCCAGGCGCTTTTCGACAATCTGCAATTCGAGCAGCGCGTCGGGATTATCCGTTCCCATAATGCCACGGCCTTTTTCGATCAATTCCAGATAGATGCTGTATATGCCTTTGGATGCGATTTCGAGGATCGGTCTGCGGGCATCTTCCGGCATGCTTTCAGGTCGGGTCTGCCCGGATAAAATATTCTCCCAGGATTTCATGGTGCGCCGATAGCGGGGACTCTCCAGCGGCACCCGCATCAAGCGGTGCTCTTTCAGTTTTTCCGCCTCCAGGAAGTGCCTGAGGGGTTCCAGCGCGACGCGGTGATCGGCATCCACCCGGGTTACGAATTCATCGAAAAGACCCAGGTAGATATCCAGGCTGCGCACCGGCGCGGTTATCTCTTCCAGCCAGTCGAAGTCCTGTCGGATCAGGTTGATGATCTTGGACGGAAAGGCGTTGAAATAGTGGTGCAGCAGACACTGGGAGCGTCTTGCGGCGTGCAGGAAATCATGCAGAAATTCGGGGTCTTTGTCTTCGCACGCACCGGAGAGATTTTCATCCATGATGCGCCGGTAACGGTCGAGAACGTCGCACAGCGCCTCATAGGCCGGCTGTTCCGGGTCGAAATGGAACACCGGGCTGTTGGTGTAGCGGCTGGTGTCTATACCCAGACGGCCAAGCGCCGTTACCAGCGGGTCTTCGGTGATCGGACGCAGTCTGCCTTTCCTGGTGAGCAGGCTGGTGATTTTTTCATGGATACTGTCAAACCCCCGGAGCGGAAACAGGTAGATGGCGTCAGGCAGTTTGAAGTATGTGGTACTTTGCGCAACAACGGCGCGGTCCCGGCGCATTTCGATGCGCAGCAACGTCTTGTGGTCAGCATTGATCACGCGCAGCTCCCTGGTACTGCTGGTGATCGAGATCTTGGGCATCAGGGTTCGCCGGCCCAGCATCCCGGACAGGCAGTTGCGCAGTCCGGGTGCAACGAAATCGCTGGCAAAACGGGGAATCTGTCTGATCGTTGTCTGGGCATGAAGCGCTCCCCCCCCGAGCGCACGCCAGGTGAGCAGATAACCCGGTTTGGTTGATGCGATCTCCAGCACGTTACCGGAGTTGAACAGACGCCAATCGAATGTATCGAAAAAAACCCGCTGGATTTCTACCGGTTCCAACTCTTCGACGAACTGCTTTTCCAGCAGCCAGTTCTTCAGATCCTGCAGCGTAACATTTTCGGGAACGCTGAAAATTAATTGGTCCTCAGGCACAAACCACTCCTCGCCGCTCCAAAACAGACCGAAATCGAACTTTGTAAGCCCGGTGCCGCTCTGCGCTGACTAGGCAGTGGCGTCGCCTTGCCCGTTTCCGCCGGTCGTTCATGCTGCCGGCGGTGTTGGTACAGCAAAAATTTTTAGCAAAAACGCTATTCCGGTAATGCTTCAACAGGCATGACAATAGGCATCCGGAAGACCGGCCAGACGGCAGGCATGCTTGCATCCGCCTTTGGGAAAAATCCTCTCCAGATCCTTCCTGCTGCAGCCGTTTTCGTAGATCCGATTGCCAACCGCCTTGAGCAGTGCGCGGGATGACGGTGGTATCTCGTATTGCCGGTAGAAATCCCGCATGAAGTCGATTGCCACCCAGTGGCAATCGGTCAGCGTCAATCGATCCATCGCGGCCAGTGTCTCAGCGACGCTTCTGTCCCAGTCTTCGAAATTTATCAGATAGCCCTCGTCGTTTAGCTGGACATCTCTTCCATCTACTTGAATATTATGCATTATGCTCCTCCAAGCTCATCTGTTACCCTGTTGCTGGCACGGGCATCAAACGACCGGTTGGCGGCATGGCGGGGCGAAAACCGATATTATACGCATTGCCATCCCTATCGATGTGCGATGCAGCGTTACCTTCTTGGTCCATGGGCGGCCCCACAAAGCCTTCGGCCGATCCGCTGGTATAAACGCCCTCCCGGGGGAGGCAGCCTGGATCGCCGACAATCCGGCACCGTATACTCGATGCTCGGTTTTTAGAATAGCCCTCCACGTTAGAAAAAAATACAATACTCATAAACCAAAAAGGAATTTTTATTGATTCGAATCAATGGTTATTATGCTAAGGTAACCAATTTGTAACATGTATATGATCCTAGCACAGGATCGAGGTTTTGGGGTGTCGGTGTGGAAAGTTACCCGGCGCCCGGCGGCATGGAATGGCGACCCATGTCGGGAACCGGCTGGCCGTGAGCGCCGGTGCCGGTAAACCAAAGATTGCGCCGCGCCTCTTTAGCGGCTGCTGGAACTTCGATCTCCGGAGACCTGAAATGGTGGACAAAGCGAAGATTAAGCCTCTTTTGGTTCCGGTGGACTTCTCCCCCCACTCTGAGGCCGCACTGCTGAAAGCCTGCGAACTGGCAGCATGCATGAAGCTGCCGATTGTAGTGCTGCATGTGGCGCACGATCCGGGAGATATGCAGGGGTATTACAAACGAACCTCAAAGAAAAATCAGCTGATGCGCATCGAAGATATCGCTCGCGAGATGCTCGACGATTTCATCGATTCCATGCAGAAAAAATATCCTAAAATCAAACCGCTCAGGAGCGTCGAGAGACTGTTGGTGATCGGACTGCCGGTCACCAGGATTCTGGAGGTGGCGGAGAAACGTGATGCCGCGATGGTCATCATGGGGAGTCAGGGCCGCACCGGATTGAAACACATCATGCTGGGCTCAAAGGCGGAACAGGTGGTTCGGCTCTGCCCGTTGCCGGTGACCATCGTCAAACAGCATCGGTGAATCGATTCTCAATCCGCCAGGCCGGCAGGGAGAGAACGGCTGACACCTGATTTACGCGCAAAGGCGGCAGAAGACAGGCTCAAGCCGTCCAAAGGCCCGGGTTAAATAATAAATAACACGACGTTTGAAGCTGAACGGTTAGTTAAATCAAGGAGAATGGCATGGTGACATCATACCTGCTGCCAGCAGCCAGCCTGAGGAACAGAGTCCTGATTCTGTTGCTGATAACCGCTGCTGTGGCCTTTGCGGCCTTTCCTGTTCTCGCTGCTGCAGATGCTGATCAAAAGATGGCCTGGGGAACGATGGGCATGCAGCTGTTCGGCGGTCTGGCGTTGTTCCTGTTTGGTATGGAGCAGATGTCCGAGTCGCTGAAGGCAGTCGCCGGCGAGCGCATGAAAACGATCCTCGCCAAATTGACCGCCAACCGGTTCATGGGGGCTGCCACGGGGGCATTCGTCACTGCGGTAATCCAGTCCTCTTCGGTAACCACGGTATTGGTGGTCGGCTTTATCACCGCCGGGTTGATGTCGCTCTCGCAGTCGGTTGGGATCATTATGGGTGCCAATATCGGCACCACGATAACCGCACAGATTGTTGCCTTCAAGATTACCAAGGCCGCGCTGTTGATGGTTGGTGTCGGTTTTTCCATGCTTTTCGCGTCCAAGCGCGAGCGTATCAAGCAGTACGGCACCATGTTGATGGGACTGGGTCTCGTCTTTTTCGGCATGAGTGTGATGAGCGACGCCATGAAGCCGCTGCGCAGCTTCCAGCCATTCCTCGACCTGATGATTCAGATGGAGAACCCGTTGATCGGCATCCTGATCGCGGCGGGCTTTACCGGATTGATCCAGTCCTCTTCGGCGACGACGGGTATCGTGATCGTGATGGCCAGCCAGGGCTTCATCACGTTGCCGGCGGGTATCGCGTTGGCGTTCGGGGCGAACATCGGGACCTGCGTAACCGCGGTGCTGGCCTCCATCGGCAAGCCGAGGGAGGCGGTGCGGGCGGCTGCGGTGCATGTACTGTTCAATGTGGCGGGCGTCATCATCTGGTTCTTTTTCATTCCGCAGCTCGCCGAACTGGTGACCTTGGTTTCGCCGGCTCATCCCGAGCTGACCGGCGTCGACCGGCTGGGCGCGGAGACGCCGCGCCAGATCGCCAACGCCCATACCCTTTTCAACGTTGCCA
>JAGRGQ010000039.1 GCA_020445405.1 Gammaproteobacteria bacterium | reverse complement strand
CAGCTGCACCAGGTAGCCAGAGACAA
This sequence comes from Gammaproteobacteria bacterium, assembly GCA_020445405.1. Lineage (GTDB taxonomy): Bacteria > Pseudomonadota > Gammaproteobacteria > Chromatiales > Chromatiaceae > HKST-UBA178. The sequence continues at coordinate 36,744 of JAGRGQ010000039.1, read as the reverse complement.
ATCGCGCCGCCAGGCCAAAATGCCTGAGTATCTGCACCAGCAGCCAGGCCGAATCGCGACAGGAGCCCTTGGCGAGATCCAGCGTTTGTTCGCAGCTCTGCACCCCGGGCTCCATGCGGATAACGTAGCCAATATCCAGCGACAGCCGCCGATTCAGATCCACCAGTAAATCAATAATATGCTTCTTTTCACGCGGCACCGCTCCGACCCAGGCACGCAGCAGCTTCCCCTGCTCCTTGAGTTCCAGGTAGGGCGACAGATCCTTTTTCAGGTGCGCTTCATAATTGAACGGCCAGTTTTCGGCATACTCCTCGACAAAAAAATCGAACGGGTTGATGGTGACCATCTCCACCACCAGATCGACCTCCACGCTGAAGCGGCGCGTCTTTTCACGGAAGGTGAAGCTGGCCACGTGGTTACCGAACGGGTCCTGCTGCCAGTGTACAAAATGCTCCCGGGGTTCCACCTTGAGCGAGTAGCGGTGCACCGGCGTGCGCGTATGTGGGGCAGGCCGCAGCCGCACCAGGTGCGGAGTGAGTTGAATGAGTTGGTCGTAGTTATAATTGGTTTTATGGTGCAGCGCGACGCGAATAGACATGTAACTTCCTGGGTAAGTGTGGACAGTAGTCGTTCGAAAAATTTAATGCAGCAATATTTATACCATAACGAAGACTTCCCTCGACAACCGGTTAGCGAGATACTGAACCATGGCTAACATTTTCGGGAAAATTTGATGACCTACTGTCTGGGACTGTGCCTTGAAGCGGGTTTGGTGTTCGCTTCCGACTCGCGTACCAACGCCGGGGTGGACTATGTCACCACGTATAGCAAGATGCACGTTTTTCAGCCGGCACAGGATCGTCTGTTCGTGATTCTTTCGGCAGGCAACCTGGCCACCACCCAGGAGGTGATGAACCACATCCAGCGGGATATCGACTACCCTGGCGGCGGCACCAACCTGGTGAACGCCCGCTACCTTTTTGAGGCGGCAGAATACGTCGGCCGGGTCAGCGTCCAGGTGCAACAGGAACATGGCTCAATGCTGGCTTCGTCAGGGGTCAGCGGTGAAACGACACTGCTGATCGGCGGCCAGATCTCCGGGCAGCCTCACGGACTGATGATGATTTACCCCCAGGGCAACTACATCACCGCATCACCGGAAACGCCCTACCTGCAGATCGGCGAGAGTAAATACGGCAAGCCGTCGCTGGACCGGATCGTCAATCCCCAGCTCTCGCTGGAAGAGGGTGCGAAATTGTGCCTGGTCTCGCTGGAGTCCACCTCCCGCTCGAATATTACCGTCGGCGCCCCGTTCGAGATCAGTCTCTATCAGAAAGACAGCCTGATGCTGGGGCACAGGTGCAAGTTCGAGCAGAACAACCCCTATATGGTGCAGGTACGCAGAACCTGGAACGACGGTATCCGCAACGCTTTCCACGCACTGCCCGATTTCGCTCCGGAGCATCACAGCAACAGCGCCCAACCCGCGGCCATTGCGAACCAGCAGCAGGAGACCCAGCAGCAGCCGATGCAACAACAGCAACTGATGACCTGAGCTCCACTCCGGTTTTCACCCGGGATCACCATCCGCCGCAGGCGCTGTTTGATTGAGGCCGCCCGCAGATCGCCTGGGAGGCGGTAGATATCTTTGTCGGCCCGCTGGGCTACCAGAATAGCTCCGGTGCCCGCAGATCCCTTCTGAGGCGGTCTATATCGCTGTACGGCCCGATCACCACCAGAATATCCCCGGCACCCAGCCGATGACGCAATCCCCGCGTACGAAAAATGAATTCGTCGCCGAAATTGCAATCCACCAGACCGAGCAGAACCAGATCGTATTGCTGCCGCAGACTCGATTCGGCCAGTTCCCGGCCATCGAGAAAAGACCCCTTCTCGATCGTCACTTGCGCCAGGTGCAGATCCAGTTTGCTCATCAACGTTTTTTCTATGACCTGAGAGACGATCGGTTTTCTGATCATGCGCCAGATTTTAAGTCCGCTGATCTCATAGGGATCGATCACCTTGTCCGCGCCGGCTGCCAGAAACTTTGGAATCGAGTCCTGCGCATCGGCAATGGATACGATCGGAACCCGCGCATCGATGGATCTTACCGAAATTACCAGGAAGACGTTCTCCGCATCATCCGGCAGGAGACAAAAAATGGTCTCAATATCCGTACCAATGCCTATCTCGCGCAGCTCCTGGTCGTGGCTGTAGTCCGCCAGAACCGTTTCGAATCCCTGTTTGGCTGCCTCTCTGATATTCTCTTCTTTATTGTCGACAATGATTAAATCGTTGCGCGGCTTGTTCAGGTAGTCGGCAATGTCCACCGCAAGTTTTTCATAGCCGAAGATCGCAATGCGCATGTTGATTCAATACCTCATACTGCTGGCGGAACCAGACGATCCGCCACTGTTTTTTTACGCTGCTGCCCGCTATACCCGCTAGAGACTGCTCTTGCCCAGCTTGTCCTTAAAATGACTCAGGCTGAATTCGTCTCCAAACAGCACCAGTACATCATCGCTGGCAACAAGGAAATCTCCCGGTGGATGGAAGTGGAAATCACCCTCATCAAGTTCAAACACGCTGGTATGAGCGGATTTCCGTCCTTTTGGAGATACGATACCAAACAGCACCAGACGGTAATGGGGAAAGTCGATCGTATCGATGCTTTTTCCATCCGCCAGCGAACCGGCGGGCACAACGACTGCATCCGTGCTGATATCCTCGTTGCCGCTTAAAATCCCATAAAGCGCGTCGAATGCAATTGGTTGATCGACGTAAGCGCTGACCACCCTGCTTACGGCTTCAAATGGCGCAACAACATAGTCGGCACCGGCCAACTGCAGTTTGCGGATGGATTCGCGCTTGTTGGCCCGGGCGACGATCAGAACATTTTTATTGAGATAACGCGCGGTCAGGGTGATAAAAACATTCACCACGTCATCCCCGGTGCTGCAGACAACCGTCTTGATCGAATCCTGAATGTGCAGCCGCTCCAGCAAGGCGTTGTCCGAAGCGTCCCCCTGCAACGCGAGGTAACCGGCGGAGCGGGCGAGTTCGACTTTTTCAGGCTCTTTCTCAAGCACCAGTAAATGCGCCTTCTCCGCGGCCAGTTTTTCCACCACCACTTCGCCCACCCGGCCGTATCCGCAGATCAGGGTAAAGTCCTGGAAACGACCAAGCTCGGCAAACAGCCGTTGCTCCCGCAGTGTGTTCAGCTTTGCCGCGAACGCAGAGACGATAATCGAAGTGAAAAACGAGATGAAGCCGATACCCGAGACTATAAGTATCATGGCTACAAAACGCCCCTCGGGGCTGTGCGGAATGATATCCCCATAGCCTACCGTCGATACGGTAACCAGCGACCAGTAGACGGCGTCGTATAGTGTGTCGATCTGACTGCCGTCCAACCCCCCTTCGAGCACATAAATCGCAGTACTGGAAGCCAATACGATAAAGCCGGCGATCAGTCCCAGTGTGGCGAGTTCAAAGCGTTTCTCGGCCAGGACCTTGGCGAATTCGCTCACATTGCTGGCGTAACGGAATAACTTGAACAAACGGAACAGCAGAAAGATCCGCAGAAACCTGACACCGCGCAGGCTGGGAAGAATTGCCAGCAGATCGATGATGGCGAGCGGTGAGGTGGCATAGCGCCACTTTTCGCGCAGTACTTTTTTCAGCGCCGGCGCGATGTGAAATTCCGCGTGCACAAACTCGGCCTGTTCGTACTGTTCGATAATGATCGATCGTGAATCGTTGTAAATCCAGGCGCGCAGCAGATACTCGATAATGAATACCGTGACGATAAAGATTTCGAATGCATCGCCAAACCAACCCAGATCCTGTTTTATCTCGTAAACGAGGATCGAGACGGAGGCGATCACGAGCACGATCATGGTGACGTCGAAGCGGGTGCGCATAGGAGAGGTCGGGTCGCTCAACAGCCCATAGAAAAAGCGCTTTGTCCGCAGGTAAGTCTGGTTGTCATCCAGCAGATAACAGAGATGGACAATCTTCCTGCCAATCACGACTTCCGCACCGATTTCCCAACCACGGGGATAGCACTCAAAAAGCGTCTCGAATTCTTCATATGCGCCTGCCCTGGGTCGGATTCACCATTCTGCGCCAAAGGTCATGGTTTGTTGTTTTTCAGTAAATAATCGTGCCTTGAGGTGTGTGACCGGACCCTTCCCCGGCGGAAAAGATTCCGGATGGACACGGAGATACAGCGACCACGCTTCAACGCATGCAGCCGAAATCAAATGCTGCCCCCCGCCTGTGCGCTTGTTTTATGGCATCCATCCGGGGCGGGATAGCCGCCCTGCTCTGCCGCTTCGGGCGTGCTGATTTGCGATTCCCTCCACCCCAAGCTGCCGATCCTTATCCTGCCTGCGGGAATGGAAACGGGTTCCTCGACAGAGACTAGTTAGCACCGGATTCAGGCCGCAGTCAAGTCGACTCAGCCGGGTAAGAAAACAGCACCGGCAACCGTGGGGCTTGGCGCCTGACCCCGCCTGGATCCGCGATAGGCTTGACGCGGTAACGATTCCAGACGTCTGTTTCCGAAAAACGCGCCGCCATCAATTCTGCCGTTGACGGCATTGAGGCATTGCCATGCGCTGCAAACAGCCGCAGTCAGAACCTCTCTTATATCCCGCGCGCACCGCGTCGCGGTACGGTACCCGATGTATCGGAAAGCGGCGCAACACAGCAGCGACGCATTTCGAACACAACCCCTTTGTAAAAGGGGCTTGTCAGACAGTTTCTGGCGGGATCCTGTCCGGCGACCACGATTGGAGGCCGCCGCTGCGAACTGATCCGGTTTCCGGATTCTGCACTGCTTTGAAAGGTTATTGGTTTTAGAATCCGGGTGCTTCCGGAAGAACGCGTCTATCCTTATGACCAGCTATAAAACAAAAATCCAGACGCTATATCATGATGGAACAGAAGATATGAAAATTTCCCTTCCGCCCCGCTGCAATCCCGCCATTCCGGAAGGCCGTTCAGGATCTGCCGGACGCGCTCTACCGGTGAGTTTTATTGCCGCGGCTCTTGTTCCGGTACTGATGGCACCGTGGATGGCTGCTTCAGCCGAGCACAGTGCAAACCCGAAGATTGCGCATTCACTGTTCTTTTTCATACTCTTTGGCGTCGGCATTATCTCTCTCAGCGTATCTCTGATTGTCGCACTCACCCTATGGAGCCATAGACAGGACCAGATCCAATGCATGATGCGCTTTTGCATCAGATATCTGGTCGAGTCAAAAAACGAAAGTGAAAAGATTGAGGCTGTCACAGCGTTGGGGCAGGCAAAGGATCCCGCCGCGCTGCTTATTCTGCTGGACGTGGTCGACAATGAGAAAGCCGGCGAGGAATTGCGCGATGCGGCGGATGCTGCATTGCATGAGATGAGCCGGAAATACCCGCAATTCACCAGCGTGATCGATGCTCTCCTCGCCGCAGTGGAAGAGAAAAGTCCGCAAAAGGTGATTGACCTGCTGGTCGCAAACTTCGAACACCGGAAAAAGAAGTATGTGCAAAGCGCTTATCTGATCGGCCGCGAATACATGCGCATGGAGCAGTATGCGGAAGCGCTGGCCTGGTTGCAGAAGGCGAGAATGCGCAATCGAAAAACACACGTATATTTCCATCAGATTTCACGGCTGATCAGTACCTGCAACCAGCAGTTGCTGAATGAAGGCGATGTGCTGTTCAGGGTCGGCGAGTACGCCGCTGCGCTGGAGCGCTACGCATTGGCGTCACACGAGCTGAAACCGGCAGACAAGGAACACCACGCGCTGCATCTTCGCCTGGCCTGTACCTACTGCAAACTGGCACAGTACGAAGCCGCCTACCGGGAGACGCTGCTTGCACTTCAGGAGCACCATAAGACGGAACCATCACTCAGCCTCAGTAAACTGTTGCATCAGATGCGCAGCGAAGTGGGCGCCACGGCCGAAGCACGGGCACGGCGCGATAAACTTGCGACAGAGATCGCAGACCAGGCGGAGAACACAATGGCCGGGATAATTTAATCCTCCTTTGGGCTTATAGACCCAGACCGCTCGAATACGGTCGCATTGTCGGGGTGGCTGCAGGTTTTAAAGTATCTCCGCGCGCAACGGTTGCATCAACCTGCGCCATACCTGTCGATGACGCGAAGGCGGTCGGCCTGGCGAAGTCCGCGAGAAACCGCAATGCAATGATTGGCGCAGCGCTCTGCCGGCGAAAATCGAAACTGCGGCGGTAAATCCCTTCCCCGAAAACGGCAAAAAATTACCGCCTCCCGGTGGACGTCTCCGGCACCCCAGACTGCGCAGCCGTTTTATCAGTGGGCGATCCGGGGTCCGAAGCGCATCACCCGTCCCACCGCGCGGCCAAGGGGATGTTTCCGGGTACAGGCCGAAGTGGGAACGTTCTCAATGGCATGACAATTGCTGATTAATTGTTAAACAGACGGCACCACCACCCAGCTTACAGTACTTGCCCGGAGCGATTTTATGCCTCAGAAACTGACCATCAGCCTGCTTTGCGCCGCCGTTCTATTCTCCAGTCTGACACTCATACTGGGCGCAACCTCGATCTGGCTCGTGGGTATCTCGGGATTCTTCTTCGTTATCGGCGGCACGCTGATTGCGACCGTAGTCAGCGAAGGTTACCAACGGGTGGAACAGTTGCTGCGTGGACTGCCCGCGATCTTCGGCGAGCGCAAAGCCAGCCTGGGGGCGGATGAGGAGCGATTTCTGCAGGTGGCAACCTGCTACCGCCGTGGCAGTGTGCGTCAGGCGGAGATGTATATCAAGGCAGTTGAGGATCCCTATCTCAATCTTGGATCCCAGCTCATTGTGGACCGCTGCAATCAGAAAGAGCTTAACCGGGCGCTGCAGTGGCAGCTCTCCAACAACCTGGAACAGAAACGGCGACGTCTGCGCATTCTCAACGCAATGGCCGGTTTCGCGCCGGCTTTCGGCATGTTGGGTACACTGTTGGGACTGATACGCCTGTTGTTCAGCCTGGGCGACGGTGGACTGGATGTGGTGGGAGCAGCGATGGGTTTCGCGATGATCACCACTGTGTATGGCCTGGTGGCGGCAAACCTGGTCATCAAACCGATGGCGATCAAAATGGAACAAAGGTTTCGCGAGCAGCTGGCCTGGCAGAAGGTCAAACATGAAATGTTGATGCTGCTGTTCGAAAAGGGGCACCCGGAGGTAATTCGCGAGACGCTGAATGCATTCGTCACCGGCCGGCCGATGCATCTGAAGCCCGAAAACGCCTCCATCAGCTCGCTGGCAAGCGCCTGACCCAGCAGTATGAAATCGCCATTGTTTCAGCACGCCGCAGCAGCGGATGGAACCGCCTCCGAAGCCGGAGCGATGGCCTTTGCCGACCCCTGGGAAGCGTTGGGCGAGAGCAGCGGCAAACGGGACAACTGGCTGCTCAGTTATATCGATATCCTGACCCTGTTTCTGACTCTGTTCGTGGTATTGCTGGCGTTGCAGCCCAAGAACGAAGCACCGCCGGTTGAGGCAGATCCGGGAGAATTCCGCTTCGTCGCGCCGCAGCCGATAGAACGGCAAACCGCATCCGCCGCGCTCACTCTGCAGACGGAGCCCGGTCAGGAGCCGAAAACCGTCGATGCTTCGCTCGACCCGCCTGCCGATACCGATACCGTCGGTCATGAAAATACCAGCATGGACCGCATCCCGCCCTTCTCATTTTTGCTGCAGACGGTCAAGCCGATCCCTATCACCCCGATGATCTTTCTGCCGGCTGGGGATCGAGCTGCTCCGGCGGGCTCGGATCCAAGCTACAATATCGTGGAATCCGCCGACGGCCGCTCCACCACTGATCCCGAAAACGGGTGGGAAGAGCCAGCTGTAAACGCGCAGCCTGCCCCGCCTGAAATCAGCCATCACAGGATTCAACGCTTTCTGACAAAGCTGGCACAACAGCAACTGGACGAGAGGGTACGGGTTTCCGAAGTTGCCGAAGGCGTTTATCTCGAAGTGAGCGATAACATTCTTTTTGCGGTCGGCAGTGCCGAGCTCAAGCGCGACGGCGCTGGGCTGCTCGATGAACTGGCGCAACTTCTGTCCGAACACACTGGGATCATCTCGGTGGAAGGCCACACCGATGACCGCCCCATCGCCACCAGCCGCTTCCCTTCCAACTGGGAGCTCTCTTCGGGTCGGGCAACCAGTGTGACCCGCTATCTCATCGGCAAAGGCCTGGATCCGGCCAAACTGCGTGCAGTCGGATATGCGGATACCCACCCGCTGCAGAGCAACGCCACTGCGGCGGGACGCGCGCGCAATCGACGGGTGGCGTTGATCGTGGAGATTCCGGAAATCTGAATCCGTGCACCACTTGGCAATTCGGGACATTTTTTATCGTACGCAACCGCCAACCTAAACCGCACTGGTCTATACTTAACGCCGCGATAAGAATCATCAGAGACTGGGGATAATTTAAGAATCCAGAGCAACCGGTTGTAAAATAAGAAAAATTGCCGATAGTCAGTATATGCCTCTGTATTTGAACATGGAGTGAGCAGCAATGCATATCAGGCAGTTTGTAAGACATACCACGGACATCCCGTTCAAATTCAAACTCAACAACATGATCGGTGAACACGAACACATCCTGAAGGATATCAGTCAGGGCGGGCTCTGTTTCCGGGCGCACGGCGGGATCTCCCCCGGCACCGGCATGTGCATCTGCATCCCTTTTGCCAAGGATCCCTGCCGGCTGACCGGCAAGATCGCCTGGTGTCGAAAAGCGGACCACGGTCAGTACGAGATGGGGATTGAGTTCGAGCGCATCATGGATGCGCCCGCACTGCGGCAGATCGACCAGATCGAGATCTACAAGAAAAATTACGGCGAGGCCTGCGGACACCGGCTGACCAGCCAGGATGCCGGACGAAAAATCGGCGCGATCAGCTAGTCGATCTCCTTTCGGGCGCCGCTCCTCCTGGTGCGGGTGATTCCCCCGCACCACTTCTCGCGCCGTGCCCGGGATGACGGGGTCACAGAAATATATGAATTCATCGACGATTGTCGACCTGCAGCGTCTCACCTCAGATCGCGAAGATATCTGCCCCGTTTCTCACGAACGCGGAACAGACTCATTTAACCAGCCTGATCGCAAGTGCGGCTGTCTCGGTCGACGATAACCTGTCCCGGATCAATGTTTTCATCCATTCTCCGGTAAAACGATCTTTTCACGGTTTTTTCGGAACCATTCCGGTTCGCGTTCACCCACCGCTCGTACTAATCTTTAGCATAGAGAGCATCAACAGCGAAGTTTATCCGTCAGGAGATTGAAAATGGCGATTTCCAGAACTCTGCAAGCCTATCTGAAAGAACATGGCGTCAAATACCGGATCGTGCACCATGCACGCACGGGTTCCAGCATGGAGTCTGCCGAGCAGGCGCATATTCCGGGCGGCGCACTGGCCAAGGCGGTTATGACCAGGGACGGGAATGACTTCCTGATGCTGGTACTTCCTTCAGACTACCATGTAGACCTGGACTCACTCAGTACCCGATTGGGCAGAACTTTGGCCATGGCGAATGAAGCGGAATTCAGCGCCAGATTTTCCGATTGCGAACGCGGTGCCGTTCCGCCGCTGGGCTACGTCTACGGCATCAGAACGCTATGGGACCCCAGCACCGCACTTGGAGCGGATGAAAAGGTCTATTTCGAGGCTGGCGATCATGAGAATTTGATTCAGGTCAGCGGGGAGCAGTTCCATGAGCTGATGGCATCGGCTGAACGGAGTGAATTCAGCCGCCATATCTGATCCGCGTGCGCGCCGCGGGCGCTATCCTGACAGCCAGAAAGCAGGATATCCATATGTACTGGGAAAAAAGAGCGCTGCTGTTGACACTGTTGATACTCTGCAGTTGGGCGGGTGCAGTCGAATACGCCGCTATGCGCCGGCAGATGATCCGGGAGATCGAATCCGATGTCCGGGAGACGTCAATCTACCTTGACAAGCGCGCGCTGGACCCAAGGGTGATGGCGGTGATGGCGCAGCTTCCGCGGCACCTGTTCGTACCAGAGCAGCAAAGGCCCCATGCGTATGAAAACCGTCCCCTCGGTATCGGCCACGGCCAGACCATTTCACAACCGTACATCGTGGCACTGATGAGCGACCTGCTGCGCGTCGAGCCTGGTCATCGCGTGCTCGAACTGGGGACCGGCTCAGGCTACCAGGCCGCGGTGCTGGCGCAACTGGGCGCGGAAGTATATACCATTGAAATCATCGAACCGCTGGGTAAACAGGCGGCGGAGCGATTCGCAATGCTGGGTTACCGCAACATCGCCAGCCGAATCGGGGATGGCTACTATGGCTGGGAGAGCCAGGCTCCATTCGATGCCATCATGGTAACGGCGGCCGCCGACCATGTACCGGCGCCTTTGATTGGCCAACTGAAACCGGGCGGACGCATGGTCATCCCTATCGGCGGCGGATTTCAGGTGCAGCAATTGATGTTGATCGAAAAACTGAAGGATGGCGGGATAAAGACGCGGCAGCTGCTTCCGGTGCGCTTCGTACCGCTGACCGGCAGTCATTGAGCTGTTTCAGCCGGGGGCTTCATGAATGTGCCGGCAACCTGCAGCGCGAGCGGTGACTGCGCCCGGCCACCACTCTACGCCATTCTTCTCGTTTCGGCGTCGGCACTTGCCTATGAAGTGTTGTTGATACGCCTTTTCTCGATCATTCAGTGGCACCACTTCGCGTATATGGTGATCAGCCTGGCGCTGCTGGGTTACGGTGCCAGCGGCACCTTCGTCGCGTTGCTGCGCCGGCGATTGTTGGCCGATTTCCCCGGAGCGTTTTCGTTCAATGCCATGCTGTTTGGCCTGACCGCGACAGTCTGCTTTCTGCTGGCCCAGTATCTCCCGTTCAATATGCTGGAGATGTTCTGGGATCCGGCTCAGCTGGGATATCTGCTGCTGGCCTATCTGCTGCTTTTCGTCCCGTTCTTTTTTGCCGCCAACTGCATCTGTCTCAGTTTTACCCGCTTCGGTGAAAAGATCCCGCGTATCTACGCGTTCGACCTGGTCGGTGCGGGCCTGGGCGCAGTGGGCATTATTCTGCTGTTGTATCTGCTCTCGCCCGGCAATGCGCTGCGTACGGTTTCCGCGGCCGGGTTTACCGCTGCCGCGATCTCGGTATTCGAGCAGCAGCCGCTGCACCGCTGGCATAGCGCGCTCCCTCCGTTCGCGCTGGCGCTAATCGTCTGTCTGCTGCCCGGTCAGTGGTTCGGATTGAAATATTCCCAGTACAAGGCGTTGAGCCAGACACTGCAGATCGGCGGTACGCGGATCCTGGAGCAGCACTCCAGCCCGCTGGGGCTGGTGACGCTGGTGGAGAGTCCGCAAGTCCCGCTGCGTCTGGCACCGGGGCTCAGTCTCAACAACCTGATCGAGCCTCCGCCCCAGCTCGGACTGTTTACCGACGGCGACGCACCCAGCCCGATGACCCGTTACGACGGCAACCGCGCGAGCCTGGCGTATCTCGACTACCAGACCTCCGCACTCCCCTATCATCTGTCAACACCGGAACGCGCGCTGATCCTGGGTATGGGCGGGGGGAGCAGCATACTGCAGGCGGAGTACCATGCAACGCCCCGGATCCATGCGGTAGAGCTGGATCCCTGGCTGCCGCAATTGCTGCAGCACAGCTACGCGGCGTTTTCCGGCTGGCAGTGGCTGGGCGGCAGGACAACGCTCCACAGCGGCGAGGCACGCAGCTTCGTTGCAGTCGACGCGATGGACTACGACCTGATTCAGATGTCGCTGCTCGATGCGGCCGGCGCCACTTCCGGCGGTGTCTACGCGCTGAGCGAAAATTACCTCTATACCGTCGAGGCGATCAGGGACTACCTAGAACACCTGCGGCCCGGCGGCATGTTGGCAATCACGCGCTGGGTGAAGCTCCCGCCGAGGGACGGGCTGCGCCTGTTCGCGACCGCCATCGAGGCGTTGCGTGAAAGCGGATCCGGAAATCCGGCAAATCACCTGATGATGATACGCGGTTGGAGTACCAGCACACTGGTGATCAAAAACGGAGCGGTCGAATCGTCGGAGATCGGCGCACTGATCGACTTCTGCAAGGCACGTGCATTCGATATCGTCTACTTTCCCGGGATAGCGGCAGATTACCTGGCCAATTTTTATAATATCCTTCCCCGGCCCTATTTCCGCGAAGGTACGCTGGCGCTGCTCGGAGACGGTGCATCCGACTATATCGAACGTTATAAATTCGATATCAGACCTGTCCGGGATGACCGGCCCTATTTTTTCGATTTTTTCAAATGGCGCGCGCTGCCGGAGATTGTTTCGCTGTACCGCCGTGGCGGGTTTTCGCTGCTCGAGCTGGGGTACCCGGTATTGATTCTGACCCTGATTCAGGCGATTTTCGTCAGCCTGCTGCTGGTGCTGCTGCCGCTTCGATTTCTGGATTCCGCAGCTGGCGGCATGGCCGGTGTCCGCCGCTGGCGTATCCTGAGCTATTTTCTCGTCATCGGCATTGCTTACCTGTTTATCGAGATGGCCTTCATTCAGAAATTCTCGCTTTTTCTGGCGCATCCGGTGCACGCGGTCGCAGTTGTGATATCCGGCTTTCTCATCTTTTCCGGTCTCGGCAGTCTGTGCGCAACCCTTATCCCGGCTGCACAGCGGCACCGCTATCTGATAACAGCGATGGCGCTGCTATGCCTCATCGCCGGCGGTTACTTATCACTGCTGCCGCCGCTGCTCGATAGCCTGGGCAATCCCGGCATGCCGATGAAAGTGGCTGCTGCACTGCTGTTGATCGCGCCGCCCGCCTTCTGTATGGGTTTGCCCTTTCCCCTCGGGCTCTCCGCCGTCGCGGGCGTCTGCCCGCAACTGGTGCCATGGAGCTGGGGCATCAACGGCTGCGCTTCACTGATCAGCGCGATCCTGGCAAGCCTGCTGGCGATTCACTTCGGATTCAACAGCGTGATACTGATTGCGACGATGCTCTATCTGTTGACGATCCCGCTCTATCCGGTAGCGACCGGAGATACCGCCGCACGCCCATAGTTCCAGTTGCATCCGTTGTCAGCCGTTTTTCGATGTTGCGATCGCCGGGGGAACGGCAAAGCAAACTGATGGGCATTTCAGTTTGCGCCACTTCCAGTGCATTGCCCGGACTACAGGTGCGCCTGCACCCAGCGGACGATTTCCGCGCTCCCCATCGCGCCGGCCTGGCGCGCCAGTTCCCTTCCCCCCCGAAACAGCGCCAGCGTGGGAATACTGCGTATCCCGAACCGAGCGCCTATCGACTGTTCGTTTTCGGTGTTGAGTTTGGCCAGGCGCACATGCGGTTCCAGCCTGGCCGCCGCCTGTTCGAATGCCGGTGCCATCATTTTGCATGGGCCGCACCAGGGCGCCCAGAAATCCACCAGCAACGGAATGTCGTTACGGCTCAGCTGCGTCTGAAAGTTCCCAGAGGTTAACTCGATGGGATGGCCATCGAACAGCGGATTGTGACACTTGCCGCACTTCGGCCGGTCCGCCAGGCGGGATTGGGGTATCCGGTTCACGGATGAGCAGCGGGGACATACGATATGCAGATTTTCACTCATGATAAAGTCACTCCGAATCGGGCCGCCCTACCGGCCCGGTTAATGCCATAGTCCGGTTATACGCCAGCGCGGTGTCTGCTGAATCAATGCGCGCGCGATGTACTCCGGCGGTTCGCTCCGTCGCAATGCAACGGACGACGGCGTGGAACGCCGGGAAGATTTCAGCTGCATCAGTCGTTTGACCCGCTCCTCGGTGGGCGGATGCGTGCGCAACAGCGAAGGCTCCGGGATGCGCCGGCCGGGCAGCAGAATTCGCTCCAGGAAATTGCCGCCGGTCTGATCGATTTTGACCAGCGCCCGCGCCAACCCCTCCGGATCGCCGGTCAAATTGACCGCGTTGAGATCGGCGTCATATTCACGCGTGCGCGAAAGCCCCATCTGCGCCAGCGCACTCAGGTGGGGGGCAAAAATCAGTATCAGAATCGCAAACCAATTGATGCTGGCGGCACCCAGTACGATCAGCGGCAGATTGACCAGCAGCAGCAGCAAACCGAACAGAGAGAGCAGACTGGTAAGGCGACTGAACAGATCAGCCACACCCATTACCCGGATGTCGTTGTTGCGTATGTGGCTCAGTTCGTGCGCCAGGACCACGATCGCCTCACGCGTATCCAGCACGCGCAACAGGCCATCGCTGAGCGCAATCGCTGCGTTGTCCCGCCGCCCAAGCGCGAATGCATTGATAATGCTGCTGGGGATGTAGTAGAGCAGTGGCGTGCGGGAGAGTCCCGCGCGGCTGGAGAGCTCATGCAGCGCCGAGTGCAGCAGCGGCGCCTGTTCCGGCGACAGTCTCACCGCGCCGTACATGCGCATGATCAGCCAGGGCGTCACTCCAGGGTTGATCAGGACCAGCGCCACGCCTGCGGGCAGCAGCATGATGACACCGTTGACTCCCCACAGCAGCCATCCGACCAGTGTGAGAAAAGCGCCCATCGACAGCAGCAGCAGCGCCGACTGCAAACGGTTGGCGAACGCATGCCGGTGCCAGACGCTGTCGTTCAGCACGCTCAACCCCCAGCCTCCAGCTGGTTGAGGCGGGAGCGCAACCGGTTGACCTCATCGATCAGGTCAAGAGCCAGCGCAATGCCGGCAAGATTGACGCCCAGATCCCGGCGCAAACGCAGCGCCCGGTTTGCCCGCAGCAGGCTATAGCCTGAAAAACGCCAGCCGCCATGCGCACTGTCGAGTGGGTCGAGAATCCCCTCATCCACCATCTCAACGATAAGTTCCGCATGTACACCGCAGCAGCGGCTCAATTCACCGAGCGTCAACGAACTTTCGCCGTCCAGCAGCAGTCCGGTCAGTATCTCCCTATCGGTCATGGCTCATACCCCCAATCCGCTGCGTGGATTGAAAGCAAACTGCTGCGCCATCGAGCGGTACGCCTCTTTCGCCTGCGCGGTGTCCGCGGCCGGAAGCGCCACCTGCAGCATGACGTATAGATCTCCCGGGGGGCTGCCCGGTATCCCACGGCCCTTGAGGCGCAGCTTGAGCCCTCCGGCGGATCCCGGCGGCACCTTCAGATCGATGATACCGCTGGGTGTGGGGGTCTTCACGCTGGCACCGAGCGCCGCTTCCCAGGGCGCTACCGGCAGATTCAGATAGAGATCGCGACCATCGATCCGATAGAGCGGATGCGGCCTGAACTCTATTTCCAGATAGAGATCGCCGGGCCTGCCACCCATCGCGCCGGGTGAACCCTGATTTGCCAGACGGATATGCTGCCCCGGCTTGACACCCTTCGGGATGCGCACGTTCAACCGGCGTTCGCTGGTGGAGACGTGTCCCTGTTTATCCACCACCGGCGTGTGCAGGGTGATGGTGCGGGTGGCGCCGTGCAGCGCGTCGTCGAGATCGATCAGCACCTTGGCATGATGATCCTCGCCGTGCGCCTGTGAACGACGCGCGCCGCTGCCGCCGAACCCGGCGGCCATGTGTTCGCCGAAAAGCGACTCGAAGAAATCGCTGAACGCGGACGCGTCCCCGGCGGTAAAGCCACCGCCCCTGAATTCGAATCCGGCATCCCAGTCGGGCGGCGGGTGAAACTCCTGGCCCGCTTTCCAATTGGCGCCAAGCTGATCGTAGGCGGCGCGCTTCTCCGGGTCTTTGAGCACCTCATAGGCCTCGCCCACCTCCTTGAAGCGGCTTTCCGCATCAGACGCTTTGCTCACGTCAGGATGGAATTTTCGCGCCAGCTTACGGTAGGCGCGCTTTATCTCATCCTGGCTGGCATCGCGTTCGACGCCCATGATCTGGTAGTAGTCTTTGA
The DNA here is from genome assembly GCA_020445405.1 of Gammaproteobacteria bacterium. Classification (GTDB taxonomy): domain Bacteria; phylum Pseudomonadota; class Gammaproteobacteria; order Chromatiales; family Chromatiaceae; genus HKST-UBA178. The sequence continues at coordinate 20,844 of JAGRGQ010000039.1, read as the reverse complement.
ATTCCATCTGCTTTGCCCTGAAATCACCCGAGTACCCTTAATCTTTGGAAAAGATGGGGATTGCGGACGGATTTTTCCAGGGAGAGGCTGTTTCCGGCCGTTAACCGGGGGTTACGGAAATAATCCTGCGGAATGGGGCGGCGTTGAGAGTAAAAACAGGGGTCCCCATCAGCGCGGATTATCGGATCCAGCTGACGGGGATATTGTGACGGCGCTGAAAATTACCAGCAAAAAATCTGGGATCGATCTCAACCTGACATCGGTGAGAGACTGAAACAACCATCGTCCGGACCTGACATCCTTTTACTGCTCGAGGTATTCCGCCACCAGTTCGGTCAACCCGATCACCTGGGTTTCCATCTCATAGTGCTCCAACCCCTCCTCAAGCACAATCCGGCAGTTGGCGCATGCGGTAACCACGGTATCCACACCAAGCTCCTCAAACTGCTTTTTCTTGCGGCCGAACACCTTCAGGCGCAGCGCTTCCGCACGCTCGTTGGCACTGACGCCGCCACCTCCACCGCAACACCAGTTCATGGCGGCATGATCGGTGCTCTCGACGAAACCGCTGGCAACCTTGTGCAGCAGATTGCGCGGCGGTTCGACGACACCCCCACGGCGGACGATCTGACAGGGATCGTGCAGCGTCATCGGAGTATCGCTGCTGCCGCTGAATTTCAGCCTGCCCTCCCGATGCAGCTGATCCAGCAGTTCGAGAATATGCACCACTTCGAATTTATAACGTCGGCCGATCAGATTCGGCCCTTCCCAGCGGATCGCGGTGTAGGCATGCCCGCACTCGGGACTGATCAGATACTTCACACCCAGTTTCTCCGCCGCATCGACCGCACGGCTGACTATCTCCTTCGCCCCGTCCCGGCTGCCGACCTGAATACCGGCGTTGGTCGCCTCGAAAGCCTCGCTGCTGATGGTCCAGGAGAGCGCGGCAGCATCAAATATTCTGGCGATACTCTCGATATACTCGGGGAAGTTGACCACCTCCATGGAGGAGAACAGTGTCATATATTCGGCCCCCTCGCGATCGATGGGGATGGTCAGGCCGGTGGCTTTTTCGATATGGGCAAGCGTCGCCTTCAGCGTTTTCAACGTCACCCCCATCGGACTGCCGGTGTCCAGCGTTCGCTCAAGCGCCTTCTGCATGCCATCCGGCACATAGCCGGAGAGGTTGAACGCCTCGCGCTGTTTGCGCAGCATATAGGTGATATCTATACCCAACGGGCAGACCATCGAGCAGCGCCCACACAGGTTGCAGCTGTCGTAGACCAACTCCTCCCAGTCGGCAAAGTCGCGTTCGCTCAGGCCGGACGATCTGCCCAGCACTGCGCCCAGACGCCCCAGCAGCGTATGTTCCTGCCGCCAGAGTTTACGCATCGGCTCCAGCTTATAGATCGGCGTGTAGCGCGGATCATCGGTCTCCACGTGAAAATGACAGGCCTCGGCGCACAACCCGCAATGGACACAGCTGGAAAAATAGGATGAGACCCTGGCATCTATCTGCCTGCGCAATTCGTCACAGGCGGCTGCGATCCGGTCGTTCATGTTATCGGCCCCTGCATCACGCATTCACGCCCTTCCGGGCCATTCCGGCGCCGGTGTAACCGCGGCTGACGGCGAAGGTGAAGGCGTGCATCAACGTGCTGAACGGAAAATAGATCAGCAGCAGCTCCGCCAGCAGAAGGTGCAGCAACCGCAGCGGTTCGTAGGCCCGTGCCAACGCAAGGCATCCGCTGAGCATCACCAGAAATACCAGCAGTGAGGCAGCATAGTCGCCCGCACGGGATATCAGGCGTGTCACCGGATGCATAAGACGGTATAGAAGCAACAACAGCAAGCCGGCGAAAGCCGCCTCGGAAACAAGCATGAACCCCCAATGGGGCAGCGTCGTCCAGCCAAAGCCGGTTATTCGCCGGGAGATAAACTCGACGTGAGGCTGCGCCAGGAAAAGCAGCGCGAAAAGCCCCAGGTGGAACATATAACCCGCCACAAACTGCAGCTTTCCGCGTGTCAGTACGGGCCGCCGCGGCAAAGACCGGCTGAAAAGGGTGCGCAGCGCGCCGCCCGCTCCCGAACTCCTCGCCACCGAGAGATCGACCGTAACTCCGATGCGCAGAATCGCTATCAGGCGCCAGATCACGCCCAGCAGAAAAACAGCGGCGGAAAAATACCAGAGCGGACCATCGATGAAGTCGCCTATCATTCCGCCGTCTCCCCGGCAGGACGGTGATGTTTCGGTGCCCCGGGCGTAAACCCTTCCGCCTCGAATGCCTCCTCCACAGTGATCACCTCGCCGTTATTCTCGCAACGCTCGGCCCACCAGTCGTGATGCTCGCGCGCCCAATTCAGATCGCAGTATCCGGTCGTCATCCCCTCGATCGCACCCTCCATACCGACACTGCCGATATAGATATGGCCGATGATCACCAGGATCATGGTCAGTGCGGTAATTGCGTGAGCGACATGTGAAAGCGCCATGATCTCTCTGCCCTGACCCAGCACCGGGAACACCAGTATCACGCCGGATACCGCGGTCACGCCGCCAACCAGCACCAACATCCAGAACATGCTCTTTTCGCCCATGTTGAAGAAGTTGGAGGGAACATGCCTGCTGCCGATCAATCCCCCGCCACGCAGCAGCCAGGTAAGGTCGCCCCGCTGATAAATATTGCGCCGAACGAAGCGGAAGAATATCAGCGCCAGCGCGAGCAGAAACAGCGGTCCGAACAGGTTGTGTCCCTCCTTGCTGGCGGAGGCGAGCAGCGAGAACGCCTCCGCCCCAATCAGCGGTATCAACAACGACCTGCCCAGCAGCATGGTGAGGCCGGTCAGTGCAAGAAACAGAAAGATGGCGGCGATGAACCAGTGGATCATGCGCTCGTATACAGTGTAGCGTGGCAGCCGTTTGTCTGAGGGCCCGGCGTGAATCGGCACCCTGCCACGGATCAGATAGAAGAGCACTACCAGTAAGAACATCCCCGCAACCGCATAGCCGCCGTAGGGCACCAGCCACTCCATGCGGAAACGCCGCCATTCATCTCCGAAAGGATTGATCAGAGTTCCGCTGTCGACGCTTTTGACCTGCGTACTGCCGACCGGCGACAACTTGCTCCGCTCTATTTCCATCCACAGATCCACCCCGGGAGCACCGTTCAGCGGCGGCTTCACTCCAGCCAGAGGGGGTTGCTGTCGCTTGCGTACCTCGCGCCACAGATCCGTGCCCGGGTTGGGTACCTGAATACCCTCCTCCCGGTTATTTGCGGATGCGCCGCCGCCCGGGACCGGCGCCAGAATCACGACTAACAGAAGTAGCAGCGAAGATGCCGTACGCGACACGGGTCGATACATGGAAGGTGACTCCTGTTTCTTGTTCCGGATCTGTATTTTTTAACGCTGCAGCCGAAACTCAAATCCTCTCTCCGTTAGGAGGGTGTCGCAAGATCTCCCTCTCCCCGTGAGGGAGAGGGCCGGGGTGAGGGTATCGAGAGATAAACCTGTGAATTTAATCGCCCTCATCCTACCCTTCTCCCTCGAAGGGTGAAGGGATAATGCCTTTTGCGACACCCTCGTCAGGGAAGAGGGTGCATCGAACTACGGTAGAGCCGATGTCAACGTGCACACTCACTCAAGGCTGCTCGCCTTCCCTTTCAACCCGCTGGGCGAGCGCAGGGTAGCGTTCTGGTACGGGACACCGCGCTGAAGCACACGGCCGGCGCGATTGACGATGCGTTTACGGTAGATTTCGGAGAGCACATCCGCGTCGCCGGCCAAAAGCGCCTTGGTGGAGCACATCTCCGCGCACAGCGGCAATTTGCCCTCCGCCAGCCGATTGGAGCCGTATTTTCGAAACTCCTCGGCACTGTTGTCCGCCTCTGGCCCCCCCGCGCAGAAGGTGCACTTGTCCATCTTACCGCGGGTGGCAAAAGCGCCATCCGCCGGAAACTGGGGTGCGCCGAAGGGACAGGCGTAGAAGCAGTAACCGCAGCCGATGCAGATATCCTTGTCGTGCAGCACCACACCGTCGTCCGTGGTATAGAAGCAGTCAACCGGACAAACCGCCGCGCAGGGCGCATCCGAGCAGTGCATGCACGCCACCGACAGGGAGCGTTCTCCGGGAACGCCATCCTTGATGGTCACCACCCTGCGGCGATTGACGCCCCAGGGCACCTCATTCTCGTTCTTGCAGGCGGTGACACAGCCGTTGCACTCGATACAGCGTTCGGCGTCGCAATAAAATTTCATTCTTGCCATTTTGTGTTACCTCAGGCTTTTGAGATCTTGCACAGGGACGCCTTGGTCTCCTGCATCTGGGTGACCGAATCGTAGCCGTAGGTCATAGCCGTGTTGCAGGCCTCTCCAAGCACATAGGGATCGGCCCCGGCCGGATACTTGCCGCGCAGATCCCTGCCCTGAAAATGTCCTGCAAAATGGAACGGCATGAACGCCACGCCGGCTGCAACGCGGCGCGTGACCATCGCCTTGACCTTCACCCGGCCCCCCTCCGGCCCCTCCAGCCAGACATCGTCGCCATCCCTGACGCCGGCATCGTTGGCGTCGCGTGGATGCAGCTCAACGAACATATCCTGCTGCAGCTCCGCCAGCCAGGGATTGGAGCGGGTTTCGTCGCCACCGCCCTCGTACTCCACCAGACGGCCGGATGTGAGAATGATCGGATAGTCCTTGGAATAGTCCTTCGCCTGGATGGATGCGTAGCGGGTCGGCAGACGATAGAAGGTTTTGCGGTCTTCGTAGGTCGGATACTTCTCCACCAGATCACGCCGGCTGGTGTAGAGCGGTTCGCGGTGGATCGGAACAGGGTCCGGGAAGGTCCAGACCACGGTTCTTGCCTTGGCGTTGCCGAACGGTGCGCAGCCGTGCTTGATCGCCACCCGCTGGATGCCGCCGGAGAGGTCGGTCTTCCAGTTCTTGCCCTCCGCGGACTGCTGCTCCTCGGGTGTCAGATCGTTCCACCAGCCCAGCTTCTTCAGCAGTGCGTCGGTGAACTCGGGATAGCCGTCCCTGATCTCCGATCCCCGGGACCAGGCGCCCTCCGCCAGCAGGTTGACCCCATTGCGTTCGACGCCGAAACGGGCGCGGAAAGTGAGGCCGCCCTCGGCCACCGGCATACTCGTGTCGTACAGATTGGGTGTGCCGGGATGACCCATCTCGGGGGTACCCCAGCAAGGCCAGGGCATGCCGTAGTATTCGTCGTTGCAGGGCCCGCCTTCCGCCTTCAGCGTGGTATAATCGAAGGTGCCCCAATGCTGCTGATGCCGCTTCAACCGTTCCGGACTCTGACCGGTATAGCCGATGGTCCACATGCCGCGGTTGAATTCGCGTGTGATGTCCTCAATCAGCGGTTCGTCGTTTTCAATCTTGAAGTTCTTGCACAGCGCCTCCTCGATGCCCAGCTTTTTCGCCAGCTTGTACATGATGGTGTGATCGGGCAGCGATTCGAACAGCGGCTCGATCACCCGGTCGCGCCACTGCAGCGAACGGTTGGAAGCGGTTACCGAGCCATAGGTCTCGAACTGGGTGGCGGCCGGCAGCAGATAGACGCCGTCGGTGCGGTCGTGCATTACTGCGGACGCGGTGGGATAGGGGTCGATGATGACCAGCGTGTCCAGCTGCTCCATGGCTTTTTTCATCTCCACGCCCCGCGTCTGGCTGTTGGGCGCATGGCCCCAGAAGATCATCGCACGCACATTGTCGCGCTGCGCGATATTGGTCTTCTCCTCCAGCACGCCGTCGATCCAGCGGGATACCGGAATGCCCATCAATGTCATCGAGTTGGTGATCTTGTCGGTTCCGCCCTCCTCGCCGAAAAACTCACCGGGACGGCTCTCCTTGTCGAATCGCGCGGTCAGCCACTCATATTCCAGATCCCAGACTTTTGCCCAGTGCTTCCAGGCGCCTTCCGATAGGCCGTAATATCCGGGGAGCGTATGCGACAGGACACCGAAATCGGTGGCGCCCTGTACGTTGTCGTGACCGCGGAAGATATTGGTACCGCCGCCGGCAACGCCCATGTTGCCGAGCGCCAGCTGGAACGCACAGTAAGCGCGGGTATTGTTGTTGCCGATGGTGTGCTGGGTTCCGCCCATGCACCAGATGAAGGTGCCGGGACGATTGTCGGCCATCGCCTTGGTCGCGGCGAAAACCTGATTTTCCGGCACCCCGGTCACCCGTTCAACCTCGTCCGGCGTCCACTTCATGACCTCCTGCTTCACCTCTTCCATGCCGTAGACCCGCTGCTTGATAAACTCCTTGTCTTCCCAGCCGTTGTTGAACACATGCCACAACATCCCCCAGATCAGCGGCACGTCGGTGCCGGGGCGCAGGCGCAGGAAATGGTTGGCGTGCGCCGCGGTACGGGTGAAACGCGGATCGATTACGATCAACGGTGCATTGTTCTCTTCCGTGGCCTTGAACACATGCTGCAGCGATACCGGGTGGGCCTCGGCCGGATTGCCGCCTATGATCAGGATCGATTTTGAGTTATGGATATCGTTGTAAGAGTTGGTCATCGCACCGTAACCCCAGGTGTTCGCGACACCCGCGACAGTGGTGGAGTGACAGATCCTCGCCTGATGGTCGACGTTGTTGGTGCCCCAGACAGCCGCCAGCTTGCGGAACAGATATGCCTGTTCATTGTTGTGCTTGGCCGAACCGAGCCAGTAGACCGAATCCGGTCCGGAGCTCTCGCGGATCTTCAGCAGCCGGTCGCCGACTTCGTTTATCGCCTCATCCCATGAGATGCGTGTCCATTTTCCGTCCACCAGTTTGGTCGGGTATTTCAGACGGCGCTCACCATGTCCGTGTTCACGTACCGAGGCACCCTTGGCGCAATGTGCACCGCGGCTGAACGGATGATCGAACGCCGGCTCCTGGCCTGTCCAGACGCCATTGTTGACCTCCGCGATAATGCCGCAGCCGACCGAACAGTGCGTGCAGATGGTTCTGACCTGCCGGGCCGTACCTGTTTCGCTGGACGCCGCCCTGGCCCTGCGCATCATGGCCGGCTGCAGACCCAACGCCAACGCGGTTCCGCCTGCCATCAGACCGGACGAACGCAGAAATTCGCGTCTTGTCAGTGCATTGCCGGCAACTGTTTGTCGCGGCTTGGATTCATTCGAGCGTTTTTTCAGTTTCATACCGGCATCCCTCTAGCTGGCTGCACTCTTGTAGTAGTCCAGGACATGCTGTGTCAGCTGATATCCCCTGGCCTTTCTCATATCCGGCACCGCCTCCCCGCCCTCAGCCAGGACACTTGTCGCGGGGAGCGCCGCCGCCACCGCGCTGCCGACTCCTGCAGCCGCTGCACCACCCAGAAATCTGCGCCGATCCCTGTCAACCGGTTTTTGCGTCTGCTTCATCTCATCTCCTCCAATTCGTGGATAACTCATAGCTGCATGGCGTAATAGCGTCGTTCCAGCTCGAAAAAAGCGGCACCGAATCGTCCCACATTCCGGTAAAAGACCGCCCCCTGCGCCCGGCTCAGGTCGTCGAAAAATCGCCTGCTCCAGGGTGCCAGATGGGCTTCGAAAAAACCGGCGGTCTCCGCGTGAGGACGACTCTCCAGAACCAGTATCGACATCACCTCGCACAGTGCCGCGATATGATCCTCCGGCTCGCAAACCCCGTTCTGGCGTTCAAACCCCATTTCAGCCAGGTGCCGGCGCAGTTCTCCCAGCGGTTTCTCCATCAGAAAGCCGGTCAGGTACCAGGAGGCGTACGGAACCAGTTCGCCCCGGCCCAGACCGATGAACAGCCGATGGAACTCGTCATTCACCGCATCGGCACCGGAGGCGCGGGCCGCCAGACCGAGCATCGACACGGAGAGACTCAGTTCGTCCGGCGCTTCAACCCGCGAGAGCCGCGAGAGTTGATCCAGGAACAGCGCATCCGGAGGCGTACGCAGCATCGTCGCGATCAGGCGGTAGGCATCCACACGGTAGTGCTGCTCTTCAGCCAGCTGCCGTCCGGTTTCGACCGGGTCTACTGCTTTCCCGTTGCCGGTGATCTGTATACTTGCAGAGGTTGTCATCGTTGCTTCCTGACGCTTCAATTTACTGTTGGCAATCGCCGGACCATACCGATCAGGAAAATAGTTACCAGGACTACCGAAAAATCATCGTTCATATTGCTTTCCATGGCTGTAGCCGCTATTGATGCAGAATATCGTTCTCCGGCATCGACTCCGGATCCTGCACGATGTCCGCCACCCGGCACTCGTCACACATTTTCAAGCGTTGCCGCGCACGCTCATTCTGAAACATCCAATGCCCCGCCAGCCTGGTCAGCATCTTGTCGACCACGGATCGGGTGGCGAAGGGTCTGCCGCAGGAGACACAGCAGAAGGGCGGCTCTTCATGCAACACACGCGGTCTGTTGCGTTCATCCCGGCTGAGCAAAATCCGGGGCGTGATCGAGATGGCGTTTTCGGGACAGGTTCTGGTACAAAGCCCGCACTGTATGCAATTGGCCTCGATGAAGCGAAGCTGAGGCAACGCCCGGCCGCTCTGCAGCGCGTGCGTCGGGCACACGCCGGTGCAGGCCATGCACAGTGTGCAGGCCCTGGCTTCCACGCTCGCGGCGCCGAAGGGAGCTCCGGCCGAGAGCGGGACCAGCGGTTTGCATCTCGCAGCCTGATCATGCAGATGATCCAGGGCCAGGAAGAGTGCGGTGCGTTTGTCATCCATTGCCGCATGGGCGGCGGGTTCGATATCCGGCATACCGGATCCAACCCCGGGACTCCAGCCTCCAGCCTCGGATATCAGCACTGCACTGTCAGGATAGTCCATGCCGCGCAGCAGCTCCGATACCATCTGCAGTTGTCCGTCCAGTGCCAGCCGCACTTGCGGCGCCGGCATCGAGTCCAACTCGAGCACCACCCGGTGCGCACCCCAGGCGAGTGCAGAGAGCCAACTTTCGGCGCCAACACTGGCGACCTCCTCCACCGGGAATGGAAGCAGCGATGGCTGGGCCCGCAGGCGCGCTTCGGACACGGGCTCACCGGCATGTATCAGCAACACCGGCAACTGACCGCCGGCTTCACGAAATGCCAGCAGCAGCCTGCGCATACGGCGGCCCAGATCTCCGCCCCGCGGATATGCATATCCGATGGCACCGCTGGGACAGACGGTGGCACAGACCCCCCCGCCCTGGCACAGGTAGGGATCCACCTCCACGCGCTCCAGCAGTGAGTGAATCGCCTGCGCCGGGCAAGCGTCGATGCAGCGCGTGCAGGCGGTCACGCCGTTGCGCGCATGGGCGCAACAATCCGGGTCGTAATGGAAATACTCCGGCTTGTCGAATGTCCCGGTCAGCTCTTCCAACAGCGTCAAGGAGGTGTTGACCGCGGTTTCGTCGGGCGGGCAATAAATGTATCCCGGCGGCGGAAGCGCAGCCGAAATCAGTGGTTGCGGGCCGAGATCCAGCACCATATCGGCTTCCAGCTCCACGGGCCGGCCTGCGTCCCGAAACACCAATCGGAACGCCCCCAGATAACCTTCCAGCCGCAGAGTGTCCCGGTCCACGCGCATCCCAACGTCCTCACCGGCGGTGTCACCCGATACAAGCAGTACTCGAGCCGTCAACGCTGCCGGCAGCCGCTTGGCGGCTGCTACAGCCTCTTTCCCGCCGACGATCACCAGATTTCCGCCCGAACTGTATGCCACCATGCCTGTCGGTGTGAGTGACACCCGCTCCATCGCTGCCAGTGCCTCGGCTCGCGGATCCCTTTGGCTATGGTTCATAGGTTTCTGCCCCCGTTCAGTTTCCCGTTCACCAGGCCGGTGCTGCTCCTGCGCCAGCAGATGCCGCATATCAGCAGTGACAACGCCTCCCAGCTTGGCAAATCCGGTGAAATCCTGATCGTAGTCGTCGAGACCGTCGCGCACATTGAATTGCGCCCCCTGAAACAGCCTGCGCAGGGCCAGCCTGCGCAGCGACTCACTCACCTGAGGTGAAAGGAAACCGGTGTAGTCGGAGTCCGGAGTCAGACTCTCTATATCCGGCATGTCTGCGTCGGTGAGCTGTTCGACGGGTGCAGGTTGTTCGCCCGCTTGCAGCGGTTGCGGCGCTGCATCTGACGCTTCCCCGCTTGACTGCCGTTTTAACCTTGACCAGCGTTCGACCGGGTTCTCGCCCGCCTCCGACTGCGTCCCGGAGATCTCCACGCTTTCCCGTTTCATGCCTCTCTGTCGTCCTCCCCGGTCCAGTGCGTGCGATTGCGTTTGCGGCGTTTTTCCGGAATATAGTTGGCCAGCACAAACGCTTCGATCCAGCGGTAGAGTTCGGGGGCAACCGGGACCGCGAACAGCTCCTCTTCACCCTCCAGGTAGGCATGCGCTTCGTCGAAACTGAGTGTGACCAATCTGGGCAGAGGCACCGCGGATTCATCGCGGCTGGCGATGACGTAGCAGCGGGGTTCCGGAGAGAGCAGATTGTGGTAATAACTCTCGCATTCATCGACCTGCAGAACCACGTCGAAGCCACGGTGAATTTCCCGCAATATCCCCGACTCGGGATGCACCACCTGGCGTTGACCGGCAGGTGCAGACAGTTTGGAATCGACGGTTACCGCCACCGCAGCCCACTGGTGATCGACCCAAGGGTTACCGGCCAACGGACTGCGCTCCATCATGACCGCCACCGGGAAACGATTCGGCAGATCAGTAACGAGGGGATCCGGATAAATTTGCTTTCGCGAGCGCACGATGAAATACCACCGTTGCAAATTACATACCACGGCGCTCTGTGAAGCTGCAGACCCCGCAGCACGGGTGAAACCGGGGCTGGAAAACGAGAAAGCAGCACCGAAACTGTCCCTAAATGACCCAACTCCATTGTCCGGGCGGGCCAGAAATAACCAACTGTCTTTGCCAGTTGCGCCGTTTTTCGGTTACTGATGAAAAACCTTTTACCCGATAGAGACACCGAACCGGCACATGGCGCTGTGATGACGTGACTAAATTGCCAAAAAGCGGGCAGCTGGAATCTTTCTTGCTTGCACGCGCACTATAATTCCCGCGATTTTTTCGACAGACAGATCAGCTGGAGTCAACGACGGCGCATGAGTACGCTTAACCCCGCATACGGTCCTTCCGATGTCTTCATGAGCGTGCACCAGGTTGCGGAGTATCTCCATCTGAACGAAAAGAAGATCTATGCGCTGATCAGCGAAGGAGGCATACCCGCCACCAAAGTGACCGGGAAATGGATGTTTCCCCGGGAACTGGTGGATCGCTGGGTGCTGGACTCCACCCATGGCGGTCTGCTCAACGACAGGCTCATGATCGCCGGCAGCGATGATCCGTTACTGCAGCGACTGATCAACGACTACTCCCAGGAGATTGGAGACAGAGCGCTGATCAGCTATTGCACCACCGGCACCCGCCTTGGACTGGATCTGCTGCAGGCCAGGCGCGTGGATGCCTGTGCCATCCACTGGGGCCCAACCGGTGAGAGCGGCACCCGCCATCCGGCGCTGCTGCGTCAGTACAGCCGACACCCCGAATGGGTGCTGATCCGCCTCTTCCGGCGGGAGCAGGGTCTGATCGTGTCGCCCCGGATATTGAAGCAGATCCGGGATACAACAGAGCTCTTTGACGCTGCATTTCGCTGGGCGCTGCGCCAGAAAGGAACCGGAAGCCTGCGATTTCTGATGGAGATTCTGAGCCACTACGGCTGCAATGCCGGCTCGCTGAACACCCCCATCACCGCGCTCTCCGAACGCGAGGCCGCCGTCGCCGTCAGCATGAACCTGGCCGATGTGGCACCGGGCACGCGGGCAAGTGCGACAGAGAACAATCTCGGCTTCATCAGCTTTGGCTGGGAATCCTTCGACCTGACGCTGCCGCGGACCGTCTGGTTCCGGCGTCTGCTGCAAAACCTCCTGGGGCGCATCAAATCCAGCCAGTGTCAATTGGTCGCCGAAACGCTGAATGGATATGACCTGAAGGGGCGCGGTGACCTGGTGTGGGGGGACGACTAGAGACCTCGCCACGAACCGCCGGGAAGCTGCTCCGGATTTCGCAACATCTTCCGGGCAGCGACCTGCGACGGAACGACCGGGGGAAAAGGATTTTTTGCTCCGCTTTCTAATCTGCGGATGACACTGCCTGTTGCAGCCGAAAATGCGACCGGTGTGCAACGCGCCGAAGCGCCAGGGCACTTCTCATGGGTCATACCTCGAAACCGGTGTTATCATCATTGCAATAAAACCCGTCTATAAATATCCGGAAGCATGCAGCGGGAGCGATACCGATGCCGAAGTTACTATCTTTGTCCCGCGCGGCCCGCCTGGCCGGCGTCAGCCGCGGCGAGTTGCAGAAGCGCATAAGGGAAGAGGACCTGCAAACCTTCGAAGGCGAACTGACAGTGGATCTTCTGCTCCGGCTCTACCCGCATATCGATCTGGAAGCCGATCCCATGCTGGAGAAGATCAGGCGAATCAGGGCTGAAGCCAAACCGAAAATTCACCACAGCGACGGATGGATGCCCGACCCGGGCATATTGATGACCCGGCTGAAGGAGTTTCAGCATGTACTGGTGCAGACGAAATCCGCGCTCAACAGCTCAGACGCGCTGCTCGAGGAGACATTGGGCGATCTGAATGCGGCGCTGGATTCACCCGAGGATCAGCTGCGCAACAACATTTTGGCGTGCATCACGAAACTGAAGAGGGCTATGCAACGGGTCGAGCGGGCCGAAGATGCGCGGGCTGCGCTGTTCGCAAAGGATATCATGCTGAAAATTGTATCCGCCAGTATCCGCCTGCTTCCGAGCGGCCACGAGTTCTTTCTTGAGGGGAGCGACTCCATTCTCGAGGCCGGTCTGAAGGCCGGCTTATATATCGACTACGGCTGTTCCAGCGGCAACTGCGGTGCCTGTAAGTGCAAGGTCGTCTCCGGGGCCGTGCGCAAACTGCGCAATCACGACTTCGTGCTGAGCGGACGGGAACAGGAGGAGGGATACATCCTGGCCTGCTCCAATACCGCCATCTCCGATCTGGTGATTGAAGCCAGGGAAGCCGGCGCCGAGGAGGCGTTGCCTCACCAGAAAATCCGCGCCACGGTGCGCAAGATCGAGCCTGTCGGCGAGTCCCTGGCGCTGCTTCAAGTACAGACCCCGCGTACCCAGTCGTTGCGGTTCAAGGCAGGACAGAGCGTATCGATCACCGCTGAAAACGGCAGCTGTGCCGAGCTCTTTATCGCCAGTTGCCCCTGCGATGGACGAAATCTTCAATTTCTGGTGGCCCGCAAGCAGGGAGACGTTTTCAGCGACGCTCTCTTCTCCAGCGCCATAGTCAGGCAAACGCTGGTGCTGGAGGGCCCCGAGGGTGGTTTTGTGCTGCGCGACGACTCCAGTACACCGGCCGTTTTCTTAGCCAAAGGTACCGGATTCGCACCGATAAAGAGTCTGGTTGAGCAGGCCATCACCATCGACAATTCCGAGGCGCTGCGCCTGATCCAGGTCGGGGGCAATCCGCCCGGCTCCGTGCTGGATAATCTCTGCCGCTCCTGGAGCGATTGTCTGGACAACTTCGTCTACTGTGCGCCTGCAGAGGATTGCAGTGCCACCGAACTGGTGCAACTGCTGCTGCAGGCTACGGCAGGGCTGCATCGCTTCGACCTCTATATCGCCGGTCCCCGCGAGTGGCTCGCCGCGGTAACCGCAGAAGCCGGACCGAAAGGATTCGATACCGCCAGCTGGTATTGCCAGGCCGCCGGATGAATCCGGATAGAGACAACACTTACGCTACGCGCGTTCCAGAACGGATCCCGCTACACGCTTTCCTGCAGGCGGTCGGCGCCTGACCCTGACAGCGAAAGCAAAGCCGGCAGCTTGGCGGAGGGCAGTCGTTAAAGAATTATTTTTTGGTACCGATAAGGCCAGATAATGGAACATCCCGTTTTGCGGGCAAACCAGGGATATTCAATTCTGAACTGGCCTGGAGGAGTATCGTTTAGGCGGTTGCGAGCGCATCCTCAACCCCAATGCTGTGTACGATTGCCAATTCGGGCAGAGAAAAGAGAGCTATGTCATGAGTCAACGCAACTCTGTCAGCGCAACAGAAAAAACTGTGCCCCCGGATCCGGCTTCAGCGTCTGATAAAACCTTCTTCACTTTTGCCATTCCGGCTCTGCTGCATGTCATCACCACCCTGCTGCTCTATACCGGTATGGAAATTTTCGGACTGGCGGCATCCGCAGCCACACTGGTGGCTATTCTGCTGCTGGCTCTTGTTACGCGGAAAATGATGCGTGGACCCCTCTCGGAGATGGCCGACGACATGGAGGCCGTGGCTTCCGGCAAGGGAACGCTGCTGCGCAAGATGGAGATCACCGATAGCGGTGAGATTGGCCGGCTTTGCAGTAATTACAATGACTTGACGGAAAATCTGGCGCATACCTTTTCCGACATACGCCAGCGTACAGTGAAAATCGCGTACGACTCGACCCGTCTGCGAAAAGCAATCCAGGAAGCGAACCAGTGTTCTGCACGGCAGGAGGAGCTGTCGAAGCTTATTTTCACCTCCAGCGAAGAGAGCACCGCCGCACTGAATGAAATCGCGCAGCGTACCGGCGAAATGTCTGAGCTCAATTCCAGCAACATCGACGATGCGCGCGCCAGCTCCCAGGAGCTGGTCGGAGTCAACCAGATGTTCGGCCAGGTGCGCGAACACATCACCGATTTCCGCACCACTGTTTCCAGTCTTGCCCAGAACTCGGAAAACGTCCGTACCAGCCTCTCCATGGTGCAGGGATTCTCCGAACAGACCAACCTGCTGGCGCTCAACGCAGCCATCGAGGCGGCACGCGCCGGGGAGATGGGGCGCGGGTTTGCGGTTGTCGCCGACGAAGTCCGCACGCTGGCGGGAAAAGTCAGAGACGCAGCCGCCGAAATCGGTGTCAATATCGGAGAGATGGCCGGATTGGTCGACCGCACTCAGGAGGGTACGCGCGAGATAGACGATCTGACCGCAGAAACCCGGGAAGTGATCGAAAGATCCACAAACCAGATCGGCAGGATGGTGCAGGATTTCGAGACCAACCATGAACAGCTGGTGGGAGTGAGTGCTGCAATCGAAGAGTTATCCGCCACCAATCGCGGGGTCCACAGCAGAATCAGTGAAATTCATGATCTCGGTTCCCAGATCCGGGATGGGATGGACCGGGCCGACAAATATTCGGTCAGCCTGCGCGGCGGTACCGAAGAGACACTGGGCGTTGTTTCGCACTTCAAGGCCGGCACCGGTAATTTCGAAGCGGTGCTGTCGAAAGCGTCGGAATGGCGCGACCATATACAGAATGTGTTGCAACAGCTGCGCGCCAAGGGAATCGATATATTCGACCAGAATTACAGGCCTGTCGAAAACACCAATCCGCAAAAATACACGGTTGCTTACGGGCCTGCCCTGGAGCGTGAGATACAGGCATTCTACGATCAGTGCCGCGACCATTTTCCCTCTACCAAATATATGCTGGCAGTGGATGTGAATTGCTATCTCTATGTGCACCACAAATCGGTATCGCAGCCGTTGACGGGTAATCCGGAACACGATCTGCTGCACAGCAGGAACCAGCGCTTCTTCAAAGACAACGAAAACGAGATCCGGCGTGCGAAAAACACCGCGCCCTTTCTCCTTCAGACTTTCGTGCGCGATACCGGCGAGGTGTTATGCGACCTGTCACTGCCAATTTACGTCGACGGACGCCATTGGGGCGGCCTTATCATGGGGTTTGAACCCGATCTGATAATTTCCGAGTAGTCAGTGCCTGTAATCGCCGGAACCTGTCTCATAATCCCCCGCGGTCTCGGCCGTGGAGGATTTCGGGATAGGTTCCAGGCGGCTCACCGGTCCGGGTTCTCTCCCGGAGTCAGCTGCCCCGGGGAGGGCCCCCTTCGAGTTTCCACACCGCCCTTTTTGAAAGGCTGACCGCCAAGAGCAAGCCAACCACGCTGTCCGTCAAGCGCCGTTATGTTCAAGCGGTACCCCAGGCCTGTATTTTCCGCTCCAGCGTCTTGCGCGATATGCCCAATTCGCGTGCCGCGGCCGATTTGTTCCGGTTCTTCATCTTCAACACGTTCAAAATATGCTTTTTCTCCACCGCCGCCAGCAGCAGGCTGCCTGGTGCTGCGGCAGCTTCGCGTTGACCGGTTCCGGGCAAAGAGCCCGACAGGCATTGCGCAGGCGGTGCATTCAGCAGCAGGCAGCGCTCTATCACGTTTTTCAACTCGCGCACATTTCCGGGCCAGTCATAGGCCATCAAATCGCCTATATCCGCGCTGCAGATCCGGGGGGCGGGGATGCCCAGTTCCCTGGACAGTGATTCGACAAAGTATTGCACCAGCTCGGGCAGGTCCTCCTTGTGCTCGCGTAACGGCGGCATTCTGAGGGTAATGACGTTGATCCGGAAAAACAGGTCCTCGCGGAAACTCCCCCCTTTTACCGCACTATCGAGGTTGCAGTTGGTTGCGGCGACAATTCGCACATCCACGTTCGTCTCCCGATTGGATCCAACCGGGCGTATACACCGCTCTTCCAATACTCTGAGCAGGTGGGCCTGCATCGAAAGCGGCATCTCCCCAATCTCATCCAGAAACAGGGTACCGCCATCGGCGTACGAGAAAAGTCCCTCACGTGCGTGCAGAGCGCCGGTAAAAGCGCCCTTGACATGGCCGAAGAGCTCACTCTCCAGCAGTTCGGGCGAGATCGCGCCGCAGTTGACCGGGACGAAGCTGCCGCTGCGGCGACTCAGACGATGTATGCCGCGGGCCGCGAGCTCCTTGCCGGTACCTGTCTCGCCTTCGATCAGGACCGTCGTAAGCATGGGCGCTACCCGGTGGATCATTTGACAGATCTGCCTGATCGGATCGCACTCGCCGATCAACCCGCCATGATCGTTCAATTGCCTGCTCCGACCGTTGAGCACGGGAACCTGCCGTAGCATCTGCCGCCGGTCCATGCAGCGGTGTACCGCTGACATCACCTGCTCCATGCTGAATGGTTTCAGAATGAAATCGGCGGCGCCCGCGCGCAACGCCGCTATCGCGATCTCCAGATCGGCGTGCGCGGTCACAAAGATCACCTCGGTCTGACTTCGCTGCTGACGCAGTTCCGTCAGCCACTCGACACCGGACTTATCCCGGAATCCTATAGCCGAGATAATAAGATCGAAATGGCAGCGCCTATGAATCTCTTCCGCGGCCGCAATATCACCCACCATTTCCACCAGGCCGAACTCTTTCTCCAGTCCCCTTTTCAGGAAAGCCCTGATGTCGGCCTGAGCATCCACGATCAGCACAGACTTAAGCCGGATGCCGGCCCGTTCAGGTCCGTCTGCCGGATACCCGGCAGCGACACCATCGCCGCCATAGCTCATTCCATCCTCCTATGTCTATTGTTATAAATTCTCGACCGCGCTATATCATTCGAAAAAGCCCGTTTTGCAGTATCTGAGAGTGGTCTATTTTGACCCAGTCAAGAGGTGGATTCGGGACACATTTACTCATGACACTAGTTCATAATGCTCCGATTGCAAATTCAAACTGCTTATGTCCACTCAAATCAGGAGATTGCTGACAAACACCAACGCTTTATCCAAACTTCCGCACATACTTTGTGAATGCGCCACTGGATGAAGCCGCTGGCTTCGGATTACAGTCGGACAATATCAGAGTCGGGTGAAAGCCGGCTCTCCCATGATTGGGAGAGGGCCAGGGTGAGGGCTGAATGACTCCACCGCTTCCCCCCTCACCCCAACCCCCTCCCCCGCAGGAGAGAGGGGCTCTCTCTTCCGCCAAGAACCGGGAGATTTACAGATCCCTTATACGGGACTTTAAACCATGTGTATTGTTCCGGCATCAGATTTGCTATCTATTTGTTTCAGGGAAAGCGCAGGTTCGTTCCCAGGACAACTGACTGGAGATGATGACATGCTGGAATCACCGCTGCCGATCATCGGTTTCTGTGCCTACAGCGGCACCGGCAAGACAACGCTGCTGACCCGCCTGATTCCGCTGCTGAACTCCCATGGACTCCGGGTGGGCGTGGTCAAACATGCGCATCACAGCTTCGATCTGGACTCTCCGGGCAAGGATACTCAATTGCTGCGCAGAGCCGGTGCTGAACAGTTGCTGGTCGCCTCGCGGCGCAGCATCGCGTGGATCGCGGAGACCCCGGCACGAGAGGACGAACCCAGACTCGGGGAGATCCTGACCGCGCTCGATCCCGAGCGCCTCGATCTGGTTCTGGTCGAGGGATTCAAGCACGAGCCAATTCCCAAGATTGAACTTCACCGCCCCGCCATGGGCACCCCGCTATTGTATTTGCAGGATTCAACGGTTGTCGCCATCGCATCCGATGCCCCTCTGCTCACTCAGACTCCCGGACTGTGCCAGCTCGATTTAAACCGCCCCGACCAGATTTCCGCATTCATAGTCGACAGCGTCTGTCACGGGGCGCCTGCAAAGCGTGCTTGCGGCACGCTGCTGTACGCGCACTGACTTCAGACAACCCGCCCTCTCTCCCCCCACAGCGGGCTGAAGTGCCCCGGCTGAGCAGGCTGCTTCGGTTGCATATAATCAAACCGAATCAATACGGCAGCTGACAGAAACCGCGATGCACTGCATCATAGACGCATGATGGAAAACCGCGGCGGAGATGGCAATGACCGACCCCGACAGCAACGACAAGAGCCGCATCGCCCATCCGCCGCAGTCGGCGGAGCTGCTCGCCATCGTTCAGACACTGGCGAACGAGCTGCACCCGGGGGACTCTGCCCGGCAGGTCAGTCTGACATCGGCACTGGACAGGGAGCTGGGTTTCGACAGCCTTACCCGGGTTGAGTTGATACTGCGCATAGAACGCAGCTTCAACATTACGCTGCCCCAGTCTCTGCTCAACGACGCCGAGACGCCCGCAGACCTGCTGCGTAGCCTGCGTGCTGCCGCGCCCGCGAGCGGCAGCGTTTTCCGGGCAGCGCGGCAGCAGCCGCAACCGGAGGGTACCGCGGAGACCCCGGCGCACCTGTCGACGCTAACCGAGGTGCTTGACTGGCATCTGACGAATCATCCCCAAAGGACTCATATCTTTCTGTATGACCAGGACGGTGCGGTCAACGAGATAAGCTACTCGGATCTGTACCGGCAGGCCCGGAGGGTCGCGGCGGGGCTGCAGGCGCTTGGCGTCGGCAAGGGGGACCGGGTTGCGCTGATGCTTCCCACCAGCGCGGATTATCTCTGCTGTTTTTTCGGTACGCTGTTTACCGGCGCGGTGCCGCTGCCGATCTACCCGCCGGTCCGTATGGCCCAGCTGGAGGACCATCTGCACCGGCATGCCGCCATTCTGCGCAACGCAGAGACGATGCTGCTGATTACCGTACCCGAAGCAAAGACGGTGTCGAGACTGCTGCAGGCGCAGGTGGAAACGATACAACGGATTGTGACACCGGTGGATCTGACGGCCGGCGACGGCGATTTCACACCGATGCCGGTCAACGCGGAAGATACCGCTTTTCTCCAGTATACCTCCGGCAGCACGGGACAACCCAAGGGCGTCATACTGAGCCACGCGGATCTGCTGGCCAACATCAGGGCAATGGGGCAGGCCATCCAGGCAAGCTCGAAGGATATCTTCGTCAGCTGGCTTCCGCTGTACCATGATATGGGTCTGATCGGCGCCTGGCTGGGAAGCCTGTTCTATGCCATACCGCTGGTGCTGATGTCTCCGCTGGCCTTTCTCAGCCGTCCCCAGCGCTGGCTGTGGGCCATCCACGAACACCGTGGAACGGTATCGGCGGCGCCCAACTTTGCCTACGAACTCTGCCTCAACAAGATCAGGGAAGAGGATATCGCCGGCCTTGACCTCGGCTCCTGGCGCCTGGCATTCAATGGCGCTGAGCCGGTAAGCGCGCGCACACTGGCGCGCTTCAGCCAAAAATATTCCAGCTACGGATTTCGCAACGAGAGTATGACACCGGTTTACGGATTGGCCGAAGCCGCAGTGGGACTCGCCTTCCCTCCGCTGCACCGGGGACCACGAATAGACCGGGTAAAGCGTTCCGAACTGCTGACCAGCGGCAACGCTCTCCCCGCCGGTCCCGATGAGCCCGATACAGTGGAAATGGTTGCCTGCGGACAGCCGCTGCCCGGCTATCAGATCCGGGTGGTTGACGAACGGGGCAGAGAGCTCCCGGAACGGCGTGAGGGCGAGATTGAGTTCAACGGGCCTTCCGCAACCAGGGGTTACTACAAGAACCCCGACGCCACCCGGAATCTGTTCGATGGTTCCTGGCTGTGCACAGGTGATCGCGGCTACATCGGCGGCGGCGAGGTCTATCTCACCAGCCGCAGCAAAGAGATGATCATCCGCGGCGGCCGGAACATCTATCCCTATGAAGCGGAGGAGGCGGCTGGCTCAATCGACGGAATACGCAAAGGCTGCGTGGCGATGTTCGGCACCATCGATCCCGTCTCGGCGACGGAAAAATTGATCCTGGTCGCGGAGTCCAGAGAGTTTCCACCCGGTTCCGCAACAGATCTGCGCAAGCGCGTTATCGCCCGGGTCACCGATCTGCTGGGGATGCCCCCGGATGAGGTGATTATCGCTCCTCCGCACAGCGTATTGAAGACATCAAGCGGTAAAATTCGCCGAAACGCCATGCGCCTGCGCTACGAACAGGGGGAGCTTGATCAGCCGCCGGGCGCCGTCTGGCGCCAACTGCTGCGGCTTGCACTGGGATCAATCAAACCGGGGTTGAAGCGCCTGCAACGGCGCCTGCTGGAATATGGCTATGCACTCTATGCGAAGACGATCTT
>JAGRGQ010000038.1 GCA_020445405.1 Gammaproteobacteria bacterium | reverse complement strand
CTGAGCTCTGCGAAGCCCTGGTTGCCAGGCTTTAAATACAAAACCCCTGTTGGAACTTCCGGCGGGGTTTTCTTTTATCCCCGACCCCGAAAGGAGCCGGGGATTTTTTCTTTGCGATCGATTAGCCGTCGGGAGTGAAGCAGCAACGATGGCCGAATCCGGATCGGAGAGCAGGGCTTACCGGACGGTTTTCAGCTCCCTGATATTAAAAATTCAGGCCCGGAGCCCGGTGGCTGCCGGGCGTCAATTCTCCGGCGGAACCTTCCACGTGCCATCGGCCTGGCGACAGAAATCAAAGACAGCACGCCCCGCCACTCCGCCGACTTCATTGAAGGTTTCGAGTCTGCGGCACAGCGCGCCGTCTCTGTCGAAGGTGGAAAGGGGGGTGAAGACTCCCTTGGCGCCGGTCTCGGTATTTTCCCAGCGTCGTGATTCACCATCCGCGGTGTAGTCCAGTGCATTGCGCGCAGTGGAACGGAACAAATCCAGATCCGCATCATTCATTTTCGATATGGCGCTATTTTTGAGAAACAACACATTGCCTGCACAGGCTGGCGCTACAACACACACCAACGCAACAACACCAACCAGCCTTGTTAATGCATTTCTGCAGATCATCACTACCCCCAAAATATCAAGATGTGTTTCGTTGCGCCCTGTCAGGGCGTCGCGCCCGGGAAAAGGAGCCATCGCATCAGGCTATATCTCTTTCATCCCAGGAGGATGATAATACTTGCTTTCCACGATTCAAAGGGAGGCAGGAAACACCGGTTCCTAAATGCACCGCCCGATTCATCCCGGCTACCGGAGCGCTCCAGGGATATCGCCCATCTTTCCCCGGTCCGGCCAGCAGCACGATACTGTTTTTATCGTCGTCGGGCTGAATGAGGCCAATTACCGTTTGTGCATAAATTACATTAGACAACACCAACAGACCGATGTCAGAGGCAATGACATTATCAGCGCTGTCACGACTGTGCCCGGAGGCACGGCTACAGCACTCTCCGTTACGCACTGGTAGACTTATTCAAGACACCCGATGTTGCAACCGCAGGCAGACAGCATCCAGTCCGGGAAGGCCCACCCAATGGCGCGTTAAACCGAAGTCTTACCTCATTGCTGAGCATCGACATGAATTGTTCCCGCCATTTTTTTGCAGTTTCCGCTCCCACTGGTGTCGATTGGCCGGGATTGGAAATTCCTGTCCCGGGCGCAGTTCGAGGAGTTGTGCGGGACTGTGTTAGTATGCGAAGAGGCTCGTTTCTCCCTGTTTGTAACTGTTCTTTCGTAATTGAATCGTATCAACTTTCTGAGGATAAAGACTTTTTTATTTTCGTTTGTGCTGCAGCAGTGGGGGGAGGGGTTATTTTCCTCGGCCCCCTTTTTCGCGCACTTCGATCGTTGTCAGCTCATCAATCGATCCGGCAGGTGACATAGAGCGATTTACGTGCAACTTCGCGTTAGACAAATAATACGTTTCAGCAGCTATCTGGCTGTTGCCTTACTGCTGCTGTTGTTGTTACCGTTCATGCTGGTTGTTTTCCAGCCCTCGCTGGTGCAGGCGCCGCTGACGCAGGCAATCAGTCTGATTACCGGCCGGCAGTTTCAGATCGAGGGTGCTTTCCATCTGGAACCCTCATTTCAGCCACACCTGACCGCCAGCCGGGTCACGTTGGCCAACGCCCCATGGGCGAAGGTTCCACAGCTGATTGAAATCGAGCATATTCAGGTCAGCGTGGATCTCATTGCCCTCTTCCGGGGCAGCATCCGGCTTCCAACGCTGCAGATAGCTGGCGCGACAATCAACCTCGAGCAAAATGCGGCAGGCCGGAAAAACTGGCGGATCTTTACGACTGCGCCCGGGCGGGAGGATGCTGCCGGATTCCCGATGCCCGAGATCAAAACGCTCTCACTATCTGATATTCATCTCTCCCTTGATCGTGCTGATGAGTCCTCTTTCGTTGCGGATCTGACAACAGCCTTTGCGAGCATCGACCCCCGAACCGGTATTCAGGCACAGATCGCAGCCGTGTTGAACGGAGAACGCGTCACACTGAATATCGACAGCAACATGGAGACCGTCACCCAGTCCGGAGGGGCCGCCTTTCCCCTCAGTGCCACTTTGAATGCTGCGAATATCCAGCTCGCTGCTGAAGGTACCGTGGGTTGGCCGTTAAGGAACACCGATACCAATCTGCGAGTGAAGCTGCGCGGAGGTGATCTGTCCAGGCTGGGCTCGGTATTGGGGATGAACTGGCCTGTACCGGGAGTGGTAAGGTTGGATGCGGTGTTCACCGGCAACCAAAAGGCGCAGCATTTCAGACAGATTTCGGCCTCCCTGGGGGAAATCCGGCTTGCCGGGGACCTGCTGATGAAAACGGTGGGAACGCGCCCCCACATCAAAGCCGACCTGCGCATCAACCGGTTACCGGAGAGCCTGTGGTCAACTCCCGTGAGCCGGCGGAATATGTCCTCCGCCCGTTCCTCTGCTGAAAAGCCAACAACGTCACTGCGACGGCTGGCAGCGGTTGATGGCGAAATAAAACTAAGCGTTGAAGAACTCACACTCCGGGGCAATCGGATTACAGATCTGTATTGGAATTCCACCCTGAGTAAAGGCAGGCTGGATGTCAGTCTGAGGGCACAACCGGCCTTTACGGACCGGGTGGAAGCCACCCTTCACCTGGATAGCCTGGCTACGCAGCCGTCATACCGGCTGCAGGTTGCAGCCGGTCAGATACGGTTGGGGGATTTACTTCAATTCAGTTTTGCCAAACAACCCGCGTCGGGAACGATCGACCGGATGCAGCTGGATCTCTCGGGCAGGTTAGCGCGGAAGTCCGCGCTTTCTGCGGTGGACAATCTCGATTGGGAGCTTGAAAAAGCCAATCTTGTACTCGCCTCGGATAAGGTCGAACCTGTTCCTCTGACCATCGATCAATTGCACGCCAGGCTTGAACCCAAAACCCGGACATTGTCTCTGGATGCAAACGGCGTTTTTGAAGGCCGCCCGCTCAATCTTCGGCTCGAGGCAGGCACGCTGGTGCAGTTGTTGGACAAGACAAAACCTCAACCGATAAAGCTGAAGCTCAGTACGGAGACCACTCAGATTGTTGCCGACGGTAGCTACCACTACGAGTCGGGCAAGCCAAGGTACCAGGCACAGATTCAGATAAATGCCGAAAGTCTCGACCGTCTTGGTGAACTCGCTGTTGCGCGATTTCCCGATACAGGGCCGATAGCCGCGACGCTGCAATTGACGGGAAACGAACAGAAACTGCAGATTATCGAGGCGACGATGAGTATCGGGCAAAGCCGCATTCAGGGTGACGGCAATATTCTGCTTACCGGCGATAAAAATCGCATCACTGCCCACTTGCGTGCAAATCCTCTTCAGGTCATTGATTTTATCGGGTCCGGACAGACAACACTCCGGGAGCAGCCTCCCGTAAAATCCGACCGATTGCTTCCCGACCTGGCGATCAATACAGCGTTTCTTAATGCACTGAATGCCGAGATCAAGTTGAATATCGAACAGCTCCTGCATGGCAGCAACAATCTGGGCACCTATCTCGTATCGGCTGAAGCCAAAGACAACTTGCTGTCGTTGGATGCTGAGGTCAAATCATCCTATCTGGCTGGTGCGGACATCCACGCTGAAGTTGGGAGTCAGACTGGCGTACCGACAATCAAGCTTGATGCCGCGTTCACGGGGCTTGACTACGGTGATCTTCTCCAGGCACTCAATATCACCAGTGACGTCAAAGGTCGGGTCGATATCAAGCTGGCGTTACAAGGCCATGGGAAGCGGTTGCCCGAGCTGGTTGCAAACGGAAACGGCCACGCCTGGATCAGCGGCGGAAAAGGCGAGATGCCATACCAACTGTTGTCATTCTGGGGCGGAGACCTGGCGAAGATTCTGTTGCCCAGTAATTTAAACGGCCAGACCAGGACTTATCTCAATTGCCTGGCGGCACGGTTCAAACTCGAATCCGGTTCATTGCGCAGCGAGGGAATCGTATTTGATACGAGAAACACGATACTCACCGGCTTTCTGGATATTGCGTTGCCCTCGGAAAAACTAATGGCACAGTTACAGCCCAAACCAAGGAAAGCCAGCCTGGTGACTATCGACACACCGGTCCGCATCACTGGTACATTAGCCAATCCCAGGTATGATGCCGTTACCGCCGATAACTTGCTCACCCTGGGAAAGCTCGCCGTCGGCGTATCCAATCCCGCAACCCTGGTGCTACTTTTCGGCTCTCTGGGATCCGATGAGAAAAACCTCTGCGAGGCTGTTATCAACGGAGAGTACAGCGGTAGTCAACAGGGCCTCCGTGAAAAAATAGAAAGCACGGTCACCGCGCCGGTCAAAGGACTTATTGATATCTTGGGTGGCGCCAAGGGGTCGAAGCAAGGAGGTGGGAAATGACAACTTGCCATTGATGCAGCGCATCAGTCTATTTGAACCATTCCTGGAGCCTGGTATCGAATTCCGTCCATGTCGGCCGGCGCAAAGAAATTGCAATACAACCATAGCGCTGACTCTATTCTCCTTGCAGGATCATTCGATAACTGCATGAGCGAACCACTTCGTCCCTAAGGCTCCAAGACCGTTTTCCTGAGCGGATTAGCCGGGTTTCTGCGCATGGCGTTCCGTTTTTCGATCCGCAGATGACGATCGGCTCTGCCGGATCGATTGACGTGCCGCTGTCACGTACCGGAGAGCGGCAGCAATAAGTCACCGGTTGAGATATTCAACCGGTCCGGAATTTTTTTCGGCGTGGTCGTAAGCAACGGTCAGGTTGCGATGAGATCCAGTGCCGGCACATATTGGTGGCCGAGGTCGCGCGCTACCGGTTCGCATGTCACTTTTCCGGAACAGACATTGAGCCCATTTCTGAGATGCGGGTTGTCTGACAATGCCTGTTTCCAGCCCTTGCTGGCAATGGATATGGCATGCTGGAGAGTGACGTTGTTCAGCGCATAGGTTGAGGTCCTTGCAACAGCCCCCGGCATGTTCGCCACGCAATAGTGGACGACGCCATCGACTACAAAGGTCGGGGCAGCATGTGTGGTGGCCCTGGATGTCTCAAAGCACCCGCCCTGATCAATTGCGACATCAACCAGGACAGCGCCATTCCGCATGCTACTGAGCATCTCCCGGGAGACGAGTTTGGGTGCGGCAGCGCCGGGGATAAGCACGCCGCCAACGACCAGATCGGCTTGCGCCACCAGTTGCTCCAGCACGGCTTTGGTGGAGTAGACAACCTTGGCGCTGGCTTCAAAATGATTGGAAAGACGTTCCAGCGTTGCCGGGTTGCGATCAAGAATAGTGACATCGGCGTGCAACCCAACAGCCATTTGGGCCGCGTTATAGCCGACTACGCCACCGCCGATAATGACCACTTTGCCGGGTGGTACACCGGGTACGCCCCCCAGCAATACGCCCGATCCACCGTGAGATTTTTCAAGCGCGGTTGCGCCCGCCTGTATCGAGAGGCGGCCAGCCACCTGACTCATCGGCTTGAGCAGCGGCAGGCCCCCTTGCGTATCGGTAACGGTTTCGTAGGCGATGCATACGGCGCCTGAATCGATCAGGTCACGCGTTTGCTCGGGGTCCGGCGCCAGGTGCAGGTAGGTGTACAGAATTTGCCCCTCGCGCAACATCTTTCGTTCCCCCGCCTGGGGTTCCTTGACCTTGATGATCATGTCCGCGCGCGCGAATATTTCACTCGCGCTCTGCACGGTCTCCGCACCAACCGCCCGGTAGTCTTCGTCTTCGGCCCCTATGCCGATACCGGCGCCAGCCTCCACGATGACCTGGTGTCCGTGGCGTACGACTTCCGCGACACTCTCAGGCGTCAGCCCAACCCGGTATTCGTGATTTTTCACCTCTTTTGGAACGCCTATGAGCATGAGGGTTCTCCTTGCTGGATAAGTGTGTGGAGAATAATAAACGAAGAACCGGCGAAAAAATTCCGATACTAAGTATACAAAACAGTTAAAAACAGAATAATATTCTAAAAAATTTTACAAATACGCTAATTAGTGGCATCAGCATGGATAAGAAGGATTGTCAACTGCTTATGGCGCTGCAGAGGGATTGCAGACAGTCAATCGGGGAGTTGGCGGACAAAGTCGCGCTCTCTTCCTCTGCCTGTCACCGCAGAATAAAGCTGCTCGAGGAAGACGGAATCATCAAGGGATATGTCGCTCAGATTGACGGCAAAAAGGTTGGCTACTCGATCGAGTTTTTCGTTGAGGTAAGTCTGGCCTCTCAGCATCAGCATGCACTCAAGGAGTTTGAAGAGGCTGTCAGGCATGTGCCTGAGATACTGGAGTGTCATCTGATGACCGGTCACTCCGACTATATTCTGCGGGTGAGTGCCCTGGATACGGTGGATTATGAGCGGCTCTACCGTGACCGTATCGCCCAGCTGCCGGGCGTCTCCCGAATCCAATCCAGTCTGGTACTGAGAACGGTTACCCAGGGGGCGGGATATGTGGTGAAACCGGATCGGTAATCCCAGCCGTTTCGGCTGCCTGAGCGTAAAAACAGCTGTGTCCGCCTGTCCCACCGCATATCAGGCGGCGAATAATCCGGGATGCCGGCTATCAACGTACATCGGTCCGTTGAAGAGTGGGATCATCAAACATAGACATTTCCTATATTTCAACAAATTTATATGTTATGAAATAAACAGAAACACATTTCTTGCTGGTGGCTGAACGGGGACGGCATCAACCGGCAGGTTTGGTAGCGCTTTTTTTCGCTGCCCCGGAGGGTTGAGCGGAGCCTGTTTTGAACGAAGACGAGATGCAGAGTATCAAGCTGGTGTCGACAGCGCAGAAAGATCCGGCAATTCAGCCTCTGCGCCTGGGTGAAAGGTTGCGGGAAATTCGCCAGCAGAGAAAATGGACGCTGGATAAAGTCAGCGCGATTACCGGTTTGGCCAAATCCACGCTTTCCAAGATCGAGAATGAACGCATCTCCCCCTCGTTCGACGTGGTTCGAAAACTTGCAGTCGGATTGGGTATAGATGTCCCGCAACTCTTTGCTTCATCGTCGGAAATCAAGGCATCAGGACGTAAAACCCTGACGCGTGCCGGCGCAGGCCGTTACCATCCCACGGCGACCTACGAGCACGAACTGCTCTGCGTCGAGCTGACAAATAAAAAGATGCTGCCATTCAAAAGCGTCGTACGAGCGCGTTCATTTGCGGAGTTTCATGGTTGGGTACGGCATCAGGGTGAGGAGTTTCTGCTGGTTCTGAAAGGCCGTATCGCATTTTACTCCGAGTTTTACGAACCGGTGATGCTGGATCAGGGGGATTGTGTTTACTACGATTCGGGTATGGGGCACGCCTGCATTTCAGTCAGCGAGGAAGATGCACAAATCCTGTGGGTCTGCACGCCTTCGGATCAGCTGAAGACCATGATGACATGATCTTCCTGGTGACTTCCCTGGAATTACCGGAAACCTCTGCGCCGGGCGTTTATCAGCCCGTTTCAGCTCCCAATGCGCATTTTCCCGTCCCAAATACAAGCCGGCAACCTTTTGCCACCGCCTGTCGGGGGATGCCCAACCGGGTGCGCCAATAACTTCCGAAAAGATTAAATGTTGAAAAATAGTTTCTTTTGTCCTTTAATATTTCCTATAAGAAATTTTGTTGATTAACAATTCCTGAGTTATAACCTACTATTCAGTTGGAGCTTTGCAGTCTATCAGCCGAAACGGGCAGTTTCGTTCGGTAATTCCGCAACCATTACACAGGGGAAAGAAATGCGAAGGTTCGAAAAGATCCTGATGCCGGTCGATCTCGGTCACGAAAGCTCATGGCAGGAGGCGCTGCCCGTTGCCGTGGATCAGGCGCGACACGCCGGTGCTGAACTCCATATTGTCACCGTCGTTCCCGAGGAACCCCCGCAGCTCGCCTGGCTGCCCAAGGATTACAGCGACAAAATGATCGCTTACGTCAAGCCAAAACTGGCCAAGCTGGTCGAGGCGCATGTGCCCGCCGATGTGAAATCCCAGCAGCATGTGCGCCAGGGATCAATCTACAGGGAGATAGTGGACCTGGCGCAGGAGCAGGACATCGACCTGATTGTCATGGCATCTCATCGGCCCGAGTTGCAGGACTTTTTGCTGGGACCGAATGCAGCCAGAGTGGTGCGCCATGCTGAATGCTCGGTGATGGTGGTGCGCTGATTGTCAGCCCGCCTCGTCCAAATTTTGATTTTTTTGGTCAGAATTATCCGAATGATTCGATGCGACAGGCGCCAAAAAGCGTGGTGCCGCAGCGCCATTGAGTTACAACATACCGCGGCTTGACACCTGCCCGTAAGACAGCACCGGGCGTCTGTTCGGAAGCGGATATCAACATAACTGGAGGAGTCATTTCGTGGAAGCTCTAACTAATGCGGTAAGTGCAATCAATGGTGTAGTCTGGGGCCCATTGATGCTGGTGCTGATTCTCGGTACCGGGTTGTTTCTGCAGGCCGGACTCAAGATCATGCCGATTGTCAGACTGAGTTTCGGGTTCCGGCTGCTTTGGAAAGGGCGTACGCCACCCAGTGGCAGCGAGGGTGAAATCAGTCCGTTTAACGCGCTGATGACGTCGCTCTCCGCCACCATAGGCACCGGTAATATTGCCGGTGTCGCGACAGCTATTTTTCTCGGTGGGCCGGGTGCACTGTTCTGGATGTGGTGCACGGCGCTGGTTGGTATGGCGACAAAATACGCCGAAGCGGTGTGCGCGGTAAAGTACCGCGAAGTCGATGCGCTCGGCAACCACGTCGGTGGTCCCATGTACTACATTAAAAACGGCCTGAGCAAAAAATGGGCATGGATGGCGCCGGCTTTCGCGGGATTCGGCGCCATCGCCGGATTCGGCATTGGTAACACGGTGCAGGCTAATTCGGTCGCCGACGTACTCAATTCATCTTACGGCATTCCGACCTGGGCGACCGGCTTGCTGCTGCTGGTCCTGGTGGGTGCGGTTATTCTTGGCGGCATCAAGCGCATCGCACAGGTCGCGGGTAAGCTGGTACCGTTCATGGCTATCGCCTATCTGCTGGCCGGTCTGGTGATACTGGGAGTCAATGTTGCAGAGATTCCGGCAGCATTCGGTTTGATTTTTACCCATGCGTTCACGCCGACCGCGGCTACCGGTGGGTTCGCCGGCGCCGCTGTTTGGGCCGCGATACGCTTCGGCGTCGCACGCGGCGTGTTCTCAAATGAAGCCGGACTGGGCAGCGCGCCGATTGCCCACGCCGCTGCCCAGACCAAGGGTCCGGTTAACCAGGGCCTGGTGGCGATGTTGGGTACCTTTATCGATACGTTGATCATCTGCACCATTACCGGGATGGCGATCATCACTTCCGGTGCCTGGACATCGGGCGAGACCGGCGCTTCCCTGACTTCTGCGGCGTTCGAGTCCACGATTCCCGGCGTAGGCGGGCATATCGTGACCATCGCGTTGGCCATCTTCGCGTTCACCACGATGCTGGGCTGGTCGTTTTACGGCGAGAAATGCGTCGCTTATCTGTTTGGCGTGAAGTCGATCATGCCATTTCGTATTCTCTGGTGCCTGGCCGCACCGCTGGGTGCGATGGCAAATCTGGGCTTCATCTGGCTGCTGGCGGACACTTTGAATGCCCTGATGGCCATCCCCAATCTCATCGCATTGGTCCTGTTGAGCCCGGTGGTATTTCAGGTGACGCGGGAATTCTTTGCCAGCGACGGCGCGAGCGAGGAACCGGTGGCGGCTGCAGCGGATTGAGTTGGGGTGCGCGACCGGGCGGCTGCTTTCAACAGAGATTGTGGCGGGTGACAGCGACCGGGAAAGCAGGGATTCCATCCGCGCCGGCTGCGGGCAGTGTTCGTCAGAAAACCCACTCCTGCTGAACGGCGGAGGTTGTTGCAGTTCCCGCCCACTCCCTCCCCGGGGGTGTCGCAAAGGTTCTGTCCCTTCTCCCTTCGAGGGAGAAGGGATAACATCTTTTTCTGCGCTTCCGGCAGGCGGGGTGGAACCCGGTTTCCGGACGGATAACGGATAACCGTTTTTCAAGTTGGGGAACTGCTCCCCACACGTCCGCATGGAGGCGGGCGGAGCAGGTGGCTGACGCATTTTGGAGATTTAGACATGAGTGAATCCACTCTACCGGCGGATGATCGGTTATTGAGAACGCCGCTGTACGATCTGCATCTGGAACTGGGTGGCAAAATGGTCCCGTTCGCGGGTTACGAGATGCCGGTTCAGTACCCTGCAGGCATTCTTAAGGAACACAGGCAGACACGCAGCAACGCGGGATTGTTTGATGTCTCACACATGGGACAGGTCAAACTCATCGGTGAGGGTGCTGCGGCAGCCATGGAGCGCCTGGTGCCGGTGGACGTGATCGGCCTGGCGGTAAAGCATCAGCGTTACGCGCTGTTTACCAACGACAAAGGC
The DNA here is from genome assembly GCA_020445405.1 of Gammaproteobacteria bacterium. Taxonomy (GTDB): domain Bacteria; phylum Pseudomonadota; class Gammaproteobacteria; order Chromatiales; family Chromatiaceae; genus HKST-UBA178. The sequence goes on along the minus strand of JAGRGQ010000038.1, from coordinate 27,679 downwards.
GGTATTCTCGACGATTTGATGATCACCAACGCCGGTGATCATCTGTTCGTGGTGGTCAATGCCGCCTGCAAGGAACAGGATATCGCACATATGCGCCGGCATCTGTCCGGCGATTGCGAAATCGAAACTCTCGATGACCGGGCACTGCTGGCACTGCAGGGTCCGGCGGCGGGGGAGGTGATGGCCAGTCTGGCGCCAGCGAGCCGGCAGCTTGTGTTCATGCGGGCGGCAAACCTCACGCTGGCCGGTGTAGACTGTTTTGTCACCCGTTCCGGTTACACCGGCGAGGATGGTTTTGAAATATCCGTCGCCGCCGATAAGGCTGAATTTGTAGCACGCCAACTGCTGGCGCACGAACAGGTGGCCCCGGTGGGTCTGGGTGCGCGCGACTCGCTGCGCCTGGAGGCTGGCCTGTGCCTGTACGGGCACGATATAGACACCGGCACCACGCCGGTCGAGGCCAGCCTGTCCTGGGCGATCCAGAAAGTACGGCGTGCAGGCGGTGAGCGCGAGGGCGGTTTTCCGGGGGCCGAGATCATACTCAGGCAGTTGGTCGATGGTGTGAGCAGAAAGCGCGTCGGCATTCAACCGCAAGGCAAAGTGCCTGTACGTGAAGGCAGCCAGCTGTTGGACGAAGACGGAAAACCCGCAGGAATCATAACCAGCGGCGGATTCGGGCCGTCAGTGGGGGCTCCGGTAGCCATGGGGTACGTGGATGTCGCCTTCGCTGCGCCCGCTACCCGGCTGCAGGCGCTGGTTCGCGGTAAGCTTCACCCGGTGTGTGTCGTCAAAACCGCTTTCGTCGAGCAGCACTACTATCGCGGTTGAGTGTGAAAATAACCGTTTAACTGGAGTCGCAGATGTCTCAAACACCACGCTCGTTGCGCGAGCTTCAAAATCACAGCGCCTTTGTTGAGCGCCACATCGGCCCGAGGGAAGACGAAAAGAGGGAGATGCTGAGTTTGCTTGGCCTGACCTCCATGGATGAGTTGATTGCAAAGGTTGTGCCCGAATCCATCCTGGAAAGCGAACCCCTCGATCTGAACGAAAGCTGCTCGGAGCAGGAGGTTCTGCAGCAACTGCGCAAGTTGGCGAATGCGAACAGGGTATTCAAATCCTTCATCGGAATGGGATATTACGGCACTTTCACACCGCCGGTGATCCTGCGCAATGTGCTGGAAAATCCTGCCTGGTACACAGCCTATACGCCGTATCAGCCCGAGATATCGCAGGGGCGCCTGGAGGCCATACTCAACTTCCAGACCATGATTTCCGATTTGACCGGCCTCGATATTGCAAACTCATCGTTGCTCGATGAGGGCACGGCAGCGGCCGAAGCGATGGCGTTGTGCAGACGCATGAGCAAGAGCGGAAGCAACATTTTCTTTGTGTCCGAACTCTGTCATCCACAGACCATCGAAGTAATCCGCACCCGGGCGCTGCCGATGGATTACCGGATCGTGGTGGGCGACCATCGCAGGGATCTTGAGGGCCTGGAGGTTTTCGGGGTGCTGCTGCAATACCCGGGAACCGACGGCGAAATCCACGATTACGAGGAGGTGGTATCGGCGGCGCACGAAAAGAGAGCACTGGTTGCCGTCGCGGCCGACCTGCTCAGCCTGACACTGCTCACACCGCCTGGTGAGTTTGGTGCAGATGTCGCTATCGGCACCACCCAGCGGTTCGGTGTACCGATGGGATACGGTGGTCCGCATGCCGCCTATATGGCCACGCGCGACGCCTTTAAACGCAGCCTCCCGGGGCGCATCGTCGGAGTCTCCATCGACAGCCGGGGCGACCCCGCCTATCGATTGGCAATGCAGACCCGCGAACAGCACATACGCCGAGAGAAGGCGACCAGCAATATCTGCACGGCACAGGTGCTGCTCGCCGTCATGGCCAGCATGTATGCCGTTTATCACGGGCCCGAAGGTCTGCGGACGATAGCCCGCCGCGTACACAGGTTGACGACGATACTCGCCGATGGTTTGCAACAGCTTGGCTTTGAAGTCACTACCCGGCATTACTTCGACACCATTCTGGTCAATACCGGCACGCGCACTGCACAACTGCTCGCAACGGCGCGCTCGCAAGGTATGAATCTGCGCGAAGTGAACGGCGGCAGCGTCGGTATCTCGCTGGACGAGACCACCACGAGCGAAGACGTGTCGGCGCTCTGGTCGGTGTTCGGCGGCGACAATCTGGATGCGGCAGTGATTGAGGCCGCCGCTCAGCAGCGGATGCCTGCCAGGCTGCTGCGTGTCAGCCCGTTTATGACGCACAAGGTGTTCCACAGCTATCGCTCTGAAACCGAGATGCTGCGTTATCTGCGCATGCTCTCCGATAAGGATCTCGCTCTGGATCGTGCCATGATCCCGCTGGGCTCGTGCACCATGAAGCTCAATGCCACTGCGGAAATGGTGCCGGTCACCTGGCCCGAGTTTTGTGACATGCATCCATACGCGCCGGTCGAGCAGGCGGCAGGCTACCGCCAACTCATCAGCGAGTTGGAGCAGATGCTGTGTGCGATCACCGGCTACGCGGCGGTTTCGCTGCAACCCAATGCCGGCTCCCAGGGGGAGTTCGCCGGGCTCCTGGCGATCGACGGTTACCACCGGAGCCGCGGGGAGGGAAACAGAAACATCTGTCTGATCCCCAGTTCAGCGCATGGCACCAATCCGGCTTCGGCACAGATGGCCGGCATGAAGGTGGTTGTGGTCAACTGTGACCGCTCAGGCAACATTGATGTCGAGGATCTGAAGGCGAAAGCAGACAGGCATAGCGACGATCTGGCTGCGATCATGATCACTTACCCGTCGACTCACGGCGTATTCGAGGAGAATGTGCGCGAGGTGTGCCGGATAGTTCACGAACACGGCGGGCAGGTTTACATCGACGGTGCCAATCTCAACGCCATGGTCGGGGTCTGCTATCCGGGCAGGTTCGGTGGGGATGTCTCCCACCTCAATCTGCACAAGACTTTCAGCATTCCACACGGGGGCGGCGGTCCCGGTGTCGGTCCCATCGGCGTGCGCGACCACCTGAAGCCGTTTTTACCCGGCACGCCGCTGCCGGCCGGGGAGGTGAGTGCCGTGGGGCCGGTCTCGGCGGCGCCCTGGGGGAGTGCCGGAATTCTTCCGATCAGTTGGGCCTACATCAGAATGATGGGAAGGGACGGACTGCTGGAAGCTACCCGCAGTGCTATTCTCAATGCCAACTATATTGCCCGCCGGCTGCACGAACACTATCCGGTTTTATATACCGGGCCCAATGGCATGGTTGCGCACGAGTGTATCATCGATCTGCGTTCCATCAAGGAGACAACCGGCATCACCGTGGAGGATGTCGCCAAGCGGCTGGTCGATTTTGGATTTCATGCGCCCACCATGTCATTTCCGGTGGCGGGAACCCTGATGATCGAACCCACGGAAAGTGAATCCAGGCAGGAGCTGGATCGTTTCTGCGAGGCGATGATCTGCATCCGTGAAGAGATTCGCGCCGTCGAGCTGGGCCGTTTCGATGCTGAGGATAACCCGCTCAGAAACGCGCCCCACACTGTCACCGATCTGGCCGACGAGGAGTGGAGGCATCTCTACAGCCGCGAGCAGGCGGTGTTTCCTGTTGCGTCGCTACGCACAGGAAAATACTGGTCGCCGGTGGGTCGGATCGATAACGTGTACGGAGACAAGCACCTTGTCTGCTCCTGTCCCGCGCTTTCGGATTATGAGGATAAGCCGGCCTGAGCCGGCGAGGGTCAACGGCACAGCTGTCGCGGGCCTGATCGTGCCCAGCCTGAACGAGGTTATACCCAATGAACAAGTATATGGTGATTACAGTGATCGGGGCGGATCGGCCCGGATTGGTGGAACTGCTGGCGCGCACGCTGGTTGCCCACAACGCCAACTGGCTGGAGAGTCGTATGGCGAACCTCGCCGGGCGCTTTGCAGGCATGGTGGAAGCGGATGTGCCGGAAGAAAATTTCGACCGCCTGGTCGCAGCGCTGGAGAGGCTTCAGGCAGACGGGCTGAATGTGATGGTGGACAGCGGATTGAGCGGTCAGGACGCGGGAGGATTCCGGGAAGTGCAGCTGGAACTTACCGGCCAGGACCGCGTCGGTATAGTCCAGGAGATATCATCCGCGCTTGCGCGCCAGGGCGTCAGCATCGAAAAGCTGCACACGGAAACCGAAAGCGCATCCTGGTCCGGTGAGACGCTTTTTCGTGCCTGGGCAGATCTGCGCGTGCCGGACGATCTCGACATGGAGGCATTGCAGCAGGGCCTGGAAGTGCTGGCGGACGAACTCATGGTGGATATCGATCTGAAGAGCCAGCCAACCGCCTGATCTGCCTCTGTTGAAGGCTGGTCCCGGTCCGGGCCGCAGCTGCCGGTAAATCAGGTATCAGCGCAGACAGCTTCCGGATTCGGGCTTCAGCGCCAGCCGCTCCGCGAGGCCAGAGAGTCTGGAGTCACTGCGATGTCCATAAGCATATTCGACCTGTTCAAAGTCGGGATCGGTCCATCGAGTTCCCATACAGTCGGACCGATGCGTGCGGCTTTCGAGTTTGCCGCGCTGCTGCGGAAAACGGGCCTGTTGACAGCGGTTGCCAGCGTCAGGGGCGAGCTGTTCGGTTCTCTCGGCGCTACCGGCAAGGGCCATGCCAGTGACAAAGCGGTAATGCTGGGGCTTTCCGGCGAGGAGCCGGAGTTGGTGGACCCCGATACGATCGATGCGAAAATAGACGCAATAAGACGTACGGGCCGGCTGTCGCTGCTCGGCCGGCATCCGATCCTCTTTTCAGAAGCGCAGCATATCCTGTTTCATCGCCGCAAAACCCTGCCTTATCACCCGAACGGAATGCGCTTTCAGGCGCTCGATGCTGCAGACAGGGAACTCTTTGCAAAAGGCTATTACTCGGTGGGCGGTGGATTCGTTGTGGACGAGCAGGCGGCCGGCGAAGACCGTATACGCCAGGCTACGACTCCGCTGCCGCGGCCATTCGATTCCGCCGCGGAACTGCTGGGACTCTGCGCGCGCTACAACTGCTCCATCAGCGAAATCATGCTGGAGAACGAAAAGGTATGGCGTTCTGAAAAGGAGATTCGCGACAGCTTGTGGGGTATCTGGGAAGTCATGCAGAGATGCGTCAGGCGCGGCTGCGAAAGCGAAGGCGTACTGCCGGGAGGCATGCGGGTCAAACGCCGCGCCGCCAATCTGTTCCGGGAATTGAGCGGCAAGCCGGAACAGGGTCTTCGGGATCCTTTGACGGTGCTGGACTGGGTCAATCTGTATGCGCTTGCCGTCAACGAGGAGAACGCAGCCGGAGGCCGGGTGGTGACCGCACCCACCAATGGTGCCGCCGGTATTATTCCCGCTGTTCTGCACTACTACGATCGGTTCATCCCCAACTCCAGCGACGACGGCGTCATCGAATTTCTGCTGACGGCCGGTGCGATCGGAATTCTGTACAAGAAAAATGCCTCTATTTCCGGCGCCGAGGTCGGTTGTCAGGGAGAGGTGGGCTCGGCCTGCTCCATGGCCTCGGGGGCGCTGGCAGCGGTACTGGGCGGTACACCCGAGCAGGTCGAGAATGCCGCGGAAATCGGTATGGAGCACAATCTTGGACTCACCTGTGATCCGGTTGGCGGATTGGTGCAGGTACCCTGTATCGAGCGCAATGCGATGGCCGCGGTCAAAGCCATCAATGCGGCGCGTATGGCGCTGCGTGGCGATGGCAAGCACTTTGTGACGCTGGACAAGGTGATCAAGACCATGCGCGATACCGGCAGGGACATGAAGACAAAATACAAGGAGACCGCCCGCGGCGGACTTGCGGTTAACGTGTTTGAGGTGCCTGTCAATATTATCGAATGCTAGCGGCTTGGGACATCCTCACCGTGTCTGTGTAATGCGCCGTGCCACCGTTTATTCAGCGCAAAGTGCCGTCCGGCAGCGCTGTTTCGCGGAATCGGCGCGAGGGAAAAAACCCCCTGGAAGAAATTTTCCAAAGGCTGAAAAAGATTATTGACATGCTCAGCGGTTAGTCGTATTAAATGGCCCCAAAGTAGCCTGCTTGGCAAGCGCATGGACACCGGATGTGTTCCTGCAATTGTTCGGTCCAACAGCGACCACCTGAGCCCCAGCGCCATCCCCTGCTCGTTTCTACTTTAGGTAGTTTCCTTTAACAGTTTCCTTGCTTAGGCAAGGTTCTCTTGACTATGAGGTGGATTTCAATGGCAACCACAAACACCAGAAAGCCCGTCGCGAGCAAACCGGCTCCAGCAGCCGCCGCCAAAAAACCTGCGGCCGCAAAGCCGGCACCGGCAGCGGCAAAACCCGCGGCCAGAAAGCCGGCCGGACGTGGAAGGTAGCCAGCAGGCACGCAATCGGACTTGTTTGGCTTGAAGTAAACAACAGAGGCGGATCCGCTTAGCGAGCTTGGCGGCATGTCGGGCGGGCAACCAATCCCGTTGACATCAACCGTTCATGACCTGGCGGGTTTCCGTCAAACGATGTTGAGTCCAGCTGTCCAATAAAGCCCCCCCGGCGCAATACCGGGGGGACTGACAGCGGATCGGCCACCCCTCCCCGAAGATTCTCACGATCATTTTTCTGCCGGAGTTGAGCTACCGGCAATCTCCCGTTTCTCAATCCCGCAAGCTGTCGCCAGTCTCCCGCGGCCGCTTTGGGAAAGCGCGTTTGATGCCACCCGTACCGGGCCGGGCGTGTGACGACGCCGCTGTATGTTTCGTACGGGAAAAGTTCAGCCTGGTCCCTGTATGCCGCCGTTGGCGGTGCGTCATGTTCCACTACCGGCGGCCGGGTTGTACGGCTGCATCTGCTGATCGCTATTCCGAAAGGTCACAGAATGCGGTACTGCTGCTGCACCTGGTCATCCTGCCAAATGTCGTCCGGGCTCACGTATTCGTCGCGCAGATGAAAGGGTACACCGATACGATCGAAGCACTCATAAACCAATTCCGAGCAGATGTATTTTCTATCGCGCGAACGCCGGCTGATATTGAATAAAATGCGGAAGCCAATACGTAGTATCTCGAAGTTGTCATAGGGCTTGGTGAGTTCGTCCATACCGTAGCTGATCGCATGGTTGAGTTTTTTTTCGTCTACAGGGGGATGCACCCGGGCGATCACCATATTGCCTTTATAAGGTATATTTTTGCCGTGGTAGTCTTTGAGATATTTGGATAGCGGCGCCAGGCGTACACCGATCAGTGTCTCGCTCTCGAGAATGAATACCCGCTTCAGCGTTGGATCCCTGTAGATCATCCCGACATGGCTCCATACCGAGTGGGTAAACTTCTGAATGGCTTTCGAAAAATAATAGGAACCGGAGCAGAACACCAGGTCTCCAGTCCGCAAATCATCGCGCATGGCGCCGTAAGGCTCTATCGGGAGCTGTTCAATTTTCTTTTTGCTGATAGGGGTGGCCATTTCTATTCCGCTGTTGGTCAGTGATGGAAGGGATGCCTCGATTCGCATATCGTAAGTACAAAGAACCACAGCGTCATCATTTTCTCAAGCCGGGTTAACCTTGATCCACCCGGCGGCGGGGAGGTTGAGCGCCGGTCCCTGCCGACCGGCACGCATTTCGGACAGCAACGCTGTTTGCGGGGGATTATGCGACGGGTTCTGGAGGAAACGGAAAATGGCGCCTGATCTATCGCTTGTTTTGCGAGTTTTGGTAAGCTAGGTTTGTGTGGTGCGGTATTTACCGTATTTGTTATTCCTCTCCGGGAGAGAGCAAATGTTAAGTGTCCAGCTTATTACCAAAGTGGGTATAGTGATTCTGGAGCCCGATGGCGCTCTGACTGTTGGTGACTTCGAAGCCGCTGCCGAGAAAATAGATCCCTTTATAGAGGAGAGGGGCAGGCTCAACGGACTGATCATCCGTTCGGAGTCATTTCCTGGTTGGGATTCATTTGCCGCCCTCACAAAGCATTTGAGTTTTGTCAGGAATCACCACCAGAAGATCTCCCGTGTTGCGCTGGTCACCGACTCGCCCATCGGTAAACTGGCGGAAGTTGTTGCCGGCCACTTTGTTAACGCGGAAGTCAAGGTTTTCAAATACGAAGAGCTGGAAGAGGCCAGGTCCTGGATTCTGGAAAGCAAAAATAATTCACAGGAGGAGTAGACAATCCGGCAACAGCTGCAGGTTCCAAGCTGCCTGCGCCAGTTGCCGGATGCCGGTGAATCAGCTCTCCTTGCTCTCTACAGGTGCGGGCGGCTGCTCGCCCTTTTTGGTCGCCTCATCCAGCATCTGACCGGCCTTCTCCTTGGTGGACTCGTAGATCTCCTGAGATTTTTCCATGGCCTTCACGCCATACTCCTTGGTCCCGTCGACAACGTCGCTGGCGGCCTCCTTGGTTTTATCCCAGGCTGCGCTGGATTTGTCGACCACAGTTTCGGTCATGTCGCTGGTCTGCTGCTTGGCCGATTCATACATCTCCTTGGTTTTGTCAACCACGGCCTCGGCCGCACTCCCGGTCGTCTCCTTAACCGACTGATACATCTCTTTTGCCTTCTCCTCCATGCCCTTGTCCGCATTCGGGGTCGTCGTTGCCGTTGCCTCCTCCACCGGTGCAGGAGCCGGGCTCTGCTGTACAGTTTTGGCTTCAGGCGCAGCCTGTTCGCCGACCTGGGATTCCTGACCGCATCCGGCCAGTACCAGTACAAGCGCTAATATGACTAACGGGATGGTTCTCATCTACTTACTCCTGTATCGATTCGATTCGACGGTGAAATCTACCACAGGAATGCATTTCCCGCTGTGAACCCCGGCTGTTTTTTACCATTGTTTGCGTTTGACCGGGATCGGAAACGGATGACCGGCAGGCAGCCGCTGCGTGCTGTTTCCGGTAGTGGCGGGCGGGGGGCGTGAAATCTCCAACTGGCGGGTCGCAGGCAACCGGGTTGAGCCGGACCGGGTGCTGTGGCGGGATCATCCCCTCATCCACAGCTCTCGATTTCGGGTCGATGAGAACTGGGAATAAAAAGACATTTCAGGATTCAAGGTTATGGTAAAACATTCACCGGTACTTCCGTAGGCGGTGCCGTCTGCATCGCGATCAGGATTTCACCCGTCAGCTATGGCTGAAGGGCTGCCGCCCGATCGTCATCAACACTCACTGCATCTGTTTGAGTATCAGAATCTGCAGCTTCGGATCTTTGTACGAGTGCTGAATATTTTCGATCGCCGCCTTGGTCGAGTTGTACTCTTCCCGGCCGATCAATCTCGCCCTGTTTAGCAGGTTGGTTGTCAATTCTCTTCTCTGCTGGAGTAAATTTTCCATTCTATGGCCTGCGCGCGGTACTTGCCTGTTCCCTGATCGGGTCCAAGGCGCTTGTCGTTATGTTCTCAACCAATGTGTCGCCAGATCGGAACCTTTCTTTAGTCCGCAGTGTGTTGGAAACCGGGGATTTATTGTCGGTTACGGCACATATTTGACTGCCCCCGCGTCCGGGGGGCGTTGATACAACGCGGCTGGCATATTATTGTGCGGTGCTGTACCGGGTCAGCCCTGCAGAATGCACCTCTGCAACTGCAACCAGGACTTTTCGTTTTGCCTCCCGGTAATGTGTTGGGGTGCGCCGGCCAGGGACGGCTCATTGGCGGCGGGCGCACATTCACCATACCGTTCCGACGCCGGGACAACAGGTCCTCCAGCCAGACCCCCGACCGGATTGCGTTGCCTCGCGCGTACGTGCCAACAGATTGAACGGGATCCGGCCAGGGCCGCTGGCGCCGGTTGACCGGTTTTGCCTTCAACATGGGGATATTGCTGTGTTCAGACTACCAAAAACGCGGAGCGCCTGGCGGACGCCGGCTTTCAAACAGGTGTTCGAGCAGGAGGTCGCGACGCTGGAGAGCTCGCTGCTTCCCCTGATGCAGGGAATGTCGCAGGGCAGTCAGATTACCGCCGCGGATATCGGTGTGATGTTGATCAGCGCGGATGATGCAGGATCGTGTATCCAGGTGAGAGCAGGAATTTTTTTCAGCTCCGTGATTGCCGGATGCAGCTGTGCGGACGATCCATCGCCGGTCGACGAGAATGCCGAATACTGCGAACTGCGGTTCGATATCGACAAGGAGGGCGCCCGCACCGAAGTGCTCCTGCTGGTCGACTAGAGTCTGTCTCATAATCCCCACGGCTGGGACCGTGGCGGTTTTGGTACGTGGCGCGATGCGTTGGGCGTGGCGTAGCCGATGTGGCATCAGCGGGCCGCGTGCCCGGTAATCCGCGACTATCCGTAAAGGAAAGAGACCGCCACGACCGCAGCCACCACCCCGGCGATATCCGCGCTGAGCCCGGCGGCCAGTGCATGGCGGATACGGCGCACCTGCACCGCGCCGAAGTACACCGCAAGCACATAGAAGGTGGTTTCAGTTGAGCCCTGCAGTGTGGAAACGAGGTAACCGGTGTAACTGTCAGGTCCGATAGCCGGGTCGTTAACGATGGATGCCAGGATGCCGTAGGCGCCGGACCCGGACAGCGGTCGCAGCAGCGCCATCGGCAGTGCTTCCGCCGGTAGTCCGACCGTACCGGTGATGCCGCCCAGCGCGGATACCATCCATTCCAGCGCGCCGCTGGCGCGGAACATGCCAACGGCAACCAGAATGGCTACCAGGTAGGGAATGATCTTGAGCGCTACCTGAAAGCCCTCCCTGGCTCCCTCCACGAACGCCTCGTAAATTCTGACGCCGCGGGCAATGCCGAACAGCAGAAATCCCAGCATCAGACCGGGCAGGATCCAGGGGGAGAGAGTACGACCGTAGAGGATGGTCAGAGGAATCAGTGCCAGAAATCCCCCGAGTACGCACCAGGAGACCCACAGCGGGTAGCCACTCCCGGCTGCCGGCATTCCGGTCTCCATGGCGACCGCCTGTTGCTCGATCTGCTCCCCGGCATCTTCGGCGGTCGGCTCCACCGGAAAAAAACGGCGGTAGAAGAGGGCGGCGGCGATCGCCACGGTGGTGGAGCAGGCTGTGGCGAAGAGTGTGGTGGGAAGGATGCCCGCCGGATCCGCCGATCCGGCCGCCGCGCGCAGTGCGATCACCCCGGTGGGAAGCAGTGTGATGCTGGAAGTGTTTATCGCCAGAAACAGCACCATCGAGTCGGTGGCGGTTCCCTTGACCGGGTTGAGCCGGTTCAGCTCCTGCATGGCACGGATGCCGAACGGCGTCGCCGCGTTGCCCAGTCCCAGCAGGTTTGCCGACAGGTTGAGAATCATCGCGCCCATCGCCGGGTGCTCTGCGGGAACGTCGGGAAACAGGCGCACCATCAGCGGGCGGATGACCCGAGCCAGCACGGTCAGCAGCCCCCCCTCCTCGGCAATTTTCATCAGCCCGAGAAAAAGCGCCATGACCCCTACCAGGCCGATGGCGAGTTCAACCGCGCCACCGGCAGATTCCACCATGGCCGTGGAAAGCGCATCCATCGGCGTGGCCGCCGCATCGCCGGAGCTGAACTGGTTCCAGGCGGCGGTCAGGAACGCGCTTGACACGAGGATGAGAAAAACGAAATTCATGGCGCTCCCTGTAACTACACCGGTCCGCAAATAACAATGGCGCTTAACACTGCTGTCCCATTAACTCCCTCTCCCTCAGGAGGGTGTCGTACATACCCCCTCTCCCCGTGAGGGAGAGGGCTGGGGTGAGGGTATCAAGAGATAAGCCTTTGATTTTGATCACCCTCATCCCGGCCTTCTCCCCTCGAACGGAGAAGGGATAGAACCTTTGCTACACCCTCCTCAGGGAGGTTTGGCGTGAGGGGATGAGAAAAGCTAAGGCTTTGATTTTTCAACACCCCTCATCCTGTCTTTCTCCATGAGGAAGCAGGGCCCCATTATGATGAGATTTCATGTGCGATAAAGGCCGGAAGTTTCAACAACACATTTCAAGCACGATGATACTGATGCCGTGATTAATTTAACGGGATGGCAGTGAACGCTCAGCTTAATACGGATCCGGCAAAAATACCTGCAACGAACGCGTCACGGCGCCGGATCGGCGCACTTCGGTAAACACCTCTTGTACAATATATTCAAATTAGTCATTATACTGATATAATTTCACTGTATTTTACTGTGAAATTAGCCAACCCATTGAATGAATAGAGTTATAGAGATCCACTAGCTGTAGTCCAATGAGCAATTTAATCACCGAGCGCGTTACCGAAGTCCATCACTGGGACGAAAACCTGTTCAGCTTCAAGACCAGCCGGGACCCGTCTTTCCGGTTTCACAACGGCCATTTTACGATGATCGGGCTGGAACTGGATGGGCGCCCTTTGATGCGCGCATACAGTATCGTCAGCGCCAATTACGAGGAGGAGCTGGAGTTTCTCAGCATTAAGGTACCCGACGGCCTGCTCACGTCACGGCTGCAGCACCTGAAGGTGGGGGACAAACTGCTGCTGAGCCGCAAGCCGACCGGAACGCTGATTGTGGACAACCTGCTGCCCGGTCGAAACCTCTATCTGATCGCCACCGGAACCGGCCTGGCCCCTTTCATGAGCATCATAAAGGACCCGGAAATATACGAACGCTTCGAGCGTATCGTACTCGCTCATGGTGTGCGCTACAGGTCGGAACTGGCTTACGCCCGCACCATTACCGAAGAGCTTCCGGGTAACGAGTATTTCGGCGATCAGGTGAGGGAGAAGCTGATCTACTACCCGAGCGTTACGCGCGAGCCGTTCGACACCAACGGCAGGCTCACCGATCTGATGAGAAGCGGCAAGCTGTTCGACGACGTTGGCCATGAGCCGTTCGATGTCGCGCATGACCGCTTCATGATCTGCGGCAGTCCCTCCATGCTGAAGGAGGCCTGTGCGATACTTGAGAAACAGGGGTTCATTGAGTCGCACCGCGGCGTCGTGGGTCACTACGTGATCGAACGCGCCTTTGTCGAGAGCTGACGCAGGCTTTCCCGTTATCTGCGGTGCCGTCCGAATTCCGGGACCTCTGTTCTGTTTCCCGTGAGGCGTTACATGAGCGAAATACGACCCTGGTGGCGAGATCCGACGGTCATTATTCTCGGCGGCTGCGCGATCGCAATGCTTGGATTCGGCATCCGCTCCAGCTTCGGCCTGTTTCTCGATCCGTTGACCCTGGAAAAAGGATGGGGACGCGAGACCTTTGCCCTGGCGATGGCCATACAGAACCTGTTATGGGGCATAGGCGTGCCGCTCGCGGGCATGATCGCCGACCGCCACGGTTCCGCCCGGGTATTGATCTTTGGCGCGGTTGCCTACGGCGCCGGCATCTTCGGCATGGCGCAGGCGGAGAACGGACTGGTGCTCTGTCTGACCGGGGGCGTACTGGCAGGTATCGGCGTCGCTTTCACCGGCTTTGCCATCGCCCTGTCCGCCATTGCCAAAGTCGTGGGTCCGCACAAGCGTTCGCTGGCGTTGGGCCTGGGTACCGCGGCCGGTTCGCTCGGGCAGGTGCTTTTCTCCCCCCTTGCCCTCTCCTTCATCACCCTCTATGGCTGGCATACGGCGCTGTTGATCCTGGCCGGGTCCGCGCTGCTGATCGTACCGCTGGCCGGACTGATTCCGCATACCGAAAACGCTCCGGGGGAGGTGGAGTCGCAGCAGACGCTGCGCGAAGCGCTGCGCGAGGCGGCATCCCATTCCGGATACGTGATGCTGACGGCGGGATTTTTCGTCTGCGGCTTCCATGTCGCGTTCATCACGGTGCATTTCCCTTCCTATATCAAGGATATCGGCCTGGCGCCCGAGGTCGGCGCGGCGTCGCTTGCACTGATAGGACTGTTCAATATCCTGGGATCGCTGAGTTCCGGCTGGATCGGTCAGCACCGCAGCAAGAAGCTCGGTCTGAGCTGGATCTACCTGCTGCGCGCGGTCGCCATCAGCGCGCTGCTATTGGCGCCCAAGACCGAATGGACGATCTATCTTTTTTCCATCGCGATGGGTGTGCTCTGGCTCTCGACGGTACCTTTGACGACCGGTATCGTCGGCCAGGTATTCGGGCTGCGCTATCTGGCGACGCTGTTCGGCGTCGTCTTTTTCAGCCACCAGCTGGGTAGTTTTCTGGGTGTCTGGCTGGGCGGATATCTGTACGATGCCACCGGCTCCTACGATTCGGTCTGGTGGGCCGGCGTCGTGCTCGGTCTGCTTGCCGCGGCCATCCATCTGCCGATCAATGAACGTCCCTTGGCGCGCCTGACCCGTTCCGGCGCTGAAGCCGGATAAGGGCTCCGCCTTTCGACCGGCAGGTGCTGTGGTCGGGGATTGCGACAAGCGTCTTCCGGGATATCGTCCGGTTTGCCGGACAGCCTGTATAATGCGCCGCTGGCGCAACGCGCAACAAGATCCGACTATCTAAGGAAGCTATGGAATTCGACGTCGTCGACGCACTGATAACACCCTATGGCCGTCTGGACATGCTCTCCAAGATGGAGGTGAGCAAGCTGCTCGACAACACCCAGGGAGGGCTTTACAACCTGTTTCGCAACTGTTCGCTGGCGGTTCTCAGCAGCGGAAGCTATCTGGATAACGGCAAGGAGCTGCTCGAGCGCTATCCAGGCTTCGATATCCGCGTCGTTCAGGAGGAGCGCGGGATCAAGCTGAGGGTGAAGGGTGCGCCGGCCGGTGCCTTTGTCGATGGCCGGCTGATCAGGGGGATCAACGAACATCTGTTTTCGGTATTGCGCGATGTAATCTATGTGAGCGACGAGATCAGGGGCAATCCGAACTTTGATCTGGAAGATTCGGCCGGTGTCACCAACGCAGTTTTCCATATTCTGCGCAACGCCGGCATTCTGCGTCCACGCACCAATCCCAAGCGGGTTGTCTGCTGGGGCGGCCACTCCATCACCCGGCGGGAATACGATTACACCAAGGAGGTAGGCTACCATCTGGGACTGCGGGGGCTGGATATCTGCACCGGCTGCGGACCGGGCGCGATGAAGGGTCCGATGAAGGGGGCCGCCATCGGCCATGCGAAGCAGCGCATCATCGGCGGTCAATACCTGGGTATAACCGAGCCCGGAATCATTGCCGCCGAGTCGCCCAATCCCATCGTCAACGACCTGGTGATCATGCCGGATATCGAAAAGCGTCTGGAGGCTTTCGTCCGTACCGGGCATGGTGTGGTGGTGTTCCCGGGCGGTGTCGGTACAGCCGAGGAGATACTCTATCTACTCGGGATACTGCTGCATCCCGACAATGCCGACATCCCGTTTCCTCTGGTCTTTACCGGTCCTGAATCTTCGTTGGAATATTTCTCCCAGATCGACCGGTTTGTCGGCGTCACGCTGGGCGCGGCGGCCCAGCGCCGCTACCGGATCATCGTCAACGACCCGGTGGAGGTGGCGCTGCAGGTGAAAAAGGGGATCAGGGAGGTGCGCCGGTTCCGCCAGGAGACCGACGACGCCTACTATTTTAACTGGCGGCTGCGCATCGATGCCGCGTTTCAGACCCCGTTTCTGCCGACGCACGAAAACATGAGCGCCATTGTGTTGAATCGGCAGTTGCCGAGTCACCTGCTGGCGGCAGGTCTGCGCCGGGCATTTTCCGGCGTCGTCGCCGGCAACGTAAAGGACGAGGGGATTCGCGCCATCGAGCAGCACGGTCCGTTTGAGATTCACGGAGAGAGCGCGATCATGGAGCGGATGGACGATCTGCTCGCCTCTTTTGTTGCCCAGAGCCGGATGAAACTGTCGGGCAGGGATTACAGCCCTTGCTATCGGATCATCCGCTGATTCAGGCGCCGGTTCATTTGACGGTGATGGTGATTTTCTCCGAAACGATCGGCGGCACGTGGGGCATATGCGCCAGATCCCCCAGCAACAGCTGAAGCGTGTGCGTGCCGGGCGAGAGCTCGATGCTGGCCTCGGTCTGGCCGCCGCCAAAATGTTTATGGTGGGCATCCGAGGGGATTGGCATGGCCATGTCCGGGAGTCCGTCGAGATCGATCAGCAGATGGTGATGACCCGTCTTCTCGTTCACCGTTCCCGCCGGGGCGACCCCCATCCCCCTGAGACCGAACCGTACCGTTACCGGGCTGGAAACCACGGCGCCATCCGCGGGCGAAATGATGTACGCTTCCGCACCCTCCGGTGCGGGTGTTGCGGCGGCCGCCGGACCCGCCAGTAACAGCCAGCCGAGGGATATGGCGAGCAATGGTTTCAGCAACATGGTAAAACTCCTATAGCGGATACCTTGGGGAGATGGCTGCGCCCGATCGCGGACATCGCTGTCAATGCTCTGCGGGCAGCTTCCGTCACCTGTCGAGTATAGAGTACCAATGCGTAAAAAATGCCATGAGAAACGTGAGGACTATGGGATGAAGCCGTGGAACGGATAAAGCAGGTTATCCTCATCCGCAAGGATCTGAAGATGCGCCGGGGTAAGGAGATCGCGCAGGGCGCGCATGCAGCGATGGAGTTTCTGGTCAGCCGGCTGCGCGCGGGGCTGCACCGCGATGCCGCTGTCGCGGTGGAACTGAGCGATGCGGAGAGATTCTGGATTGCCCACGGCATGGCCAAGGTCTGCCTGCAGATCGATTCGGAGCAGGCGCTGCTGGCCTGCCATGAGAAGGCGATAGAGCAAGGTCTCCGCAGTTACCTGATTCGCGACAGTGGACGAACCGAATTCGGCGGGGTGCCGACCTATACCGCGTGCGCCATTGGCCCGGATGAGGCCGGTCGCATCGATCCGGTGACCGGCGATCTCGCCCTTTATTGATCCGGCGCGCCGCGATAGTAGTGCCACAGAAACAGTGCACCTACGCTGCGCCATGGTCTCCAGTGCTCGGTGAGCGCTCTGGCGCGGCGCGCGTTGGGCCGCTGTGCCAGACCCTTCAGCCTGCCCAGTGCGATTTGCAGCGCAAGGTCGTCGGCGGGAAATACATCGCGCCTGCCAAGGGAAAACATCAGATATATCTCCGCACTCCAGCGGCCGAAGCCACGCAAACCGGTGATGGACGCGATGGCATCCTCATCGCTCAGTTCAATCAGTCGATCGACATCGAAGGTGCGCTCGGTGATGGCCGTTGCCAGACCCCTGGCGTACTCGATTTTGCGATAGGAGAGCCCCGCCGCCCGGAGCGATGCGCTGTCCACTTCCAGCAGCCGTCCGGCGGTGATTTGCGGCAGCAGATTCAGCACCCTGCGTTTGATTGCCTGCGCCGACTCGGTCGACAGCTGCTGGCTGATTATGGTGGACAGCAGCGTTTCAAAACCGGCCGGGCGTATCCTGGGGGAGGGCGGGCCGATCCGTTCGAGTGCCTCAGCGAGGTCGCTGTCGCCGGCCGCGAGTTGCGCAAGACCCCGTCTGATGACGGCGTTATTCATCGCGCAGCCGGGCTATCGCGGGCGATCGGATAAATGCGGCTTCAGCTTTGATAAACCGAGTGCAGCAGGTCTGAAATACTGCTCCGGTCGACCGTCTCGGCCAACGGGTATTTGACGAGTACCGACTGATTCTGAAACGCTCCGATACGCATCTCCGCGTAGGGGATTTCGCTCCCCATTCCCGCTTCCACCCTCACGTTGGCGCGATTCAGGCAATCGCTTTGCGTCGTCAGGGTACAACTCCCCGAGGGATTGCCGAGCACTTCGATCAGCAGCTCCAGGTAGTCGTTGATCGTTTTCAGACTGCCGGCGGTTTTGTCGATCTCCAGTTCGGTATCGCGCAGCTGCCGGGTCAGCTCGCTGCAGGAGTGCTCGCCGGCATCTGGCGGGGATATATCGACCTCCCGGTCACGCTGTTGTTCCGCACAGCTTTTCAGCCCCAGCTGCTGCGTCATTCGCTGGCGCTGAAGATCCGCTTTCCGCTCGGTATGCCTGGCTACCCTTTGCTCCGCTTCGGCGACCAGATGCCCGAACTCCCGTGTACGCAGTGCCTTGCGCGTATCCAGATCGCTGACCGCGGGCGCCGCCAGATGGTGGCCGGAAAACACGACTATTTCCTGCATGACGTCACACTGCAGCCGGTCGCCATTGAGCACGTGTCCGGGCCGCCGCTTTTCCTGCCGCGACATAAGCAGCAGCGCGTAGCCGTGGGAAAGGCCGAAGGATGCCGGATTCTGCGCGAATTCCCGAAACTCCCGGGAGTGGCTGAACAGGTGTTCGATCTGTTCAAATGACCCGAAATAGGCGTTTACCCGCGGATCCCCGCCGTATGCGCTTTTGCTGACCTCGATCGGACCGGGAATGCGTTCGATCAGGGATTCAAGATAGAGCAGCGCGGTTTCCACCGGCGCCCTGAGCTTTTTCCGGTAACCCGGTATCACGCTAAGCCGGCTGTCGAACTGTTTGACCGCCAGGTCGATGAAGCTGTTCAGTTCGTCCTCCGGAATAACGGAGGACGGCTCTTCCTGGGTCTGTAAAAAACGCTCCAGCAGCGAAATCATTGCAACCCCTCCTGCTCTATTGCGGTTGTACCGTCACAGTAGCGGCCATCAAGGTACTGCAGTTGAGTCCCGTGAACCTGAGAGTTGACGCCCTGGGGTGGGGGATGGGGCCGTGAAAGCAGCGCCCACCGAGCGGCATCGCGTCGACCGGGAGTTAAAGGATATTATAGCAGCTGTGCAACCGGCGCCCGGAAATCTGCTGGGACGACACCCGCAGCCGGTACATGCCGGGAGGTGCGGGGTGATCCCGCGGATACAGCGTGTCGACCTCATCGGCCATGCGGCGTCGGCGTGGACGTGGATTGTGCGGGTAGTGTGTGCGCACGCCTGCGGCTGGTTGGAAGCGGGCGTGCCCGGCGCCCCTCAGTCGCGGGTTTTCAGCATATCCCGCAGGCGTGCAGCGCTGCCCGGCTCCATTTTCCCCTTCTCCTCGGCGAGCATCAGCGCCAGCCGTCCGAGACTGCGGTAGACCGGGACATAGTCGCTGCAGCTGTCATTCATCGCATGAAGATGTTGCGTCACCGTCGCCGCATCCCCCCGGCTGATCGGGCCGGTCAACGCGTCGGGCAGGCCGCAGGCGGCCAGATTGTCCGCGGCGCCCCGTATCAGCGGCAGCAGCGCCGGCAACGCATCGCGCCGGTCGATGCCTGCCTGGGCGAGCATCTCCACCGCCATTTTCTCCAGTACCACCAGATAGTTCGAAGCGACGCAAAGCGCCGCATGGTAGAGTGCCTTGTCGGACTTATCGATGGTCAGCGCCCGGCCGGAGAGTCTCTCCGCCAGCCGCCGGGCCCGCGCCACGCCACGATCCTCCCCTTCCAGGCAGTACCATGCCGTCTCCAGCAGCCGGGCGCCTTCGAGCGGCGCCGCGAGTGTCTGTATCGGATGCATGGCACAGGTGTCTGCGCCCTGTCCGGCCGCGGCCGCCAGTGCCCCGGAACCGCAGGCCCCGCTGAGGTGCAGCACCAGTTGCCCCGGATGAAAACCGCCGCCCGCCGCTATTTTATCGCACACGGGCTGGATCATGCCGTCCGGCGTGGCGATCACTACGATAACCCCGGCAGCGCAGGCGGACGCATTGTCGGTCGAGGCGTTGGTCGCGCCCACCAGTTGCGCGCATTTCCGCGCCGACTCCAGGGTGCGGCTGCTGATTGCCGCAACCGGGTATCCTTTGCGCATCAATGCGATCAGCAGCGCACTCCCGGCTGCGCCTGCGCCGATGAGGGAGATAGATGGTTTCACTTGAAGGGTTACACTATCGCCACCCGGAATGGAAAGCAATGTGAGTGGGGCGATGAACCTGGTAATGCTGTTCGAGAGTGACTTTGTTGCACCCGGTCGGGCGGTTCTGACCGGCCGCAGGCTGTCCCATATCAGGCAGGTGCATCGCGCGGCGGTGGGCGATGAGCTGCGGGTGGGCCTGCTGCAGGGTCAAATCGGCAGCGCTGTGATAGAGCGCATGACGGAGCGGGAGGCGACGCTCTCGCTGGTTCTGAACGAGGCGCCGCCGGCACCGCTGCAGGTGACGCTGATTCTGGCACTGCCGCGCCCGAAAATGCTCAAACGTTGCCTGGGGATGGTGGCCGAGATGGGGGTGAAGCGGCTCTACCTGATCAATTCGGTGCGCGTCGAGAAGAGCTACTGGCAAACGCCCTGGCTGCAACCGGAGAAAATCCGCGAGAGCCTGCTGCTGGGCCTGGAACAGGCGCGGGATACGCTGCTTCCCGAAGTCCGGCTGCGACCGCGCTTCAGACCCTTTGTCGAGGATGAGCTGCCCGGTCTGATACAGGCGGGGCCGGGTCTGGTCGCCCACCCGGCTGCGCCCGATTTTAACTCTCTGGGAGCGGTGCCGCCGATAACCGGGCCGAGTCTGATCTGCATCGGACCGGAAGGCGGTTTTATCCCGTACGAGGTTGAGCGGATAAGATCCGCCGGCTGCAGACCCTTTTCCATCGGTGCGCGCATCTACCGGGTGGAGACCGCGCTGCCGCTGTTGCTGGGCAAGCTGTTCATCTGATCCGGCGTGATTTCATCCCGCATTGGGGGCGCGTGCGGATATGCTGAGTGCATGGATCTCGTTCTGCATCAGCTCTCCCAGTGCGTCGTACACCATTCGGTGCCGCTGGAGGGGCGTTTTACCGGTGAATGCATCGCTTACGATCGTCACCACGAAGTGGCCGCCGCCCGCCCGCGCGCCGGGGTGGCCCGCGTGTTTGTGGGACTCGTCCACCAGATCCAGTTGTACCGGGTTGAAAGCCGCCGTCAGCCGCTCTTTTATCAACTTTTCGCGTTCGCTCATTCTATCCCTCGTTTACTGCCGGGTAGGTCGCTGAACGATGCTCCCCGGGTTTGCATGGTCAGACGGGTATCAGCATGGCAGTACATTTCGATTGTACCGGTTTGAGCGCTCTAAAGGTTATACAATGAGTCTAGTTTTTCTGTTCTGCCCCCGCCGCTCGGGTGGACAGGGCGGGCGCGGCGGAGACCTTTCACCCACAGCGGCGCTGAAGGATGTTATCTTAACGGTCACTCGCCTGCGGTGGGCTGCTGCAACAGCGGTTCAGTTCGCCCGGGCCTGTTCGCGACCGGACGCCCGTTCGCAATCCACCGCATTGCCGGCGTCGTCGGGAATGCAGCGGGAACGGGTCCCAGGAAGGAGCGCGGGCACCAAACGTTCGGGCCGGAGATGATGGATTTTATCGAAACATTGAGAGATCGGCTGAGCCGGCGTCTGCCGGGCGAAGATGCGCAGTTCCGCATGGCGCCCATGGCCCGTCCGCGCATGCGCGAGGCGTTGGCTGCGGCACCCGAGGTGCGCCAGAGCGCGGTACTGCTCTATCTCTTTCCGAAGCTGGACGACTGGTGCATCGTGTTGATGAAGCGCCCCGATTATGACGGTACCCACAGTGGTCAGGTGGGTATTCCCGGGGGCCGTCTGGAGCCGGGGGAAAACCATCTGCAGGCGGCGTTTCGGGAGTTCGAGGAGGAGACCGGGGTCAGTGTCGACGGCGACCAGCTGCTGGGCAGGCTCAGTGATCTGTTCATCCCCCCGAGCAACTACCTGGTCCAGCCCTTCGTCGCTTATTCCCTCGACTCCCCCCGTTACGCACCGGATCCGATGGAGGTGGAGGAGATCATCGAACTCTCCATCGGCTGGTTGTTGAACGAAGCGGCGGTAAAGCGCGGCAAGGTCAGGCTTAGCAGCGGGGTAACCATCGAATCACCTTACTTCGAAGTGGCCGGTCACAGGGTGTGGGGGGCGACCGCGATGATCCTGAGCGAACTCAAACAGGTTCTGCAGGCCAGGCGCTGACGCGGCTTGCGCGGGATGGGTGGCGCCGGCCGACCGCTTTCACAGCGCGCATTCCGGATTTGGGACGGCCTGGCGATGAGCTGCGGGTTGCTGGAACCAATCTCCTTTTTTTTCTATTCTTGGTGCTATGAATCTGGAAAAAGTAATTTTCGGTTTCTTTATCATTCTCGCGCTTACGCTCAACCTCGGCTTTGTCGTGGGCGAGATCTCCAATCCCGGTCACCACAGCGTCTGGATGCTGTTTTTCGCGCTGCTGGTGAGCATGGTGACCACGCTGCTGAAAATTGGCGACCGTACCCAGATCGGCGCGGTGTTCCTCTCATCTAGCCTGGTGGCCAATCTGCAGCTGATCATTGCCACCACCGCCTGGGCGGTTGGCGAAGGCGGTATGGATCTGCCGCCGAGCCAGGAACAGATGGTAACCATCATCTCCCTGGCCGCGGGTGCTCTGGTTGCGAATATCGTTTCGGTCACGATGTTGGTGGCCGACACCCTGATGTCCCGGCGTTAGCGCAGTGTCTTAAAATGCCGGCCACTTCGGAACTGGATCGTGTCACCGCTGTTGTACTGCAGTATATGCGCACCCCGTTTCTGGTGCTGCTTGCGACTTACGCGCTGGGCATCACCGGCATGTCGCTGATGCCGGGTCTGGACACCGGTGACGGGGCCCGCAGTATGAACCTCTTTCACTCCTTCTACTTTTTCACCTTTACCGCGACAACCACCGGTTTCGGCGAGGTACCGGCCGACTTCAGCGAGCCACAGCGGCTGTGGGCGACGGTCTGTATTTATACCGGCGTGGTCGCCTGGTTGTATGCCATCGGTTCATTCATCCGGCTGGTGCAGCACCCGGAGTTGGTCACCGCCGTTTCCGAGCGGCGCTTTGCCCGTCAGGTGCGAAAGATTTCACAGCCCTTCGTCGTGATTTGCGGCTTTGGCGATACCGGCAGTCTGCTGGCGCGCGGCCTGAGCGACAATTACCGGAAAGCGGCGGTCATCGACTGCAATGCTGAGCGGATAAAAGCGCTTAAACTGCGCGACTACCGGGTCAAGATGTTCGGGCTCTGCGCCGATGCCAGCGTGCCGAAGCATCTGCTGGACGCCGGAATCAC
This sequence comes from Gammaproteobacteria bacterium, assembly GCA_020445405.1. Taxonomy (GTDB): domain Bacteria; phylum Pseudomonadota; class Gammaproteobacteria; order Chromatiales; family Chromatiaceae; genus HKST-UBA178. Next base: position 4,854 of record JAGRGQ010000038.1, on the reverse strand, counting down.
CCGGGAAAACTGCCAGGGCCTGGTGGCTTTGACGCGCAGCGACGACACCAATCTGAAGATCGCGGTGATGGCGCGTGCGCTGAATCCCCGGCTGAAGATCGTCTGCCGGTCAACCTGCAACCAGACGCGCGAGTACATGGAAAGTGTCGGCGATGTGGAGGTGGTGGATCCCTACGATGTCTTCTCCCGACAGATGTGCACCGCCATTTTCAATCCGCCGCTTTACAACTGGACGCAGCTGCTGATCGGCGCACTCGACTTCAAGCGGGCGGAGTCGGTGTCGCCCCCGGTCGGGAAGTGGATTCTCTGCGGTTACGGACGCATGGGACGCGCGCTGCGCAGGGCATTGGATGAGCGCGGGATACCGACCGTCATCGTCGATCCGGCCACCCGTCCGGTCGATCCGCAGCTGCGCTCCATTGTCGGCCGCGCCGATACCCGGGCGCTGGATGACGCGGGTATCCGGGACGCCGTGGGTGTGGTCGCGGGGACCGACAGCGACGAAGACAATCTCGGCATTCTGCTCAGTGCGCGCAAACTGAAGCCCGACGTTTTTCTGGTCGTGCGCCAGAACCACCATGAAAATGAACTGGCATTCAGCGGTGTCAACGCCAATCTGATCATGCAGCCGAGCCTGGTTACCGCCCGCCAGATCCTGCAGATGCTTACCGTTCCGACCATTCTGAATCTGCGTCACTATCTGCGCGGAGATGGCAGCGGCGAGGTGGCGCGTCTGGTGGCACGGACCCAGAGTATTCTCGGGCAGGAGAGGATTCATCTCTGGCTCGAGACGTTGGGCGGATCCGGCTGCGCCGTCGCGTCCCTGGCCGGAAAAGGGATGGTGCCGACACTCGGGGATATCCAGCGCACGCCGATGGACAGGACGCGTCGCCTCAGGATTCTTGCCCTGGTGCTGCAGCGCGGGGAGGAGCTGCTGATGCTGCCCGGGGACGATACGGCGCTGTGCGGGGGCGATCGCATTCTGTTCTGCGGCACCCATCGCGATCACCGACTGCTGGGCGCAAACCTGCACAACGAATATACACTCCACTACCTTCAGCGGGGCGTGGAAGAGCCCAGAACGCTGTTCGCCGCCTGGCTGAGCAGGCGCGGCCCGGTCAAGGCCGATTAGCGGGGCCGGGATTTGTCATGGGCCGCTATCGACCGCCGCTGCCGGCAAAATCACCCTACATTACCGCGGCCGGATACGCACGGCTCGAACTGGAGGCGCGGGATCTCTGGGTGCGCCGGCGCGATGTGGTTCAGGCGCTCTCCGCGGCGGCGGCGGAGGGCGACCGCTCGGAGAACGCCGAGTATATTTACCGCAAAAAGCAGCTTCGGGAGATGGACTACCGGATCCGCTATCTGCAGAAACGACTGCCCGATCTGAAGGTGGTTGATAGCCGGCCGGTGGATCCGGAGCTGGTCTTTTTCGGCGCCTGGATAACGCTTGAGGATGAAACCGGCGGCGAATGCATCTACCGGATCGTCGGCGCCGATGAGTTTGACCCTGCAAAAGGGTGGATCAGCGTCGATTCACCGGTAGCCAGGGCGCTGTTGAAGCGCAGGCTCGACGAAGAGGTCGCGGTGGAAACCCCGCGCGGCCGGCGCCGGTTGGTGATTACCGCAATCCGCTACGGCGCCCCGACCGGCTGATGCCGCTGCCGCAGCGCCGGGCCCGGTTCTCCCGCCGCCGTCAGGCGACAGGAGCCTGCGAAAGCCCGTCGTCCCGGGTCCGGCGAAGCGGTGGAAAGGGGTGTGTCCGGACGGGACCTATGCGCTGTCCTTCTTCCACCAGGGATGGGTCGCCTCGGTGAACTCGTCCCAGTAGCGATCGAAGTTGTCCAGCTGGTGATAAAATTCACAGGTGCGCCAGCCGACGATGGCACCGGCATACTCCAGCGCTTCATGGTCGTTGCTGTCGGCCAGTATCACCTCCAGCAGGTGGCGTGTGACGGCAATGTCATTCATCACGCCGAGAATGTCCTGAAGCCCCTTCATGTGCTCGATGAAATTTCCGACGCCGGTGTAGAGCGGCTTGAAAAAATCGGCGGCGTACCTGAGCTTCTTGCACTCGATGCGAAGCTGGTGCATCTCGTACGCGTCGTTCCTGTCGATATTGCTGCCCCGCGCGAGTACCCTGCGCTCCTGTTTATCCAGCAATTTGCGTGAGTACTTCCCCAGTTTCATCTGCAGATTCGTCTGCTGTTTTTTGCTGAGTTCCGCGGTTTCCCACTCCCGCTGCTGGTACCAGTGCTGAAAGCCGGTTTTGAATTTTGCGTAGCGTTCGCTCTCCAGCATCGGGCGCACCTGTTCGCGATAGGTTTTCTCCCGGGCGGCCATGGCCAGGGCGACCAGATTCTGCTCCCCCAGAAACGGCAGCTTACCGCGGACGGCGCCAAGTCCCTCATCGATGAAGACGTCCAGATCGCGGGCCAGGCCCATCTCACCGGCGATCCAGCGGATCTCCTGGTTCCAGGGTTGACTCGCGGCTTTCGGGATCGCGTCCCTGAACAGCGCGAATGCCGAGCGGATTTTTCTGAACGAGATCCTGACCTGGTGAACCCCTTCGATATCGTCCCAGGTTTTTGCCGTCTCTTCCCAGGTCAGCAGGTATTCAAAAAAGTGGCGGAAAATGATGGATGCTGCTTCGCTGGTGGTTTGGTCCACAGTGACGGGAGCCGGATTTTTTAGCTTTTGTGGCATGCGGTCCTCCTTCTGGCCGAGCTGTCAATCACTCTGCCTTTTTTTATTGGGTGAACCGGGATTTTGCTGTTTTTTTGCGCAAATTGCCATGCCCGGCGGTGCTGCGTCTCTGTTGACACAGCGCGGGTTGCGGGAAATAATTCAACCAAAAGGTTAAACCATACGGTTGAAAATTCGCATGAGCGCAGACACCGATATCTCCCCCACGGCGGACGGCATTCTGGAAGCGATCACCCGGGTGTTCGCGGAGAAGGGGTATGAAGGGGTGCGCGTATCTGAGCTGGCCGCGGCTGCGCAGGTGAACAAGGCCACGCTTTACTACCAGATCGGGGACAAGGAGACGCTCTATCATCGGGTGCTGGAGCGGCTCCTCAGACGGGCCGCCGACGAAGTGGCCGGGGCGGTCGCCGATGCCGGAGACTGTGAGTCGAAGATCCGGCGGTTCATCGCCATCCTGGCCCGCAACACGGGCAATCTGCGCTTTACCGCCCCGATCATGCTGCGCGAGGTCGCTGCGGGTGGCGGCAATCTGCCCGATGCCGCGCTGCTGCAGATGAGCAGACTGCTGGGCATGCTGGGAGAGGCGCTGGACGAGGGGGTGGCGGCGGGATCGCTGCGGCCGGTCAACGGCTTTCTGGTGCATATGATGATCGTCGCCACGCTGATGCTCTACTCGTCCAACGAACCCATCCGCCGTCGGGTCGCCGAACTCAACCCGGGACTTGCGCCGGAGAACCTGTTCCTCTCCAGCGAAGCGTTGGCCGACCAGGTTGCCGATCTGGTGCTGAGCAGCATCCGTACCTGAGCGTGAACCGGTAGAGACGGGGAGATCGGTTATGACGACCGCAGTGCGCAGGCAGATCGAACGGGGTTTCGAGCGGTTTGGCGATCTGGTCTACCGTCGGCACCGATTGGTGCTGATCCTGATGTCATGTCTGATCCTTGGCCTGGCGTCACGCATTCCCGGCCTGAAGCTGGACACCTCGACGGAGGGATTCCTGCATCCGGAGGATCCCACGCTGATCGCCTATGACCGGTTTCGCGAGCAGTACGGACGCGACGAATTGATCCTGCTCACGGTCAAGACCCCGGATCTGTTCGCGCCGGGGGCGCTGGACCGGCTAAACCGGCTGCACCGGGAGCTGCGCGAAAAGACACCCTACCTGGACGACATCACCAGTCTGATCAATGCGCGCGATACCCGGGGCGCCGAAGGTGAGCTGATCGTGGAGGATCTGCTCGAACAGTGGCCCGAAACCGCTCGGGCGAGAGCGCTGGCAAAGGCGCGCGCGATGGCCAATCCCCTCTACCGGAACATGTTGATATCCGATGACGGCACCATCACCACCATCGTCATCAAGACCGACGCCTATCCCGGCAGTGGCGTGGTGGATGACGTGATGGCCGGATTCGCGCAGAGCGGCCAGGCGGATCCGGCGCCGTCCCCGGCGGAACGCATCCCTTTGAGCGATGAACAGAACAGTGAAGTGGTCAACACCGTACGCGACATCGCGGCAGGCTACGACAGCGACGATTTCCGCATCTATCTGGCCGGTTCGCCGGTGGTGGCCGATGTACTGAAGCGCAGCATGGTAACCAACATGAAGCGTTTCATGCTGCTCTCCGTCGCTGCGATATCGTTGCTGCTGTTTCTGCTTTTCAGGCGTCTCTCCGGTGTTTTCATTCCGATGGCCATCGTGGTGCTGTCGCTGCTGTCGACGCTGGGTGTGATGGCGCTGGCCGGGGTGCCGTTCAAACTGCCGACCCAGATCATGCCCTCTTTCCTGCTCGCGGTGGGTGTGGGCGCCTCTGTACATCTGCTGGCGGTGTTCTACCGGCGCATCCAGCAGCAATACGCCGAAGGCGGATCGCCATCCGCGCCGGACGGGGTGAAACGCGAGGGTATCGTCCACGCGCTCGGGCACTCGGGTCTGGCCATCGTCATGACATCGCTGACCACGGCAGCCGGCCTCGCCTCTTTCGCCGGCGCCGAGGTGGCGCCGGTGAGCGATCTGGGCATCGTCGCGGCGATCGGGGTGGTCATCTCGCTGATCTACACGCTGGTGCTGCTGCCGGCCCTGCTCTCCGTTATCCCGCCCAATCCCCAGTACGGAGAGAGCGCCAGAAAGCGACACCAGCGCTTTGACC
>JAGRGQ010000037.1 GCA_020445405.1 Gammaproteobacteria bacterium | reverse complement strand
TAGCCAAGGCGATCGATTATAGCTTGAAACGATGGAGTGTCTTGACTCGTTACTGTGAAGACGGCGCTGTGCCTATCGACAATAATTGGGTGGAAAACCAGATACGTCCTTGGGCACTAGGTCGCTCCAACTGGCTGTTTGCCGGATCGTTGCGCAGTGGTCAGCGAGCCGCTGCGATCATGAGCCTGATCCAGTCGGCCAAAATGAATGGCCATGACCCCTATGAATTTCTGAAAGATGTACTTGAGCGTCTGCCAACACAGCGGGCCAGTGCTATTGATGAACTGCTGCCGCACAACTGGGTACCGGCTGACAAGATGTGATTGCCGGACGGTTACGTCGGAACTTCCGGCGGGGTTTTCTTTTATCCCCGACCCCGAAAGGAGCCGGGGATTTTTTCTTTGCGGACCGGTCAGTGACCCGAAGGTCCCGAATGGGCCGGCTGCCAGGTTTCAATCCAGAACCCCGGCTATCCTCAAAGCTGGGCGTTATTTACGCTCAGGAACCTAATTCCCGGCCAGTCGAAACCGGTTGCAACGCCCTGACCACCTCCGGAATGGTATTATGCCGCCATATTGTGCCAAGTTTTGGCAGGGCCCAAACTAGCGTGGAAACAAAGACATGATCTGTTACGAGGTTGAACTGAAGTCTCCAGAGGCTCATCTTTTTCAGGTCGTACTGGAAATTCCCACACCTGATCCGGAAGGGCAGATTATCTCGCTTCCGGCATGGATCCCGGGAAGTTATATGATTCGGGATTTTGCCCGGAATATCGTTACTTTGTCAGCATCCACCGGCGGACAGCCTGCAAGGGTCAAGAGGCTCGACAAGCAGAGCTGGCAAATTGAGCCATGCAGGGGTTCATTGCAGATAACGTATGACGTCTATGCCTGGGATCTCTCAGTTAGAGGCGCATATCTGGACACAACACGGGGATTTATTACCGGTACCAGTCTGTTTCTACGGGTTGTGGGTCAGGACCGCATGCCCATCAAAGTCGAATTCAGACGACCGGGCGGTGAGCATTACCGGGATTGGCGCCTGGCTACGACGCTTGCGGGTGAGGAGACTGCGTTTCTGGAGTTTGGCTGTTACCGGGCAGAAAACTACGATGAGCTGATCGATCATCCGGTAGAGATGGGTTTGTTTTCACATGCCCAGTTTCAAGTCAGGGAAGTACCCCATGATATCGTGATCAGCGGTCGGCATAGCGCTGATTTAGCCAGACTTTGTGACGATCTCAAAGCAATCTGCGAACATCACGTTTCATTTTTTGGAGAACTTCCAAACATGGACCGTTTTCTTTTCCAGGTGGCGGCTGTTGGAGACGGCTATGGCGGTCTTGAGCACCGCAGTTCAACCTCTTTGCTTTGCAAGCGCAGCGATCTGCCGCAGCAAAATGAAAAAATTGTTTCGGATGGATATCGTCAGTTTCTAGGCCTCTGCAGCCATGAATACTTCCACCTCTGGCATGTCAAGCGCATTCGTCCCGAGGTGTTGAGAGAGGCTGACCTGTCGAAAGAGATCCATACTACACTGCTCTGGGCATTTGAGGGTATCACGTCCTACTATGATGATCTGGCGCTGGTTCGCAGCGGGAGGATAGATCAGGAGAGTTATCTGGAACTGCTGGCAAAACAGATGACCCGATTGATGCGCGGTACCGGGCGTTTGAAACAAACTCTTGCGGAGTCGAGTTTTGATGCATGGACAAAATTCTACAAGCAGGATGAGAATGCCTCCAACGCCATTGTCAGCTATTACAACAAGGGTGCCCTGTTATCCCTGGTTCTGGATCTTCTGATGCGACGGGAGACTGAGGGCAGGGTATCCCTGGATGACGTTATGCGGGAGTTGTGGGCCAAATATGGAAAAACCGATATCGGTTTGCAGGAAGGGGATATAGAGAAGATCGCCTGCGATCTGTCAGGAATCGATCTCAACGTATTTTTTGAACGTTACTTGAATCGAACAGATGAACTTCCACTCAGGGAGATGCTGGATAATGTCGGAGTAGGATTGGACTATTTTCCAGCTCACGACAGAAGCGACAGGGGAGGATTACTCAAAGACCGGAAGGAATCGAAAAGCACCGCTTTGGTACTTGGAGCCCAATTTGTCGCCGACAATCGGGATATCAGGTTGACAACCGTGTACGATAACGGAGCCGCGCAAAAAGCCGGTCTGTCAGCGGGTGACGTCATCGTTGCAGTCGATGCAATTCGGGTTGATGCAGATCAACTGGAAAAACGTATTGCCAATGCCGCCCGCGGCAAGCTTATCAGGATACATGCATTTCGCAGAGATGAATTGATGGTATTTGATCTGCAACCGGAGCCCGCTCCCGGTGATACCTGCCGAATCTGGATAAAAACTGAGGAGCAGGAAGCAGCGAACAGACGTAACCAATGGTTGATGCCCGACTCGTAACACGGAACGATGGATACCAGGCAGAAGCTTATTCAGGCGCTATCCGATGGACGGTTTCACTCAGGCGAGATGCTGGCGGAAACCTGTGGTATCAGTCGTACCGCGGTGTGGAAGCATCTGTGTCAGATAAAAACGCAATTCGCCATTGAAATTTTCTCCGTGAGGGGCAAAGGCTACCAGCTGGCGGTGCCATTGGAGCTGCTCGATCCGGTGCGGATCAGAGAAGAGATTTCCAGCGCCGCGTTAGCGAAGGTTTCAGCGTTGGAGATCAAGGACCAGATCGACTCAACCAACAGCTATCTGATGGCTCTGGCCCCCGGTGAAATCGACTCGGGGCATGTTGTTCTGGCGGAACAACAGACAGCGGGCCGCGGCCGCCAGGGAAAGTTCTGGGTTTCACCGTACGGGAACAACATCTATCTTTCGATATTCTGGCGATTCAGCCTGGATCTGGCCGGCATCAGCGGACTCAGCCTCGCCGCCGGTGTGGTTGTGGCGAAAACCCTGAACCAGCTCGGGATTGTGGATATTGGCCTCAAGTGGCCTAACGATATTCTTTGGCAAAACAGAAAACTGGCTGGACTGCTGATAGAGGTTTCCGGTGAGCACGGGGGGCCCACCAACATTGTCCTGGGTCTGGGCCTGAACAGCCGGATTGGCAGCAGTGACGGTAACGCCATCGGCCAACCCTGGACCGACCTGACAATGGTGTCCGAGGGACAATTGATCTCACGTAACCTGTTGGCCGCGAAACTGATAGAGGCGCTGATCGAGGGATTGAGTGGTTTCCAACACAACGGCTTTGCTTCGCTGGTCCAGGATTGGAACAGATACGATTTGCACCAAGGTAAACTGGTTTCGCTGCAGGTGGGAGCACAGCGCATCGCTGGAGTACACAGGGGGGTCGAAAAAAATGGGGCTCTGCTGCTGGAGGTGGATGGGAAAACCAATGCTTTTTACGGGGGGGAGCTAAGTCTGAGGTTAGCGGAATGAGTGCGGAAACAGTTCTGTGAATAACACAAGTGAACGCCCTGTCAGTCGAAAATTGCTGGTTGATATCGGAAACACCAACCTCAAATGGTGTTGGTTCGAAGCTGATGTACTGACCGGTCTGCAGGCGATACCGCATCGACAGGGCGCGTTGCCTGATCTCCCGGAAAGGTGTTGGGGGGGATCGGAGCGTCCCGAAGCCGCTTTCGTAGCCAATGTGGCTGCACCGGTGCTCAACCAGCAGATTGATCGTTGGATGCGCGACAACTGGGCGCTGGCACCTGAATTTCTGTTGTCCGGAGCAGAATCTTTCGGTGTTAAAAATGGCTATCGCAAAGCCGAGCAGTTGGGTGTGGACCGTTGGCTGACGCTCATCGCGGTATACAACCTCTATTACACGCCAGCCTGTATCGTTGACAGCGGCACCGCGATTACCATAGATGTGATAAACGAAAGCGGTCGGCACCTCGGGGGTTTGATACTTCCGGGTTTCGAATTAATGCGGGGAGCGCTGCTTGAAAATACACACATACCCCGTGTGCAGTCGATTCAAAGCACACTGGACATACTGGGAAAGGACACGGAAAACGCAGTTGCCTCAGCTTGCCTGAATTCTGCAGCAGCGCTGGTGGAGCGGGTGGTGAATACGGTAACGGCGTCTATGGGTAAACGGCCGGATGTTTTCATGACCGGCAGCGATGCCGCGCTGATGCAGTCTGCTTTGACGATACCAACGCAACTGAAGCGGGATCTTGTCATGTCTGGTTTATCTGTCGTTGCCGCGGGGAAAGGGAAATGAAATGGCTTTTCTTGTTGATGGTCGCTGTCAATATTGCGATCTATGTATGGGGTCTGCAGCGTGAAACGGACCGTCAAACGGCACTGGATCCACGCTATCGCAATATTGGCGAAATAATACTGCTTTCAAAAGCGGAAGTTGAGGAAACTGCCATAGCGCAAGAACTCAACAAGGATGAGTCTGCTGCCAATCCCGGGCAACAAACCAACCGTGCAGAGGAGAGTTCACAAATTACACCTGAGGTTGCCGAAACAGGCCCCGATCAGGAGGTGGACTCGCATCTGGAAAAAGAGGGGGAGGCGGCCGCGGAGGCTGCTTTACCGGCAATGGCCGGCGAATCAAATGTAACCATGCCACCCGCTGTGCCGGTTACATCGGAAGTAACAGATGAACAGCCCCCGGCCCGGAGCGAGGGGTCGGAAAAAGCTGACACGGATGCAGTGGCCGTGCAGCAGGAGTTGTGCTGGACGCTGGGACCGATAACCCAAAGAAGCACGGCGCTAACCGTCCTGAAGGCTATTGAAAAAAAGGTTGCTTCCGCCGATCTGCGGGAAGAGATGGAGAAAAGCGTCACGGGTTACTGGGTCGTGCTGCCGCCGTATGAAAATGCCACGGCTGCCAACGAGGTTGTGGAGCAGTTGAAGGCCCGGGGTATAACCGATGTCCAGCGGTTCTACAGGGGCGAGCTTCAGAACGGCGTATCGCTTGGTATTTACAATCAACTGTTCAACGCGGAGAAACGGAGGGCGCAGATAGTGACAAAAGGCTTTTCTCCGGAAGTGCTGCCAAGGTACCACGATGTGCCGAATTTCTGGGTCGATTATCGCAGCGGGGAAGAAGTCGATATCTTAAGCCATTTACCTTACGAATACCGTCAGTTGGCGGCCACTCCGCGGAAATGCGCTACTCAGCCTGATTGAAGCTCCAGCCCGGAATCGGCCTGATCCCGGTTCGTTATCACCGTCTGACTCAGCTGTTGCATTGCGGGGAACAATCCATTCTGTATTGAATCGGATTCCACCGGTACTTGTACCGCCGCCGGCGATGCACCGGACTCAGTCAGGCGTGGTTAATTTTGCACCCTTTCGCCCCGTTCCCCGTGCCGCTCCACGGATTTTATTCCTCGCTTTGGGCGATACGTCGGTTAAAGTTTAAAACTTCAGGGTCGATCAATCGAAAGGCGCTCTTCCCAGTTTGCGTGTAAGTCTGCAACCGGGGGCACGGCAAAAAAGATTCACAACGGAGTAGAAAATGTCCCACCTGCTAAATAGATTGAAAATCAGTTCGCGGCTCTGGTTCATGGTCGGGAGCGCGATATTTCTGTTGCTTGTCAACGGCGCACTTGACGCATGGCAGTTGCGCAGTCGTCTGTTTGAGGAAAAGAAGATCCAGACGCAGCATCTGGTCGAGGCGGTGTACGGGACGCTCGAACATTTTTATACGCTGGAAAAAACGGCTGGTCTGAGCCGTCAGGAGGCGCAGGCCACGGCGATGGGCGTGATCAGGAATCTGCGCTACGGCGAAGGGGACTATTTCTGGATCAACGACATGGACCGCCGAATCGTCATGCATCCGCTAAAGCCGTCACTGGACGGAAAGGATATGACTGGCTTCACGGATTCCAGCGGTAAGCCGATTTTCGACGCTTTCGTGGACAAGGTCAAACAGGATGGTGCCGGTTTTGTCGATTATCTCTGGCCCAGGCCCGGACAGGAAGTGGCGGTTGAAAAGCTCTCCTATGTGCGGGGCTTTCAGCCTTGGCAGTGGGTTATCGGATCGGGCATCTACATCGACGATGTGGATGCCGCCATCTGGCGATATGCGGTAGACGGTCTGCTGAAACTGCTGTTGATCGCCGTGCTGTTGGGCGCGATCTCATTCGTCCTGGCAAAAAGCATAACGACGCCCCTGCGCCATACTATCAACGTGTTAAATGAGCTGGTCACCGGCAAAGCCGAGCTGTTGCAGGGATTGCATGTGGACGGCAAAGACGAAATGGCCGAACTGGCGACTGTCCTGAACCGGTTTATCATAAAACTGCGCGGCTTGATCAATGAACTGATGAAATCGTCGGAGTCCCTGGTTGTCTCGACTCAGGAGGTCAACAGTATCGCTGCCAGGACAAATGAGGCGGCGGATCATCAGAAGTCCGAGTCAGACCAGGTGGCGACTGCCATGACCGAACTCTATGCCACTGCCGGTGAGGTAGCAACGGTTGCGTCCCGGGCGGCGGATGCGGTAACGCGGGTTAACGAAATGACGCGCGAGGGTGGGGAAGTGGTGAAGGAGAATGAAGCGGCCATTACCGGCCTGAGCGACGATATAAACCAGGCTGCTGAACAGATGCGGAAACTGCAACAGGGCAGTGAAAGTATCGGCGGTATTCTGGTCACCATTCGTAGTATTGCCGATCAGACCAATCTGCTGGCGCTGAATGCGGCAATCGAGGCCGCCCGTGCCGGCGAGCAGGGCAGAGGGTTCGCGGTGGTCGCCGATGAGGTGCGAACGCTGGCAAAGCGCACTCAGGACTCCACCAGTGAAATAGAGCAGATGATCGGCGCGTTGCAGGAGGGCACCATCCAGGCGGTAAATGCAGTTGAGGGCGGCAGGAGTAAAGCGGAATCAAGCGTCGATCGTGCCAGACAGACCGGTCTTATGCTGGTGGAAATCGGCGAGGCAGTCTGTCGCATCAGCGAAATGAACATGCAAATAGCGACCGCAGCGGAGGAGCAGTCGAATGTGATCGGGGCGATCAATGAGAATGTTGTGCGGATCAGTGATATTGCAGACAAAAATGCGCGCGGGGCATCGGAAACATTGGCCGCTGCGGAAATCATGAGTACCAAGCTCAATGAGCTAACGGAAGTATCGGCAGGCTTCAAACTGGGCAGGAGCGATGCAGTGTTCGATTTTTCGCGTGCACGATCCGCGCATCTCTCCTGGGTCAATCGGGTACAGGCCCATCTGGACGGCAAGAAAAGCCTGAGCGAGGATGAACTGGTTTCGCATCATCATTGCATTCTCGGTAAGTGGTACTACGGTGAAGGGACGGCCAACTATGGGCACATCCAGGCGATGCAAGAGATGGAGGCACCCCATGCGCACCTTCACCATACCATTAAAAAGTGCCTCGATTTGAAGAGCAGGGGGGATGATGCCGGCGCCCAGCGCCTGCTGCAGGAGCTGGCCGCCACTTCGAAAGTAATTGTCGCCAAGCTGAACCAGGTTGAGGAACAGATTTCAACCGAACAGCAACGGCGCAGCGCCTGAGACCTTTCCCTGAAACAGGTCGGTCTGTCGACTGACTCACCTGCAACCACGCAATTCTGACAGCAGCACGGTTTGCGGGGGATTAAGAGAGGTTCCGGACATGATGGAGCGCGACCGGGAGGACGCTTGAGTTTCTGTTGGAAAAAAGCGGTCTGTCCTGGGTTCTGCGGTTGAAATTGTTGTCGTAAATGAACGAAGCCGTATAATAGCGCGGTCTTCTCCAGGTTCCAGGGATAGTGTTGAAAGTTCCGCATCCAACTGGAGAGTGCGTTCGTTGTCAATGTCGCAGAGCTGAACAAAATCCATGCGCTGGCGTAGCTCAGTCGGTAGAGCAGCTGATTTGTAATCAGCCGGTCGGGGGTTCGAATCCTCTCGCCAGCTCCAATAAAAACAGGGTGCATTCCGGTCACATGGTTTACACCTTATTCCGGAGACATAGTTAACACTTTCTCCGGTGCGAAAGGATTGGGACCGGGCTCGACCCGGTTATCACCCTCGAGCATGCGGATATCGGTCATCTTTTTTGCCGCAATTCGCTTCAGCTCCACATTCTATTTTGCAGTTCCCGCAGGCGCCTGACTTCGGAGACATACATGGCGCCCATACTGGTTACGCCAACGGTAACAGGGTTGCTCACTGAGATTGTGCTGTCTGTATACCTCCGGTTATTCTCGGCTTGCCCGCATTCCTGCAGAATCCGAATGATCTGCTCTAGCGTAAATCGCTTCTTCATGGGCTCCTACATTAAATTAAGGTAGCCTTAATGGTCTTGCTGGTTCAATTGTGAAGGGCAATCCAGTCAGTTTTAACTCCGGAATCGGTCGACATCCAGCGGAATAAGAACTCAGTCGCACAATCATCGTAGTGGGTGGATCATATTCGATACTGTAACCTTGCAGCATATGATGTGATTTCTCGTCACACTCTCCCCGGTTTGTCACAGTTCGTCCGCCATCTCTTGCTACAAAAAGCCAAAAAGACCTCTTTGGCATAGAAAAAATATGGCGTGATGCTTATTTAAATTTTGTGACAGTATTTAAACCGCCTCTATCCTGGAATATATTTGCATACTCTGTAATTTGGTAGTTGCTCGTACTCGTGCTTGGAATACCTGAGTTTGACTGATCATGAAGAGAGACTGCAGGAGAGGAAGAAAAGGATTTAGCCGGGGTGTCACCAGACCATTTACAGCATCATCCTCAGTAATGAATAGAATTAATCGAAATTGGTGTCATGATGGAACTAGATAAACAGTGGAATCGAGCACAATATTTTTTTAGTAAAGGGAAGATCAAACAGGCACAGGAACTTTGCGAATCGATCAGCCGGAAAAATCCTACTGATCTATTGTCGCGGGAATTGCTCGGTAAAATTTATGGCCAGGCAGGAAATAACAAGCTTGCCTTAAGGCAATTAAGATTTGTAGTGGAAAAAAATCCTGCCTCCATTTCCGCGTACATTGCATTGGGCAATGTGCTGGTAAATGTAGCCGAATACGAAGAAGCGGGAGAGATATTTAATCATGTATTAAAAATCATACCCGATTCTATAGAGGCAAGACTCGGTATGGCAGATCTATTAACTCATACCGAACAATCGTCTGAAGCCGAGAAAATACTTAATCAAATCAATTTGAGAACACCGGGTGACGTAGATGTTGAGTTTCGTCTGGGTAACATCAGTTTTAAGAATGGCGAATATGACAAAGCAAAACAGCATCTCGTTAATGTTCTAAAAAGGAAGCCTAATCATTTTGAAGCACACCATAAAGTTGCACTAATTTATCATCTAACAGGTTATATCGACAACGCGATCAGTCATTACAAAAAGTCTATTTCCATTAAACCCAATGCCGTAGAAGTATATATTGACTTCGGAACCATCTTGCTTCAGTCGGGACGGTTCTCTGAAGCGGAAAAGCTTTATCGTAAATTTGTCAAGCTGGCACCTGGCTCGCATTTTGCTGTTTCCGGTTTGATACGAGCCCTGTCTCTGAATGGAAAAGTCGATGAGGCATACAACATACTGAAATCTTTCGTTGATAAAGGAACACTGGACGCAAATATTGCGTTAAGCGCGGCAGAAATCTGTGCCAAGATTGGAAAATGTGAGGATGCGAAAATTTATATTGAAAATACACTGGATAAAATAGAGTTAGCTCCGAAAGAGGAAACTGATCTTTGTTATGCAATGGGAGCGATGTACGATAAAGTAAATGAATACAAAAAAGCCTATCGGTATTTTGAGAGGGCAAATAATAAAAGAGCCGACAACTTTTCTGAGATAGTTTTTAAATCCTACATTGATTCTTGTATCGGTACGTACAGTCCGGGTAATCTACCGACTTTGGCTAGGTCTTCATGCGACAGTGCGAAGCCTGTATTTATCGTAGGGATGCCAAGATCAGGTACTTCGCTGGTGGAGCAGATCCTGTCGAGTCATGATCAAGTCTACGGTGCCGGTGAATTGAGAGAAATAGGCGATTATGTGCGGCAGTTGCCTGAATTACTCAATACAGCAAAAACATATCCCTCCTGTGTGCCCGAGTTAAACAAAGCAATTCTCGATGAGCTTGCACAAAGATATTTGTCCCATATTGAAAGGATCTCTTCGGGTGAATTTTTGGTAACAGACAAGATGCCACAAAACTTTCTTTATCTCGGCTTGATCGCACAGATTTTCCCTAACGCTCGCATCATCCATTGTCAGAGGGACCCAAGGGATGTGTGTCTGTCCATTTATTTCCAGAATTTTTCAGAAGATCATACATATTCAACAAGGCTCGAGAATATCGTGGCTTATTTTAATCATTATCGACGATTGATGGGGTACTGGAAATCGGTATTGAAGCTGCCGATGTTGGATGTGTTGTATGAAGATCTGGTTCAGATTCAAAAGACAAAGACGGAACAGATACTCGATTTCCTGGATCTTCCCTGGGATGAGAAATGTATCGAATTCCACAAAACGTCCAGAGCAGTGGCTACGGCTAGCTCTGATCAGGTTAATAAAAGGATCTATAAAACTTCTGTATCAAGATGGAAGAATTATGAAAGCTGCTTCGGGAGTATTTTTTTGGATGCAGGTTTATAGTAAGCGCCCTGGGAGGCTGCCGGACTTTTCCGTCTGAAGCGAAAATCCCTGGATGACTTTTAAGCCATTTATCATCATCCAGGGACCAGAATCGCCCGGTCCAATAGGTGCTGCGTCCGGAAAGCGCCCCTGCTCTATTGCGCCGACTGCCCATACTTAACGTGCTATGCTGCGCAGTGCGTTTTGCAGGCACGAATTTCGGAAAGCAACGTGGTTCGCGGCGGATTATGGGCAGGTTCTAGGGAAATGCGTAGCCCTTGTCCTTCCACCACTCTTTCATTTTGTGATTCACCGCCACCCAATCCACCCTGTCATCACGGCTGTTGGTTCTTCCCATTTCAACCGCAGTCTGATCAAGTGCTTTGGTGAACTCTTTCATGATCTCTTGCGGGGCCTGGGTGAAATGGACTGTATCACTCATGATCTGCCTCCCGGGGTGTATCTGATTAGAATAGGCCAGAAATGCCGCTCGTGGTACGGACGGCATGTTAATAGTAATGTTTTAAAACGGCAGCGGAGTCAACCCATGCGTTAGTGGGGTAGATGTCCACTGCCGGACTGCTCAACGCCGGGCATCACGCCGGCTTGCCGGTATCGGCGCAGTGATACCTCATCTGGCAAACATTTCTTTGCTGCTTCTTATTCGACATGTGCGGCAGATTTCACCGGCAGCCAACCGGAATCACCCCACTCATATCGGTGCCCGGTCTACTGCAGGAAATGGGAGATACCGATGGAGACAGCGGCGACGATTGCAACGATAACCAGCAGAAGGATAATATCTTTTTTCAACATAAACGCCTTTCCCACCGCTTCAGGTTGTAACCCAGTACCGTTACCGGATCCTGCAGGGATCTTTCAACCCGGGGAAGCGGTTTTTTAGCCAGGACTCTTGGGTTGACCGGTTTGATCATATAATCGGTTACCCTGCCCCGGATGGCCGTCTGCGATTTCCTCTACTGGCTGGCACCGCTGACTCAGGTAAAAAGGGGAGGATGGCAAGCTCGCGCCGGGCGGACAGGTTGACGGAATAACGGGCTATTTCAGGATCAAGCTTCACTGCTCTCCGCGCTGTATCGCACTCCGTCAATAGCGGGCAGCTTATTGACGTGATTTGCATGTGTGAGCATATCGGGAAAAAAGTTTTTGAAGTCGCTCTCCAGTTCGGAGTAGTGAGTCTGAACCTCCTCTATGGCGCCGGCCAGCGTATTGGGACGGCGCAATCGTCGCGACATGCGTTCGTAGACTCTGCCTATCTCTTCAATATGCTGGTAACTGCCGAGCCAGTCCTGCTCAATCATAACGGGTGCCACCCGGCGCATACGCTCCGGCAGGTAACGCCGGTAATCCCGCAGCAACCGGTAAGCATCTTCGATAAAGGCGTCCCTGGAAACATTGCTGTACCTTTCCCAGTGACGGCTCAGGTAGTGATCGTGCAGCACGTCGACGATAATGCCTGCATAGCGTCTGCGCAACGGTGAGAAGCGAGCCTTGCTTTGCATTACGTGGTCGTGCAGGTCGGTGAAATGGTCGAGCCTGCGGTGAACGGCGATACCGCGTATCACTTTTTCCGGATACCGTTTTGCCAGGGTCTCCAGCCGTCCGCGGGTGAAATCCGCTATCAGGCCGCCCAGTTTTTCCAATGGCTCTTCACCCCCAAGAAAAAGATGGGCCAGATAGTTCATCGGAATGGCGTCTGGGCGATGTACCATGCAGTCATCGCACGATTATCATCAGGGGAGTGGTAAAAGACAAGCCACGCGCCCGGTCGTGGTATTGACCCAGGCGGATTACTCGTTTCTATTGTAGCCATGAAGTGAATTGGTACTTCAACCCACGGGGGTGATTATGAATCAGGCTTTTACTTTTGACGATATTCTGCTGGTGCCGGCGTACAATCATTGGGAGTCCAGGCGGGTGGTCGATATATCGATGCGCGACAGGACCGGTAAGCTGTCGCTGGGTCTGCCGTTGATGAGTTCGAATATGGATACTATCACCGGCGTTGCCATGGCCGATTTCATGGGAGACAACGACGCTATTGGCGTGTTGCATCGGTTTATGCCCATCAATGAGAATGTTGCCATGCTGAAAGCGTGCAGACATCCGGTCTTCGTCTCCATCGGGTGCTCTGACAGGGATCTTGAAAGGACCGAGGCGCTGCGGGATGCGGGTGCAGAATATTACTGCATCGACGTGGCTCACGCGCATGCCAAATACGTCGGACGGACACTGAAAAGCGTACGTTCAATTCTGGGACGGGAGGTCTGCATCATGGCGGGCAACGTCGCGACTTACGCCGGTGCCGACTATCTCGCGTCGTGCACGGCCGATATCATCAAAGTGGGAATCGGCGGTGGTTCGGTCTGCACCACACGCGTCAAGACCGGTTTTGGAATTCCCAGCCTCACCGCCATTCGCGAGTGCGCCAAAGTCGACAGATCGATCGTTGCCGACGGTGGAATTCGCACGCCGGGAGATATTGTCAAGGCGCTGGCTTTCGGTGCCGATTTTGTCATGTTGGGCAGCATGCTGGCCGGCACCCGGCCCACGCCGGGGGAGGTTTTCAGGCGTACCGGTGCGTCGGGAGAACAGATCAGCTACAAAGTCTACCGGGGAATGGCGAGCAGCGAAGTCCAGGACGACTACCACGGCGGTATGACCGAATGGAAAACGGCGGAGGGTGTATCCACCGAGGTGCCGTATCGAGAGGATGAGGAGAAAATCATCGCTGATATTGTAGGCGGTTTGCGCAGCGGGCTTACCTATGGCGGTGCAAGCGATATCAGGCAACTGCAGCGCAAGCTGGACTATGTCCTGGTGACGCCGGCGGGACGCGTTGAAAGCCTGCCGCACAAAGCGTTGTAGATTTTAAGCTCACCCGCGACCTGCAACGGGAGAGCTTAAATCCGTGCGGTGCGCCTATCTGGCGATGAGTTCGGCGTCCGCGGGGATCTTTCGAATCCACGGGTCATAACGGTTCAGTGCGGAGGGGAGATTCTCCAGAACGTTGGATGCGTTGCTGAAACTGGAATACGGACCCAACAGCAGAATGTACCAGTCACGCCCTGCGTACACAGTGCGGAAATAAGCTGTATCTGCCGGGAGAGAGTAGCCTGAAGTAAAGGCAATCAGAGCAGACTTGTTGCGCGAACCGGCCAGTTGGATAGCGTATCGGCCTGTGTCTGCTGCTGCCTGCCAGATGGCGGGGTCGCTCTTCTCCGAAGCGGTGGCCGCCTGAACGGAGGTTTTTCTGGAAACGCCGGACGCCAGCAGCTGGTTTTGCAGTTGTCTTAGCATCTCTCCCGTATCGGCGCTGTCCGTTTCCAGTTTGTCGAGCCGCGCTCCAAGCGCCTTGCCGGTATCACTCAGGTTCCTCTCTATGCGCGCAATGCTCTCCTGCTGGCTGTTCAGCTGGTCGATGCGTGCACCCAATTGTTCGCTGGTCTCTTTCGCTGCGCGTTCGATGGCCGCTATCCGGCTTGATCCAGCGTCCAGGCGCTCCGCTTCCAGCTGACTGAGACGTGTGCCGAGTTGCTCCGCTGTTTTGCTGAGGCGGTCCTCCAATACAGACAGTCCCGCATCCCCGGTCCCGGCTGCAGATTGCTTGCTGAGCTGAGCAAGTGCGGTGTTGATTCGCTCCAACTCGAGCTGGATGCGTTGCACTTCCGGCGGCAGGGGTTTATCCGGGGCGTCGTTGGAGGCCCCACTATCCGCTGTACCAGTGGTGCCGGGATTCAGTTTTGCTTCCAGACGAGCCAGATGTTGTTCCAGTTCGGTTTGGTGCTCCACCAGGTTTTGTGACGGAAGCGCCGCTGCAACCTTTTCAATCCTTTCGCTATTGCCTGTCAGAACGGATTCCAGAGCCTGCAGCTTGTCGGCGAGATATTCCCGGGTGATATAGCGCTGGTCCGGAGATGTCAGTTCTTGCGTAATCCGCTGTTCAATCTCCGCGACGCGACCCATATTGGACCACCAGAGTGCCAGAGCGCCGAGCAGGCCGAGAAAAAACAATACAAAGAGCCCGATACGGTTGCTCTTCCCCACAGACTCGATGGCCTCCATGCGCGGCTGCTGCGCTTCCACCTTGGCATCGAGTGTATCGAAACTGGTTGCCACTGCCTGGACGGACTGGACCTGTTTCTCCGAGCTGCCTTTTTCAGCTTCAAATTGCTGGCGGAAGGCGCGCAGTTCCCGTTCGACTCCGGTCGATTGAGTCGCGTTTTGCTGACCGCGCTGCTCCAGTGCCGAGAGCGTCTCTCTAACCGATTCACGCTCTTTTATCAGCGCTGATTGTTGTTCTGAGTGTTCGTCGACCTTATCAGAGAGCACCTGCTGCAGCATTGCCTGCGCCTCGACCTTTTCCTTCAGAGCCTGCTGTTCTGCTGTCTGTGCACCGACTTTGTCCGCGAGTGCCTGATGCTGTAACTCCTGCGCGTCCAACCGCGCTTTCAGGGAGGCGTTCTGTTCGCTATGACTGGCAAAATCCTCGTTGAGATCGTCCAGACGTGACTGGAGTTCCTGCTGCAGCAGCCTGCCCTGTTCCAGCTCGGCTGTCTGGGTTTCAGTTTCAACCCCGGCCCGGGAGAGGTTCTCTTCGAGCTGGGAGAGCCGCTCCCGCTCAGCGGTGAATGACTCTTCGATTCGGTCGAGTTGTCCATCCACTTCCGCATGGCGGCTGTCAGCGTTCTCTATCTGTTGCGTCAGCAGCGCCTGCTTTTGATCCAGCGCTTCGACTCTCTGCTGCTGCCGCAAGTCGGCCTGCTCGAGCTGCTGCAGATTGCTACTGATATCACCGAGCTCTGCCGAGAGGCGCTGAATAGCCTCCTCGTACTCCCGGCTGCGTTCGATATGCGTCTGCAACTGGCGTTGCAGGTCGTCCAGCCGGCTGGTGAGATTGAGCTCCAGCCCGCCAAGGCCACGGAAACTCTCCTGGAGGAAATCCTCCGCCTCGCTAAGGCGGCTGACTTCAGCCGCGACGCCGCTGAGCTTCTGGTCGATTTCCGGACTCTGCTCGCTGTCGGATAAAGCCGCCAGCTGCTCCTGGAGCGTCTCCACATCCCGGTCTTTCTCTTCCAGTGCCCGCCAAAGTGCATCGGTCTCTTTTTTCAGAGCGGCGCCGAGCTGCGACTCCAGGTCATCGATATCGGTATTTCGTGCTTCGAGCTGCTGCAGCCGGGGATCCAGTTCCCGCTCCAGATGCTCCCGCTGTTCGCGCTGATTGGCGACATCCTCACTGAGGTGATGGAAGCGCCCGCCCAGATCGCCGATTCTGTTGCCCAAGTCCTGCAGCCGGCGATCAACCTCTTTGAGCCTGCCGCCCTCGTCCGATGCAGACTGGCTCAACTGTTGCAGCTGTTCTCGCAGCGGTGCGATCGCAGCGTCCAGCTGCTGGCGCAGACTTTCGGCCAATGTGGCGTCCGCGGCAGCGAGATTCTGCTGTTTCAGAGTGAGTTCCGCGAGCAGCCCCTCCAGCTCCCGGGTTCTCGCTTCCTGGGTGGACTGGTTTACGGCGAGGCGGCTGCTGCTCTCTTCCAGATTTCGAACCTGAGCCCGCAGTTCGCCGGTTTCGAGCTTCAGATCGTCACGGACATTTCCAGCCCGTTCGAATGCGTTTTGCAGTTCACCCAGACCGCCGATTCTATTGCCCAGTGCTTGCAGCTGGCGATCAACCTCTTCGTGTCTGCGGCCTTCATCCGAGGTGGACTGGCTTAACTGTTGCAACTGCTCTTTAAGCGGAGCGGTTGCTGCATCCAGCTGCTGGCGCAAATTTTCGGCCAATGCTGCATCTGCAGCAGCGGGACGATCTTGCTGTTGTTTCAGAGTGAGTTCCGCCAGCAGCCCCTCCAGCTCCCGGGTTCTCGCTTCCTGAGAGGACTGGTCTACCGAGAGTCGGCTGCTGCTCTCTTCCAGATTCCGAACCTGAACCTGCAGTTCGCCGGTTTCGAGCTTTAGATCGTCCCGAACGTTTTCGACCCCTCCAACAGCCTTTTGCAGTTCACGCAGCGTGCTGCTCATCTGTTCCTGCATCAGGCTCAGGCCGGTAAATTTAAACTTTAATTTGCGCAGCTGCTCCTTGAGACGTTTCTTACCCCCCCCTTCCTCAGGCTCACCTTTGGCTGAAACGGTAGACTTTTTCAGCTGTTGCCACTGTTTCGCCAGCTCGTCCTGCGCTTCACTGAGTCTGGCCAGCTGCTGTTCCAGCTCGCCAATACGACCGCTCAACTGGTGCGCGCCTTCGCTGAGTTGGTCCAGGCGATAACCGTGCTTGGTCTTTTTGAATACTTGGCCGTTAAGGCGATTTTTAAGCCTGGTAACCTGCTCCTCCAGCTCCCTGGTTTGAGTGGCCAGTTCTTTTTTTGTCGGCTTGGGGTCTTTCATCGCTGCTACTATAATATTTTAACCACCCCTATGGGTAGAGGATTGAAAGGGGCGCTCCCGTTTTTTTTCGTTTTTCAGACATTACCCCCAGCAGCGGCAAAAATCACCGCGGTAGTTACCGTATCCCGCGATTGCTCCTTTCGGAACATCCGGGCATCCGGGTTCATGCGAGTCCAATACCGAAAGGATCTCTTGGATCAATGCCTTCCATAAAAGGTTTGTTGCGCTCCCGGTGAGTCAACTGGTACACCGCACCTATCCAGTTGGCCAGGATACCTTCCGCTGTGTCATGCCAGGTATTGTTCAAAAGTTTGATAATCAGCTCGTCCGGAAAGGGGGGCTGTTCCAGACCGTTTTCGATGGCGTTCTGCAGCAGCAGGCGGAATTCATTGAGAATGGCTTTTACCAGCGGTGAAAAAAAATTGTCCGGAAAGCGCGGATAATCCGGTCTCGCTCCCACTGAATACTGGATGACTTCCCGCTTGTACTCTTTCAGCAGGCTGACGGTATCGTATTCCGGGTGTCCCTGGCAGTAGACCCACCGAATCCGGTCCTGACTCACCGCCAGATGGACGCCGGCCACGTCGCTCTCTACCAGAATGTGCAGGCCCGCGTCGATGAACTGTTCCCTGGAGATATCATTAAAACGGGAGTGGGGGACATCGAAAAGGGTATTGACATCATTCACCAGCGGATGGTGCGGGTCCACCAGGTGGTGGGGAAAGACGCCCCACCGTTTGAAGCCGAGCGGTCTGCGTTTCTGGCCATGCACCAGTTCGAGCACAGCATGGGTTGCCAGACAGGAGCAGAACGTCGAAGTGACGTTCTCATCGGCCCACTCCACCACCTTGCGCAGCGGACTCCAGAAGGGTTCATCGGAGAGATTGGCATGAGTGGGTGTTGCCCCGGTTATTATCAGCGCATCCAATCCCTCCTGCTGGATCTGCTCGAATGACTGGTAGTATTTTTCAATATGCCCGGCGGCGCGCGCTCCCCGCGGCTGTTCCTTCAGGGTAAACGGGTGCATATAAAACTGAGCGATCGGATTGCTCTCTCCGACCAGTCGGAAAAACTGGCGCTCCGTGGGCTCCAGAGCCGCGTCCGGCATCATATTCAACAGCCCGATATGAAGCTCGCGGATATGCTGATGCATGGCTCGTCCGGTTTCGAGAACCATCTGACCTTCCGCGCGCAGGCGATCGAAAGTGGGCAGGGTGTTGTGGGATACCAGTGGCATGCTGGGTTTCTCCGTATGCTGTTGATTCTATTATCTTCGAGACCAGGGGAAAACGGCGTACTATCCGGAAGCGATGGCCGTCTCCACCATTTCCAGAAAGTCCTCTTCGTCCCTGAGCTGGTTCACCTGAGTCGAAGTCACGGTATATCCGTGTGGCCCGGCGATTGCTTCGTAGCGCGGTATCCGCGAATAAAACAGCCGTGGGAAGATCCAGCGGGTAAATGCGTCGGGATCCATTTGGGCCGCGTACTGAAGCCGGTGCTCCTGCAAATAGGCTTTGATCTGATCTTCCAGGAACGCAGGGCGGAAGTAGAGCGGTTTTGGCCACTTTTGAGCGCGTTGAATAAGCACTTCCTCCTCCCGGGCGTCTGCGGCCTTGATGTAGAGTATCAGCGTATGCTGCGCCAGCAACTCCACCGAGCCGCTCTCCTCCAGATCGCACAGGCTGCCGGCAACGTCGTTAATGAAGTGTGGATAGCCGTAAATCTCACGGGCTTTACGCACGAAGAGGGGGATATCACGGACCGCGTTGATCTCGGCCTGACGGTAGAGCGCCTGGCGGTGGCGAAACTCCTCCAGCGGAACACCCGCCAATTCGGGATTTCCGAGTTTGCCGACAAAGCTCAATACCGGACCGAGATCGTCCACCTTGATATTGTTGCGGATATAGATCCAGTCCTTGCGCATCAGATCCCTGAGAAAAGGAACCTGCATTGCCTGCTGCTTGATCAGATCCATGATCGGCTCATCCAGATATCGGGTGCCGATCCGGTAGTCGACCGAGTAGTGGAACCAGTTGTAATCGCGCAGCATACTCGACAGATGGGTCTTCCCCACCCCTGACATGCCCAGCAGGGTGACCTTTTTGTTTTTCCAGGCTTTGAACTCTTCGAGACTCAGTTTCACATGAACAACCCTTAGTTTTGTTGCCATCGCCATTGCGGAGAAGCTGCCTATAGTAACCAATTATCGATGACAGGGCTGCATCGTGGCTCGCTTCCCGTAAAATTCCGCAATTGCCGTTTTCACAGCTGAGCGGGGTGCGCGCCAAGAGGCGCTGTCCGCGTTGCGGGGGGAACCTCGTGACGGGGCCGGAAAGTGTTTCTCCATGTCCGTAAATACGCAATGTAAATCTGGATATTACCCGCGCCGAATGAGCTTTCTGCGGACGCCATCGCTGATGCGCAAGCTAAAGTTCAAACCCTTGACGCCGCTACCTGTTGGGTGACGGACGTGGCTGCCAGGGAGTCACTCCGAAAATGGCTGTACGAACGATCCGGGGTTGTCTGGCAGGGTATTCGCGGCACCGTTTGGATCCAGCGGTAACAGTTGAAATTGAGGCGAATAAAAGTTTTGCATCCGCCAGCTCAGGAGAAATAGATACATGGCAAGCATTTTAGCAGTTGACGACTCGGCTTCCATGCGCCAGATGGTCGCTTTCACGCTGAAAAGTGCCGGGCATCAGGTGATCGAGGCGTCGGATGGCGTGGAAGCCCTCAGATTTGCGAAAAGCAAGGGGGTCAATCTCGTCATCACCGATGTGAATATGCCAAATATGGACGGAATTTCACTTATCAGGGAGTTGCGCTCCCTGCCCGCATACAGATTTACGCCGCTCCTGATGCTGACCACGGAATCGGGTTCCGAAAAGAAGCAGCAGGGCAAGGCAGCCGGTGCGACCGGTTGGCTTGTCAAGCCTTTCAATCCGGAACAGCTGCTTAACACGGTAAAGAAAGTTCTGGGCTAGAGACGTCCCCTTTCGTGCGCGAATGAGAGGTTAAGCGTGACTATCGACATGACCCAGTTTCATCAGGTGTTCTTCGAAGAGAGCTTCGAGGGGTTGGGTGTTATGGAATCCGGGCTCCTGGATATGGATCCGGGGGCGGTGGAGGCTGAAGAGATCAATGCCATTTTTCGCGCGGCGCATTCGATAAAGGGGGGCAGCAGTACCTTCGGCTTTCAGGACATCGCGGATTTTACCCATATCATGGAAACGCTGCTCGATGAGATGCGGGACGGAAGGCGGCCGGTGACAGGCGAGGCGCTGGAAGTGCTGCTGCGTTCGGTTGATGTGCTGCGTGAAATGCTGACCGCTGTCAGTGGAGGGGGCGCTCTGGATGGCGCGCTGGTACTGAGCCAGCAACGTGAACTGGAAGAGATTCTGAATGGAAAAAACCCTGCTGCCACGGCTGACGACGGTATTGACGTGTGCACTGAACCGGCCGGCCCGGCGGTGGACGGCTGGCACGTTGTTTTTCGGCCTTTGCCGAACATGATGCGCACCGGCAACGACCCGCTGCGCATTATCCGCGAGTTGGCGGAGTTGGGTGAGCTGGAAGTGAAGGGGGATATTTCGCTGCTGCCGGGTTTCGAAAATTTCGATCCGGAGGAGTGCCACCTCTCCTGGGATCTGCGTCTTCGTACCGCTGTGGAACGGGCCGAGATAGAGGAGATATTCAGCTGGGTGGAGGATGAGTGCGAGCTGGCAATTATGCCGTTGCCTGTGGATGGTCCGGCGACGTTCCCGGACGTTGATCAAGGGATGGAAAGCAGCGATGTGACTCCTCCTCAATCGGCCTCCTTCAAGGCGACACCGCCTTCACCGGAGCGGCGCGCGGGAAGCGACCGCAGGCAATCCGACCGCAGGGTGAAGGAACGGCGCACAGCCGGAACAGCGCCCGCAAACTCGATCCGCGTGGACACCAAAAAAATCGACAGCCTTATAAACATTGTCGGGGAGCTCGTCATTACCCAGTCGATGTTGAGTATGCTGGGAGAGAATTTCCGCATTGAGATGCTGGAAAGGCTGCGCGCCGGGCTGGGCCAGATGGAACGTCATACCCGCGAGCTGCAAGAGAGTGTCATGCAGATCCGGATGCTTCCGATCAGTTTTACCTTCAGCCGTTTTCCCAGAATGGTGCACGATCTCAGCGTTCAGATGGGAAAGAAGATCGAACTGAAACTGACGGGCGAGAACACCGAACTGGACAAGACGGTAATTGAAAAAATCGGTGATCCCCTGGTGCACCTTGTACGCAACAGTTTGGATCACGGCATCGAAACGCCGGCTGAGCGCATCGCAGTCGGCAAACCCGAAATCGGAACAGTTGAACTCAATGCATGCCACAAGGGGGGCGGCATCGTTATAGAGATCCGGGATGACGGAAGAGGCCTCGATCCTGACCGGATTCTCGCTAAAGCGATCGAAAAGGGGATCGTGAAGGCAGAGGACAGGCTAAGCGAGCAACAGATATACGAGCTTATATTTCAGGCTGGATTTTCGATGGCGGAGAGAGTAAGCGATATATCCGGCCGAGGCGTCGGCATGGATGTCGTGCGGAGAAATATCAATGAACTGGGAGGCAGTATCGAGATCGAATCGCAGCTTGGCAGGGGCAGCGCGATTATCATCAGACTGCCACTGACGCTGGCGATACTCGACGGACAGACCATTGCCGTCGGTAGCGAAGTATACATCATCCCGTTGATCTCGATAATCGAGTCCATTCAGGTGCAACCGGAGATGGTCAATCTCGTAGCCGGACGCGGTGAGATTTTCAAGCTCAGGGAGGAGTATCTGCCAATCATCAGACTGCATGAAGTGTTCTGCATCGAAGGGGCAAGGGCCACCGGTCCGACTGAGGGTTTGTTGGTGGTTGTGGAGGGCGAAGGCCGTCGCTGTGGAATTCTGGTGGATGAATTAATTGGGCAGCAGCAGGTGGTGATCAAATCCCTGGAAGCGAATTACGAACGGGTCGACGGCATTTCCGGAGCGACCATTCTCGGAGACGGCTCGGTGGCACTAATTCTGGATATTCCGGGCATTATGCGACTGGCGAACGCAGGCCCCGAGCTTCGGTTACTGCAGCGTACGGCTTGAGAAAATAATGGACTCCGACAGAGTGAAATACGCTGACGACCGCCATACCCGGGCGAATCAGGATGAGTACCTTACTTTTTCCCTGGGCACCGAGGAGTATGGGGTCGACATATTGCGGGTCTCGGAACTCAGGGGCTGGGGAGCGGTAACCCGAATTCCAAATGCCCCGGAATATGTGAAAGGCGTATTAAATTTGCGGGGCAATATCGTTCCCGTCTTCGACCTCCGCCAGCGTCTGGGTATACCGTTTCGTGCCTACGAGAAGGAGACGGTGGTTATCATTCTGAGGGTCGTGGCCAGCATGACGGAAAAAAACATCGGCGTGGTGGTGGATGCGGTGTCCGATGTGTTATGCGCAACCGCAGCCGAGATCCAGCCCTCACCCGATTTTGGTGCGCGTCTGAAGACCGATTTGATAAACGGAATGATCAGTGCCAACGATAAGATGGTCATGCTGCTGGATGTGGATAAGTTGAAGAATTTTTCAGCTATCGATTCGGGGATGGAAGGTAACGCGGCCTGAACTGCGTTTCAAGTCGAATAACAGAGATAGACAGGAGCTGGCGGTCGTGAAAAGAAACCTTCCGGTTACGGAAAAAGAGCGGCGGATCAAAGCGGGAGGCACCCTGGTCTCGAAGACCGATGAAAAGGGTATTATCACCTATTGTAACCGCGATTTTATCGAGATAAGCGGGTTCAGCGAACGGGAGCTGATAGGTGCTAACCACAATCTCGTACGCCACCCGGATATGCCGCCGGAGGCGTTTGCCGATCTTTGGCATACGGTACAGTCGGGCCGCCCCTGGTCAGGGATCGTTAAAAACCGCTGCAAGAATGGAGACCATTATTGGGTGAAGGCGAATGTCACCCCGCTGACGCAGAATGGCCGGGTGACGGAGTATATGTCGGTGCGTACTCAGCCCAGCCGGGAAGAGATCGACAAGGCCGAGCTTCTTTACCAGGCGATCAATGCCAAGCAGGCGTCGCTGCAGCCGACCGGATTGTCCCGCTTTCTCGGGCGCTTGAAAACACTGCGGATAAAGACGCTCTTGTCGAGCACCGTATTTCTGATGGTAGCCGTACTGTCCGCGATAGGCGGCATGGTGATTACGGCAGCTCCCGTTGCGGTGATCCTGATTTTCCTCGCAGGCACCGCTCTCTGCACATTGATTTGCGGCCTTGCGCTGACTGCCTATGTTACGCGTCCGCTGGCTTACGCGGAAGGAAAATTACAGCAGATATCCGAGGGGAACTATTTCGACTGGATAGAGACCGATCGCCGTGACGAGATAGGATCGCTGCTTAACGCGATAAAGTCGACTCAGATAAAACTCGGATTCGATGTGATGGATGCACGTGAACAGGCGGCGGAAGCGATGGCGATCAAGACCGCGCTGGACAACGTTTCCAGTTCCGTGATGATGGCCGACCCAGAATTCAATATCATCTACTTGAACAAGACCGTTGAGAAACTGTTTAAAAACGCGGAAAAGGACATTCAGCAGGACCTGCCGGACTTCGATGCCAAGAAGCTGCTCGGATCGAGTATTGATCGCTTCCATAAGAATCCCCAGCACCAGCGTCGTATGCTGGAAGCACTCTCCGACAGCTTCCAGTCGGAGTTCGAAATAGGCGGGCGAACCTTGCGCGTGATCGCCAATCCGGTGATAAACGGAGACGGCTGTCGGCTGGGAACCGCGGTGGAGTGGTCTGATCGGACCGCGGAAGTGGCGGTCGAACGCGAAATCGACAATATCGTGGCTTCGGCCCGGGCCGGGGATCTTTCCAGACGTATAACGATGGAGGGTAAAGTAGGCTTTTTCAGCCAGCTGGGAAGCGGTATCAATTTGCTGATTGAAGTGTTGGAGAGCGCATTCAGCGATATCGCTGCAGCCATGAGCGAAATCGCAAAAGGTGATCTCACAAAGCCGATTACAGGCAGCTACCAGGGAACCTTCGATCAGGTTAAACAGGATATAAACGGCACCATCTCCAACCTGAGAAAGATCATGCTGGAGCTGCGGGAGTCCGGCCAGGTTATCAATACCGCTTCCGATGAAATATCGGCCGGAAACAACAATCTTTCCGCCCGGACCGAACAGCAGGCCAGCGCGCTGGAAGAGACCGCATCGAGCATGGAGGAGTTGACCAGCACGGTAAAAAACAATGCACACAATGCGCAACAGGCAAATCAACTTGCGGCCAGCGCACGCCAGGCCGCAGAAAAAGGCGGTGGTGTGGTGAATCGGGCGGTGCAGGCCATGGACGCTATCAATGGTTCAAGCAGAAAAATTTCAGAAATCATCAGTGTTATCGACGAAATCGCTTTTCAGACCAACCTGCTGGCGCTCAACGCCTCGGTTGAGGCGGCGCGGGCAGGTGAGCAGGGACGTGGATTTGCCGTTGTTGCGACCGAAGTTCGCAATCTCGCCGGCCGTAGCGCCACTGCGGCCAAGGAGATCAAAGAGCTCATCCAGGACAGCGCGGGAAAGGTCAAGACTGGAACGGAACTGGTAAGCGAATCGGGTAAAACACTGGAAGAGATAGTTTCCGGCGTGAAACAAGTGGGCGACATTATCTCCGAAATAGCTGCTGCAAGTCAGGAGCAGTCCGCCGGTATCGATCAGGTCAATCAGGCTATTGCCAGCATGGATGCGGTAACCCAGCAGAATGCGGCGCTGGCGGAACAGACCTCGGCTGCGGCTGCTTCGATGTATGAGAAAGCCCGCGAAATGGATGGATTGATGAGCTTGTTCACGCTTTCCGACTCAGTTGCGGCGGGGTCAGCGAAAACGTTTGTGACAGCAAAATCTGAGCCGGCAGCGGCTGACCGGGCGGTGAAAGCAAATGTTTCCCGGATTACCGGTAGTGGCCGCAAGCCCGCTGTCGAGAACGAAAATGAAGAGTGGGAAGAGTTCTGATGCGCTTGACCGGATTGCCGGCGGGTACCGGCCTTTCCGCTCTAACGACTGATGGGGCCGATTGCTGATGAAGAACAACCAGCCGTTGCTCAATGAAGAGATCATTCTGGACGAAGACACGGTCATCGTATCCAAGACCGATCTCAAAGGAATCATCACTTACGTCAACGATGAATTTATCCGCATCAGCGGCTATAGCGAAGCCGAACTGATAGGCAGGAACCATAATATCGTGCGTCATCCGGACGTGCCTGCGGCAGCGTTCCGGGATCTCTGGGACACCATCAAGGCGGGTAAGCCGTGGAGTGGTCTGGTGAAGAACAGGGCGAAGAGCGGCGCCTTTTACTGGGTACAGGCCAATGTCACTCCGGTTTACAACAACGGCCGCGTCGATGAATACATGTCGGTCCGTCTGCACGTCAGTGAGCAGCAGAAGCGGGCTGCGACTGAACTGTACGACGCCATCAACCGCGGAGTATTGCCCAAGCCCCCACTGCGCGTTCGGCTCGGGTTTCTGGGGCGTCTGAAGTTGACCCGAAAAATCGTGCTGACCGCGACCGCTTCACTGCTGTTGGCGGCAACGCTGCTGGGACTGTTGATAAGCAACCATATGCAACGCATCGTTCGCGCCGAGGCGGAGATAGCGGGGTTGGAGTACATTCAGCCGCTACGACAACTGCTGCAGAATCTCCCCAAGCATCGGGGCATGAGCAACGCCTACCTCAGCGGCGATCGGGATTTTAAGCCAAGAATATTGGAGAAACAGGGGGAAATAGAAAAGATCATTGCAAGCATCCCATCGCTGGAACGGGAGCGCGGCGACTTTTTGCATACTCAATCGCGCTCGACTTCGGTTATCGGCGAGTGGGCCAAGCTTAAACAGGATCTATTCGGACTCGAGCCGAAGGTGGCGTTCGCGCGTCACACTGCGTTGATTAACGATCTGATTAATCTGATCAAGCATGTAGGCGACAATTCGGCTCTCATTGTCGATGGCAACCAGTCCCGCCACTATCTGGTGGATCTGCTGATAAACAGGATTCCGGCAGTGTGCGAGTATCTGGGGCAGATTCGCGGTATGGGTGCAGGTATCGCGGCGAGAGGTGAATTCGCTTCCGGCCAGCGTGACCGGCTGACCGACCTGTTCAGCTCGGCCCGCGTTCTGTTCAATGAAATGGATCAGGCTGTGAAACTCCTCTACCGGCACGATGCGCGGCTTAAACTGCTGTTGGAGAAATCCGTCGCGAAGAGCAATGACAGCCGCATGGTCTTTTTCGAAGCGGTTCGCAGCGGAATGCTGGATGCAGAGCGTGTCACCCAGGATCCCGCGGAGTTCTTTGCCAAGGGCAGCAGGCTCATCGATACAAACTTTGAGATTTTCGATCAGGTGAATGCGATCCTCAGGAGCGAACTAGAAGACGCTGCGGATTGGGAGCGTGCAGCGATGTACCGGACCCTGGCCGGATCACTGCTGGCGATGCTGCTGGTGGGAGGCATTGCGTTCACGATCATGCGCAATATAAGAGGGGGGCTCGCCGACGTACAGAATCATTTCCGGCATATCGCCGAGGGTCACTATTACAAAGAGATCGAGCTGGGCCGTGCCGATGAACTGGGCGATTTGCTACGTGCCCTGAAGTCGATGCAGATCAAGCTGGGATATGACGTCAATGAGGCGCGCAGGCGGGCGGACTCCACCGCCCGTATAAAGAGCGCACTGGACAATGTTTCGAGTCCCGTGATGATGGCCGACAACGATGCCAAAATTATCTATTTGAACGAGACCGCCGGGGCGCTGTTCAGAGAAGCTGAGAACGATATTCGTCGTGATCTGCCGGCATTTGACGCCTCCGCGCTGCTGGGTGCCGATATCGATCTGTTCCATAAAAGTCCGCAGCGCGAGCATGATCCGTTGCAGCGGCTGGAGAGCACCTCCACCTCGGAACTGAAGATAGGTGGACGTAGTTTCAAGGTCGTCGCCAATCCGGTGGTGAATGACGGGGGTGAACTTTTGGGATCGGCAGTCGAATGGACTGACCGTACCGCAGAGGTTGCGGTCGAACAGGAGGTGGAATCTCTGATCGGAGCGGCTCGAAACGGCGATCTCAGCCGGCGCATCAAGCTTGAGGACAAGCAGGGATTTTTTCTGAGTCTCAGTACCGGCGTCAATGAGCTAATGGATACGCTGGGCACTGTGCTCGATGAGATCGCGTCGGTGATGGGCGGCTTGGCCCGGGGAGACCTCACCCACTTGATCAGACGCGAGTACAACGGCATGTATGCCATGGTGAAGGAGGATGTCAATGAATCGTTGACCAACCTGCAGGAGGTCATCCGGAAACTGCGTGACTCGACCAGTGAGATCACCCATGTATCTGACGAAATATTTGCCGGTAATAATAATCTCTCCGACCGCACCGAGCAGCAGGCCGGCGCGCTGCAGATGACCGCGTCCAGCATGGAGGAGCTGACCGGCACCGTCAAGAACAACGCGGATAACGCACAGCTGGCAAAGCAGCTGGCAATGCAGGCATGCGGCGATGCGGAGAAGGGTGGTGAAGTCGTGGGACAGGCGGTTCAGGCGATGCGTGCCATCAATTCATCCAGCAACAAAATTGCCGAAATCATCAGTGTCATCGACGAGATCGCGTTCCAGACCAATCTGCTGGCATTGAATGCCTCGGTGGAGGCTGCCCGGGCCGGTGAGCAGGGAAGGGGGTTTGCCGTAGTGGCCACAGAAGTGCGCAATCTGGCCGGACGCAGCGCCACTGCCGCCAAAGAGATCAAGGAACTGATTCGGGACAGCGCCAGGAAGGTGGAAGCGGGAACGGGCCTTGTGAATCAGTCGGGCGATACGCTGGAGGAGATTGTTACCAGCGTCAGGAAAGTCGGCGACATCATTTCCGAGATCGCGATCGCCAGCAGGGAGCAGTCGGAGGGAATCGTTCAGGTCAACCAGGCGGTGACCAGAATGGACGAGACGACACAACAGAACGCGGCGCTGGCGGAGCAGACCTCCGCCGCGTCGTCCGCGATGAAGGTCAAGGCCCGGGAGATGTATTCGCTGATAGAGTACTTCAAGCTGGAGGCGGGTGAGGCCGGCGACGACAATGATATTGGTATGGATTTCTTCAAGGCGCGCGCGGCTCATCTGGCCTGGCGTGTTCGCATACGTGATTTTCTCGACGGTAAATCTTCGTTGAGCGAGGCAGAGGCGCTCTCCCACCGCGATTGCTCACTGGGGCAGTGGATCTATCCTGAGGGGCTGGAACGCTACGGTCATCTTGAGGAAATGCAGGAGCTGGAACCCTTGCATGAACGCCTGCACAGGTTGATCAAGGAGATTGTATCCCTGAAGCATGCCGGCGAGGCGGAGCAGGCTGAGTCGCACTACGGTGAAATTGAATCCATTTCAGCCGAAATCGTTGGATTATTGAAGCGACTGGAGCGCAGGTTGGCCTGAGTTCCACCAGGCGCCCGGAATCCGGAAAAGAGAGTGAAAACAGACATGCAGCATGTTGAATCAGCGGCTTCCAGCCGCGGCCAGTATCTCAGCTTTACCATAGGTGGCGAGGAGTATGGCGTGGATATTCTGCGCGTGCAGGAGATCCGGGGATGGGAAAAGGTACGCCAGCTTCCCGACACTCCCGAATATGTGAAAGGCGTGCTCGAGCTACATGGAAACATTGTGCCAATTATCGATTTGCGTACGCGTTTCAATCTGGCAGACGTTGCATACGACGCCGCTACCGTGATTATCGTACTCTCCGTGGAGGTCGACAGCCGGACGCTGGCATTCGGTGTCGTGGTCGACGGGGTTTCCGATGTGTTGGATATCTCCAGTTCGCAGATTCTGGACGCCCCCAATTTGGGTACGAGGATCAATACCCGTTACCTGGCCGGCATGGTCACGCTGAACAAACGCATTGTAATTCTGCTGAATGTGGACAAATTGCTGAATCCCGAAGGGCTTGAACTCCTCTGATCGACCGGGGAGCTTTGCAAATTGGGGTTGGATGCGGAATACGGGAGACGATTCTGATGAATGAGCTTGAGAACAGAGGGGGTGGTGACCGACTGGGTGAGTCAGCGGCAGGCACAGGCCTTGGCGTGAATGGCATCACGCGTGAATCCGGCGAAAGACCGCCCACCCCATCGATCCCCGACGATACCGGTGTATCCGGCTCGGAGATGCAGGCGTTAGAGCTGGAGTCGAGTGTGACCATATCCAACGTTGCCCCTCTACAGCAATCGATGCAGGCTCTGTTTGAGGCATCGGTAACACTTGTCGCATTGGATGGAAGGGAAGTTGAGCAGGTTGACGGTGCCGGTGTTCAGTTGCTGGCTGCATTTCTAAAAGAGGCTACGGAACGACGGGTCGGGGTGCAGTGGACCGGGGCGTCAGATCGTCTTCGATCGGCGGCGATTCAATTGGGGTTGAATGCCGAGTTGGGCTTGGCGCCGAAACTGTGACTCAGCGCCGCCGGTGGGGGCGGATACGAGCCCGCCGGTTGCAGAGTAGTGACAGCAAAAGAAAGAAAACAGATGCAGGAGAAAGTACGAGAATTCGCTTTCACTCAACGAGACTTCGATTATTTGCGGGAAATTGCAAATAGGCGTACCGGTATTGTTGTCGGCGAAGATAAATTCGATATGTTTTACTCGAGGCTGTCCCGGCGGGTGCGCAAGCTGGGACTGCGCAGCTTCAGCGACTACTGCGAGCTGATTCGCACCGAACCCAGTGAATGCGAAGTGCTTGAGCTGATCAACTCGATAACCACAAACCTGACATCTTTTTTTCGCGAAAATCATCATTTCGATTATCTCAAACAGCGGGTATTGCCCGAATTGGTCGAACGAAATCGCATGGCGCGCAGGATCAACGTCTGGTCTGCGGGATGTTCGACCGGAGAGGAGCCATACTCGATCGCAATATCGATGCGCGAAGCCTTGCCTGATATCGAAGAGTGGCAGATCGGGTTGCTGGCGAGCGATATAGACTCCAGAGTGCTGGCACAGGCGGCGTCAGCCGTTTATCCGATGGACCGGATAAACGGCATCTCGCAGCCGTGTTTGCGGCGCTGGTTCCAGAAAGGACGCGGCGGCAACAGCGGTATGGTCAGAGTGAAACCGGAAGTCAGCAAAATGGTGAAGTTTCGCCAGGTCAATCTGATGGATTCCTGGTCGCTGGAAGCACCGCTGGACGTGATCTTCTGCCGCAATGTGATCATCTATTTCGACAAGCGCTCAAAGGCGATACTGATGAATCGTTATGCCGATGCATTGCACGACGGTGGTTTTCTTTTTATCGGGCACTCCGAGTCTTTATTCAGACTGACGGACCGATTCGAATTGATCGGCAATACGGTTTACCGAAAGAAGGCATGAATCGATGCCAGACGCCAGGAAAAATGGATACATCCCAAAGCCTCTGCCGGGCTTTGAAAGCATTAATCGATACTGGGACAGAACGAGACAGATGCCGGCCGCAAGACTGCTGCCGGGCGAATATTATGTGTCTGTTCAGGATGAGCTGATTACCACGGTACTGGGCTCCTGCATCTCCGCCTGTATTCGGGACAAGGTGCATCGTATAGGTGGTATGAATCACTTTATGCTGCCCGCCTCGGCGGATGGCAGGTGGGGCGGTAACGAGGGGATTGCGGGCAGCGCTACGCGCTATGGAAACTATGCAATGGAGCATATGATCAACGACATACTCAAGCATGGTGGAGTGCGCAGGAATCTGGAAGTCAAGGTGTTTGGCGGCGGCAGGATCATCGATGGCATGGGTAATGTCGGCAACAATAATATTGCTTTCATCAGGGAATACCTGCGTATCGAAGGATTGCCGCTGGTCGGAGAGGACTTGGGCGACATCTATCCGAGAAAGGTCGTCTACCTGCCGTCAAGCGGACGGGTGTGGGTTAAGCGGATAAAGACCCTGCACAAAGACGCGTTGCTGTGGCGCGAACGGCAGTACCAGAGGGACATCGAAAAAAGCCCCGTTGGCGGATCGGTCGAGTTGTTTTGAATCGCATCGACCGCCTCAGGTGCGGGTGATTTACCTGAACTTGATAGTATTGCGAGGAACCGATTGAAAAAAGTTCTGATAGTCGACGACTCGATGCTGATGCGCCAGCTGCTGACCAGGATTCTGGATTCTTCACCAGGCCTGAGGGTCGTGGGCGCGGCGGCGGATCCCTATGAAGCACGTGACATGATAAAGCGGTTGCACCCGGACGTGATTACGCTGGACGTGGAAATGCCACGCATGGACGGCATCACTTTTCTGGGTAATCTGATGCGCTTGCGGCCCATGCCGGTGGTAATGGTGTCGTCGCTGACCGAGCGCGGCGCCGAAATTACGCTGCGCGCGCTGGAACTGGGGGCGGTGGATTATTTTGCCAAGCCCAGTGTGGACGTCTCCAGGGGCCTTGCTGGGTATGCCGAAGAGATCGCCGGTAAAGTCATCTCGGCTGCCCATGCCCATGTAACTCCGCTGGAGCGACGGCCAAAATCGGCGCCGCATCAGGGCGCGGGGGCTCAGCAAAGACACGCCGCGGATGTTATTCCAGGCAAATCCGGGAACAGTTCGCGCTTTGTCGCTAAAGGAGGAATTATCGGTATCGGCGCCTCGACCGGTGGTACCGAAGCGATCAAGGAGGTGCTGAGCGAACTGCCGCCCGACATGCCGGCTATCGTCGTTTGTCAACACATACCCGCAGCTTTCAGCGGCCCGTTTGCGGCACGGGCCGACAAACAGAGCCGGATGCGCGTCGCCGAAGCCTGCGACGGCCAGCCCATTCAGGCCGGTCACGTCTATATTGCGCCGGGCGACAGGCATTTACTGGTAAGAAGGGATGGTGCCCGCTACGTCTGTCAACTGGATGATGGGCTGCCGGTAAACCGTCACAAACCTTCAGTGGACGTCATGTTGCAGTCGTTGGCGCACAGCGCCGGTCCCAATGCCATCGGTGTCATACTGACCGGTATGGGCTGTGATGGTGCCGCCGGTATGGGGGAGGTAAAAAAAGCCGGGGGATTGACTCTGGTACAGGACAAGGAGAGCAGTGTGGTTTGGGGGATGCCGGGAGAGACGGTCAAGAGGGGTTTCGCCGATGAGGTACTCGGAGTGGGCCGGATTGCACCGCGCCTGGTGGAGCTTGTCCAGCGGTGAATTTCGGTTTGCCCAAGTTAAGTTATACGCGAAATAGCCGACTATGAGAGAGTCATTGTAAAAAAGGGTTGGTAGCGTGAAGAAGGGATTGTTAACTCAATTGGTGTTTCCACTGGCAGGCAGTCTGGCAGTCATGATCGCTCTCTTTTTGCAGGAAGCCGGATGGACCGCGTTAGCCGCCGCGGCGGTGATCGTCCTGTTGTGGTCGGGCACCAATATGCCGTCGATATTAAGGGGGCAACGCGATGCAATGGAGAGTGCGGGCCGGGAAAAGGTGCTCCGGAAGATCAATGAAGAGTTTCACGGTCTGATTCGGGAGTGCCATGCGGGGGTCGGTGGTTTATCGGCAGAGATGCGGCAGGATCTGGACCAGGTGCGCAAGTTGGTGTCGGATGCGGTGGGGACGTTACAGCGATCGTTTCAAGGATTGAACGAACTCTCACAGTCGCAGCAGAGTATGGTTTACACGATGCTGTCCGATACCACAGGCAAGAGTCAGGAAGCAGGCGCCAGTCAGGTCAATTTTCAGGAATTTGCCGAGGAGACAGACAAAGTCCTGCGTTTTTTTGTCGAACATGTGGTCAATAACAGCGCAGACGGCATGAACATGGTCGAGCAGATTGACGACATGGTGCAGAACATGAACAAAGCCGAAACACTCCTCGACGACGTGAAGGGGATCGTCGATCAGACCAATCTGCTGGCGCTCAATGCCGCTATCGAAGCGGCCCGGGCAGGCGAGGCCGGAAGAGGATTTGCGGTGGTTGCTGACGAAGTACGGTCCCTGTCGCAGCGCTCCGACCGTTTCAACGATGAGATTCGCGGTGTACTCGGAGAAACCCGCGAAAATATCGACAGCGCGCGAAAGACGGTCTCCCGACTTGCATCAAAAGACATGAACTTCGCAATCCAGTCCAAATCCAGGGTCGATGAGATGATGGCCTATCTCGGAAATGTGAATGCGGAAACCGAGGGCAGGCTCGGTAGGCTTGCCGATGTCGTCCGGCAGATCGAATCCGGCGTTAA
This sequence comes from Gammaproteobacteria bacterium, assembly GCA_020445405.1. Taxonomy (GTDB): domain Bacteria; phylum Pseudomonadota; class Gammaproteobacteria; order Chromatiales; family Chromatiaceae; genus HKST-UBA178. The sequence goes on along the minus strand of JAGRGQ010000037.1, from coordinate 5,667 downwards.
TGATTCGGTGCGTTCACTGCAGTTCGAGGATATTGTCTCCCAGCTTACGGAATACGGACAGCGCAGGATGGAGCGGTTGTCGCATCTGATGGAGCTGGTTGGCAATGGATTGTCCGGACCTGGCGCGCAGAGCGAAGACTGGTCGAGCAATCTGGCGAGAATCTCAGACCTTAGGAAACAATTGCGTGTACTGGAAGAAGAGCTTGAATCGCCACAGCGGAAGCCGGTCGTGCAGCAGAGCATGTCCGCAGGTGAAGTTGAACTATTTTGAGCTATTTTTACCACGTCAGGAGCGAAAAATGTCAATAAAGAGCAGTGTATCCAATGACGGCCGGGAGATTTTCATCAGAGTGGAGGGTCGGTTCGATTTTTCGTTGAACAAACCGTTCCGGGATGCCTACGGCATGGTGGATGCGCAGAAAGCCCGTTACCAGATTGACCTGAGCAGGACCGATTATATCGACAGCGCGGCGCTCGGAATGCTGTTGTTGCTCAGAGAGCGGGCGGGAGGCGACGCCGCGCAAATCAGGATCAGCGGCTGCAGGGACAACGTACGGCAGATTCTGCAGGTTTCAAGATTCCATCAGTTGTTTGACATGGAGGACACCGGATCCGGTGCCGCATAGTCCCAATATTGGATCTATCCCAGGAGTTGCTCATGCCAGTACAAACAGTTGAGTCACCGGAAAAGGACGAAGTGGTCATCAAAGTATCGGGCCGTTTTGATTTCACCTGCCATCAGGAGTTCGTTAAGGGCTATAAATCCTGGCCTCCTGGATCGAAAGGTTACGTGGTGGATCTGTCGCAAGCGGAATTTATGGACAGTTCCGCGATGGGCATGCTGCTGCAACTGAGGGAGTACGGTGATAAGAGAGCGGGAGTCTCGCTGGTAAACGGCAGCGACAGCGTCAGGGATATCCTGCGCATAGCAAATTTCGACAAGCTGTTCACCATTGGATAATACCGAGTTTCCGGTCTATGATCGGAATCCTAACAGTTCCCGAGGCAGAATTTTTGGAAATTCAATCCGCGCTACCTGTCGACACCCTGAAAGTGTCCTCCGCTATCCGGTTGCATCCGGCCGGACTGCTTCCCGCAAGTCTGACTAACGGTGCCGGCGATCGGCTTGACTTCATCGTCTCTCAGCTGTAACAAATTCGGGATCGATAGATGCAGCTACTACCAGTAATTCTCTCAGGAGGCTCAGGGTCCCGCCTCTGGCCGCTTTCGCGCGAAGCCTATCCCAAGCAGTTTCTGCCACTGGTGGGCGAGCAGAGCTTATTGCAGGCCACGGTGCGTCGGCTTGACGGCGTCGAGGGTGTTGACTCGTTAATGAAGCCGTTGATTGTCTGCAATGAGGCGCACCGTTTTCTGGTGGCGGAACAGTTCCGTCTGATGCAGCGTGAGGCGATGGCAATCATGCTGGAGCCGGTGGGACGCAATACCGCGCCCGCGCTGACGCTGGCGGCACTGATGGCAATGGCGTCCGGTGAGGACCCGACCATGATAGTCATGCCGGCCGACCATCTGATTCATCGGGAAGCGGAATTCCGCAACGTGGTCTCAGAGGGCGTACGGCTGGCGGAACGGCAAATGGTCGTTACCTTCGGCATCGTTCCGGTGGGCGCGGAGACCGGTTATGGATATATACGCAAAGGTGCGGCGCTTGCCTGCAACGGCGATACTTACCGAATTGATGCATTTGTCGAAAAGCCGGATTTGAGTACGGCACGCCAGTACCTGGAGAGCGGAAGTTATCTATGGAACAGCGGCCTTTTCATGCTCAAAGCGTCGCTTTGGCTCGAATTGCTGCAAACCTATCGCCCGGATATCGCCTCAGTCTGCAAAGATGCGTTCGCAAAGGGCACTTGGGACGGCAATTTTTTTCGTCCCGAAAATAAACTGTTCAGCACCTGCCCCTCCGACTCGATCGACTACGCAGTGATGGAAAAGTTGCCGGTTGAGGCGGACGGTACATCGGTGCAGGCGGTCGTACTGCCGTTGGATGCCGGCTGGTCGGATGTGGGAGCATGGTCCGCGCTCTGGGACGTCAGCGAACACGACGCCGAGGGCAATGCGAGGGATGGCGATATTTTTACGCATGATGCCAGAGACAACCTGCTGATCGCCAAGCACAGGATGCTTGCCGCCGTGGGGGTTTCCAATCTCATCGTGGTGGAAACGCCCGATGCGGTACTGGTGCTGGACAAGGAAAAGGCCCAGGATGTGAAAGCGGTGACCCAGTACCTGAGGGATGCGTCGCGTGACGAACATGTGTTCCATAAACGGGTTCATCGGCCCTGGGGTAATTTTGAACCTATCGATGAAGGGAAGCGCTACCAGGTGAAGCGTCTGACTGTGGATCCCGGAGGCTGCCTCTCACTACAGATGCATCACCATCGGGCGGAGCACTGGATAGTGGTCAGTGGAACGGCAAGAGTAACCCGGGGAGAGGAGACGTTGCTGCTATCGGAAAACCAGTCCACCTATATTCCCCTGGGTACGCTGCATCGTCTGGAGAATCCCGGACGGATTCCGCTGGAGATTATCGAGGTGCAGTCCGGCAGCTACCTTGGGGAGGATGATATCCAGCGCTTTGAGGATATTTATAATCGCAATTCCGATGATTGATCGTCACAGCACTGGCAGCAAAAAAGAGTTTGCTTGCTGACAGCGGGAGTTGGATCCGGCGCCGTTGTCCTGGAAACCGGAGCCGATTTACCCTATTCTCCCCGTTTTTTCCGCCGGAACAAGACCATGGGCTTCAAATGCGGTATCGTGGGGCTTCCCAATGTGGGGAAGTCCACTCTCTTCAATGCCTTGACTCAAGCAACGATTGCGGCTGAAAACTACCCGTTCTGCACAATCGATCCCAACGTCGGCATAGTTCCACTGCCTGATCCACGGCAGGATGTTATCGCGTCCATCGTAAAGCCGCAGAGAGTTGTCCCCACCACCATGCAGTTTGTTGATATCGCAGGGTTGGTTGCCGGGGCTTCGCGAGGCGAGGGGCTCGGCAACAAATTCCTGGGGAATATTCGTGAAACCGACGCCATATGTCATGTTGTCCGCTGTTTTGAGGATGACGATGTGGTGCACGTCGCGGGCCGGGTCGATCCACTTTCGGACATCGAAGTCATCAACACTGAACTGGCATTGGCGGATCTGGAGTCGGTGGAGAAAGCGCTGGACAAGGCATCCCGGCAGGCCAGGACCGGTGACAAAAAAGCACTGGCACTAAAAGAGTTGCTGGAATCGGTGAGCAATCATCTGGATACGGGTGCACCGGTTCGTGCAATGAGACTCGATGATGACGCAAGGCGGGCTTTGTACGATCTGCATCTGTTGACTATCAAGCCCACGTTTTACGTCGCGAACGTGGCGGAGGAGGGTTTTGAAGATAATCCTGCGCTGGAAAAAGTCAATCAACTGGCTGCAACCGAAGGTTCATCCGTAGTCGCCGTGTGTGCCGCTATAGAGGCTGAGATCGTTCAGTTGGAAAAAGCCGAAAGGGAAGAGTTTCTTGCGGAACTCGGCCAGACCGAACCCGGCCTGAATCGGGTGGTTCGTGCGGGATACAAGCTGCTGGGCCTGGAAACCTATTTTACCGCGGGTGAGAAAGAGGTGCGTGCCTGGACCATCCCGGTTGGCACGACGGCGCCACAGGCAGCGGGCGTAATCCATACCGATTTCGAAAGGGGCTTTATTCGCGCCGAAGTGATCGCTTATCAGGATTTTGTTGCCTGCAAAGGCGAACAAGGAGCAAAAGCAGCCGGGAAACTTCGGCTGGAAGGAAAAGATTATATCGTTCAGGACGGGGATGTTATTCATTTTCGCTTCAATGTTTGATCATTTCTCCTATACCTCAGTAGACGTTAGTAGCCACCCATAGACTAAGCATATAACGTAAAATCAACAGCTTACATTGAAAAAGCCTGGGTCTTCTGAGCCGCCGACGTCTACTGTTGGATTTTGCATTCCAGGATTTTTGGGGGTACAGTTGGGGGTACTGCTCAAAAATTTTGGGGGTACCGACCCCCCCCCATCCTGGAGGTGCCAATGCCAAAGGATCTACTTACCGAACTCAAAGTCAGGGCGGCGAAGCCGGAATCACGCTCGTATAAGCTCAGTGATGGCGGCGGCCTGTTCCTCTTGGTCAAACCAAATGGCAGCAAGCTCTGGCGCTGGAAGTACCGCATTGATGGCAAGGAGAATCTTTACGCTATCGGCCCCTACCCTGATGTAGGCCTATCAGATGCCCGAACGGAGCGGGACTCGGCACGGCAGCTCGTCAAGCAAGGCATTCACCCATCGCACGACCGCCAAGAGATAAAGCGGCGCAATATCGAGACACTCGAAGAACGCAAGCGAGCCATGGAAAGCTCTTTTGCCAAAGTCTCGGCTGCTTATCTGGCTGAGGTGAAAGCGAGCTACAAGCCAGGCTCGTACCGCGCCAAGGAAAGCCGTATCCGGAAATACCTCGCACCGAAGCTGGCCGAGATTCCAATCAGTGAGATCGGAGTCAAAGAGATACGTCCCGTCCTGGAGGCCTGCAAAGCCCACGGTGCCTGGGCCGGGATTCATGTGAAGGGCGACCTGAACGCAATTTTTGAGTATGCAATCGTACGGGGCTTGGCCGACGCCAACCCGATACCAACGCTGCGCGGACTGCTCAAGATACCTCCCAGCCAAAGCAAGGCCGTCTTGACCGCCGAGCAGACCCGCGCCTTCTATCGAGAGCTTCGGGCTTACCGTGGCTACCCAGAAACTGCCCTGTGTCTGCGACTCATTGCACTAACTGCCTGCCGACCCGGCGAAGCAGCCGATGCAGAGTGGAACGAGTTTGATTTTGAGGAACAAGTATGGCGCCGACCGGGGGAGAAGATGAAAGCCGGACGCGACCACGTCTGCCCTCTTTCTGATCAGGCAATCCAGGTGATCGAAGACCTTCGGCCAATTACCGAAGGTGGACGCTATCTGTTTCCTCACCGTAGCGGCAAGGGGTTCACGACGCCCAACAGATTGTCGTATGCCATGCGTGACATGAATCTGGGGCCGAGAACAACACCCCACTGTTGGCGAACCACTTTTTCCACTTGGGCCAACGAGCAGGGTTTCCGTCCCGATGCCATTGAGCGCCAGCTAGCCCACGTCGAAAGCAACAAGGTGCGCGCAACTTACAATAAGGCAATCCTGCTCTCCCAGCGCCGTGAAATGATGCAGGCATGGGCTGATTATCTTTCGGCAGCAGAAGAGGCGGCTGTAAATACATCTGAGTCAGCTTCCAAGCCGACATCCAAGAAGATTGGTGCTCGTGCTCGCAGAGCGGGCTAAGCTTTATGTAGCACCACTGTTGGACTGAGCTTCGCCAACCGAAAGCGTCAAATACGGATTATTTAGAATTGGTTCGTTGAACAACACCGAGCCATCTGCCAACAAGTAGCCATGCAACCGCCGCGACTTGCGTGGCCCGGTGACTTCGCAAGTCCAGATGTTCAGCCCATTGTCTTGCTTGCGGTGCAGTCCCAACTTTTCGAACTTCTTCTGAGCCCACTGCCAGTCTGAGAGCTTCTCTGTCTTGGCAAGCTTCGCTATCTGGGGATGCTCCTGGGCATAACGCTGGAACACCCCCGGGCTGACGAGATACACGGTACCGTCTACGGTGTG
>JAGRGQ010000036.1 GCA_020445405.1 Gammaproteobacteria bacterium | reverse complement strand
GGAAACAGGATCGGCGCCATGATCAGCAGGATGGCCGATGGCTCCATGAAGTTTCCAGCGATCAGCAGCAGAATATTCACCACGATCAGAAATGTCCAGGGTGCCAGGCCCCAGCCGACGATGGTCTCCGCAATCAATTGCGGTATACGCTCCGTGGTCAATACATGAGCGAACAGGAAGGCGTTGGCGATGATGAACATCAGCATGGTGGTCACCTTGGCGGCTTCCACCAGAACCGAGGGAACCTGCGAGATCTTTATATCACGGTAAACGAACACCGCAATGAAACCTGCATATACCGCGGAAACCGCAGCGGCTTCCGTGGGTGTGAAAATACCGCCATAGATACCGCCCATGATGATGACGATGAGAAACAGTCCGCCGGATGCGGTCACAGCTGACTTACTGAGCGTTTGCCAGCCGGCGAAAGGCTCTGCCGGCAGGTTGCGTCTGCGCGCGGCGATGTAGATCGCCACCATGAGCAGCAGACCCATCAGCAATCCCGGCAGTACGCCGGCCATAAACATGCGTCCCACCGAAACTTCGGTGGCTGCCGCGTAGACAACCATTACGATGGAGGGGGGGATGAGAATGCCAAGCGTGCCGGCATTACAGATCAGACCGGCCGCAAAGGGCTGCGGATAGCCCTGTTTGACCATGCCGACAATAACGATTGAACCGATGGCCACTACGGTTGCCGGCGACGAGCCGGAGACGGCCGCAAACAGCATACAGGCGAGAACCGATGCCATGCCGAGGCCGCCTTTCAACCAGCCCACCGCGTCCACCGCGAAGCTGATCATTCGTCGGGCCACACCGCCGGTCGTGAGAAATGCCGAGGCCAGTACGAAAAACGGGATAGCCATCAGCGTGGAGTGGTGCATGGTGTGGAAGACTTTGTCTGCCAGTGAGGCCAGCGAGTCGTCCGCAAACGCCATAATGGTGATGACGCTGGACAATCCCAGTGAGATTGCGATGGGAATCCCCATAAACATGAACAGGAACAACAGGATGAAAAGTATGGCGGCGCTCATGACGTTGGCATCCTTTTTTGCGGTTGGTTATTGTTTTGGTTGGCGCTCTTCTGATTCCTCGGATAGGCCATCCTTATCTATCAGGCTCTCCATGGCATCGTCTGCCTCGTCCGCCAGATGCAGCCCGCCCTTGCCGGTCAACAAATTCCAGCCGGCTTGAGCGAAGCGCAGGAATAACAGCAAAAATCCAACAGGAAGAATCAGTTTCGGAATCCAGAGTGGTATCGGCAGATCCTCGGCTTCGATACCGATCAAAAGCAACAGATCAAGGTCCTGGTACCCACCGATTACCATTACTCCCGCGTAAAACATGCAAAGCACAATTGCCGCCAGACCAACAATTTTTGCTGGCACAGGTGGCAGGTTCTTGACCAGCAGATCCACGCCGATATGAGAGCCCACACGCACGCCATAGGACATACCCAACAGCACCAGCCAGGCAAAAAGGAATATCGTGAGCTCCAGGGCCCAGACGAACCCGGCGTTGAAAACGTAACGCAGGACCACCTGGGTAAAGGTCACGATTGTCATTGCGGCAAGCAGGAAAGCGACCAGTGCCTCCTCCAAACGATTGATGAAATTCCCAATCATATGATCACCATGAAAGTGGTGTTATTTTAGTGCAGTGGAACGGAACAATTGATCCGCTGAATCCGAGCCGGTAACCAGGCGCTGGTTCAGTGAAAAATTCCCGGGTTCAGGGGCGGCGTTCTGCTCCTCCCAAAGTGTCCCACCGTGGAATCAACGTCAAATTATCTTACCCCATGGCTCCGCCGGCAACAGCAGCGGCGGTCAATCGAGCGGGGGTTATCTCGCGATCACCCCCGCTCGATTGAAAGCAGGGACCACACCGCCGCAGCGGATGCTTCGACATCGACTCACGGTGGTGCGGTCTGTTATTGCTTCCGAGCTACTTGCTGCAGGCTGCAGCAGCTTCGACATATTTGGCGCCGATGTCACCCTTGAACTGATCCCAGACGGGCTTCATCGCGGCTCTCCATTTCTCCTTCTCTTCCGCAGTTAACTGGATGATCTCGGTTTTCCCGGACTCCATGATCAGCTTCTTGGCGTCCTCATTCTCCTGCGAGGCGAATCCGTTCACCGCATCGGTGACTTCCATTATGATCTTTTCCAGTTCGGTGCGGATGTCATCCGGCAGGCCCTTCCAGAAGCGCTGACTGGTAATCAGCATATAGTCGAGCAGACCATGGTTTGATTCCTCGAAATAGGGTTGAACCTCGAAGAATTTCTGCGAATAGATGTTGGACCAGGTGTTTTCCTGACCGTCGATCTGTCCCGTCTGCAGGGCGAGATAGACCTCTGAGAAAGCCAGTTTCTGCGGGTTGGCGTTCACCGCCTGAAACTGTGCCTGCAGTACATCGGAGCTCATGATACGGAATTTGAGTCCCGCGGCTGCGTCCGGCGTGCGCAACGGAACGGGTGCTGAGAGCTGCTTCATGCCATTGTGCCAATAGGCCAGCCCCTTGATTCCCTTGCTGCTCATGGAGTCGAGCATCTCTTTACCCGGAGGCGAGTCCTGGAAGCAGGCCACCGCGTTCAGGTCGTTGAACAGAAACGGCAGGTCGTACAGCTGCAGCACTTTGGTAAATTTTGAAAATTTGGAGAGCGCCGGTGCAATTATCTGCACGTCATTCTTTAACAGCGCAATAATCTCGTCGGCATCACCGAACAGTTGCGCGCTCGGAAACACCTGCACCTCCACCTTTCCGGCCAGCCGCTCCTCCACCAACTGCTTGAACATGTTGGCGCCTTTACCCTTCGGTGTGTTTTCCGATACCACATGGGAAAATTTGATAACGATGGGTGCCGCGAATGCGTTTGTGTACAGCCCGAGTAGCGCTGCCGACAGCAGGGCTCTGATAAGAAATTTGAACATCTAACTCCTCCGCATAGGTGGTTGTGTTGTACTGAAATAATCTGAGTGTGTTATCTGAAAACAGGGCACTGCCCGGATCGTTCCGCCGTAACCTGATTCACCCGCCGGTAAACCGGCGAAAGGTGCATGCGCTGGCGTTTTTACGCGGCGGATTTGCAGCATATGATGGTGCATTGGCTACGTCAACGAAGATTTTTATGTCCTTATAGTTTTCATTGTAGTCTATACCTGAATGACCTGATTTGAAACTCCAGAGTTTGATCCAGGCAGCGCATTTCAGCGCGGACCCGCTGCCGTATCCGCGCGGGGTTACAGGCATGGAAAAAGGCCCGCATCCAGCATGGCCTTTCAGCTGCGAGTCGTCACAAGAGGGTTTAACATATGAAAAATTTAGGGAAATTGGCGGCACCGATCTCGTAGTGGTCGGTTTTAGTGGCGCATGCTGCCGTACTGGCGGACACTCTGTCAGAACCTGTCAAGCTCCGGTTTTCCCCCGTGGTGGGGGAGAACACCCCGAAAGGCCAGGGAGCCCTGCTGTTCAAAAAGCTGGCCGAGGAGCGGCTGGCGGGCAGAGTGGAGGTTGAATTTTTTCCTGATTCGCAGCGGTTTACCGATGAACAGGTGTTGATCGGCCTGTTGTTCGGCGATCAGCTGATTCAGGCTGCGGCGGGTCGATGGCCGCGGAGATCGCTGATTACGCGTCCGGATGGCTGGAACCTATCTCAAATCCATCGCGACCGTGGTCGCGAGTTGGCAACCCAGCGGGTCGACTGCGGTCGTGTTGATAGACGGCGGGGAGGTTCGATCGAAAAACTATCGCAACCGATTCTCCGCGATTACTCCACATTCACGTAAAACCATCTGGACCTGAGCAGTTCATCGATAAATTTTGCGGGCATCGGGTGGCGGTTAAAATGAAGATAGGATTTCACCGCGAAGCGCTCCGGCGACATGGCCATATAGTCACCGCTGATAACGTCACCGGATTCCCAGGGCCCGACATCGGCGGCACGGATCACCCGTTCGATCGTCGCCGGGGGCAGAATCGACAGTTGGGTTACCGTAGCCAGATATTCCTGGGCAGCGGTCCCCAGCGGCAGTGGCAAAACCTTGCTGTTCTGCTGGATCAGGGCGTGGGCCACCTCATGGGCAACGATGCCCCGGTACTGCGTACGGTCGAGGGGTTGATAGTTTACTTTCGGTGCCGACGCGGTCTGATGGATTGACTGCGGCGACATAACCTGTACCAGATCACTGCGGCTGTCATAGCTGCCGTAGGCGGAGTAGGTCAGGTTGTCGAGCGGTTGCCCGACGATATTTATCCGAATCGGATGTTTTACCTGCAGCCCGTAGCGGGATAGAAATTCGAGTGCGAGTTCCGCTGCGGTGCACACTTCCTGGTGGAGTTCACGGGTCTGAGCCAGCACCAATAGGTTCGGGTTGTCGCACGGGGCGGCGGCTTCGGCGGCGCCGCCGGATGCCGATTGCAAACAGACCGTCAGCATTGAGATGCGGAGGGCGCACATGCCTTTGGATGTCTGCCTGTCAAGTCTGTTGAGTAGCATCGGGAACGCTTCTTTTTAGCCAGCGTGAAGTATCGCAGTGAATTTTTCTGTTTTCCATGGAAAGTTTCGGTGACGACCGGTCCGCCGGCCCGGTTTGCAAACGGTTGTTCGACTTCCCGGGCCGCGGTACCGGGGACTTCTTCTCCGGTACGGCGATATGCGTAAAAAAGAGGTTTTGTTCCGCCGGGCAGCAGTGGCGGGACTGCCGGGACATTCGACGTTGCCAACGTGCCGCTGCGTTGTGCGATGCACGAAATATGCGGATGGATGGGAAAAAAGAGCGGACCGGCATCCGGGCTTACCTGTCGCTGCCGGAAATGGTGATCCCTTGACGGATAATTCGATATGCGCTTATCTCGAAACCATGCGAAAATAAGCGCAGCACCGGAGCAGGGGGTCCGGCAGGTTTCCGTTCCGCTGCCCCATGGGGTAAGGTTTCTCCAGAGGCGCCAGATTTCAGGGGATTGTGGCTGCCCCCAAAGGAGGGATTTTGTTTGCGTCAGTGCCACTTACGAACCGGCCGATTTTCGGCTTCCGTTATCGAACATTTTGTGCGCTTGGTTTTCGGTAACCCAATTCCCAATCAACGCACAAGACTGAGGAAGATGCATGAATATCTATGTTGGAAACCTGCCTTACAGCGTTACCGAGGATGAATTGAGAGCCGCATTTTCGGAATTTGGAGAAGTAACCAGTGCCACACTGATAAGCGACAAAATTTCAGGCCAGTCAAAGGGATTCGGCTTTGTTGAAATGAGAAATAACGCTGAAGCGGACGCAGCGATCAAAGCGCTGAACGAAAGCCCTTTCAAAGGAAGAAATATCAAGGTGAATCAGGCCAAACCCAGAGGGGATCGTCCTCAACGCAGGCCCAGATACTAGAACCTGTCTTATAGTTCCGACGGATGACCGGGCGGAAGGGGGGGAGAGTCTCTGCCTTCCGCTCCATCCCTGACTGCAGTGGTTCGGCAATTGCTAATTTAAGCTGCATCCCTCGCTGAACTGCAGCGAAAAAGCACGTCTTTGTTTACGGCTGTTCTGTTCTCAGACGGGTTTAAGGCTGGTGAGGAGCTGTTCGTAGGTCTCTCTGTTTCGCTGGAAAAAGACCAATGCGGGCGCCGTGTAGCTGACGACGTAGAGATATTTCTGCGTGACGAATCCGACTGCCAGTAATTCGTATTTCAAACCATTCGATGTCAGATAGGAGGCGTGAATACGGAAAGCGTCCTGCCCGGCTATGCTGACCGGTTCGTTGCTCAAAACGGTCAGGCTGGGTAGTCCTTCACTGTCCTCCTTTTTCAACTCCGCGATGAACAGTTCGGCCAGTTCGGTGGGTAACATACCGCCGCTCGACTTTTCCCCGATAGTCTTGAAGGCATCATCGTGGGTGCTCGCCCGCAACCTGATTTTCTGAATTTCAGGTCCGTCACGGGTAACGGTAATCACATCGCCAATAGACAAACTCACCCAGCCCAGCGGCAGGTTAACCGTATATCGGTCGGATTGGTACAGTTGGCGGTTTTCGTCAATCTTTATCCATTGACCGGCGCAGCCAAATACAAGCAGCGGCAGCACTAGCAGCGGCAACAACTGTTTCATGGCTGCTCCATCAACCTGCGCTTGTACAGCTGAATATACTTGATATCAGCGGCATCGGGTTCAAGTTCCAGATAGCTTTCGAAATAGCGCAAAGCTTCTGAATTTGCCCCCTGTTGCATGCGCATTATCCCAAGGGCGCGATAAGCGGGGGCAAAGCGGGGTGCTTTTTCTATCGCATTCAGATAGGCGGCTTGCGCCTTGTCAGAATCTCCCTCTTCGGCGCGCTGGCGGTAGGCTTCTCCCAGATAGTACGCCGCATGCGCGGGGTATCTCTGCCTTATTGCGCCATCCTCCAGAACGTGAATCAACTGCTTATATTGGTGAGCCGCCAGATATTTTTCCAGCAGCCGTGCCCGGAGGCCGGTCGTGGCCGCGGCAAATCTGTCGCTGTATCTCCTGCCGCTGGCGACCGCATGCTGCGAGACCAGGGATTGCATCGTCTCTATGCGTTCGGTCAGCCTGGGGTGGCTGGAATAGAGCCAGGGATCATTAGTCCCCAACGCTTTGGCTTCAGCCCGCATGATCTCGAACACTCTCACCGATTCTGCGGGAGCATAGCCGTGCGCGGAGATTCGCTTAAACCCCTCCCGGTCCGCTTCGCGTTCCGCCTCCTGCGAGTATCCCGACATTGCACCAAGTGCGACCAGCTGTCCCGACAGAGGAATCCCGGTAAATATCGTTACCGCCCAGCCGGCCACCGCTGCGGTATCGGTGGCATGGCGCTGTTTCAATCCGTGCTGGAACTTGTAGTGTGATAGTTCATGGGCGACAACCGTGGCCAGCTGAGCTTCGTTTTCCATACGGGCGATCAGGCCGAGATTGAGGTAAACACTGCCGTTGGGGAGCGCGAAAGCGTTCAGTTCAGGCGCATCCAGAGCATGGAGTTTTACCGTTCCGGCAAACTCCGGATAAAGTGTTCCGGCAAGAGATTGCAGGTATCGGTTGAGGTTTTCATCGACATAGACCACCCCCTTGTTCTGCAAGGTCCTGTCCAGCTCATTTGCTGCATACCAGAGGCGCGCTTCGTCTTCGGTCAATCGCCCCGTGTCCCGGTCATGTTCGAGCGTGCGCACGGCGCTGCCCTGACAACCGGCGGCCGACAGGCAGCCTGCCAATAGCAGGTACAGACAGTTGAGATATAATCGCTGCATCGCTGATTACTTTTTCGAAGATAGCCATTCCCGGTACTGCTCCACCCCCGGGTAGTCCTTGAACAGCGCCTGCAGTATCTCGTCCGTATGGTCCGGTGTCAGGTAACCGATATCAGCCATGCTGACGTGGTAGTTCATCCAGAGTATGTCTCCGCTGCGCAGATCGATGATATCGGCCACAGTGACGGTATGGCCGAGCGGGATTCCGACACCGAACATGGCAAGTGCTATAAACGCCGCCTTACGGCCGCTGGAACTGCGCACATCCTCACCGGTCAGCACCAGCGCCTTATCGGCGCCAGTTTTCGCTATCAGAAACGACAGGCCCGGTCCGATACTGTAATCAAAATGTTCGCTCTTGTGGGACCATGCAGCGCCACCCAAAATGCCGGTTACGCCGATTGCGGAACCGACCACGGTCTCATTCAGCGCCAGATGCTGGTCCAGCAGTTGTGATTCCTGTGTTGTCAGTGTTGTGGATTCCAATCGCACCAGGTCCAGGAACAATGCCGTTTTCGAGCGGCCGATCGAGGTATTGAAGTTGTCGACTGCCGTGTCGGTCCACGCAGGCACCACTTCAGTGATACCGCCTGTGGTCATCTCCTTGACCTTGATATCGAGCGGTAGCAGCAGTGTGTTGCCCGCGGGCATCTGCCCGGTCTGATCCTCAAGCAGCCGGTAATGAACCTTGTACACGGGTACGGTCCCGCAGCCGGAAAGCGCGAGAACAGCGACCAGGCAAAGCAGCAACCGGCGAATCAGCAAGGGCGTTCCTCCGGAAAAACAACTGTATGGTTGCAGCGCCTATCCATAAGTGGGCAAATGCAGGATTTGGAAAATCCGGCGTCAGTTTAGCGCGTATTTGATGGGCACGATCAACTCCAGTACCTGAGCCGTCGACTGACCGGGAATTCCGGGCATTGGCGAAGCCCGCAACAGCAGCGAATCGGCTGCCTCGTCCAACAGGCGGTAGCCGGAACTGCTGACGATCTCGCGGGAAAGCAGATTGCCCATACGGTCGATCCTGAACGACACTCTGACCACGCCCTGCTGGCGGCGCTGAATGGCCCGCAGGGGGTAACGTTTGTGTTTTTCCAGCCAGGCAGCGAGTTTGCGATAATAGTCGGGTGAAACGTCCGCCGGGATATCCGGACCGCGATTCGAAGCGGTCGCCCCGGTCCGGGCCTGTTCGCCTGCGATATCCCGTTTTTCCGATGCCGGTAATGCGGTCGTCTGTGTTGTCTCCCCGCCGTCGGATTTCGATTGGGCGGTCCCCGATTGCGCTGTCGTGGTCCTGCCTGCTGTTTGCCGGCGCCGCGCACTCTCTTCCGGCGGGTTTGTTCCCGACTGAAGACCAGGCCGGCTTCGCCTCTGCGCAACCGAATCGGGAAAGACTGACGGGGTGGGCGCCGATTCGGGCGGAGGTGAGGCTATCGCAACGTTGTCGGACTCGCTGATGTCCGCTAGTGGGTCAGTCCCGCCAGAAGCCGGTTCCGCGGCAGCCGGGGACAGGTTCCGCGCCTGAGCCGGGGATGGTGAGCGCGGCACGGTTTCCCCCGCCGCGACGGTTTTCGGTTCCTCTCTTCCGCCAACCTCGTTCCGGCTGGATCCTATCCATATCTCCACGCCACCGTCTCTGCCGGCAATTCGCTCTGCGTGCGGGCGAAACAGTGCGGCGGCCAACACCAGCTGGAGAATCGCCGCCACCAGCAGCGCAATTGACCAATGCCGGCGTCCGAACTTCATCGTCCCGCGGTCCTCACAGGGATTTGGAAAATTTGCTGAATCCGACATGGCGGTTGGTTCGATCGTCCGAAATGATGCCGCCGTAACTCCGGCTTTCGGCGGGTCGGGCAAAACGCGAAGGCGAATTGGGCAATAAACCGAACAGGGCAGTGTGCAGGCCCGGCGCACGCAGTTCCATGCTGACACGGATTTGTTTCATCGCTTATATTTTCCGAACATGAGTCCTCGCTCTGTTGAAAAGTCCGGGCTAGCGGTCAGACCAGGTCAGCAGCCGTACCTTTGCATTGCCGCTATCCCGCAGCCGTTTCAGAATGGACATCAGCTGGCCCGCTGTGAGCGCGGCGTCCGCTTTGACGCGGATCCCCGCTGTGCCCCCCTGCTTGCGCCGGGCGTTGTCGAGTGACAGCTGCAGCGCGGGTATCAGTGTTTCCAGCGTCACCGGGGTGTCATCGACTGCCAGCGAACCGTCCCTGGATACGAGAATGGTGACATCTTTATCGCTTTCCCGCTGTTGGCTTTGTGACACCGGCGGCCTGATCTGAAACAGATCCGGGGGTGCAATGCGCCCGATTACCATGAAAAAAATCAGCATTAAAAATACCACGTTGATCAATGGAATCAGATGGTCGTCATGTTTGCGTCGTCGCTCACCACAGGGGAATTTCATGGCAGCGTACCGCCGAGAGTGATCTGGTCGATGCCCGCGGCCGATATGCTGTCAATGACATGGACCAGTGTCTGCAGACCTGTCGACTCGGAGGCTGCGATCAGTACGTTCGGATCGATGCCGTCCGCAATCTGCCTTTTCAGAGTTGCGGTCAGCGTTTCCAGCGCAATCGGAATGTTGTTCAACTCCAACCCGCCATCCTGACGGATAACAACGCTGAAGCTCTGTTCGCGCTCCGTCGGACCGTTGTTTTGTCCGGACAGTTGCAGCGGCATCGCCCGCCACTGCTGAAAATTTGAAACCAGCATGAAAAACAGCAGCAGGATGAACACCACGTCGATCAGGGGCGTCATGCTCACCAGGCGATTTTTCCGGACAGAGGGGAGTTCAAACCGCATTTTTCGCCATTGCCGTCCGCTGTTCCGCTCTGCCGGCGGATCCCTCCCGCAGCAGATCCCGCGTAAAGACCCGGGTTACGGCGTCTTCCATGTTATGGCGGCAACGATCCACTCTGCGTTCCAGCCAACTGTGGGCGAGTACCGTCGGGATGGCGATACTCAACCCCAGCGCTGTGGTTAACAGTGCCTGCCAGATTCCCCCGGAGAGGATCCCCGGGTCGATCTGATTCCCGGATATTTCCAGCTGCTGGAAAGCCTCGATCATCCCCAGGACCGTTCCGAGCAGACCCAGCAGCGGGCTCAGTGTGGCGATGACTTCCAGGGTGCGAAGATGGCTGCGCAGCTCCTCCAGGTACGCGCTGGCAACCCGGGTCAACTCTTCGCGCAATTCAGCCGGGTTGATAGCGGGTTGCTGCAGATTGATCAATGCAAGATGAACCAGGCGGGCGGTTGGCTGGCGCTGATCCTCGAGTCGGGCGATGGCGGCGCCGGTTTCACGCTTCAACCAGTGGGCAAGCGCCGCATTTACCGCGCTCAGGGACTCCACCCGCAGGCGCGAGAACTGCCACCATTTGAGCAGTACCACAGCCAGCGCGACAGTCGATAGCAGCAGCAGAACCAGCACCACCGGACCGCCGGCGTCCACCAGTGACTGTAACTGTTCCAGCATCCGCACACCCATACCGTAAGATTCGGCGCCATACGCAGCCGATGCACCGGCAGCCGGATCGTACGCGATCGGGAAAGCCGCCCGATCCGGCGGGGCCAGGGATGAGAAAGCAAGTGCCGCAGAGGCTGTGTCGGACATGCCTTAGCTCCTTCGGTTGTCGGGCGCAAGCGGACTACACACTGCGTCAGGCCGCGATTATATCAGTCTGAAGGCGCATTGGGTGAAGCTGTCGCAGCATTCGACGGCTCAAGTCACTACACTGAAGTCAGCTTTCCCGGCGCCGCATACCGGACATACCCAGTCATCGGGCACCGCTTCCCAGGGTGTGCCGGGTGCGATACCGCCGTCGGGATCACCCACTTCGGGATCGTATATATAGTTGCAGACATCGCACTCGTAACGGTCGTGGAGCGGCTCCCCGCTCTCTGCTTCGGACTGCACCGCCACCGCCGGTGAAGCTTCCAGCAGATCCGGCATGCGCGCGCTCATCTCCCGCTGCAGGACTGTGCTGCTACCCGCCAGAACGAACCCTGCTTCTCCGCCGTCCGGGCTGCGGTAGACCGCCACTGCGCCGTCCGCACCCGGCTCGATCTCCCAATCTCCAGCGCCGCCGCGCCTGGGAGGCGAGACTACCAGCGGGAGCGCGGGCGTTTTTACCACCACCGGCATGGCGGCCATCCGCAGCGGCGTATCCTCCCCGGTCAGCGTGGCGGCCAGTGCCGCGGTCTGAGCCAGCAACGGCGCGATGAATGGCAGATTACCGGCCGGAGATTCGGCGCAGTCCCCCACCGCGTAGATCTCGGGGTCGTTGGTCCGCATCCATCGGTCCGTGACAATTCCCGTTCTGGTCTCCAGGCCGGCGGCTTGCGCGAGGCGGGTTCGGGGCTGCAGCCCCACGGCGGAGAGGACGTGGTCAAACGGCAGTGGAGTGCCATTGTCCAGAAAGGCGATGGGTCCGGTAGCGGTTTTCCGGTAGCTTTCAATGGTTCGGCCCATGTGCAGCGTGCAGCCGATATTTTCCAGGGATTGCGTTAGCATCCGCCCGATCCCGTCCGGAAGCAGCCTCGCCAGCGGCCAGGGGGCGGGGTCGACCAGCGACACCTCAAAATCCCCGCTGGCCAGATCGTTGGCAAACTCGCATCCGATCAGACCGGCGCCGATCAGCAGGATGCGGCCGCGCTTGCCGATGCGTTTTCGCCAGGCGCGGTAGTCGTCAATGTCATTGACGGTAAAAATCTCTATCCCATCGTCGCCTTCCACCGGAAAGACCCTCGGGTCGGCTCCGAGCGCCAGCACCAACCTGCCGTATTCCAGCGATTCGGCACCCCCCGCCGACTCGGTGGTCAGACGATGCGATGCACGGTCTATCCGGGTAGCCCGGGTGCGGGTTCTGATCTCGATGGAGAGCTCCTGCGCCAGCGCGGCCGCTTCCATCTGCACCATCCCGTCTGGCAGCAGACCGCGGGCGAGCGCATTTGACAACATTGGCTTGTTATAAACCTCGCCGCCGTCCGCGGTAATGACGATGATGGGCATCGCGGCGTCGCGCTGACGCACTCTTCTGGCCAGCGAATAACCGGCCAGACCACTGCCCAGTATGATCAGGGGAGGGGTCTGGCTGTGCCTGCTGCGGGTTTCGATCACTGGTTGTGCATAGCGTTCGAACTCCGCTTTTCCGGCGCCGCAAACCGGGCACATCCAGTCGTCGGAAATTGCCTCCCAGGGTGTGCCGGGTGCGATTCCACCATCGGGATTGCCCTGGACCGGGTCATAGCTCCAGCCGCAAGCGGTACAGATATACGAGGGGGATGTAGCCGTCATTGGGACTCCGCTGTTGATTTCGGAACAACTCGACCGTTGCCCACCCGACTATGTTCAATGCGCTGTACCAAGGCACGACGCTTTCGCGGGTGGGATAGTCCAACGCTTCAAACGTCGCTCCGGGCTGATCGCAATCGGAGTGGCCGCGGCGGTGACAAAGCAGTCAAAGCCTCCAGCCTGACGGTACATTATAGAGACCGGGCAAGTACAAATGCCACACAGGGCGGCCAATGCTGACCGCGTTTCGTCAGGCCGCCGGCACGGATCGCGTAACCGCGCTGAAACACCCATCTGGCAGGTCTGTGCCGCCAGGCTCTTCCCGAAAGGCAAGCGCTGCGGTTACACTCGTCGGCGCGGACAAATCCGGCCATCTGCAATGATGCGGGATCAGCTCCGGAATGCCATATTCAGGCAGGATGCTCCTGTTGTTGTAGACTAGCGTTGATGATCATCTATCTGCATGGTTTCAGCAGCTCATCCGCGTCGAATAAGGCCGGCGTTTTCAAGCGTGCGCTGGCCGGAACCCGATTCGTGATTCTGGACTATCCGGCCCACCGACCGCATGCCGCGGTTAGTTCGATCACTCGCGCGATCACCCGGGCGTCGTCCGCATCGCCGGATGAGGGGGTGACTCTGATGGGGAGCTCGCTGGGAGGGTTCTACGCAAGATTTCTCGCTGCGACGCTGGATCTGGTGGAGAACGTCGTGATGATCAATCCGGCGTTGCAGCCGCAAATAACGCTCAAACCCTATATCGGTTTGAATACCAATATGGTGACCGGACAACCTTTCGAATTCGGCCAACAGGATTACGCGGATCTGGTAGCGTACGACATCGGATCCGAACCCCATGTAAAACCGACTCTGGTGCTGCTCGACGAAGGCGACGAGGTGATTGATTATCGGGTGGCGGCGCGGGTTTACGCGGCTGCGGGTAGGGTCCGTGTCTATCCCGGCGGGAGTCACCGCTTCGAACATATTGACGAGGCGATGCCGGAAATCCGGAGGTTCATCGCGGCGCCGGAAAAAAATGGATTCTGCATGCGTCGCTTGGAACGGTTGCAATGATTTCACACTAAACGATAGAGTTCATTTCCGCCAGGGCGGAGCAGGTTGAGAATTGTCTCCCCGGCCCCTGCGCAGATAACGGTGAAGAGAGCGAATGAGCAGTAAATGGGATACCCGTTTTCTGGGCCTCGCAGCCCATATATCCGGATGGAGTAAGGACCCCTCATCCCAGGTGGGGGCTGTAATCACCGACGGAAACCGAATTGTATCCCTGGGGTACAACGGGTTCGCGGCCGGGGTGGAGGATAGACCGGAAAGGTTGTCGGATCGGAATTGCAAGCTGAATCTTACGATCCACGCGGAAGAGAACGCGATGATATTCGCCAAGCGGGATCTTACAGGCTGTACCGTCTACGTCACCCATCCCCCCTGTCCGCGCTGCGCATCCAAGCTGATCCAGGAAGAGGTGGCGCGTATCGTACATATCGCACCGAGCGACGATTTTCTCTCCCGCTGGGCGGATGACCTCGAACTCTCCCGCGAGATGTATAGGGAAGCGGATATCGAAGTGACATCATATGCGATTGAACGCATCGATATCGAAAATGCCGGGATAACCATTGCGCCAGGCGGTTTTTTCAGAACGGTGCTGAGCCGTCTTCTGGGACTTTGAGTGCGCGTGGTCTTTTCGCTATGGCTCGGTCCACGCGAAGCGGCTCAACTCCATCAGATAAAGACCGTCTTTCTCCTTTTTCTGCACGATGACCGGCAGGTGATTGAGTCCCGGCGCGAGCCACAAACTGGCCTGCGACGGACGCCGGTTCTTGCTTCTGGCCATTTTCAACGTACGGAAGCTGCCGGCCTCCACTTCCACCACCTCCTCGCCCTGGAAGCGGAAGCTGTAGTCTTTGGTTCGCCCGCCGTCGGCTACCGGGAAGTCGATTTTTCTTTTCCCCGCAGCCAGGGATAGCATCAGCGAGAGTTGCTGGCTGAATTTATCCTGGGTACCGGGTCCAATCTTCATCGACCAGCTGGTTTCACCCAGGGAGTTGGTTACCCGCAGTGCCCGCCAGTCGAAGCTGAGGTCCACCGATCTTTTGCTGTCGGAGTTGAGGTGTTGATAGTGGTATTTATGCGGCACTACACCCTCTTCGGTGACGACACCGCTGCTGATCTCACTGATCTCGTCGCTGTGCAGCACCGCGGTCAGGCCGACAGGCGTGGTGTGGGCACTGTATCGATAGCCGCCACGGCTGTCGAGATCGAGGGTGATCACCACCTTCGCAAGTTTCAGATAACCCCGGCTGAGACTGTATTCCGCGGTAAATGGTACAAGCCGCGGCCGGTTGTCGGCCGACGTTCCGAGGGTAATGAGCGGCAGGCTCAGGAGCGCAAACAGAAACCCCAGCTGCCGCCCCGCGCTCATGGTTCCGTGGTTCCGTTATCCATCAGGAACAGAGGTCTGTCCAGCACTCTGCCATCCCTAACCGCCTGACCGTCTCTGCACGTCAGGCGGCCTTCGGCAACCCAACGGATCACCATGGGATAGATGATATGCTCCTTGGTCAGCACCTTCGCCGCCAGCCGCTCCTCATCGTCTTCCGGTTCGATTGCCACTCTGGCCTGCAGCACCAGCGGGCCGCCATCCAACTCCTCGGTGACGAAATGAACACTGGCGCCATGTTCGGTGTCGCCCGCTTCCAAAGCCCGACGGTGGGTGTGAAGTCCTCTGTATTTGGGCAGCAGTGAGGGGTGAATATTGAGCATGCGCCCGCGAAAGCATTGAATGAACTGCGGTGAAAGAATACGCATGAAACCGGCCAAAACCACCAGCTTCGGCTGATATTCGCTCAATAATCCGGCAAGTGCGAGATCGTAACTCTCCCGGTCGGGATAGCGTTTGTGATCCAGCACCCGGGTTTCGATTCCCGCCAGTCGTGCGCGTTCCAATCCGCGTACACCGGGCCGGTTGCTGACCACGGCTCTGATCTCCGCCGGCAGCCCTGCGGCTACCTGATCGATCACCGCCTGGAGGTTGCTGCCGCTTCCGGAAATGAGTACGACCAGGGGCAGTTTTTCTGGCTGAGTCATGCCGCCACTTTCACACGAATTCCACTTCGGGGGAACCCTGGGCGGCTACAATCCGTCCCAGTTGCCACACCTGCTCTCCGGACCGGGTGAGTTGTGCCTGCGCGATTTCCGCATCCGCTGCCGCGACACAGACAACCATGCCGATACCGCAGTTGAATGTGCGCAGCATCTCGGTGTCTGCAATATTACCGTGCTGCTGCAGCCATCCGAACACCTGCGGGCGCTCCCAGTTGTCAAGTTGAATAACGGCGCGGGTGCCTTCCGGCAGGACCCGCGGCAGATTTTCCAGCAGTCCGCCACCGGTAATGTGGGCCAGCGCATGAATAGCGACACTCTGATGGAGTGCCAGCAGGGATTTGACGTAAATGCGGGTGGGCGCCAGTAACGCCTCGCCGAGAGACACCTCTCCCATCGCCTGGGCCAGATCGGCATCCGAAATCTGCAGTATCTTTCGAATCAGCGAATAGCCGTTGGAATGAGGGCCGGAGGAGGCGAGTCCGAGAAGCACGTCGCCCACTTCGACCCTGCCGGGCCCGATGATCCTCGATTTTTCCACAATCCCCACGGAGAAACCCGCCAGGTCGTAGTCGCCGCTGGCGTACATGCCGGGCATCTCCGCGGTCTCTCCCCCGATCAGCGCGGCGCCCGCCAGATGGCAGCCATGGGCTATGCCGCTCACAACATCGGTTGCGCTATCCACATCCAGGTGTCCGGTAGCGTAGTAGTCGAGAAAAAACAGCGGTTCGGCGCCGGTAACCACAATGTCGTTGACGCACATGGCCACCAGATCGATGCCAATACTGTCGTGTTTTCCCAATTGCAGGGCCAGCTTCAGCTTGGTTCCGACACCGTCGGTGCCAGAGACCAGCACGGGTTCCCGGTAACGATCCAGGGGTAACTCGAACAGGGCCCCAAAACCGCCAAGCCCGGTCATGACGCCGGGCCGGAAAGTCCGGCTGGCAATTGGCTTGATGCGTTCCACGAGACTGTTGCCGGCGTCGATATCCACACCGGCATCCCGGTAGCTGAGGTTGTTGCCGGTGATGGTTTTTTTCGGGTCCACGTTGACTCCAGACTGATTAAGCGACACGCGGCATATTACCAAATCCACGGTGCCAAGTATTGATTTCACCCGCCTTTATCAGACTGGTGTCCGGTGCCTGTGATTACATAGTCAGATTGCTGCCGGCCAACGGCGCTGCTCGATTCTGCTTCCGGTGAAGAAGGCAGGTTTAGACAGACTACAGTCTGCCGGAGTAATATGAACGGTCTGATCAACCGCTCTGTTTCGCAGAATACCTTAAATGCCTGTTCGCGCCTTCTATTCCCGCCTTTCCATGTTACCGGGCCGAGTTGCAGTCTCCCTGCTGATGCTTTGCGCTTTTTATGGCGCATCGCTACCGGCTGCCGAGGTTTACGGCCTGTATGATGCGGAGTCTCCGGTTGCGGGCAGCGGCGCAGCCGAGCGCAATTCCGCTATTCGCGACGCATTCGGCAAGGTGCTGGTCAAGCTTACCGGCGATAGCCGGATCGCAGCCCGCAAGTCGCTGGCAGCGGATCTGGGCAATGCCTCGCGTTACGTGCAGCAGTACCGTTATCAGGCGTTGCCTGCGGCCGGCAGCGGGGAACAGGCCGATCGTCTGCTTCAGGTCAGTTTCGATAAGATCGAAACTGACCGTCTGTTGCACAGTCGTGGTCTGCCGATTTGGAACGCCAACCGCCCCAGCGTCCTGCTCTGGGTGGGCGAAGAGCGCCAGGGCAAACGCCGGCTCCTGAATCCGGACATCGATACCGATGTGCGTCTCGCACTGGATCAGGTGGCAGCGGAGCGCGGACTGCCGCTGCTGCTGCCGTTGATGGACCTGGAGGACCAGGGGCAGATGCAGGTCGCGGATATCTGGGGGAATTTCGAGAACAACATTCGTGCCGCGTCGCGTCGCTATGCTCCGGATCTCATTCTGACCGGCCGCCTCTCCAGAGTCGACAAAAACCTGTGGCGCGGATATTGGCGGCTCTACTATGGCGACTCCCAGCGCAACTGGAACAATGAGGCCGACACCCGGAACGCTTTAACCGTCGATGCACTGCAGAGCGCAGCAAACAGTCTCGCAGATCGATTTGCGCCGCTGAAAGAGGAGCGCTCGCTGTCGACCGTGCGCTTGCGGGTGGCGGGTATTGACAGCCTCTCGGACTACGCTGCGGTGCTCGAGCTGCTTGCCAGCCAGAACTCCCTGGAGCGGGTAGTGGTCTCCTCGGTGGAGCCGAATGCCGTGGTCTATGATCTGCACGGACAGGGTGGGGTTGCCGCTCTGGAGCGCGAACTTGGACTCGGCGGGCTTATCGAGGCCGATCCCGGCGCCGCGATGCAGCCGGATGTGGCGGTAATACCGGTGGATCTTTACTACCGAATGCGTTGAATCCAGTCATGATCCTAAAACGGGAGGATATCCCTAACCTGATCAGCATCCTGCGGATTTTCCTCACCATACCGGTGGTCTGGATGCTGTTGATCCGGCGTTTCGATGTAGCCCTGATACTGTTTGCCATTGCCGGTATTTCTGATGGTCTGGACGGATTTCTGGCCAAACACTATGGCTGGCAGAGCCGGCTGGGTGGCTTGCTGGATCCGATGGCGGACAAGGTACTGCTGGTCTCCAGCTATGTTTGCCTGGCGATGCTCGGCCTGATTCCCACCGCGTTGATGGTGCTGGTAATCGTGCGTGATCTGATCATCGTGACCGGTGCACTGATTTACAATTTCCGTATCGAAGAGTTGAAAGCCAACCCCAGCCTGATCAGTAAATTCAATACCTTCGCGCAGATCGTGCTGGTACTGGCAGTAGTGCTGGATCAGGGTTTTTTCGGCCTGCCGCAGGGGTTGCTGCAATTTATGGTCTGGACGGTGTTTGCCACGACCATCGCCAGCGGAGTTAATTATGTCTGGGTCTGGAGCCGAAGGGCGTTCGGCATCAGCGGCAACGGTGACTGATCGTCTGCTTTACCTCACCGACCAACCCAGACGGTTCAGGTGAAGCTTCAGGCGTCATCCCGTTTTGCCATTACCGTTTTGACAAAGGGTATCGTCAGTTTGTGCTGAGCCGCGAGCGAAGCCTGATCCAGCCGATCCATCAGCTCCAGCAGTGATCCGGCGTCTCTGGCGGCGTGATTCAGGATGTACGTTGCCGTCTCCCTGGTAAGCGCCAGGCCGCGAACACGCGCATTCTCCAGTAGCAGCTGGATTCTGCCGGCGTCATCCAGCGGACTGAGCTGGCAGCACAGTCCCCATTCCAGACGGGAGCTCAGATCGCCAAGCGCGATCGGCAGCCTGGCGGGTGGCCGGTCGGCACTCACTATCAGCCTCGACCGGGCTGCCCGCAACTGATCGAACAGTCTGAACAGCGCCAACTCCCAGGCGGATTCCCCGCAGATCAGATGTATATCGTCCAGGCACACCAGGTCGAGTGCGCCAAGATCCGACAGGATTCCGGGTGAAAAAACACCAGCCTGGGAGAGCGGAATGTACGCGATTCGGTCAGAACGGCTTTTTGCTTCCCGGCATCCCGCCTGGAGAAGATGGCTCTTACCCGTGCCGGCGGGACCCCAGAGATAGAGATACTGTTCGCCCGATGACGCCACGCAGGCTTTTATGTCGGCAATTGTCTGCTCGTTTCCCAGCCCGATAAAAGTATCGAAACCGGCGCTTTCCCGCGAACCGATGCCAAGGGGTATCTGCGACAGCATCGGTTATGATCAGATCAGCCTGACGGCGGTGGCCGCGAGACGCTTCCCCAGTGCCTGGCAGAGCCTCTTTTCCTCATCGCTTAACGGCAGCTTGTTGTCGTTTCCGGCCAGATGACTCGGACCGTAAGGTGTACCACCGCTGCGGGTATGGAGCAGGTCGGGTTCGCTGTAGGGCAGGCCAAGCAGCAGCATGCCGTGGTGCAGCAACGGCAGCATCATGCTGGTGAGCGTGGTCTCCTGACCGCCGTGCATACTGGAGGTTGAGGTAAAGACACCAGCCGGTTTGCCTTTCAGGGCAGTGCTGAGCCAGAGTGCGCTGGTACCGTCAATGAAATATTTCATCGCCGCAGCCATGTTGCCGAAGCGGGTGGGACTGCCCAGCGCGAGACCGGCGCACTGCGCGAGATCGTCCAGCGTGGCATACGGCGCTCCATCGTCCGGTACCGGGGAAGCCACCGCTTCGCAGGTGGTCGAGACCTCCGGCACGGTGCGCAGGCGCGCCTCGATACCTGCCACCTCCTCCACGCCGCGGGCAATCTGTCTGGCCATACCTGCGGTTGCTCCATAGCGGCTGTAATAGAGAACGAGGATATAACTCATCGAAGAATATCCAGTACCAGCTCCGGCGGCCGGCCGATGGCAGCCTTGCCGTTGCTGATCACGATGGGCCGTTCGATCAGCTTGGGATGATCAATCATGGCCTGAATCAGCTGCTCTCGGGTCAGATCGGGATTGTCCAGACCCGATTCCCTGTATTCAGCCTCTTTTTTGCGCATCAGGTCGCGCGGCTCCATCCCCAGCATGGCGAGAATTTTCTCCAGTTCCGCTTTATCCGGCGGTGTCTTTAGATACTCGGTTATACTGGGGTCGAACCCATTCTCCTGCAGCAATTGCAGGGTCTGGCGTGATTTGCTGCAGCGTGGATTGTGGTATATCACTACGCTCATGTGTGGAAACCTCGTTTTTAATATCCGTTCAACCGCGCTATTGTAGCCAACTGAGTCCGGTAAAAAACAGGCCTGCCCGGGTCGGTTGGCTTTTTGTCCGCTCCTGCCGGCGGCATAGGAACACCTGACCACTTCGGCACAGGTTGGGTGCAACGGCTGCTGAGGTTTATTGATGTGCGTTCAGAATCACCCGGAACCGTCTCTCCGGGCCGGACGATAACTACCTGATTTAGAACCAATGTAACGAATTCATGCAGTCCAGCGAGGAAACTTCAAACAGATGGTTGGTAGTGCAAAAAAAGAGGGGGAAGGCATTGCGGCGCTGATCCTGGGCAGCCCGGCAGGCAGTTTGATTCGATTTTTCCGGCTGCTGGTCACTCGCTTCATAGCGGATCGCGGACTGCCCAACGCCGCCTCCCTGACCTACACGACGCTGCTGTCGCTGGTACCGTTGATGACCGTTGGTCTGGCCATATTCTCCGCCTTTCCGGTCTCCGAAAAAGTAGTGGTCGAGCTGCAGGATTTCGTATTCAAAAACTTCGTTCCCGCTTCCGGTGAAATCGTCCAGCAGTACCTTCAGGAGTTCAGCAGTAAGGCATCGAGACTGAGCGGAGTGGGATCTGCATTCCTGGTGATTGTTGCCGTCATGATGATGGTGAATATCGATCAGGCATTAAATGCCATCTGGCGGGTCAGGCAGAAGCGCAAACCCCTGGCCAAATTTCTGATGTACTGGTCGATACTGTCGTTGGGACCGTTGCTGATCGGTTTGAGCGTCGCGGTAACCTCCTACATGGTCTCCATGCCGATCATATCGGATACCGCTGAGACCCTGGGACTGCGTCTCAGGCTGCTGGGGTTCATGCCGCTGCTTGCAGCCGCGGTCGCATTCAGTCTCCTCTACGCTGTGGTGCCGAACAGAAAGGTGTCGGCACGCTACGCTATCGCCGGCGGCATACTGGCAGCGCTGCTGTTCGAGCTGGCAAAACGTGGTTTCGCCTTCTATGTAACCCAATTTCCGACTTACGAGGCAATCTACGGTGCGTTGGCGGTAATACCCATTTTTCTGGTCTGGATCTATCTCTGCTGGGTGGTGACGCTGCTGGGCGCGGAATTTGCGCATTGTCTCGCAATCTTCAGGGATGAAGGGAAACACGGTTCCGCCGCTGTGGGCGGGGATTTTCTGCTGGCCTACCGTCTGCTGCATAAACTTTGGGCCGGCCAGAAATTCGGTTCGGCACTCTCCATACGGCGCCTTGCGAAGTCTCTGGGTTACGTTCCGGAAGAGCGGCTGGAGACGTTGCTGGCGCAACTGGAGCGCGTACGGCTGGTAGTTCAGTGCGCGGAGGGCGAATGGGCGCTGGCACGTGATCTTTCCAATGTTACGCTGCACTATCTTTACCGGACAGAGGGTTTTGTGCTGCCACAAGCGGCACTGCTGTCGAACTCACAGGCCGGCGTGGATAAGGCGCTGACCGGGATACTCGAAAACCTGGGGCGGGACATGGAAGCGGCCATGAGTGTTTCATTGGCGAGTTTGTATGAGAAGGGCGAATCAGAACCGGAGGTCGGGATGGTTGCGGATGGCGCGACCGAGTGATGTAGGTGAATAGCAATCATGAATTGCATCGGGAGGCCCGGATTGCGTGCTGTTGTGTTCATATTGATTGGCTTTGTCGTCGCATCCACGGTGCGTGCGGAGCCGGTGGATTTTGTGCTGCCGGACCTGGACGGGAAGCAGCGGCGGCTTTCCGAATTCCGGGGCAAATGGGTGCTGGTCAACTACTGGGCAACCTGGTGTCCGCCCTGTCTGGAAGAGCTGCCGGCGCTGGAGGTGTTTCACACCGAGCACCAGCATCGGGATGCGGTGGTTATCGGAGTCAACCTGGAGGATATCGATCTGGTCCGATTGCGGGCATTCGTCGATAGTCAGTTCATCAGTTTCCCCGTATTGCGTGAGAAACCGGGCAGCAGAACCGTATTGGGTAGGGTCTCCGCGCTGCCTACCAGTTATCTGATTTCGCCCGCGGGTGAACTGGTGGCGCGCCAGGTGGGATTGGTGGACGGCGAGATGATTGAACGTTATATCGGCAGTGTCGACAGGCAAACCGGCGAAGCGCGCAACCACGAGGAGCAATAGATGACGATCTGTGTGAAGTGTCTGGTGACAGGCAGGGTTCAGGGTGTCTTTTTTCGCGCCTCCACCCGTGAACAGGCGCTCTCCCTTGGCATTACCGGTTATGCCCGCAATCTGGCGGATGGCAGGGTGGAGGTGATGGCGTGCGGTGAAAAGAGCGCCATCGATCAATTCAGGAACTGGCTCTCCAGGGGTCCGGCGGCGGCGCAGGTGACCGCGGTTACATGTGAGCCGCAGGAGTCTCTCAGGTATCAGAACTTTTCAGTTCAGTAAGAATATCTGCGGAAATAACCCCAATGGGATTGAGGTGCGGCCGGGATCAGTAGCCGGCGACGTTGACGTCCAGCTTCATCGGCATCGTCGACAGTCGTCTGATGCCGGTGTTGACGGAGCCATCGTTACCCAGTTCCAGCCAACGCAATCCCGGCGGCAACCTGTCCAGGTTAAACTGTTCCAGCAACGGGGTAAATTGAATGCAGGTGGATGGCG
Organism: Gammaproteobacteria bacterium; assembly: GCA_020445405.1. GTDB lineage: Bacteria > Pseudomonadota > Gammaproteobacteria > Chromatiales > Chromatiaceae > HKST-UBA178. The sequence continues at coordinate 16,175 of JAGRGQ010000036.1, read as the reverse complement.
CGCCCAGTAATCTGACCTGGTGCCGTTGGCTTTCGTACTCCTGATGGATATGTCCGCAGAGAATTGCCCTGACTTGAGGGAAACGGTCGATGATTGCAAAAAAGCTGATGGGATTGTCCAGCGCCATCCGGTCCATCCAGGCACTGCCGATCGGGAGTGGGTGGTGGTGCAGGCAGATCAGCGCGTGGTGCTCGGGATTCTGGTCAAGATTCTGCTCGAGAATCTCCAGTTGACCGGCATCGAGATGTCCACCCTCTCTGCCGGGCACTGTGGAGTCGAGCATGATGATGATCCAGTTACGCAATCGGACCGATGCCGGTGTCGTTACTTTACCCTGGTTCAGGTACTCGCTCATGACCTCCGGAACATCGTGGTTACCCGGCAGACAGTGGACCGGACGGTTCATTTTCTCCAGTCGATCACGCATCCGGGTATAGCCCATGGGGCTGGCATCGTGAACCAGGTCTCCGGTTGCCAGAATCAGATCGCTGGTGTTGAATTCTGACGAGACCAGTTCGAGTACAGAATCGAAAGTGTCCTGGGTGTTGAGTCCGGCCAGGGAACGACTGGGGCTGGCATATAGATGGCAGTCGGAGATCTGCACCACTCGCAGTGGAGATTCGGACAGTTGCCTTGGCCGGAAATGCAGCGAACTGAGTTTTTCGGGCTTCATCGCTTGTTTTTTACGATTCCGAACGTAATTTCTGAATAGTATTGTATTTTTAAATCTACTTTTTGATACTTTTTTCGCCTGATTCTAACCTCTGTTTGTGGACTGAATCACGGTTCTGGCACAGTGATCCGCCCGCTTGGGAAGGAAAGTCGTCAAATGACGCTGAGTGAATTGAGATATATCGTTGCAGTGGCAAGGGAGCGCCATTTTGGCAAGGCAGCGGAATATTGCTGCGTAAGTCAGCCCACGCTCAGTGTTGCGGTGAAAAAGCTGGAACAGGAACTGGATGTCAAACTGTTCGAACGCGGTCAGGGAGAAGTGAATATTACACCGGCCGGGCAGCGGATCATCGTGCAGGCTCAGCGGGCGCTGGAGCAGGTGGAGTTGATCCGCGAGATGGCGAAAGAGGGCAAGGATCAGCTGTCGACACCGTTACGGCTGGCCGCCATCTACACCATTGGTCCCTATCTGTTTCCGGGGTTGGTGCCGCAACTCAACCGGCGTGCACCGAAAATGCCACTCTACATTGAAGAGAACTATACCGCAGTGCTTTCCGGCCAGCTCAAGCGGGGGGAGCAGGATGCCATCATCATTTCGCTGCCGTTCGACGAACCGGGAATCGAAACCCTGCCGCTGTATCGTGAGTCGTTCGTGGTCCTGCTTCCCGCCCGGCATCCGTGGACAAAAAAGAGCAGAATCGATCTGGCAGAATTGGGCGATGAGCGGGTGTTGCTGCTTGGCGCCGGTCACTGTTTCAGGGATCAGGTGCTGGCAGCGTGTCCCGGATGTCTGAAACCATCGTCCGGAACGCAGGGTAATTTCGAGGGCGGATCACTGGAGACCATGCGCTACATGGTAGCCAGTGGATTGGGAATTACCGTGCTGCCGCGTACGGCGGCGGGCATCAGCAGCCTGTCCAATGAAATGCTGGTAACCAGGCCATTTTCAGGTAAGGCGCCCAGTCGCACCGTGGCCTTAGCCTGGCGCAGGTCATTTCCACGTCCCAAGGCAATCGAGTTGTTGACAGAGGTGATCATCGAGGCCGGACCGGATGGGGTCACCGGCCTGCGGAACGGTGACTGACTCCGTACAGCCGGTGCGCAAAGCCAGCATTTTTCTCAGAAGTTGTCTGTGTTGGCAAACAGTCCGACACGCAGATCCTTGGCCGTGTAGATCACTCTGCCATCAACCTCGACCACACCGTCGGCAACGCCCAAAACCAGTTTGCGGCTGATAACACGCTTCATGTCCAGCCGGTAGGTCACCATGTGCGCGCTGGGCAGCACCTGCCCGGTAAACTTCACTTCGCCCACACCAAGTGCCCGGCCGTGGCCCGGATTGCCGATCCATGCCAGAAAGAAGCCGACCGCCTGCCACATGGCATCCAGACCAAGGCAGCCGGGCATGACCGGATCTCCCGGAAAGTGGCACTGAAAGAACCAGAGCTCCGGGTTGATGTCCAGTTCGGCGTGAATCCTCCCTCTGCCGAAGGCGCCTCCATCATCGGTGATACTGACCACACGATCCATCATCAGCATATTGGGAATCGGCAGTTGAGCGTTGCCGGGACCAAACATGCGTCCATAGCCGCAATCCAAAAGTTCTTCTCTGGTGAAACTCTGCTCTTTTGCCATTAAATTTCCGCTGCCAGTTTCTCTTGTATAAGTGCGACGATACGCTCCAGTCTGATCATGCTGCTGTCGCTGTCGGTGCGTCCACGATACTCCACCTCACCCTGGTCGAGACTGCGCTCTCCCACCACCACCCTATGGGGGATGCCGATCAGTTCCATATCCGCGAACATGAAGCCCGGTCGCACGTCCCGGTCGTCCAGAAGCACCTCGATTCCGGCGTCGACCAACTCTCTGTACAGACGCTCCACTGCTTCTCTTACGCGTGGTGATCTGACCATTTTCATCGGCAGCAGGGCGACATGAAAAGGCGCGATCGAGGCAGGCCAGACTATACCGCGCTGATCGTGACTCTGCTCGATCGCAGCGGCCACCACCCGCGATACGCCTATGCCGTAACACCCCATGGTCATCACCTGGGAGCGGCCATCCGCGTCGAGGACACTGGCTTGCATGGCGCCGCTGTATTTGCGGCCCAGCTGAAAAATGTGCCCGACCTCGATGCCTCGCGCGATGGTCAGCGTACCCCTCCCGTCCGGGCTGGGGTCACCTTCCACCACCATGCGCAGGTCTTCGACCGGCGGCAGCGGCAGATCGCGTTCCCAGTTGATTCCAAAATAGTGTTTGCCCTCGATGTTCGCGCCTGCACTGAAATTGGCCATTGCCGCGACACTCCTGTCCGCAATGCAGGGAATGGGCAGATTGAGCGGGCCCAGAGAGCCGGGACCGGCGCCGATCGCAAGTTCGATCTCCTGATCCGTGGCAAAACGCAACGGTGAAGCAACCTGAGGCAGGTTGTTCGCTTTGATTTCGTTCAGCTCCTGGTCGCCCCGCACCAGCAATGCGATCAAATCCGAGTCCTGCGTTTCAGCGGCGGCCACGACAAGGGTTTTTACGGTCTGTTCGATCGGCTGATTAAACTGCTCCACCAACTCCTGGATTGTCTTCGCATGGGGGGTATCCATCAGACGCAACGCCTCCGCCGGTGCGGCACGTGGTGTCGCCGGCGCGACAGCTTCCGCCTTTTCCACATTGGCGGCGTAGTCGCTTGCGGAAGAGAACGCGATGGCGTCCTCTCCGGAATCCGCCATCACATGGAACTCATGGGATGAGCTGCCGCCGATCGCTCCACTGTCCGCCTGCACCGCGCGAAACAGGAGCCCGCAGCGGGTAAAGATGCGCGAGTAGGCTTCGTGCATACGTGCGTAAGTCTGCTGCAGCGATGCTTGATCGAGGTGGAAAGAGTAAGCGTCCTTCATCAGGAACTCCCGCGCCCGCATCACGCCAAAGCGTGGCCGGATTTCGTCCCTGAACTTCATCTGTATCTGGTAGAAGTTGATGGGCAGTTGTTTGTAGCTGTGCAGTTCGTTGCGCGCCAGTTCCGTAATGATCTCCTCGTGGGTGGGGCCAAAGCAGAAGTGGCGCTGGTGCCGGTCCGACATGCGCAGTAATTCAGGCCCGTACTGCTCCCAGCGTCCTGACTCCTGCCATAACTCCGCCGGTTGCACCGCGGGCATCAGCACCTCGAGGGCGCCGGCGTTGTCCATCTCCTCGCGGATGATTTTTTCCACCTTTTTCAGGACCCTCAGGCCGAGGGGCAGCCAGGTATACAATCCGGCGGCGAGCTTCCTGATGAGGCCGGCGCGCAGCATGAGTTGGTGACTGGCGATTTCGGCGTCGGTAGGGGTCTCTTTGAGGGTGTGAAGAGGAAACTGTGATGTGCGCATTTCAGTCCGTTGGGTAGATGTCAAACCCGATATTCTATCCCGGTTGCCAAACAATTTGTATGCGAACACGCCTTAGGGTGCGTTGGAGCGGCCCTGACGTTCAAGATGTACGTCACATCGGACGCTATTTAACGTTGAAATCGGAGGCACCTGCGGCAGGTGCGCAATGACGATTCCCTCAGGTTCCGGTGAGGCTCACGGATATTGCGAACAAAAACAGAAACTGGTCCCGTGCCGGGCGCAGTGCGCTCCGGCTGCTGATTTTGCTCTGGCTGGGTGTCGCCGGTGCCGGTGACCGCGATGCTGGATCCTCCGGCCTGATACCCCGGGTGAAGCAGCAATACGGTGCCGCCGCAGCTGAGCGGGTGTCGGCATGGCGCCGACTGATGTCGGGCAACCGGGATCGGGATGAGCGGACCAAGCTGGTTCTGGTAAATGATTTTTTTAACCGCCTGGCGTTCAGAACCGATGCCCAGCTCTGGGGAAAGGAGGACTACTGGGCGACACCTGTCGAGGCAATGGGGGTTGGGGGCGCCGATTGTGAGGACTACTCCATTGCCAAATATTTTACCCTGCGCGAATTGGGTGTGCCGGATGATAAGCTACGCATCATGTATGTCAAAGCCGTGAACCTCAATCAGGCGCACATGGTACTCACTTACTACCCGACTCCGGGATCGGTTCCCGAGGTGCTGGATAATATTCGCGGAAATATAGTTCCGGCCGACCAGCGCCCCGACCTGGCGCCGGTCTACAGCTTCAATGCCAGCGATCTGTGGTTGGCCAAAAGCCGGGGTATGGGTCAGCATGTCGGTAACTCCGATCGTATCGGCTTGTGGCGCGACCTGCGTAAGAGAATGGAGATAGAGGATAACTGATGCGTGCGGAAATGAACGCTGACTTCGATCCGGGGCGGTTGAGATGACGCTGTCCAGACAATTGGTTGTATTGCTCCTGCTGCTGCTTTCACTGGTACTGACGGGTACCTTCGTCGTCAGCGCACGAAACAGCCGGCTGTACCTGGAAGAACAGCTTGCCTCGCATGCCCAGGATGCGGCCACTTCGCTTGGACTTTCTATATCACGGTCCGTTGCAGAGGGCGACCGGGCATCGATTGAGTCCCTGGCGGACGCGATGTTCGACCGCGGTTCCTATCGGAAGATCCGGATCGAAAAAATGGATGGCAGTCTCATCGTGGAACGCGAACTCCCGATCCGTATCGAAGGGGTTCCGGCCTGGTTCGTCAAACATGTTGTTTTGCAAACCCCGGAAGGTGATGCCGCGGTCATGTCCGGTTGGCAGCAGACAGGGGTAGTCAGGGTAAGCAGTCATCCCGGGTTTGCCTACGCTCAGTTGTGGCACAATATCAGCGACATGTTCCGCTGGTTTCTGTTGAGTGCGCTACTCGTCTCCCTGCTCGGAATTATGTTGCTGCGCTGGCTGTTGAAACCTTTACGCGACATCGAATGGCAGGCCGATGCCATCTGCCGGCGGGACTTTCCAGTGTTGAAGCCGCTGCCGAAAACCCGCGATCTGCGCCGTATCGTGGAAGCGATGAACCGTCTTTCAAATCGGGTAAAAACGATGCTCAAGGAGTCCGAGCAGCTGGCCGCTGGGCTCCGCCGCCAGGCATACCAGCATCCCGTGACGCGGCTCAGCAATCGCCGTCATTTCAAGAACACGCTGGCAAATCTTATCGACTCACCCGAGGAGTTTGCGTGCGGTGTGCTGGCGTTGATCCAGCTGCAGGATTTCAAAAAATACAATGAAATCAAGGGATTCTCAGCTGGTGATGAACTGCTGCGCGATACCGCGAAAGTACTGATCGATTGTGCAGGAGGGATCAGGCACCATGTGCTGGCCCATCTGGGAGGCGCAAATTTTGCATTGCTGGCGCAGGACTTCGGCCTGCAGCAAGGCTCAGAGCTCGGGGCCAGACTTTGTTCCGCTTTGTCGGCGCTGGGTGGGTCGGACGGTGCTGAAGCCGCGGGTCCGGTGCATGTCGGGCTGGCATATTTCGATGGTTTGGATTCCCCGGCGGAACTGCTCTCGAAAGCAGATATGGCGCTGCAGGCCGCACGTTCCGCTGGTCCCGGCGGATGGAAGCTGATCAGCTCGGGTGGCAACGGCCTGGTGCCGGTGAAAAGTGCTACTGCGTGGCGTGTCTTCATCGAGCAGTGCCTGGCCATGAACCGGCTCAGACTCCATACCCAGCCGGTCTGCAGCTGCCCGGAGCGCAACTTACTGCACGAAGAGGTGCTGGTACGGCTGCTGGATCAAAACGAGCAGGGAGACGAAGTGGTACTTACCGCAAGCGTTTTTATGCCTCAGGCGGAACGCGCGGGTCTTACCGCCGAGATAGACCGGGCGGTAATCTCCCAGGTACTGACGCGGCTGCTGCGGGAAGGAGATCGGCGGTACGCCATCAATGTTTCACCATACTCCCTGAAAACCCCGGGATTTCTCGACTGGCTGGAGCACCAGCTGCGTAGCTATCACACGGTGTCGGGAAACCTGGTTTTCGAAATGGCTGAATTTGGCGCGGTGTCCATGTTGGGGGAGGTGCGCACGCTGGTTCAACTGCTGGAGCGTTACGGCTGTCAATTCTCACTGGATCACTTTGGACGGGGGTTCAGCTCCTTCGCCTATCTGCAGTCATTGAAAGCGCACTATTTAAAAGTGGATGGGGGTTATATGCGGTCGCTTGGGAAAAATCCGGATAACCAGTTCTTCCTGCAGTCCCTGACCAAGATTGCCCATGGCCTGGATATTCAGGTGATTGCCGAATCGATCGAGTCCGAGGAGCAGTGGGACCTGCTGCCAACGCTGAACATAGATGGTGCCCAGGGTTACTTTATCGGGCGTCCGGGATGACAGGAGAGCCGGCTACTTGCAATGCTCTTTTTCCATTTCACGTGCTTTGCTGAGTTGTTTCCGGCGCTCGTCCGCTGAGAGACGTTCTATCGTGCCGTCACTTTTTCTTATGAACTTTAGGTCAGCGTTGCTCAACTCCTCGATGGTGCGCTGCGCGGTCTCGCAGTTTTTCTCCCGTGCCTGCTGCTTCTGCAGCTGTTCCGAGTCCGCTGTCGACTGCTCTTTTATGAGATCCTCCCGGTCGCGCATCTTTTTCCATGGCTGATTCACCTCACTCCAGGCCTCTTTTTCGGTAACTGGAGGAGCTGGCGGAGCCTCAATCTTTTTTTTCTGAACATCGGCTGGAGGCGGTACCTGTGAGTAGACAGTTACGCCATTTTCGTCGACCCAGCGGTAAACGTCGGCCTGAATGGCCGCTGAAATCAAGATGCCGGAAATTACAACACTCAAACGATGTAGCAGCATGGTCGGGACCTTCCTGTTCACAGTCAGGCAATTATGCGATAAGGCCAAAGCCCAGGTCCAACGTCAAAGTCGGCATAACCATTTACGATACAGGGTTATATCGGGCAATTTAAACATATTATAGCGGTCAGCGGCTTTTTCATCGCTCTCTTGCTTGACCTGTTCATGCAATATTAGTAGTTTGTTTAGTTTCTGTAATTTATCCCTGTTTATTTAAACTGACGCGTTGCTGGGCGGGTGCAGCCGCTCAGACTGTGGGAGGTCGTTGTCGTGGAATTGAGCGGTGCCGAGATCGTTATTCAGTGTTTGAAAGAGGAGGGTGTCGAGTACATATTCGGCTATCCAGGCGGAGCCGTGCTACATATATACGATGCTCTGTTTAAACAGAATGATGTGAAGCATATTCTGGTACGCCACGAGCAGGGAGCTACCCACGCCGCCGATGGTTATGCCCGCTCCAACGGTAAACCAGGCGTTGCACTGGTGACATCCGGGCCCGGCGCAACCAACGCTGTGACCGGAATAGCAACTGCCTACATGGATTCAATCCCAATGGTGGTATTGACCGGGCAGGTGCCGTCCCCGTTTATCGGCAGTGACGCGTTTCAGGAGGTAGATACCGTCGGTATTACCCGCCCCTGCGTCAAGCACAATTTTCTGATCAAGGATGTGCGGGATATCGCCTCGACGTTCCGTAAGGCGTTCTACCTGGCAACTTCAGGCCGCCCCGGACCGGTTGTAATCGATATTCCCAAGGATGTTACCGATCCCAACATAAAAATCCCTTTCAGCTATCCCAAAAAGATAAAGATGCGCTCCTATAACCCGGTTGCCAAGGGACACCTGGGGCAGATAAAGAAAGCCGTAGACCTGATGCTCGCGGCGGAGAAACCGGTCTTCTATACCGGCGGCGGTGTGATTCTCGACAACGCGGACAAGGAGCTGGTGGAACTGGTGCAGATGCTGGGATTTCCCATCACCAGCACGTTGATGGGTCTGGGGGCCTATCCCGGTACCGACAAACAGTTTATCGGCATGCTCGGCATGCACGGTACCTACGAGGCGAACATGGCGATGCACGAGACCGACACGCTGATTGCGGTCGGGGCGCGTTTCGACGACCGGGTAACCGGCCAGATTGCCCAGTTTTGTCCCAACGCAACGATAATTCACATCGATATCGACCCCTCTTCGATCTCGAAAAACGTGCGTGTGGACATACCTATCGTGGGTCCGGTCAAGTCGGTGCTCGGGGATATGCTGCAAGTGCTCAAGGACGGTAAACAGATTCCGGGAAGCGATGCGATCAGCAAGTGGTGGAAACAGATCGAAGAGTGGCGTGGCAAGCGCTGCCTGAAGTACGATCAGAACAGCGGCATTATCAAACCGCAATTCGCGGTGGAAACCCTCTATCGGGTAACCAAAGGGGACGCTTTCGTTGCCTCCGATGTGGGGCAGCACCAGATGTTCGCAGCACAGTTCTACCGGTTCGACAAGCCCCGGCGCTGGATCAACTCAGGCGGCCTGGGCACGATGGGTTTCGGGCTGCCTGCCGGTATGGGCATTCAATTGGCCCACCCCAAAGCCGAGGTCGCAGTGATCACCGGTGAAGCCAGTATTCAGATGTGTATTCAGGAGCTCGCGACCTGCAAACAGTACAATCTGCCGCTAAAAATACTGCTGCTCAACAATGGTTACATGGGCATGGTGCGCCAATGGCAGGAGTTCTTCTACGACGGCCGATACTCGCACTCGTACGTCGATTCTTTGCCGGATTTTGTAAAACTGGCGGAAAGTTTCGGTCATGTCGGTATGAAAATAGAGAAACCCGGCGAGCTCGAGGGCGCTATGCAGGAGGCCTTCGCGATGAAGGACCGGCTGGTCTTTATGGATGTGGTGGTCGATCCCACGGAGAACGTCTATCCGATGATCGAGGCCGGCAAGGGCCACCATGAGATGCATATGTCTCCGGGGAGCGAACTGGTATGAGGCACATTATATCCATACTGATGGAGAACGAATCAGGCGCTCTGTCCCGGGTAGCCGGGCTCTTTTCCGCGCGCGGCTACAATATCGAGTCGCTCACGGTCGCACCCACCGAGGATCCAACCCTCTCCCGGATGACGCTGGTCACCCGCGGAGACGAAGCCATAATTGAACAGATCACCAAGCAGTTAAATAAACTGGTGGAAGTTGTAAAGCTGCTGGATCTCTCGGATGGTCCCCATATCGAACGGGAAATCATGATGATCAAGCTCAAGGCGGATAACGGGAGACGGGAAGAGGTCTTCCGGCTGGTCGACATTTTTCGCGGCAAGGTGGTGGATGTGACGGAAAGCACGTTCGTTGTAGAGCTGACCGGAAAGAGCGCGAAACTGGATGCATTCATCAAAGCGGCAAACGAGGATTCCATCGTCGAAGTGGTCAGATCGGGTCCATTGGGGATTGCGCGCGGATCCAAAGGGTTAAAGCTTTAAACGCCTAATAACTCTGTTCGACATTCCGGCCTGCGCCGGGATGCCGGATTATTTAACTTAACCAAGTGCCAGTTGGGTCAGTACCCTTGAATATGATTCTCCAGGTCCTCGACGGTACCTGATGGCATAAGGACACTCCCTTCACAGATACACTGATTGACAGCACAGGATATTCGCACCATGACCATGAACATTTACTACGATAAAGATGCCGACCTCTCACTGATCCAGAGTAGAAAGGTTGCCATCATCGGTTATGGCTCCCAAGGCCATGCGCACGCCAACAATCTCAAGGAGTCCGGCGTCGACGTCACCGTCGGTCTCCGTCCCGGATCCGGCTCCGCCGCCAAAGCGCAGAATGCCGGACTCCCGGTAAAGCCGATTGAAGAGGCGGTGAAAGCAGCGGATGTCGTAATGATTCTGGCTCCGGATGAGCACCAGGCCAGCCTCTACCAGGAGCAGGTCGGACCTAATCTCAAGCAGGGTGCCGTGCTCGCTTTCGCGCATGGGTTTAATATTCATTTCGAGCAGGTCGTACCGCGTGAAGACCTGGATGTCATCATGATTGCACCCAAGGGTCCCGGTCACCTGGTCCGTTCCACGTATACCCAGGGTGGCGGCGTACCCAGCCTGATAGCGGTTTTTCAGGACGCGTCGGGTAAAGCCAAGGATATCGCTCTCGCTTATGCCTCCGCCAATGGCGGCGGCCGCGCCGGTATTATCGAGACCAGTTTCCGGGAGGAGACCGAGACCGATCTGTTCGGAGAGCAGGCGGTCCTGTGCGGAGGAGCAACCGCGCTGGTACAGGCCGGGTTCGAAACCCTGACGCAAGCGGGTTACGCACCGGAAATGGCTTATTTTGAATGTCTGCACGAGCTCAAACTGATTGTCGACCTGATGTACGAAGGTGGTATCGCCAATATGCGCTACTCCATCTCAAACACGGCAGAATATGGCGACCTTACCCGGGGCCCACGTATTATCACTGAGGAGACCAAGATGGAAATGGGCCGCATTCTGAAAGAGATTCAGAGCGGTGAGTTTGCACGCGAATTCATTCTCGAAAATCGCGCCGGTCAGGCGACCCTGAAAGCCAAGCGCCGCATTGGGCGGGAGCATCAGATTGAAGAGGTGGGTGCACGCCTGCGGGATATGATGCCCTGGATCAAGGCGAATAAAATCGTGGACAGGTCCCGAAACTGATTCTCAATCAATCCGTGTTCGTCCCAAAAGGTATATTTTTCTACCGAGCTCATCCTGGTTTTAGACCTCGATAATCCGGTTTTTTCGCTCCCGGGATCCCGGTGCAGGCCGGATTCCCGGGAGTCCAGCGGGCTACCGGGTTCGGCTCTCGGCCGGCGTGCGGGATAGATCCTCCCGACTGCAACCGGTTTTATTTTCATTACAGCCGCCGGCGGTCGCCGGCGGTTCTGATTTTGGGGTTTGTTTCCACTATAATTCCGGATTGGCGGTTACCCGGTTGAAGTGGGACTTTCTTGCTGGAATAGACTAAAGATGCCCGAAGAGATCAAAAAAGCGAAACGCAAACGCGGCATCTATCTGTTGCCTAATCTGTTCACTACCGCAGCCCTGTTCAGTGGCTTCTATGCGGTTCTGGCGGCAATGAACGGCCAGTTCGGACAAGCCTCGTTTGCAATCTTCGTTGCACTGGTGCTGGATGGCATGGATGGCCGTGTTGCACGTATGACCAATACCCAGACAGCCTTCGGTGCCGAGTACGACAGTCTCTCGGACATGGTGGCGTTTGGACTGGCCCCCTCGCTTGTAATTTACGTCTGGTCCCTTAACACGCTGGGCAAACTGGGCTGGCTGGCGGCTTTTGTCTATACGGCAGGTACCGCACTGAGGCTGGCCCGCTTCAACACCCAGGTGGGCATCTCCGACAAGAGATACTTCCAGGGACTGCCGAGCCCGGCTGCGGCAGCGGTAATTGCCGGCAGTGTCTGGGTTGCGGTGGAGCACGATATAAGCGGTGGCGATGTCTCCTACCTGGCCTGCCTGCTGACCGGTGTTACCGGGCTGTTGATGGTGAGTAATTTCCGCTATAACAGTTTCAAAGAGGTGGATTTCAAGGGCAAGGTTCCCTTCTTCTCCATCGTCGTCATCATGCTCGGATTCGCGGTGGTAGTGGTGCAGCCCGAGGTGGTTCTGTTTCTTCTGTTCCTGGTCTATGCGTTCTCCGGTCCGGTGCTGACTCTGATGCACCTGCGCCGTCGCCGTCTGGAAAGGCACACCGGCCTTGCAGACGGTGAGGAGAACACCGGCGGGAAGCACGGCGGGTAGGAGCGGCGCTGCAACCAAGCCACTGTTTCCCGGACAGGGACAACCGCCAGGCGCCGAAGAGATATACGCTTGAATTTTTGACCGGACTGATTATCAATTTTATTTAACTCGTTCAGAAGGGTTTTACAGGGAGCCGCGTGATGACCAATCCAGACAAGCTGATAATTTTCGATACCACGCTGCGCGACGGTGAACAGAGCCCGGGCGCCTCCATGACACGGGAGGAGAAGCTTCGCATCGCCAGAGCTCTGGAAAAAATGCGGGTGGATGTGATTGAAGCCGGTTTTCCCATTGCCAGTCGCGGTGACTTTGAGGCGGTCCGGGCGGTGGCCAGGAGCATCAAGGACAGCACCATCTGCGGCCTTGCCCGGGCAACGGAAAAGGATATCGATCGCGCCGGAGACGCGCTCAGGGAGGCCAATTCCGGTCGCATTCATACATTCATCGCCACCTCCCCCATTCACATGGAGCACAAGCTCCGCATGTCTCCCGACGAAGTGGTGGAGCAGGCGGTATGGGCGGTCAGGCGGGCCAGAAATCTAATCGACGATGTCGAGTTTTCGGCGGAGGACGCGGGCCGCTCCGACATCGATTTCCTGTGCCGGATCTTCGAGCGGGCCATCGATGCGGGGGCGACGACCATCAATGTTCCGGACACTGTGGGCTACAATCTCCCGCAACAGTTCGGTGAGACCATCCGCACCCTGATTGAACGCATACCCAACGCCGACAAGGCGATCTTCTCTGTGCATTGCCACAACGATCTCGGGCTCGCTTCCGCCAACTCCCTGGCCGCCGTTCTGAACGGGGCCCGGCAGGTGGAGTGCACGGTAAACGGACTGGGAGAAAGGGCGGGCAACGCCTCGCTGGAAGAGGTGGTCATGGCGGTGCGAACCCGGCGCGACCTGTTCAGCTGCGACACCGACCTGGATACCACCCAGATCGTCAACTGCTCGCGTATCGTGTCCGGAATCACCGGATTTCCGGTCCAGCCGAACAAAGCCGTCGTCGGCAGTAACGCCTTCGCCCACGAAGCGGGAATTCATCAGGATGGCGTGCTGAAAAGCCGGGAGACCTATGAAATCATGCGTGCCGAAGATGTAGGGTGGAGCCAGAACCGCATGGTGCTCGGAAAACACTCGGGTCGCAATGCGTTTCGTGCCCGGCTGACGGAACTGGGCGTGGAGTTCGCCAGCGAGGAGGAGCTGAACGAGGGGTTTCGTTCATTCAAGGAGCTGGCGGATAAAAAGCATGAAATCTACGACGATGATCTGCTGGCGCTGGTCAACGACGCCGGTTTTTCAGCCGAAAACGAACGCGTCAATCTGGTCTCCCTCAGAGTCTGTTCTGAAACCGGTGAGGTACCCAACGCGAGCGTGGTTCTGACCCTTGACGGCGATGAAAAAACAGGTCGTGCTTCCGGCGGAGGTCCTGTGGATGCCGCCTTTAAAGCGATCGAGTCGATCGTCCGGACGGATTCCATTCTGGAACTCTACTCGGTGAACGCCATCACCAGCGGTACCGATGCCCAGGGAGAGGTGACGGTACGCATCCGCAAGGCGGGAAGGATCGTTAATGGCCAGGGCGCGGACACGGACATCGTCATCGCGTCGGCCAAGGCCTACGTCAACGCTTTTAACAAGCTGCTTCAGGGCGAAATGCGCGCACATCCCCAGTTGGGCGATGTTTGATTTATGGACGAGGGCCTGAGGCGACAGTACCTGGACGCGATGGGAATTGAGTCCTGGGTGCCCCGGCGATCTGGCGGGAATCCACTGACGGTAAACGAACGCCAGGCGGCAGCCTGTCCGCCGGATGTGAAGCCGCTGCAACCGGAGGCTTCACCCTCACCCCCGCTCTGGCTGGAAGAGGTGCCGCCGCCAACGGAAGAGTGGGTGCCGCTGGAGATGCCGCCAACGGAACCGGCACCCGAGGCCGATATCGCCTCCCTGGACTGGCCGGCGCTGGCGCAACGGGTCTCCTGTTGTACCGCATGCGAGCTGCACGCCGGCAGGCGGCAAGCGGTATTCGGCGTCGGCAACCGATCGGCGAATCTGATGGTGATAGGGGAGGCCCCCGGCGCGGAAGAGGATCGTCAGGGCGAGCCGTTTGTGGGCCGGGCCGGTCAGCTGTTGAACGCAATGCTGCTGGCCATCGGCCTGCAGCGCGCTCAGGTTTACATCGCGAATATTCTGAAATGCCGCCCCCCGGGAAACCGCGATCCGCGTCCGGAGGAGGCGTTGAGGTGTGAGCCCTACCTGCGGCGGCAGATCGCGCTGGTACAGCCTCGGGTTATCCTGGCTGTGGGCCGGATAGCGGCCCAGAACCTGCTGAAATCGCAAGAGGCTGTGGGAAAAATGCGGGGCAGGCCATTCCGTTTCGGGGAAATACCCGTGGTCGTCAGTTACCATCCTGCGTACCTGCTGCGCTCGCCGGATCAAAAGGTCAGGGCCTGGCAGGACCTTCAACAGGTGGCTGCGCTGTTGAAAGATTGAGCGTGTCTGACAGGCAGAGATGAATAAAGCCAGAAGCTCCTATCTTAAAAGCCCGCAGTTGCAGCTTTTCCCGATGCAGAAAGGCGACGTGCGGGAGGTCGCCGAGCTGGAGTCACGCTGTTACGAATTTCCCTGGACCGAGAATATCTTTCTGGATTGCCTTGGCGTGGGTTACTGTTGCTGGGTATACCGGTTGAACGCGAAGATTGTCGGTTACGGCATTATGTCGGTTGCCGTGGGAGAGGCGCATATACTGAATATCTGCGTCGAATCGGAATTGCGTCGTCAGGGGCTGGGTAGGCGAATTCTGGAACGGCTGTTGACGCTGGCGCGCAGTCACCGTGCAGATACCGTATTTCTGGAGGTGCGTGCTTCGAATCGGGCCGCGCAGTACCTTTATCAGAGCGTCGGCTTCAACGAAGTGGGGGTTCGGCGTGGCTATTATCCTGCCAAAAAGGAGCGGGAGGATGCGATTGTACTGGCATTGAGTCTTTTATCCCGGCGAGACAACGATACGGGTAACCGCTGATACGGTATAATCCCGACTTTTGCTGCAACTGGATGTCTCGAAAGCCGCCTCTTCCCGTGAGAGGGTGTCGCAAAAGCCCCCCCTCCCCGTGATGGAGAAGGGACAGAACTTTTGCGACACCCTCTGATCGGAGATGGCGTAACCGCCCATTTTCCCAGGCACGGAGAGGGGATTGGATATGTTGCGCCCTCCTCCGCAGAGAAAGTGATTACGATTTATTACGACGCCCGCTCAACCTGACCGACTGATGTCTGAACTTCTCAAGCAACTGAAAAGACGGCGAACCTTTGCCATCATCTCCCACCCGGACGCGGGCAAAACCACATTGACCGAAAAGCTGCTGCTTTACGGCGGCGCCATTCAGATGGCGGGCACCGTGAAAGGACGCAAAGCGGACAGGCACGCCACGTCCGACTGGATGGCAATAGAGAAACAGCGGGGGATTTCGGTCACCTCTTCGGTAATGCAGTTTCCCTATGGAGATGCGGTCGTCAATCTTCTGGATACGCCCGGGCACGAGGATTTCTCGGAAGACACCTATCGCACATTGACCGCGGTGGATTCTGCACTGATGGTGATCGATGTCGCCAAAGGTGTGGAGTCTCGCACCGTCAAGCTGATGGATGTCTGCCGCATGCGCGATACGCCTATACTGACATTTGTGAACAAGCTCGACCGGGAAGGGCGCGATGCCATGGAGATTCTGGACGAGATCGAATCGGTACTGCAGATAAACTGTTCTCCGGTCACCTGGCCAATCGGCATGGGTAAAAGATTTAAGGGGGTCCACGATCTCCGCACCGGTGCCACACACCTATTTTCCGCCACCCATGGAGGTAAGATCCGGGAGGGCGAGGTGATTCAGGGCCTTGACAACCCCAGACTGGACGAGGTGATTGGTGATCAGGCGGACGAGCTGCGGGAAGAGATCGATCTGGTTCTTGGTGCGAGTCATGCGCTCGACCTGGAGGCGTACGCCAACGGCGAGCTGACGCCGGTG
>JAGRGQ010000035.1 GCA_020445405.1 Gammaproteobacteria bacterium | reverse complement strand
AGAGCAGGGGGTCACCCCCGACAAGCTCGCAGGCACCCTGCAGAACGACATTCTCAAGGAGTTCATGGTCCGCAACACCTATATCTATCCGCCGGAACCTTCGATGCGCATCGTTGCCGATATCATCGGTTATACAGCCCAGCATATGCCCAAGTTCAATTCGGTTTCGATCTCCGGCTACCACATGCAGGAGGCCGGGGCCACCTGCGTTCAGGAGCTGGCGTTTACTATCGCCGACGGCCTTGAGTACGTGCGTGCCGCTCTGGCCAAGGGGCTGGAAGTCGATAAATTCGCACCTCGACTCTCGTTTTTCTTTGCTATCGGCATGAACTTTTTCATGGAGGTGGCCAAGCTGCGTGCCGCGAGGGTACTTTGGTCGGAACTGATGGATAAACATTTTCAGCCCAAGGATGCGCGCTCGCGCATGTTGCGCACTCATTGTCAGACCTCGGGTGTCAGTCTTACCGCCAAGGACCCCCACAACAACATCATGCGCACGACTATCGAAGCGATGGCGGCGGTGCTGGGCGGTACCCAGTCGCTGCATACCAATGCCTTCGACGAGGCACTGGCACTACCCACAGACGCCTCCGCCCGCATCGCCCGCAATACCCAGTTGGTTATCCAGGAAGAGACTGGCATCACCAAGGTGATCGATCCGCTCGCCGGCTCCTACTATATAGAGAGTCTTACCAACGAAATGATCAAAGCAGCACACGCGCTCATCGATGAGGTGGAAGAACTGGGTGGAATGACCAAGGCGGTGGCATCAGGTATGCCGAAGCTGCGCATCGAAGAGGCGGCGGCGCTGCGTCAGGCGCGCATCGACCGCGGAGACGAGGTGATAGTCGGAGTCAATAAATACCGACTTGCGGAAGAACCGGACATCGATGTGCTGAATATCGATAACAGTGCGGTGCGGGAATCTCAGGTCGCGCGT
Source organism: Gammaproteobacteria bacterium (assembly GCA_020445405.1). Classification (GTDB taxonomy): domain Bacteria; phylum Pseudomonadota; class Gammaproteobacteria; order Chromatiales; family Chromatiaceae; genus HKST-UBA178. The sequence goes on along the minus strand of JAGRGQ010000035.1, from coordinate 39,615 downwards.
CTGCAGCGGGTCAGGTCGGGACGCAACGAAGCGGCCTGCCAGGCATCTCTGGATGCGCTGACCGACGCAGCCGAGCACAACACAGGCAATCTGCTGGAGCTCGCAGTAAATGCCGCCCGGGTACGGGCCACCGTGGGCGAGATCTCCGACGCGCTGGAAAAATGCTACAGCCGCCATCGCGCGGTAACCCGCTCGATATCCGGCGTTTACGGTTCAGCATTCAAAGGCGACGAAGGGTTCGAAAAGATACGTGCCGACGTCGAGGCTTTTGCCAAAGAGCAGGGTCGCCGGCCGCGCATGCTGGTAGTGAAAATGGGACAGGATGGCCATGACCGGGGCGCGAAGGTGATCGCTACGGCGTTTGCGGATATCGGCTTCGATGTGGATATCGGCCCGTTGTTCCAGACACCTGAGGAGGCGGCCAGGCAGGCTGCCGAGAACGACGTCCACGTAGTGGGTGTCTCCTCACAGGCGGCCGGACACAAAACACTGGTGCCCAAGTTGATCGCTGCGCTGGAAGCGGAAGGTGCCGGGGAGATCATCGTAATCTGCGGTGGCGTGATTCCGCCCCAGGATTATGCCGGCCTGCAGGCTGCCGGTGTTGCGGCAGTTTACGGACCCGGTACCAACATTCCTGTGGCGGCGTCCGAAATGCTGCAATTGATTCGGGAGAGAGTCTGACGGAGAGAGGGCAGCACCACAGCACCAAACATTGAGCTAACACTTTAATTAGAAGGGACACGTGGTGAAGAGATATTTTTCCGGTCTTCTTTGATAAACAGTGTCACCAGTCATTTCCGCGTATGCCGGAATCCAGTAATTTGATGAATACGCCGGGTCCCGGCATCCGCCGGGATGGCGGAAGTACGGGAGCCCATGCATATACGGGATATGCGCTTTACGACAGGTAGTTGGGTTTTGTTTTGACCCAGCCTATATCAGTGGCGATCCGACGGGCGGAAGTTATCCCGGGGGTTGGGATCGCGTAGTGGGGAGAGATTGATGCAAAAGATTATTCAGAGGCTCGAGGAGCAGCGCCACGCAGCACGACTCGGCGGGGGCCAGAAACGCATTGACAGCCAACACGCCAAGGGCAAGCTGACCGCGCGTGAACGTATTGAACTGTTCCTCGACCCGGACAGCTTCGAAGAGTGGGATATGTTCGTCGAACACGACTGTACCGAGTTCGGCATGGACGAGCAGAAAATACCGGGAGACGGTGTCGTAACCGGATACGGCACCGTCGGTGGAAGGCCGATTTTTGTCTTCAGTCAGGATTTCACCGTTTTCGGCGGCTCCCTCTCCAGGTCTCACGCCGCGAAAATCTGCAAAATAATGGACCATGCGATCAAGGTGGGCGTTCCGGTGGTGGGATTGAACGACTCGGGCGGTGCCCGTATCCAGGAGGGCGTCGACTCGCTCGCGGGCTATGCCGATGTGTTTCAGCGCAATGTGATGGCATCGGGCGTGGTTCCACAGATCTCGATGATCATGGGGCCTTGCGCAGGCGGCGCGGTCTACTCACCCTCAATGACAGACTTTATCTTCATGGTCAGGGACACCTCTTATATGTTCGTTACCGGTCCCGAGGTGGTGAAAACCGTTACCCACGAAGAGGTGAGCGCAGAGGAGCTCGGTGGTGCCAAAACGCATACCCACAAGTCGGGCGTCGCGGATCTCGCGTTCGACAACGATGTGGAGGCGCTGTTCATGCTGCGCCGTTTCGTCAACTTTCTGCCGATGAACAACAGGTCAAAATCTCCGGTCTGGCCAACCAACGATCCGGCCGACCGGAAAGACAATTCGCTGGATACGCTGGTGCCGGCCGACCCGAATAAGCCTTATGACATGAAGGAGCTGATCTTAAAGGTTGTCGATGACAGAAATTTCTTTGAGCTCCAGGAAAACTACGCTGCCAACATCATCATCGGGTTCGGCCGGATGCAGGGATCCACGGTGGGATTCGTCGCCAATCAGCCAATGGTCCTGGCCGGCTGTCTCGACATCGACTCAGCGAAAAAGGCCGCCCGTTTCGTGCGGTTTTGCGATGCCTTCAACATCCCGGTTGTCACTTTCGTCGACGTCCCCGGTTTTCTTCCGGGCACCAGCCAGGAGTACGGCGGCATTATCAAGCATGGTGCCAAACTGCTGTACGCCTATGCCGAGGCAACCATCCCGAAAGTCACCGTGATCACGCGCAAGGCCTATGGCGGTGCCTACGACGTGATGTCCTCCAAACATTTGCGCGGCGATGTAAACCTGGCCTGGCCGAGCGCCGAAATCGCGGTGATGGGTCCCAAAGGCGCGGTCGAGATCATCTTTCGCCAGGACATGAAAGACCAGGAGAAGGTCGACCTGCGCACCCAGGAGTACAAGGATCGCTTCGCCAATCCTTTCGTGGCCGGCGCCCGGGGCTTTGTCGACGATGTGATCATGCCGCACAGCACGCGTAAACGAATTTGCCGATCCCTTGCCATGCTGAGAGATAAAAAGCTGGATAATCCATGGCGCAAACATGGAAATATTCCGCTGTAGCTGGTTGCGCGCGCGGGGTTTTGGAAGAATCTGGATCTTTAAGGCAAAAAAATGTTCAAGAAAATACTGATTGCAAATCGCGGCGAGATAGCTTGCCGGGTAATGAAGACGGCTAAAAGGATGGGGATCGCGACAGTGGCGGTCTATTCCGACGCGGACCGGGATGCGCTGCACGTACGCATGGCGGATGAGGCGGTGCACATCGGCCCCTCCCCCTCCGCCGAGAGTTATCTGGTAAAGGAGCGGATAATTCAGGCGTGTAAGAATACAGGTGCTGAGGCGGTTCACCCCGGATACGGTTTTCTCTCCGAGAATTCCGCTTTTTGTGAGGCGCTGGAAGCGCAGGGAATAACATTTATCGGTCCCGCCCCACTTGCCATCAATAGCATGGGCGACAAGATCACCTCCAAGAAACTGGCGGAAGAGGCAGGCGTCAACGTCATACCCGGATACACAGACGTGGTGCGCGACGCGGAACATGCATTGGAGATCTCCCGCGGTATCGGCTACCCGGTAATGCTCAAGGCATCCGCCGGTGGCGGAGGCAAGGGAATGCGCGTCGCCTGGAATGATGACGATTGCCGCGACGGTTTCGAGCGGGCGACCAACGAGGCGCGTTCCAGCTTCGGCGATGAGCGGGTTTTCATCGAAAAGTTCATCCAGGAGCCCAGGCATATCGAGATCCAGGTGATGGCCGATACGCACGGCAACATCATCTATCTGGGAGAGCGCGAGTGTTCTATCCAACGACGGCACCAGAAGGTAATAGAAGAGGCGCCCTCGCCATTTCTGGATGAAGCGACTCGCAGGGCGATGGGTGAGCAGGCGGTTCAGCTGGCCAGAGCGGTGCAGTATCGCAGCGCCGGCACCGTGGAGTTCATTGTCGACGCCCAGCGCAATTTCTACTTTCTGGAGATGAACACCCGGCTCCAGGTGGAGCACCCGGTCACCGAGTGCATTACCGGCCAGGACCTGGTTGAGTTGATGATACGGGTTGCCGACGGAGAGGTGCTGCCGCTCAGGCAGGAGGATGTAAAGCTGACCGGCTGGGCCATGGAGGCACGTGTCTACGCGGAGGATCCGTTCCGTAACTTTCTGCCCTCCATCGGCAGACTGGTCTATTACCGCCCCCCGGAAGGCGAGGGCGTGCGCGTGGATACCGGCGTGTTCGAGGGCGGCGAGGTCTCCATGTACTACGATCCGATGATCGCGAAACTGGTCACCTATGGCGAGGATCGCATCTGTGCGATTAAAAAAATGCAGCAGGCGCTGGATGATTACTACATCCAGGGCGTGCAGCACAACATCAGCTTTCTGAATGCATTGATGGTGCATCCCAGGTTCCTCGAGGGCAGGCTCACCACCAACTTTATCGCCGAAGAGTACCCGGATGGATTCAACTCATCGGATGTACCGCAGGACGATCCGGCCAAGTACATCGTAGTAACCGCCTGTGTGCACCGCAGCCACACCGACCGTGCCTCCAAACTGACCGGTCAGTTGCCGGGCTACGAACGCAAGCACAGTGAGGCCTGGGTGGTTACCGTCGACGATGTCAGTCATGCTGTGAATGTCTGGCCGATTGAAGACGGCTACCGGGTGGAGTACGAAGGCAAGAGCTTCAAGGTCGTCACTGACTGGGATATCAGAGAACCGCTGCTGAATTGCACGATCAACGGCGAATACGCCAGCTTTCAGGTCGAGCGCGTCGGTATCTGGTACCACCTGGTGCACCGCGGCGCCCACACCAAAGCGGTGGTCATGACACCGCGGGCGGCGGAACTGCACGCCAAGATGCCGGAGAAGGTGATGCCGGACATGTCCAGATTTCTGCTCTCTCCCATGCCTGGCCTGCTGGTCAAACTTTCGGTAGAGGAGGGGCATGAGGTGAAAGCGGGTCAGGAGCTGGCGGTGATCGAGGCGATGAAGATGGAGAACGTGCTGCGCGCGGTACACGACGCGGTCGTTCATCATATCCCGACCAGAGTGGGTGCCAGTCTGACCGTCGACCAGGTGATAATGGAATTCGAGTAGGCATGCAGATCGGAACAGAACTGCTGGCTGAACAGATAAGGGCCGGAAAAAGACGCGCACTCTCCCGGGCCATAACCCTGGTGGAGTCGACCCGGAAGGACCATCGTGCCGCCGCGATGGAGTTGATGCATCTGCTGGCCCCCCATGCCGGCAGCGCCATCCGTATCGGCATCTCGGGCGTACCGGGCGTGGGCAAGTCCACCTTTATTGAAACGCTGGGCAACTATGTTATCGGCCGGGGGCACCGGCTGGCCGTATTGGCGGTGGATCCCTCCTCTTCGGTCAGCGGCGGTTCCATCATGGGGGACAAAACCCGGATGGAGGAGCTCTCGCGCCAGACCAATGCGTTCATCCGACCTTCCCCGGCGGGCACCACCCTTGGGGGTGTCGCGCGCCGCACCCGGGAGACGATGCTGTTGTGCGAAGCAGCGGGGTTTGACGTCATTTTCGTTGAAACTGTCGGTGTGGGGCAGTCGGAAACCGCAGTCGCCGATATGACCGACCTGTTTCTGCTGCTGTTGCTGCCCGGTGGAGGCGACGATCTGCAGGGCATCAAACGCGGCATCATGGAGTTGGCCGATATGATACTGGTAAACAAGGCCGACGGAGAATTGGAGGCGGCGGCGCGCCATTCCGCAGCGGACTATCGCTCCGCCCTGACCCTGATACACCCTCGTACCAGCGGCTGGAAAGTGCCGGTGAAGACCTGTTCGTCGGCCGAAGGTACCGGGCTCAGCGAGGCCTGGGAGCTGATCGAGGCGTATCGTGAACTGATCAACAGCAATGGCCAGTTGGTGCGGCGCCGCGCGGCGCAGGCCAAGAGTTGGATGTGGTCCGAAATCAGCGAAGGATTGCTGACAACCTTCAAATACGACGATCGGGTCAGATCCCGGCTGCCGGAAATGGAACAGGGCGTAACCGGCGGCATTGTGCCTCCCACGTTCGCCGCCATGACACTGCTGGATCTTTTTTTAAACAGCCAATAGAGAGTGATGTGTTCTCAATGGCGCGCAACCACGCGCATTTCCTTTAAACTGCACAAGCGAGATAGAGATGATAGGAAACCTGAACCACGTTGCCATAGTCGTGCCTGATCTTGAAGCGGGAACCGCGGTCTACCGTGACACGCTGGGAGCGAAAGTCTCAGCCCCAGCCGACATTCCCGAACATGGCGTCACGACGGTTTTTGTAGAACTGCCAAATACCAAAATCGAGTTGCTGCATCCGCTGGGAGAGAAATCCCCTATCGCGAAATTTCTGGAAAACAATCCCAACGGCGGGGTTCACCACGTCTGTTATGAAGTAGAGGATATCCAGGCTGCGGCCAAAAAGATGGTGGCAGAGGGCGCCCGAGTTCTCGGGGATATCAAAATCGGCGCGCATAATAAACCGGTGCTGTTTCTGCACCCGAAGGATTTTTGCGGAACGCTGGTCGAACTGGAGCAGGCCTGAGTTCAATCGGGCTTGACAACATGGCGTTTCGCCTGGACGTTCTGACGCAAACACTGCACAGGGAGGTGCCGCTGACGCGTCAGATGGGGGTCAATGTAGTTGGGTATGATGGCGACAAGTTGACGGCTACAGCCGACTTCGGACCGAACGTCAACATTCATGGAACCGCTTTCGGTGGCAGCCAGTTCAGCATCTGTGCGGTTGCAGGCTGGGCAATGCTGCATCTGAAATACGAAGAGGCCGGCGTACAGGCGCTGAGCGTCCTTGGCGACGCTTCGATAAAGTATTTTTCACCGGTCAAAGGGGAGATCAGGGCGCTGTGCCACCTGCCCGAAGACGGCACCTTTGAGCCCTTCATGAAACGAGTGGGAAACGGGGAGAGAGCCGCGATTACCCTGATCACGGAGATTCTGAGCGGTGACAAGGTGGCGGCCCGGTTCCAGGGCCGTTATTCAGCGTTCTTCGAGTAATGATTTACGCCCTGACCACCGGGGCAAATGGTGGGTTGTGCGGAAGATCGTTGCGCGCACGCGGCTGACCGTTCATGCGGAGATGTGTGCCGCTTCCCGGATGGTCGCACTGTTGATGGCGGGTATGTATCCAGGTTTCGGATCAGCCCGGCGCGTGAATTTCTTGACCATCCCCTCCAGGTTCGGACGCTTCTCCGTGGGGCCGTCTCCATCCCCGATGCCGCCACCAAACTCCATAAACAGTTCGATGTTGTCATCCAGCGCGGTTTGCAGGCAGCCTATCCAGTTGACCGGATGAAACAGCTGGAAGAAGAGACGGGATTTAATGGTTTCCGCACTGTTTTCGTGATAACCGCCGGTATAGTTTGACAACACCTTGAGCGAAGCATCGGCAATTTCCGTCTGGTCCAGCGCTTCGCGGAATCGACGTGCCGCCTCCACCATGTAGTACGTATGAAAGGCGCCCTCTGTTTTCAGTCTGACCGCCCGCTTTCTGGGCATGATCTCAGCCATCTCCGCAGCCAACGCATCCAGGTCGGCAGCCGCACCACCCACCACTGTCTGATCGGGCAGATTGAGTCCGGCGATGCCACAGTAATGTTTGTCCGCCAACGGGCGGGCAGTGTCGAGATCCAGCGTCAATGCGGCCATCTCACCTTCTCCGAAGTCTCCCATCAACTCGCCGCGTTTCGCCACCAGACGCAGCGCGTCGGCGAATGTGAGCACCTCTGCGGCAACCAGTGCGCTGTACTCACCCAGGCTGTGGCCGGCGGCCGCGATCGGCCGCAGCGGCATTTCAGCCAATGCCCGGTATGCACTGAGGCAGGCAATTTGATGGGTGAGCAACACCGGCTGGGTGTACCGCGTCAGGTTGATCCGGTCATTGGGGTCATCAAACGAAAGCTTCGTCATATCGTACCCGAGTATGTCACTGGCCTCTTCGTAGATTGACCTTGCGGCGTCAAAGTCAGTGAACAAGTCGCTACCCATACCGGGGTATTGGGATCCCTGGCCAGGAAATATGAAGATGACGCGCTTTTCGTTATCGGACACGGTATTTCTCCCGGTTTAAATGAGCAGCCGGGAGCATAGACATTTCCCCGCCACAGGACAAGAGATCCATGCAAAGCGATGCTGTTGAAAATTTTAGGTGCAAAGAGACGCAACGACAGAACACCGCCTGCAGAAAGAAAATCGGTACGTGAACTGGATTGCACATCTCAGACGCTTTGAGCAGCATCAATGACAGAGAGTGTGGTTACTGCGTAAACTGTGAGTGCTCCACCGGCTTAAAGCCGGTGGCTTCGGGTTGCAGCCAGACAATATCCGAGTCGGCTGAAGGCCGACTCTCCCCTCTCCCTCGAAGGGAGAAGGGACAGAATCTTTGCGAAACTCTCTCGAAAGGAGAAGGGACAGAACCTTTGCGATACCCTCCGAGAGCAGAGGGGGTTTTCTCTTCCGGCTAAAACCGGGGGATTTACAGATCCTGAATTTGGGACTTTAAACCAGTGATCGCTTTCAATTGACTGGAACCAGACCGGTCGTGTGAATTTCAGGAGCATGCATGAACGTCAGATTGATGGTATTACCCGCGGGCGAACCGGGCGGCATCCGGGTCGTGAGCATACCCGAGGACAGGAAAGAACAAGAGGCTTTCCGGCACGTGACTGGTATTATTTCAGCAGTGGAGGAGGGCGATCCGGACTACAGTTGGGAAGATATAGAGGACGCGCTGGAGAAGCACGGCTATCGTGTACTCGATTTTGTTTTGGGTCCTAGTCTGGATTGACGCGCTGCTTCTGGGAGCCGCTCAGTTCCGCTCAGTCCCGTTCCGCCATTTTTCCAGGCGTTCCCGCGCCAGGCTGATATGCCGGCGCAATTCATACAGCTCCTCTGCAAACGACAGAGGCACCGAAATATTGGCGACTTTTCGCTCTATATCATTCAGCTTCTGCAGCGAGTTATCCACATTCAGCTCCCCCGCCACCATCTTCCTGTCGATAGCCAGAATCTCCCGGTACCAGGGATAGATACGCGAGCGCATGCGCCAGTTAAAGATGCCGGGCATGATCTTGATTAAAGGCAGCAGCAATGCGATCAAAGGCAGCAGCATCACTTTGAGGCGGTCCAGCAGACTGGCGGTCCAGAAAGGCAGGTAACGCTGCAGAAAAGAGGGTCCCCGCTCGTAGAAGCGGGCCGCATCGGCAGACAGTGGAAAGTCCGTATAGGCGGGTGAGGGAAATTCGCCCCGCGCTTCGAACCAGCCGCCAGCGCCGTGGATCCTGCCTCCCACATAAACCAGCAGTTCCACCAGGGCCGGGTGTAACCGGTCAGTCGCGACCAGATTGGCGGTGGCGCTCAGCAACCGCGTCTCGCTGCCCGGAAGATTCCGCTCCATATTGACCACACCTTCCGGCAACAACACGCTGGAAAGGTAAGGATGCAGGCGGGTGTAGGCATCCGCGCGCCCGAAACTCATCAGTTTCAGAGACTCCGACTCCAGCAGGCTGCGCACCACCGGCGACTTGGGCGAGGCGACGAAGAACGCGGCATCGATCTCACCCGCCAACAGCGCTTCGGCCGCTTCGTGTCCGTCAATGGAGAGCATGCGCACATCTGCTGCGTGCAGGTTGTTGTCGCCCAGCAACTGAAGCGCGAGGGCGCGGGTCCCGCTTCGCTCCGCCCCGACCGCAACGCGACGCTGCTTCAGCCCGGTGAGCGTGTTGATTTCAAGCTCACCCCGATGGAACATCCAGAGCGGTTCGTAGTAGAAACTGCCGAGGGATACAAGATTCCCCTGTGTTGCCTTGTCCGCAAGTCCACCCTGGACGAATGCCAAATCAACCCGACCGCTCTCCAGCAGTTGAATGTTTTCCAGCGACCCGGCACTGGTCACGACCTCCAGTTCTATACCTTCCCGGGCAAGATATTCCCGGTATTGCCGCGCGAATAGATAGTAGGCGCCATCCTTATTCCCGCTCGCGATACGAATATGGTCGGGCGGCGCCGGATCCACGAACTGGTACGCCAACAGGAAGCCCAGCAGCGTAACAATGAGGGCCGGTCCGAATAGATTCAGGTGCGCTTTCAGCGGGTGTTCACTGTCTCTGCTCATGGGTGGTTCCGAATAGGGTTTCATCTCGGGCTGGTGAGCATCCCCGGCGTACTATTATTCCCCTGTTTTCCCTGGTCTGGAAGAGGAATCGGTTTTGGTCGAAAATTCAAGTAACAGTCCAGGTCAATGCGCAAAATATCTCTTTTTTTGCGCTGGGACCACAACGGAGAGCAGGCCCTCTGCGCTGTGAATACCGCAAAATATTAGGAGGATAAAACGATGTGGATTACCCGCAAAAAGAGTGAAATGCCCTCCAGGGAGGAGGCGCTTCCCGGGCGTGAGACAGTTATGCCACTGTCGGGGGGGCACTATGTCAACGGCAACCCGTTGCGGCCGCCGTTTCCCGACGGTATGGAACTGGCAATGTTCGGCATGGGCTGTTTCTGGGGTGCTGAACGGCGCTTCTGGCAGGCGGATGGGGTATACAGCACTGCGGTAGGCTACGCCGGCGGCTTCACCCCCAATCCAACCTACGAGGAGGTTTGCAGCGGCATGACCGGACACAACGAAGTGGTCAGGGTTGTGTTCGACCCCAGGATCGTAAGTTACGAAATGTTATTGCGGCTCTTCTGGGAGTCGCACGATCCCACCCAGGGCATGCGCCAGGGCAACGACTCCGGTACGCAATACCGTTCCGGTATCTATACCGCTGACGACACGCAACTGAACCTGGCACAAGCCTCAAAACAGCGTTACCAGAAGGCGCTGAGTGCGCGTGGCAAAGGGATTATAACCACCGAGATTATCCAGGCTCCGGAGTTCTACTACGCGGAGCTCTACCATCAACAGTATCTGGCCAAGAATCCGGGAGGTTATTGCGGGCTGGGAGGGACGGGGGTCGCCTGTCCCGGATAGCTGATTCAGCACTTTAACTGGCGATGGTCAACGGTTGATACCCCTCTTTCAACGCGCCGCTGGCATGCAGGTAGGCGAGTAACTGATTGACTGCTTCGGCGACGCTGAGCCGGCTGGCGTCGATTCTCACCTCGGGATTGCGCGGTACCTGATAGGGACTGTCTATGCCGGTGAAGCATTTGATCTCACCGCGATCCGCTTTCGCGTAGAGCTGCTTGGGATCACGCTCCCGGCAGACATCCAGCGTTGCATCGACAAACACCTCCACGAACTGCCCCTCAGGCAGTATATCGCGGACTGTCTGCCGGTCACTCTCGAAAGGAGAGATAAACGCAGCGAGCGTGATCAAACCGGCGTCCGCCATCAGTTTGGCCACTTCTCCCACGCGCCGGATATTTTCACTGCGGTCGCTGTCACCGAAACCCAGATCACGGCAAAGTCCGTGCCGTACATTGTCGCCATCGAGCAGATAGGTATGGTAACCCTGCTGGGTGAGGATCTGCTCCAGCGCTCCGGCGATGGTGGATTTACCCGACGCGCTCAGGCCGGTGAACCAGATTACCAGCGGTGTCTGGGATTTCTGTGCTGCGCGGTCCTGCCGCTTCACCGGGTGGAAATGCCATACTACGTTGCCGTTCATTGCCGCTGCTCCAGATATTTTCATAAAAAAAAGAGGTTGCCGGTTAAAAAAACATCGCTTTGGATTGAGTGCTATTCGTGCAACCCACACTCCCGCTTCAAGCCGAAGAAACGGGTCTCCTGCTCGCTCATTCCAGGCAGCAGCGGCCGGCTGGTATGCACATCCCCAACCGATACATAGCCTTTTTCCCAGAGCGGGTGATAGGGCAGATCCTGCTGTTTCAGGTAGCGGTGAACATCGCGGTCAGTCCAATCGATAACCGGATGCAGCTTGAAGCGTCCGTCCTGTATGCGCAGGACCGGCAGGCCGGAGCGGCTGTCCGACTGCTGACGCCGCAGGCCTGCGAACCAGGTGCCTGCCTCCAGTTCGCTGAGGGCGCGCTGCATCGGCTCAACCTTGTTGATCCGGTTATAGCGCGCTATGCCCTCCACGCCCTGTTCCCACAGACGACCGTAGCGCGCCTCCTGCCAGGCCGCGGATTCCCCGGGACGATAGACGTGGAGATTCAGCGACAGCCGTTCGCGCAACGCATCTATAAAAACATAGGTCTCCGGGAACAGGTACCCGGTATCGATCATCACAATCGGGATATCCGGCACCGCTCCGGTTACCAGGTGGAGCATGAGGGCGCCCTGAATTCCGAAACTGGAGCTGAGAACCGGACGCCCCGGCAGATTCTGCAGCGCCCAGTGGATGCGCTCCCGTGCGGAAAGATTGATCAGGCGTCCGTTTGCCAAATTCAGGGCGTGTTCGTCGCCGCGTAACAGTGACTCGATTAACCTGGCGTCAGTCATAAAAACCCTCCCTGCTATCGAGCACTGCCGGTAGCAGGCCGACGCGAAGCGTAAAATCCCCAAAACTCTCCCGGTCGAGGCGTTCTCCAGCGTATCGTTTGAACAGCCTGTCCAGCTCCTGCAGAATCCCGGCCTGTTTGAGATTCTCCCGGTATAGTCGGTTCAGGCGCAGCCCACGACCGTCACCGCCAAGCATCAGGTTGTAACTGCCCGGCCCTTTTCCCACCAGTCCGATTTCGGCCACGTAAGGACGGGCGCAGCCGTTTGGGCAACCCGTCATACGTATTACCGTGGTCAGATCCGGGAGCCCGTGGCTGGCGGCCAACTGTTCGATTTCGGTCATCAATTCAGGCAGGCAGCGCTCCGCTTCCGCCATGGCCTGTGGGCAGGTAGGCAGCGCGACGCAGGCGATGCTGTTGAGCCGGAGCCGGCTCCGGCTGCGCAACAGCCCGTGATGCCGGGCAAGTGCCTCGATACGCTCCTTATGCTTCTCCGGTACACCGGCAACCACCAAATTCTGATTCGGGGTAATACGGAAATCGCCCTGATGCAGCCGTGCAATTTTTCGCATGCCCGTCATCAATTGCGCGTCGGGCACATCGGTCACCCGTCCATTCTCGATGTAGAGGGTGAGGTGCCAGTTACCGTCGCCACCCTCAACCCAACCGTATCTGTCGCCTTGATGCTGGAAACTCACTGGGCGCGGCGGCTGGAAGGTGACGTCCGAACGCCGCTCCACCTCGCGACGAAAGCTCTCGATACCCATACTCTCGACGGTGTATTTGAGCCGCGCGTGGCGGCGGCTGCAACGGTTCCCATGGTCTCGCTGAACGGCCACTACAGCCTGGGCGACGGCAATCACCTGTTCCGGTGCTATTAAGCCAAGCTCGTCGGCCAGGCGCGGATAGGTACTGATGTCGCCGTGGGTGGTGCCCATGCCGCCACCGGCCAGTACGTTGAATCCAACCAGCCCGGCCCTCTCCGCTATCGCCACGAAGCCAAGGTCGTTGGTGTAGACATCGACGTCGTTACTGGGTGGAATCGCCACCGCGGTCTTGAATTTACGCGGAAGATAAGTCTCCCCGTAAAGGGGTTCACTGTCGCCGCCCTCCACCCGTTCGCCGTCGAGCCAGATCTCGTGGTAGGCACGCGTCTTCGGGAGCAGCGCTTCGCTGATACTCCGCGCCCATTGGGAGACCTCGGCGTGCAGTTTCGATTGCACAGGATTGGGGTTGCACAGCACGTTGCGGTTGACGTCTCCACAGCCGCCGATGGAGTCGATCATCACGCTGTTGATCTCCTGAATCAGGTGCTTCAGGTTGCGCTTCAATATGCCGTGGTATTGAAAAGTCTGACGGGTGGTCAGACGGATGCTGCCATTGCCAAGACGCCGTGCCACTGAATCGATCGTCAGCCACTGCCGCGGCGTGCAGATACCGCCAGGCAGCCTTGCGCGCAGCATAAAGCTGTAATAGGGTTCAAGCAGTTTCTGCTGGCGCTCCTGCCGCAGATCCCGGTCATCCTGCTCGTAGAAACCATGAAACTTACTCAGCTGCGCATCTGCCGGGTCCAGTGCGCCGGTCAACTCATCGGCCATGCTCTCGCGCAGGGTACCGCGCAGGTAGTTGCTGCCGGCCTTGATTATTTCGTTTGCATGAACTTTCGAGTCCATCAGTAGACATCCCTCAAATAACGCTGTTGCGTGCGCAGATTTTCCACATATTCGGCGGCGGCATCCGAATCCAGTGCGCCCTGCGACTGTGCCACCAATACCAGCGCGTCGTGCACCCCGGCCGCCATCTCGGATCCGCCGCATACGTAGACGCTGGCACCCTCCTGCAGCCAGCGGTAGAGCACCTCCCCCTGGTCGAGCAGACGATCCTGGACGTAGGCCGCACCGTGGCCGTCGCGCGAGAAGGCCAGCGTTGCACGCGCAAGGAGCCCCGCTTTGCGCGCGGCCAACCACTCTGTCTGGTAGAGAAAGTCAGCGTGAAACTGACGATTACCGAAGATCAGCCAGTTTTTGCCGGTATCCCCCTGGGCCGCCCGCTGCTGCAGAAAACCGCGGAAAGGCGCGATGCCGGTGCCCGCACCAATCATGATGACGGGAGTGTCGCCGTCGCTGGGAAGCCGAAAACTGCGATTCTCCGCCACATACACATCCAGCAGCCCGCCCTCCTCTATGCGCGTTGCGAGATAACCTGAGGCGCCCCCGATATGACTGCGGTTGTGCGCACGGTAGCGGACGACCGATACCGTCAGATGCACTTCGTCCTCGAATTCCGCCTGACTGGACGCTATTGAGTAGAGTCGCGGCTGCAGCGGTTGCAGCAGTTGCGTCAGGGTGTCTGCACCAGGCCGCGCCGGATAGTCGGAGAGAAGATCGATAAGCTGCCGGCCGGCGCAATATTCGCGCAGAGCACTGCCGTCAGCCGCAATCTGTTTCAGTGCTGCGGCACTGCCGATTTCGGCCCAGCGAGTCGCCACCGAAGGGTGTAACCGTGTCAGTTCCAGGTTGCTGCCAAGCGCATCCGCCAGCGCCAGCTCCCTGTTCTCCAGCGTGACCGTGGTACCGCCCTCGAGTCCGGTCGTCTGCAAAATGGCGTCCACCAGCGCCGGATCGTTGCGAAACCAGACTCCGAGTGCGTCGCCTGGTGCATAGCTGATCGACGCCGGGTCGATCTCCAGCGCGATATGGCGCACATCCGACAGCGCACTCGACGTTGTGATGCGGCGATTTTCCAACAGCTTGGCGGTAAAAGGATTTTCGCGATCGTGATGCCTGCTGTGGCGTGCAACGCTCAGCGCAATCACTCTCTTCGGATCGGAAGGAACCAATCCGTCGATCTTCTCGAGCACTTCGGTAACCCAGTTTTTTTCGGGGGAGTGGAAATCCAGGTCGGCATCGACCCGTTTTAACAGGCGGCTGGCACCCAACGCCTCCAGCCGTTGATCGAAATCCCGGCCTGCTTTACAGAAATGCTCGTAGCTGGAGTCACCCAAGCCGAACACCGCATACCTGAGGCCATCCAGCCGGGGAGCCCTCTCGCCATGCAGAAATCGGTACAGCTGCCGGGCGCTCTCCGGCGGTTCTCCCTCACCATGGGTGCTCACAACCAGGATCAGCACGCGCTCTTTGGAGATCTCTCTTGGCCGGAACTCGTCTATGGAAAGCAGCCGGGTGTTGAGCCCCCTGGATGCGCTCGCCTCGGCCAGCGCCTCAGCGACCACGCGTGAATTTCCGGTCTGGGAGGCGTACAACAGTGTGATCCGGACACCGGTTTCGGATTGCTCAGCCGGTGACTGGCGCTCGCCGATGCCGAGCAGATATCCACTGGCCCAGTTCAGCTGCTGCACGCTGAGGCCCTGAATCGCCCGGTTCAACCGATTCAGCTGCATTGCGCTCAGCGGACCTGACCGGTGTTGGTCTGCGGTCTGTTCTGCCAGCGTTGCGTGCATGGGGCTCCTCCCTCTTTTTTGTCGACAGTCTGTTGATCGCAAGTTTGGTAACTTTTAGAAATCTTGTAAAATGATAAATAATGAATATTTATCACATTTATTAATATGGAATTGAGGCAACTGCGATCTCTGGAACTGCTCAGCGAGTCTGATTTCAGCGTGACATTGACGGCGGAGCGGCTGCACCTGGTCCAATCGGCGGTTTCCCAGCACCTCTCCGGACTTGAGCGTGAGCTGGGAACCGAGCTGTTTGTCCGCCAAGGCAAGCGGCTGTTGGGGTTGACAGAAACCGGCGAGCTGGTATTGCAGTACGCGCGCAGGATTCTCAGCGACACCGAGAACATCCGGGCAGTGGGGCGCGACCACGAATCGGTCGCCAGCGGGGAACTCCGGATCGGCACCACACATACCCAGGCGCGCTACGTACTGCCTCCGGTGATTCGGGCGTTCCGGAAAATCTACCCGCTGGTAAACCTGCAGATCCACCAGGGTACACCGCAGCAACTGGTGGAGATGGCGGACAGCGGGAACGTCGATTTTTCCATCTGCACGGAGGAGTTGGGAGAGCACCCCAATCTGACGGCGCTGCACTGCTACCGCTGGAATCGCAGTCTGATCGCACCGACAGGCCATCCGGTACTGGCGCGCCGCCCGCTGGCGCTTGACACCCTGTGTGAATATCCGCTGATCACCTACGTCTTCGGATTCACCGGTGCAAATCACCTCCGCACCAGCTTCGCCCGTCTGGGGCTGAAACCCAGGGTCGTGCTGAGCGCGGCCGATACCGATGTGATCAAAACCTATGTACGCGAAGGTTTCGGCATCGGCATCATCGCCAGCCTGGCCTACTCCAGCAGCGGCGACAGCGATCTACAGATCCGTGATCTCAGCCGCCTGTTTCCCTGGGAGGTAACCCGCATCGCATATAATAAGGACAAATATCTGCGGCGGTACGAACGGCGTTTCATCGAGTTGATGCAGCAGATGGTGGCAGACAACGGTTTGCTGCTGACGCCGCCGGCGAACGGACCAACTACCTAGGAGGAACATACGTTTGGCGCAATCCCGAGGCAAACCGGTTCAATCCCGTTTTGCGACGCCCTTGCGCACCCCGATACCATGGGAGGCAATATGGGGTTAGTTTTCAAAATACTTGCATTCGTTATCTACTTTGTCGCGGGGATTTGGGGATTCCTCCTCTCTTTAGGCATAGTCGTTGATCACCTGGGTCCCGTGCTTGGTGCTGTTGCATTCATTCTTGCACCGGTTACTCTGGTCTTTGCCCCCTGGTACGAGGCTGTAGCGAATTCAGACTGGTTTCTGGTGATGCTCGTATACGGCGGTGGCATAGGTGCCACGATGCTCTACTTTTTTGGTTCAGTCCTTGATGAGGACTAAGGGATGAAGGCAACATCGGCTGTTAATGCTGTTTTGTATCGCCGTTACCGGGAGGGTTTCTGATGGCGGGATCGGCGCACGCGGGCCGGTGTTTTGCAATCCAGCGAAGCGATGGGGCTGGTGCACTCTCCTGACGCCGGGCTAATGCCGGCGCAGGCGATTTCAGCCAGCTGCCCTGAGCGTCACGAATCTCGAGAGGAAATTACCGCGTCCGGCCGGTGGCCTATCCACACCAAACAGAGATAAAAACCGGTCAGGGCGAACCGTAACGGTTTTGTGTCGTGGGTCTTCAGATCCTGCTATGCAGCTCTCTTATGGCGATACCGCTTGCAGCCTATACCTGCCAGGCCGAGTCCCATCAGTGCGAGTGTGGCAGGTTCCGGAACATTCGAAGCATCGCGAACCTCGACCCAGTCAATCTGCCAATTGGGTTCACTGCCTTTGGCAAATTCGTCCCAGGGAGCAAGAAACTGAAGCGTGATGGTGTCGCCTGTATTGAAACTTCCCAGTGAGGCGATAGTTGTAATGAAGTCGCCGTTTGCATACCCGGCTGAATCTCCATTAAAACCATCTTTACCATTCAAATCATGATTGCCGATAAAACCAAACCCGGTGTACCCGTTCTGGGAGAAGGCAGCGGCCAGTATCTGGGTGAATGCACCACCATTTACGCTGGTAAATACGGCTCCGCCCTCCCACAGAGGTTCAAAGCTATACCGGTGAGCGAAGCTCAGCTCCACCAGACCATTGGCGGTTACCACAAAACTTGGTCCTGTCAATCGGGAGTGGGAAGGGGAACCTAAGTTTTCCGAGCCATTTGTATACCAGGAACCTGCACCATCCCATGTCCAAGGCCCCTCTGGATTGCCTTGGTTTGTTACCGTGTAACCGCCGTTATCTGAGTTAAAATCCTCGGAGTGAATTATCCCGGCAATGGCATCGTTGGCAATAACAAAAAAGATCATCACAGCGAGACTAGCTAGGATTTTCATGATTTCTACTCTTCAAAATGGTGGATTCAAACTCAGGTAACAGGCCCTTCTGTTAGCTGAAGCACGAATGATGCCATTGATAAAAAATCATTCAAAATCATACAATTCGCAATAGCGATGGTTAAAAATGTGAATAATTCATAGCAAAATTGTAAAGATTACTGACACATTGGCCGTGTCGACTGGAAATTTCTGCATTGCTTTGGTTGTTCCAACAGCTTTTTGCGGCGTTGGCTAATCCGGGTGAGCAATTCAAGCCACAAAATCATAATATGATGGCGATAATCCCGATAAATTTAGTGTAAAAAGCTTTGAGCCCGTATTGGCAATTTGTCCGGGACAGACCGGTGTCGTCGGCGGTAAATCAATTGCGCCATTCCAAAGACCTGGCTGCAGCCGTTTTCCTAGCGCTTGATCGCGGCGGCGATCCTCTCCTGCAGTGCTTTTGCCCAACCGGGCTGCGGCAGGTTCCAGCCTATGACGATGCCTACGCAGATCCAGAACAGAGTTGACATGATTCCCCCGGGATTCGTTGTCTGAAGTTGGATGGACAGTATGGCTTATTCGACCCGGCTTTGTGTCGTCTCCGGCCATGTAACACGATCTGTGCCTGTGGCAGATCGATCCGTCGGGGTCGGGGCCGGGCAGTCACTTTTCCGCACACGGGGCGGTCACAGCAACAGTCCGCTCTGGATCGCGTACATGTAGCATGCGGTACCGGAAAAGATACTCAACAGCGTATGGCGCCAGAGCAGGTGTGCCAACAGGGTTATGCATGCCGCGATCAATTCGGGTGCGCCGTGGGGCGGCGCGCCAAAATCCACGGCCCCGAGTGTGTAGATTACCAGAATGGTCATGATCGCTGCCGGGGTGTATCTGCCGAGAAAAGCAAGCAACGGGTGATCCGCCCGACCGCGCAGCAGCATGAAGGGGAGTGCCCGGGTCAGGAATGTGGCCGCGGTCATCACCAGAATGACCAGCACCAGGTATGTCGTATCGCTCATGTCCGGCGCTCCCCCAACTGCCGGCGAAGCATCAGCAGCGCCAGGGTAACCGTGATGGAGACCAGCAGCATCTGCGCCTTGAACAGCACCAACGCAGCCACGCCGCAGATCGCGGCCAGCAGAAAAGGGAAGGGGTCACGCACTTTGTTCCACTGCTCCAGCAGAAGTACCAGGAACAGCGCGGTGAGTGCGAACTCCATACCCCGGGTGTCTAACTCCAGCGTCCGCCCCAGCAGCGCACCCAGGATGCAGCCGGCCACCCAATAACCCTGATTGAGCGCGGTGATCGCCAGATAGTAGGTGCTCACATCGCCAACGGATGGCGCCGGTGTGCTGGTGATCAGCGAGTAGGTCTCATCGGTAAGCCCGAATATCAGGTAGAGTTTTTTCACACCCCTGCAGCGGTAGCGGGAGATCAGCGACAGGCCGAAGAAGATATGCCGGGAGTTCAGCGCCAGCGTCGAGACCGCCACCTCCAGCAGCCCGGCATGGGCGGCAAGCAGTCCTATCGCCATGAACTGGGCGGCACCGGCGAAGACGAAAACCGCCATCACCGCAGCAAAATACCAGGGGTAGCCCAGATCCTGGAACAGGATGCCGAATGCCATACCCAGCGGAATGTATCCGAACATCACGGGCAGCGATGCCCGCAGTGCGGCAGCAATGTTTGACATAGGCGGTTACTTGACTACCGGCTGGCCCCAAGCTGCGGTTCATTACCCGGCACTACCCGATGTTATCTTCCGCAGAGTGGGTGAACAACGCAGCCCCGCTAGGGGTTCAACTCTATGGTTGCGCTGATATTCACCTCGATCCGGCGGCTGCCCGCCTCCAGTGCGGGCGGGGCGGCATCCTCGCGCATTGCCATTGCCACCCCCCGTACCTGTACCGGCTGTTGAAAATGGCCGGGGGTATTAACGTCCATGTGCACCAGACGGTAACCCTTGCGCCCCATTTCGGCCGCCACCATTCGCGCACGCGCAGTGAACGCTGCGATCGCCTTCCCGATCAGTTCGTCCTCGCTTGCCTTCAGTCGCTCGGGTGAGATGGTGTAGGAGATGCTGCCAACCGCCAGCGACGACTGCAGCTCCCCTATCAATCCGCTCAGCGCTGCGCCGTCACGACTCTCCAGCCGTATCGACTGGCGCACGCGCCAGCCACTCAGCGTCTGCTTCCGGTAGATCGGTGTGGTACTGTAATCAAGCGTCTGCAGCTGGACCACGGGATTGCGTTTCGCCCGGTCGACCGCGCTGCCGATGGAGCGGTTTATCTCCTGCGAAAGTTGACTGGCATCGTTACCCTCAGCCTGTGCATACATCACGCACACCAGCATGTCATTCTCCACCTCGGTGCCGGCACTGACGCTCAGGTTGATGCGGTCGTAAGTCAGCGGCTGATCCGCCAGGAGAATGCCGCTGAACAGGAAAGGCAGTGCAAAAAAAATAGATTTTCTAATCACCATCGGTGGCTCCCTGATGCGTTGTGTATGGTTGATCTCAAGCCGTGTCGAAACGCTGGAAAATGGTACTGAACTGCCCGCGGCCCTGGGTCATGCTGCGCAGTTGGGTGGTATAGCCCAGCAGTTCCGCCAACGCCACTTCACAGTTGATGGTGGCATCCTCTCTGCCGTGCAGGGTGTCCCGGATGATGGCGTGGCGTGACTGCAGGTCGCCCAGGACTGCGCCAAGATTGGCTTCCGGTACGACAATTTCGGCCGCCATGATAGGTTGCAGCAGCACCGGCCCTGCGCTCTGCAGCGCCTTGGCCAGCGCACGCGAAACCGCGGCGTTGAGCGCCGCCGGAGTCGATGCGCTGCCGAAAAGCTCTAGCTCGTCGATTTCGACTTTCAGATCCTCAAGCGGCGCCCCTTCAAGCGGACCGCCTCCCAGCGAGAATCGAAGCCCCTGCTCCAGCGCTTCCCGTTGGGCTGGATTCAGATAAACACCCTCGGGCAGCAGACGCGGCTCGATCCGGGTTTTCACACCGCTGCCACGCTCGCGCGGAGAGACAACCAACACCACACGCGCCTTCAATGCGATCTCCTTTGCACCCTGCTCGGACGGCGGCTGGAACAGATAGTCGATCCGGCTGTCGCGGGTCACGGTTTCTCGCAGCGCCACCGCCGGCTGTCCGGCCTTGACCTGTAGATTGAACTCCCGCTGCAGACGCTCGATGACAATCTGCAGGTGCAGCTCTCCCATGCCGCTGAGCAGGCGCTGCCCGGTGTCGGCGTCCTCCCCGAAACGCAGCGTGGGATCCTCTTCCTGAAACTTCTCCATCACCTCGAGGAACTTGGCCTCCTGATCCGAGGATGCGGGTTCGATAGCCAGGCTGAGCACCGGTTCCCTGGTGTCGATGCGTTCGAGCAGCACCGGGTGGTCAGGATCGTACAAGGTATCTCCGGTGGTGACGTGGCGCAATCCCGCCAGCAGCACGATCTCGCCGGCGTGGGCCAAATCCAGGCGGCTTTTCTTGGCCGCGTCAACGTCGAAAATCCGCGCCACGTTTTCGTTCGCCACCTTGCCGTCCGCCCGCCTGTAGCTGACTCTGTCGCCAGGCCGGAGCACACCGCGGTAGAGTCGTGCAAAGACGTGCCGCCGCCCTTCCCACATCTGAACCTTGAACGCCAGCGCCACCAGCGAGCCC
This sequence comes from Gammaproteobacteria bacterium, assembly GCA_020445405.1. GTDB lineage: Bacteria > Pseudomonadota > Gammaproteobacteria > Chromatiales > Chromatiaceae > HKST-UBA178. The sequence goes on along the minus strand of JAGRGQ010000035.1, from coordinate 18,221 downwards.
TTGTCCTCCATCGCTATCAGCTCCTCACTGCCGTCGTCATGGAACGCTTTGGCGGGGGGTCGGTCAAGCGGGGAGGGGAGCAGCTTTACCACCGCGTCGATCAACGGCTGCACCCCGAGGTTGCGCAACGCCGAACCCCCGAAGCAGGGGTGAACCTTCCCCTTGAGCGTGGCGGCGCGCAACGCGCTCCATAATGTTTCACTGTCGGGCTCCTCGCCGGCCAGCACCTGATCCGCGAGCTGTTCGTCGGTTTCCGCTATTCCCATCAGCAGTGCTTCGCGCTGCTCGGAGAAACCGGCCCAGGTGGTGTCATCACAGGGCTGAACGGTCACCTGTTCGCCGTGCTCTCCGCTGAAGCCGATCAGACTGCGGTCGATCAGGTTTACCACCGCGGACTCTCCGGACAGCGGTAGTGTCACGGCCACCGGAGCACCGCCCAGACGCCTGCGGATACTTTGCAGTGCCTGATCGAAGTCCGCACCGGGGCGATCCATCTTGTTCACGAAGAACAGGCATGGGAGATGGAACTTCTCCCGCTGCCGCCACACGGTTTCCGTCTGCGGTTCCACGCCGCGGACACCGTCCAGCACCAGCACGCAGCCGTCCAGCACACGCATACTGCGCTCCACTTCAATCGTGAAATCAACGTGGCCGGGCGTATCCACCAGCTGGATCAGATGCTCCTGCCAGTGCGCCCTGGTTACCGCCGAGGTAATGGTGATGCCGTGCGTCTGCTCCTCCGCCATATAGTCCATGTGCGCTGCGCCGTCATGCACTTCGCCTATTTTGTAGAGGGCGCCGGTATAGAACAGTATCCGTTCGGTCAGCGTCGTCTTGCCGGCGTCGATATGCGCCGCAATGCCAATATTTCGTACCCGATGGAGATTGCTGTTCATCGTCATTGGAAGTCGGAATCGGGATTCTGGTGCAACGTCTCGCCCTGCGCGTTGACCACGCGAGCGCTGACGGGAAAGCCTTGCCGCAGACCCGCTGCAGCCAGACTGAACTCTTCATACAGATCCAGACAGCGCTTCAGTCGCACCGCCTGCTCGATCTCGCTGCTCACCTCAATGGTTACCGCGATGCTGCCAATGCGGGTGCGCCCCTGCGCATCGCGAATCAGACGGCAGACCGCGCTGGCATGCAGGCTGCCTGCGGGAGGGCTCTGTTTTGCAACGCAGTAGAGCAGACTGGCGCTCAGGCAGTTTGCCGCCGCCGCAGCCAGAAGCCGGGAAGCGCTGGGACCTGCGCCGCCACCGACGGGCAGTTCATCCAGGTTCTCCAGATCAAATTTAACCCTGAATTCAAGACCCGCCACATGCCTCAGCTCGATCTTGAATTGATTATCTTCCGCCATCATTTCCGCCCTTGACTGATTTCTGCGCCCAATGGTACTGACTTAATCTCCGTCGGGAAACAGCATTTTCCGTCATCTGCGGATGCCGGTTTGTTGGTGCATGAATGCGCCCGAAGGAAGTGCCCTTGGGGTGCGCCCGAAGGAAGTGCCCTTGGGGTGCGCCCGAAGGAAGTGCCTGCCGTCGGGGCACCGGTTGCCGGACCCAAGGACGCCTTGCTGCTGAACCGGCGCCCGTTGGAAGGTGTCGCAAAAGCCCCCTCTCCCTCGAAGGGAGAAGGGATAAAAGTTTTTTACGACACCCTCCATTGCCGGTGAAGGAGCGCTCTGTTCACGGGGTTGACACGGAAACGGATCATCTGCTCGGCGGCGCGGGGCCGGCTAACTTCCCGCTATCGTCATCGGCTCCAGCAGCCAGGAACCTGTGCGGATGCTGCCGCGCCGCTCCACGTCGGTTGCCACCGCCTGCAACCCGGCGAACATCTGCAGCATATTGCCGGCAATAGTAATCTCCTCGACCGGAAATTGAATCTCCCCGTTCTCCACCCAGAAACCCGCCGCGCCTCGCGAGTAGTCTCCGGTCACCATATTCAGCCCGCTCCCCATCAATTCGCTGACCAACAGGCCGGTACCCATCTGCCTGAGCAACCCGGCCAGATCCAGTTCGCCGGAATCGATGGTGAGGTTTCTGACGCCGCCGGCATTACCGGTGGTCTCCATGTTCAATTTACGCGCCGAGTAGCTGCTGAGTATGTAACTGCGCAGGATACCGTCCCGCACCAGCTCTTTGGGGGCGGTGGCGACACCTTCGTTGTCGAACGGAGCGCTCGCAGGCCCCCTCGGCAGCAGCGGATTCTCGTGTATGCGTACAAATTCGGGAAAAATCCGTTGATTGAGCTGATCCAGCAGAAAGGAGGAGCGGCGATAGAGCGCCGAGCCGCTGATCGCCCCGACCAGGCTGCGCAACAGGCTGACCGCCATTTCCGCCTGAAAAATGACCGGTGCCTCGCAGGTTTCGATCTGACGGGCGCCGAGCCGGGCCAGCGTGCGCTCCCCCGCCCGCCGTCCCACTTCCCGTGGCGACTCCATATCCTCAGGGCTGCGCTCGGAGGTATACCAGTAATCGCGCTGCATACTCTCGCCCTGCTGGCCGACAACGGCACAGCTGAGGCTGTGCTGAGTGCTGGGGAAACCGCCGATGAAACCATGACTGTTGCCATAGACCTGCAGGCTGGCATGGCTGTTCAGGGTTGCCCCTTCGGAGTTGGTGATACGCGGGTCCAGATCGCGTGCCGCAGCTTCGCACTCGATTCCCCGGGCAATCGCCTCCTCCACCTCCATCTCCCAGGGATGGTACAGATCCAGGTCGGGCTGCTCGCCCGCCATACGCGCTGCATCGGCCAGCCCGGAGTAAGGATCCTCGGTGGTGAATTTCGCGATATTGCAGGCTGCGCGAACCGTGTCCAGAATAGCTTCAGGCCTGAAGTCAGAGGTACTTGCAGAGCCTTTCCTGTGGCCGAAATAGACGCTGACGCCCATCCCCTGGTCGCGCGTGTGTTCGATCGTCTCCACCTCGCCGAGCCGGACACTGGTAGACAGTCCGATATCGAAGTTGACTGCCGCCTCGGCAGCGCTGGCGCCCTGGATAGCGGCTTCGTTCAGCATATCCTCGACCATCTGCTGCAGTTGTGCCTGGCGATTTTTCATATCAATCATGGGTTGTGACGTCCCGCTAGTTGGTTCCGCCGACGGTAATTTCATCGACTTTCAGGGTGGGCTGTCCTACACCGACGGGAACGCTCTGACCCTCCTTGCCGCAGGTGCCCACGCCGGCATCCAGCTCGAGGTCGTTGCCGACCATACTGACCCGTGTAAGCACATCAGGACCGTTTCCAATCAGCGTGGCGCCCTTGACCGGAGAGGTGATTTTACCGTTCTCGATCAGATAGGCTTCGCTGGCTGAGAAGACAAATTTGCCTGAGGTGATATCCACCTGACCGCCGCCGAAATTGACCGCATACAGGCCTTTTGCGACCGAAGCTATAATCTCACCGGGATCATCTTTTCCCGGCAGCATGTAGGTGTTGGTCATGCGCGGCATAGGCAGGTGTGCATAGGATTCGCGCCGTCCGTTGCCGGTCGATTCAGTCCCCATCAGATGCGCATTGAGGCGGTCGTGCATATATCCCTTTAAAATGCCTTTTTCGATCAGCACCGTATTCTTGCCGGGAGTGCCTTCGTCATCCACGCTGAGAGAACCTCTCCTGCCGGGAAGCGTGGCATCGTCAACCACGGTGCAGTGCTCGGTCGCGACCCGCTGTCCGATCCGCCCGGAGAAAGCGGAAGTGCCTTTGCGGTTGAAATCCCCCTCCAGACCGTGGCCGATCGCCTCGTGCAGCAGAACACCAGGCCAACCCGGTCCAAGAACCACCGGCATGGTGCCTGCCGGGGCCGCGACCGCATCCAGATTGACGAGAGCCTGCCGCACCGCCTCTCTGGCATAGCCCAGTGCCCGCTCTGAGTCGAGGAAGAACTGAAAACCCTGCCTGGCACCGCCGCCGCTGGAGCCCTGCTCGCGTTTACCCTGCTGCTCCACGATGACATGGACATTGCAACGCACCAGCGGGCGCACATCGCCGCTGATGTTGCCGTCGCTGCGGGCAACCAGCACCACGTCATGGGCAGCCACCAGACTGGCGACAACCTGGGTTACCCGGGGATCCTGCCTGCGCGCCTCGGCGTCCAGCCGGTGCAGCAGATCTATTTTCCCGGTTTCTGTCATCGTCTCGAGTGGATTGATCGGATCATAATAGTGCCGGTCAGCCGGAACCCCCTGTAGGCGGATGCCGCCCTGTCCACCGCTGCGCGCGATGGCGCGCGCGGTTCTGCCTGCCTCCAGCAGGCTCGGCAGTCCGATTTCATCGGTATAGGCGAAGCCGGTTTTCTCACCACTGATCGCACGCACCCCCACCCCTTGCTCGATATTGTATGAGCCCTCTTTGATAATCCCGTCCTCCAGCACCCAGGATTCGAGCCTGCCGCTCTGGAAGTAGATATCCGCCGCGTCGATTTTGGCGCCAAGCAGCTGATCCATCACCTGATCAAGATGATGGTCCTGCAGGTTGGCAGGCAGCAGAAGGGCGTTGCGTGCGATGTCGATCATTGTGGACATAGGCTGTCTCTTGAAGCGCTTCGTCGGAAGCAGATAGTTGTCGTCATTAAATTGAGACCGTACCGGCACAATTCAACCTGCGCAGTTGGAAGGTCCGGCTCTCCCGGTAAGGCCGTTGCTGAGCGGTGCATCAGGAGCAGCGGATTTTCCTGTGGTCTATGGTCGGAAAATTTCTCCGGGTGGTTGCCTGATAGTCCAGGTCCAGCGGGTGGCAGATGAAGCCTGTGCCGCCGGGCGCCTGGGCCAGAATCGTGCCCCAGGGGTCCACAATCATACTGTGACCGTGTGTTTCGCGTCCGTTGATATGGAAACCGCCCTGCGCTGCTGCGACCACGTAGCTGAGGTTCTCGATCGCTCTGGCGCGCACCAGCGTCTCCCAATGGGCTTTTCCGGTGATTGCGGTGAAGGAGGCTGGCAGGCAGATAATCTGCATGCCCTTGTCCAGCAGCTGGCGGAACAACTCCGGAAAACGCAGATCGTAACAGATTGCGATGCCCAGCTTTCCAAAAGGTGAATCGACCGCGACCGTCTCTCCGCCGGGTTCGATAACCTCGGATTCCGAGTAACGCTCCTGCGTCTCCACCAGATTGACATCGAACAGGTGCATCTTGTCGTAACGCGCAACCCGCTCCCCCTGATCGTTAAACACCAGACAGGCGGCACGAACCTTGTCGTTGCTTTGCGCTGCCAAAGGTATGGTTCCACCCACCAGCCAGACGCCATGACGCCTGGCCGTCTGGCTCAGGTAATCCTGCAGTGGACCCTCTCCATCGGCTTCGCGCAGCGCGCACGAATCCTTCGCATGCTCGCCCATGAAAGCAAAATTTTCCGGCAGCACCACCAGCCCCGCACCGCGCTCCACGGCATCACTGATCAGCTGATCGGCCAGCGCCAGATTGGCGCTGACATTGGGACCACTTGCCATCTGGATGGCCGCTACGTAATTTCGATTTTCGCTCATTGTCTCGGTTGCTGCCGTGGCTGTACCCAATCCTGCCGGGCACGAATTTTCCACGGCAGAATAGCATATCGCGATGAACCGCTGGAACCGTCAGCCACAAGCGGACTGCGGCCGCAACGGTGTGCCTGTCCGGTATTGCCGGGCTCATCTGTGCCGGTAACAGGTGGCTTTTACCCGTATGCGTACCGTCGCCCAAGGCAACTTGGCCTGATCCCGCGACGCCGCACTATCCAGCGAGATCACCACCCCGGTCGGAAGACTATGGGTCACCTTCAAAAACGCTGTCCTCTGCGGCATCCTGGTCGATTCTGCGGTTCGGTGTGAACTGCTTTTTCAACGCCTCCAGCAACCATGACGCCTGCGACGAAAGCGTGCTTTCGTCGCTCTGCGGCGTGCCGGCGTCAGCCCCATCAGCTACTTTTTGATCCTGTTGCGGGAGATCCGGGGCGGTCTTGCCTGCGCCGAGCGGTGTCAGCACAGGATCCGTCCACGCCCCTTTCACTTCATACTGCCGCTTCGATGCCTTGTCGAACTCTTTGCCGATCAGTCCCTGGGCGAGCAGCATGGCGGCGCCACCGACCGGCCCACCAGCCAGCAATCCGGCGACCGGAAGTGCGGCGGAGAGGTGCGGCGTCACGGTAACCAGCTGGTCGAAATCCTCATTGGCCAGCCCGGTGCGGCCGGAAATATCCACTTGGGTGGAAGGACCCTTGATCTGGAAGTCGGTGGTGTAGGCATCCCCGGCATCCAGCTCAAAATTGCCGCCAACACTGTCGAAAGCCAGGCCCTTGTTTAGCAAGTCACTGAAATCCAGGCTCAGGCGCCGCTGCAGAGCGGCGATATTGAGCAGTCCGAATACCCGCCCGATGCCTGGATCCACATTCAGAAACTGTCCCTTTCCGAGCTGCACACTGATCCGACCGCTCAGGATATCGGGACTGAATCCAAGGGGCGAACCGGGCCAGTGCAGCTGACTGTCGCATACCGCCGGCGCCTGATCGATGTATTTCTGATAGCCGAGGTCATCCAGTAATTTTCCCAGGGAGCCGGTGGTCAGCGAGAGTTGCAGGCGGCTGACCTGCTCGCCCGCTTCCGCCCTGGTCCAGCTTCCCGAGGCAGAGAGTTGCAGCCGCTGCCCCTTGAGCGAGAAGGTCTGCAGCTCCTGACCGGTCGGTATACGCCTGGAGATCAGCTGCAGATTTCCGAAATCCTTGCCGTTGATTTCGGTCTTTTTCACCTCCAGATCGATGGCGGGCAGCGTGGTTGGGTCGCTGGCGAGAGCGCTGCTTCTGTGCGATTTGTCCAGCTTGCCGGGATCGTAGTTCAGACTGAGACGTTGCAGCCGGACAAGGGCCGGCTGCTGCAGGATGTCAGTGGGAATCTGCACCTCTCCCTCGGCCTGACGGCTGGATAACCCTCCCTGCAGAATATCCTTGTCCCGACGGAAATCGATGCTGACGTTGTCCAGCCCGAAATCTCCCGCACTCAAACGCTCCAATTCCAATTCCAATCGGTTCAGCGGCAGCCCGCCACCGCCTCCATGCGCTCGCAACAGCTCACCCCAAGCGGCCAAATCAAGCGTTTTGAGACGTCCGCTGATCTCAAAACCCGCCTGCTGCGGAATTCGCACCGGTTCGCCGCCAAACCGGAGGGCGCCCCGGGAAACTTTTTGGCTACCTTTGGCATCGGCTGCAAATGCCAGTGCGAGATCCATCAACTCCCCGTAATCGAGATAGATCGACCTGCTGCCGTTTTGCGGTAATTTCATGCTGAGCGCAAACGTGCGCGTCTCTCCGGCGGTTTTTCCCAGCGGCGCGGGCAGTTCGATAGCAACCCCTTTCAGGTCGGATGCGAACAGCAGCGAGGGCGCGTCGCCCTTCGCCTCCGAACGGTGTGGAATATCCAGGCGCAGCGTCCATACCGAATCCCCGCTAACCGGCCCGAAATCCATCGCAGAGAAATAGCGGGCCAGCTGCTGACCGGAAATCCGGGTTCTGGCCTCGATCCGGGTCGCCTTCTGCGGTTCACCCAGGGTCTCTACATCCACCACAATGGCGCTGCCCAGTGCCTTGGCCCTGATACCGCGAGCCTGGATCTTCTGCTCTGTGAAATTCAGATTACCCCGTATATCGGTCAATGGAAGCTGCCACTCCTGCAGCTGCAGGCTGCTACCGGTGAAGTCGATTTTTCCGTCCAGACTGAACCGTTGATCCGCGCGGATGGGAATGGTCAGATCTAACAATGTCACCGCGTCCCCGGCCGCACCAATGCTCTCGGCAAACCCGGCAAACTGCCCGGCCAGAGGTGATTCCCGCAGCAGTCGCAGATTGTTCAGCAGCGCGCCCTGCACACTGCCCTTCAGCTCAAACGGGGCGTAGCCGAAGTCGGCGATTCGACCCTGGGTCGGATTCAACCGGCTGTCAAAAATCATCCCCCGTTCGATCAGGACATCGAATCCGTTCTGGAGAAAACGGACTTCGGCGGCAACATCCGTCAACCTGGGCCAGCCGGGAGAGTAGTCAATGGTCATATTCTCAGTGTGGAAGAAAACCTCGAATATGCCGTTTTGGGTTTTATGAAACGGGAAATCTCTCAACGGACCTCGCACCAGCGCGCTGCCCGAGGTGACCTTGCCATCGACAATGCCCCGATCGAGCCAGGCGACGACCGCTGGAGGCATGATGCCTACCGGGTAGTATCGGTGGGCGTTGATGGCAAGTCCGTCGGAAAAATCGGTCTGCAGATCCATGAATGCCGGCGTGCCATCGTGACCCGGAATATCGAGCATGAGACGGGTATTGGTGTGAATATCGTTGGTAACCGCGAGAATGTCCGGAGACTCCAGGCGCCAGCCGCCGTCCTGCTGCCTTGTCCAGGATATCTGGCCCTGCAGACGTTTCAAATTAAGCGGATCGCGAAACAGTCCCGGAAAATGCAGTACGGTCGAATGCCCGTTTAACAGCAGAGTTCCCCCATCCCCGTTCAGCCAGAACGCTGCATCCAGATCCCGCACTCCTGGCATATTCCTCCAAGGCTGCGTCGTCAGAGAGTCGAAACGCCCCTGAAATGACCACAGGTTTGCGTTCTCCTGCTGCTCGAATTCAAACCTGAGATCGTGCAATTCACCCTGCACCGCAGTCTCCTGCAGAGCCAGGACGATCTTTGGCTGCTGCGAGAGGAAAACCCGGGCTATGGCAGCGAGATCTCCAGCGCGCGCAAAGTCGGCTCCCGCCAGGATCCGAATCCGTCCGTGGTCATCGAAACGGCTCGAGACGGAGAAGCCACTTTCCGGCCAGACGGACCCGTTGCGTGCAAATTGGATATTGCGCACATCCAGCTGCCAGCCATCGGCTGCCGCCGTCCAGAGAAAACTTCCGCCAAGTCTGTCGATTGAGAGCTGGCGCGGGGGGCTGTCTCCGTCCGCCTCCCGCTCAAGCAACAGTCTCTGAAGCTGACCTCGACCCTGAGTCCGGGTGAAAAGGCCATCCCGCCAGTGGCTCCATAGCTCGGCATTCATCCTTCCCGACAGGATGCTGTAGCCAGGGGCGATGCGTGATTGCAGCAGTTCCGTGAGCGCCAGGTTCCGGCCTTGCAGAAAGACATCGGCGCTCCACCCTCCGGCGCGGGCGGCATCGCCGCGGATGTCCGCTTTCAATTCCAGCTCCCCGCCTCCGGGAAAGGGCAGCTCGGCCGCCAGTTGGTGGCGCCCTCCGGCGTTCCGCAGCTGCGCATTTACGTTCCGAAAAAACACCGGCTCGGCACCGCTAAGCTGATCTTCGAAAGCGATAACGGACTGCTCAAGCCGAATACGCGAGGGAATGGCAAACAACCCGGAGCTGTCACCCCCCCCGCCACCCACGTTATCCAGGCCGCCAATGGTGAAGGCTCCGTTCGGATGGCGCCTGACCAGCAGATTCGCGCCGGAAAAGGTGACCTGCCTGGTCTTGATCTCAAGATTGCGCAGGCTCTCCAGAATTGCCAGGCTGAGCCGGACTTCCGCCAGTCGCAGACCGGCCTGGGACGCGTCTGCCGCGTTGAGCTCGACCGACTTGAGCACTATCTCCGGTCCCAGGCCCCGCCAGCGCGCCGAAAGCCCGCCAATATGTACCGGGCGCTGCATCCACTGGCCTGCCCACTGTTCGAGCTCCCCGCGAAAATAGCTGACCGCAGGCGTTAACAGGCGCATCGAGCCGATAAGAAAGGCGCTCAGCACAATCGACGCCAGCAACAGCAGCAGTAATTTGGCTGCGAGTGACTTGGCGATGTGGATCATCCGACTGCCGTTTCAACAAAGGCTGCGGTGGGCAAAGGAACCCGCATCCGGTTTTGGCTTCCGTGTGGAATGCAGGCAAAAACCGGCCCGGCGTTAGATGAGTACAATGTCGTACTGTTCCTGGGTGTAGAGCAGCTCGGCCTGCAGGCGGATCGTCTTTCCAATGAACGCTTCCAGTTCGGCCAGATTGGAAGACTCCTCGTCCTGCAGATGATCGATTGCCTCCTGCGAGGCGAGCACCAGCAGCGATTCGACATCGAATTGCCGGGCTTCCCGCAAAATTTCCCTGAAAATCTCATAGCAGACCGTCTCTGCGGTTTTCAACGAGCCGCGGCCATTGCAGCAGGGGCAGGATTCGCATAGCACGTGCTCCAGGGACTCGCGGGTGCGTTTGCGTGTCATCTCGACCAGACCCAAAGATGAAACCTCGGTAATCTGGGTTTTGGCATGATCGTGAGACAGACATTTCTCCAGCGCCCGCATGACCTGGCGTTTATGTTCATCGTCGGTCATATCGATAAAGTCAATAATGATTATACCGCCCAGATTGCGCAGCCGAAGCTGCCTTCCGATTGCCTGGGTAGCCTCCATGTTGGTCTTGTAGATCGTCTCTTCCAGATTACGGTGGCCGACGAATGCACCGGTGTTGACGTCGATCGTGGTCATCGCCTCGGTCTGGTCGATGACCAGGTGTCCGCCCGACTTGAGTTCGACTTTGCGCTGCAGCGCCTTCTCGATCTCATCGTCGATGCTGTACAGATCGAACAGCGGGCGTGCACCGGAATAGTATTCGATCTGTACATTGAGATCCGGGATCAGCCTGCGGGCGAACTGCTGTACCCTCTCACAGCTGACCTGGGAATCTATCAGAATTCTCTCCACCTCGGGCGTCACCAGGTCACGCAGCGCACGCAGCAGCAGGGGCAGATCCTCGTGGATCAGATGGCAGGATGTGACGGATTTGTTGCGCTCCTCGATATCGCCCCAGAGCCGTGAAAGAAACTGCATGTCCGATCTCAGCGTCGCCTCCCCCACCCCCTCCGCCGCAGTGCGGGCAATGTATCCTCCCGGGCAGCCGGACTCTGCAAGATAAGCGTCGATAATGTCGCGCAGACGGGTCCGCTCAGCCGGATTCTCGATTTTCTGGGAGACACCCGCACTATGCAGTGAGGGCATGAATACAAGGTAGCGGGAAGGTATCGAAAGGTTAGTCGTCAATCTTGCCCCCTTGGTACCCAAGGGGTCTTTCACCACCTGCACAATGATCTCCTCGCCTTCCCGCACCAGATCGGTGATATTGCCGGGCTGCCCGTTCTCCTCCCGGGCCCTGAAGCCGATATCGGACGCATGCAGGAACGCCGCGCGATCCAGCCCTATCTCCACGAACGCCGCCTGCATACCCGGCAGGACCCGGCAGATTTTTCCCTTGTAAATGTTACCCACCAAGCCGCGCCTGGCACTGCGCTCAATAATAATCTCCTGGGCAATACCGTTTTCGATCACGGCGACGCGTGTTTCGGGAGGGGTAACGTTGACCAGAATCTCTTCGTTCATCTAGCACCTGTTAACACTTCGGATACCCGACGTCGGTATGTTGATGGAGCCGGGCGCCCCGCGCAAAGCCCTCCCTCGGGGAGACTGCGTGCCGCCATCGGGGTGCGGGGGTGCAGTTTCGCTGTCGGGTTGTTCCCGGTAACCGACACACAACGCCGTGCGCCTCCAGCGGAGAGCCGACCCTTCGGAAACAGCGCCATATTCAAGCAGTCGCGATGCGGTTAACCGTACGCCAAATGTTGCAGTATCGGCAGCAGGAAACACTGGTTATTCTTCAATCGCCGAAGCGACTGCCAGAACTTTGATCCCGACGTTCGCCAGCAGTTCCGCAGTTTCGAACAGCGGCAATCCCATCACCCCGGAATAACTGCCCTGCAGGTGCGAGATGAAGATGGCGCCCGCGCCCTGGATAGCATAGCCGCCAGCCTTATCGGTGGGTTCCCCGGATTCCCAGTATGCCTCCGCCTCCGCAGTATCGATGCGGCGCATACTGACCCGGCTGGCGCACAATCTGCTATCCGTTTTTTCCGCCGCCAGCGCAACGGCGGTCAGGACCTGGTGCGTATTGCCGGATAGCAGCCGGAGCATCGCCAGCGCCTGGCTCCGGTCGACGGGTTTACCGAGTATTTTTCCGCCCTTGACCACCGCGGTGTCGGCTGCGAGAACCGGCATCCGGTTACCGGCCGGGCGTCTTTCGGTTCCCGCCCTGGCTTTGGCCAGCGCCAGCCGCACCACATAATCCGCCGGTGTCTCCCGGGGTCGGACCGATTCGTCCACGTCAACTTCGACTGGTGTGCAGGTTATGCCGATCTGATGCAGCAGCGCACGCCTGCGCGGAGAGCGGGAAGCAAGGAAAATCTGCGGCGGCATATGTCTAAGACCCTGTTTTACGATCGGCCCGGGATTCAATGAGCGCGACTCATCAGGTGGCAACCCTACACCACCGGGGAATTGAATAACAGTCTGTGGTCCGGCGCCGTCAGCCACGGTGATAAGGGTGGTTGCGCAGCAGGCTCAGCGCACGGTAGATCTGCTCGGAAATCACCACCCTTACCAGCGGATGCGGCAGTGTCAGCGGCGACAGCGACCATTGGCCGTCAGCACGTTGCCGGCAGCTCTCCGACAATCCCTCGGGTCCGCCCACCAGCAGTGCCAGGTCGCTACCCGCCTCAAGCCAGCCGCCCAACTTGCGGGCAAGCTGCCGCGTACTCCAGGCGCGTCCGTCAACCTCCAGCGCGATCACCCGGCAACCCTTGGGAATCGCCTTCAGCATCCGATCACCCTCTGCCTGCAGTGTGCGGGCAATATCGGCATTTTTACCACGGCTTCCGGGGGCGATTTCGACCAGTTTGAGGTTGAGCTCTCCGCTGATTCGACGGGCGTACTCCTGGTATCCCTGCTGTATCCACCCGGGCATGCGATTGCCGACAGCGATGAGATAGATGTCCATATACGGATTTTAAAGAACCCGGAAACCCCGGTATAGCGGTTTCATTCAGGCGCCGGCGAACTTGCCCGGCCGGTAAAGATCGATGACCTGCAGTCGCCGCGAAAGGGTGTAAATCGCTGATTACGCCAGCCTGTACCAGCAACGGCGGAGCGGAAAGGGGCATGCCGGCCACATCATCCAGGATCATGGATCGCCTGGAGTATCCTTGGGCTACACTTGGACCATGTTACGCTGCGCGCCCGATAGTCTGTTGATGCGCTGGTTTGGAGTTGCGCTCTGCGCCGCTGCGCCGGCAGCGCCGGCAGGGTCGGCACCGGTTCCGGCTGTCCCTTCCGTTTTCCCGGTGTCCGTTACCCTGAATGATGCACGCTTCCGGCAGACGGTCAGTGAAACATTGGGGCGCGAGGTTAAGCGCGGTGTTGCGAAAGGTGAACTGTATGACGGCGCGGTCACCTACAGCTTGAACTGGCGTGTGGATATGTCCCGGACCAGCGCCAGCCTGCGCAACTCAGGAACGGCCGTGTTGATGGAACTGGCGGCGACTCTGACTCTCTCGCCTGCCTTTTCGCTCAGCAAAGGGGCGGAGACAATCTACCGGGCCAGCGGCTGCGGACGAACCAATGTCAGTCTGCTGTTCTCGGTCGAACTCAGCGCCAGGGACGCTAAGCTGGCCTCCGTCAGGCGACCGGTCAGCGTCGCTTTTGCGCGCGGCTACCGCTGTGTCTATGATCGGAATTTTGTGGGGGATCTCCGCAATCTCTTCACCGCAGACACCAGGAAACAGGTTGATGTGGTCCCGCTGATGCTCTCCGGGATCAAGGCTAAAGTGGACTATCTTGCCGGACAGCTCGCAACCTCGGTCTCCGCGATCGCCGATAGCGATTCGCTCAGACAACGCCTCGATCAACAGCTCTTCAAACCCCTGCAGATTTCCCGCAACCTGTGGCTGTGGGCAAAAGTACGCAAGTTCGATATCAGCGCAGTTGGCATCTCGAACGGAAAATTGAGCCTTCGGGGCAAGCTGGAGGCGCTGCCCCGATTTGGATTTGGCAAAGATCCGCCGCGGCCGCAGGAGGAACCTTCGGGAGCTGCGTCTGGGGACGACAGGTTCTACCTTCCGTTCAACCTGCTCATACCCAGAGGACCGCTCGTCACAGCGGGGTCGGAATCCATTGAGATGAGCAGTCCGGGTTATCGATTTCGCGCGCTGGAAGGCGCCCCCGGCATTGCCGCACTGGAGCGCTTTCAGGCGAATCTGGAAGAGGATGTGGTGTTGCTGGAGGGTCGCACCCACACTGCAGGAGAGCGAATTCCGATGGCAGGGTCAATTGACGCGGTGCTGGATGAGATAGTCGTGTGGCTGGAGAGCAATGCCGGAGTGCGCACTGCGGCAGCTTCCAGTGTAGACCGGCTGTTGCGCGAAGTTCGCCGGGTGGCGTCACTGGTGGCGCACTTTCAGCGCGCTCGCACCATCCCCCTCGGTGCACTGGGCGGTGTGACGCTGAGTGACTTGAGCGCAGACCTGCAGTGGGTCTCCCTGGAGCGGAACAGTATCCGTGCCGGAGTGTTGCTCAATGGCCGCGCCATGCTGAATATCGAACTCTAACCCTGATCGCATTTGAAATCCGAAGGGCGCGGCAGTTTTGCCAGATCCTCGGCCACAGCGGCGATCAATTTTCCAAACTGGGTGGTGCGAAAACTATCGATCAACATCCAGCCCCGGTCCAGTTGCGCGATAATGGTGTTGCACGTGGTTTCTATCTGCGTGGCTCGCTGTTCCGCCACCACGTAGAGTCCCGTTGCGGCTACAAACAGCAGCGCAAACACCCCAATCCCCGCCATCGCCGCCCGCAGTCGAAGGCTCTCCAGGCGCGTCGCCTGAAAACTTCTGGCCAGTGCCTGTAGCGTCGTCTCGTCCGGTGATCCGTCAGGATTCTCTTTCCGCTCCTCAATGTAGATGCGGTCTGCCAAAATCCGTTGCAGCGAGAGCGCCGGATCTGCCTGCGCCAGGGTGGCATTGATGTCGATCGCTATCGGTGTTTTGCCCGCGCTCAACGATGCCTCGATCTCTTTCACAACCCATCCGGATTCGAGCACGGCAGGACGCACCACAACCACCAGTTTTCGACTCATGCCGACGCGCCGCCGGGTGGCCTGATGCAGCTCCTCGCCGGCGGTATATTCATGTCGGTCGAGGAACACCCTGTATCCCATCGAGTGGAGCCGCTCCGAGAGTTCGAGTGCGTAGTGACTCCCGTCGGCATGTGCATAGGAGATAAAGAAATCGTATCCAAAAAAGAGATCGAGCAGACTTCTCGCGCCTATGGCCAATCCCGGGTTCCGCATAATTTTCGGCGTGATGGGTTCGGACGACATGTTGGAGCTTCCCTTTCGACAGAGTTGTGGTGACGCCGTTGGGCTACGGCTACGGTCACTCTCATCAATGCACGCGATAGGCCGAATGACAGGCCGCGCACTGCTGCATGACCTCCGCCAGCGCCCCGAACGCCCCGGCCATTCCGCCTTCCACTGCGGCGTCCTTCGCCGTTATCGAAAAACGACTCGCCGCGCGATGCATGGCGCTGCCTATGGCACGCATCCCTTCCGGCATGTACGGCGCCATATGGGCGGCACCGTGGGTTGCCATCGAAGACATGCCCAGACGGGTTTCCGCGGTCTCCGATGCCGCATCAAATTCACCCTGCGCCAGGTTGCGGGTAACGGCTTCCAGTGCCAGCAGGTGATCGCGCATATTGGAGAGCATGTGCTCACGCATCGGTGCCGGCAGCGAAACAAGTTCCCGCTCATCCTCGGCCAAGGCCGTTACCGAAAAGCCGAATATAAATAGAATAAAAATCAGTTTATTGAACACCCTTTTCACCTCGCTGGTTTACCAGAACCTATCCAGAATCCCCCGCGAAATGCGTTGCTGTCCGGGATGCGTGCCTGCAAGGCGCGCTGCGCTGTACAAGTACGGCAGCTACGGTCAGGCGGTGCAATACGGCAGGAACACAATTCGGATGCACCCTCTTGGGGACCGGAGGATTATGGGATAGGTTCAGGTTGAATCCAACCGCCAATCTGCTGCAGTCACCTTTTCGCTGATACCAGCGTACGCAAATTGTCTCCTGCCGATGTGACTGCACCCAGGCTGTTTTGGCATCGATCCCCATCCCGCCAGGATTAGCGCAGAAAGCCGGCATGGTGTCCTCGGGCCGCTCACCGTCCGGTGCGACGACCCAGCGCAGCACCGGAAGCCAGTGGCGCCAGGTGCGAACCGTTACATCCAGCCGGGAAGGCGGCGGGCTCCCGGTGCGCTTTCGCTCAGGGTCGAACACCGTTCCCATTCTCCTCCTCACACTGTAACCACTGCCGCAAACTGAGACTTGAGGCATGAAAATCAACGAAACGGTTCATTGGAAATCAGCTGATGGTCTGCCAGACTTTAATCGATCGAAGATGATTCAGAGAACTTCCCGACACAATAGCAACCGAATTGAGCAGAGGTTCAGGCACAGTTTCAATGTTAGCTCTCTTCCGCATACCTGCCGGCTGTCTGATCTGCTTGCCGCTGCTCCTTTACGCAACGCTGGCGGCCGGCAATGACCGAGATACCCAGGGTTTTGGAATCACCCCGTACATATGGGCTCAGGGTCTCGATAAAAAAGTTGCAATAGGTGGCGGGATCTCTGGCGAACTCCTCAGCGAAGTCGGGTATGGATTTCTTCTCCCGGAACGCATAAAAAAGACCGGTTTTCTCTCGATCGGTTTACAAATGGGACGTTGGGGAGTTTCAGCTGAGCGCCTGTTCCTCGGTGATACCGATGGATTGGGACCGGGCCCGCTTTCCAGCAATACGGATGTCGGCGGCATTATTGCCGAAGGCGCGATCAGCTATCAGATTCCAAGATACAAAGGTATTGAGTTGCTCGCCGGGGGACGTTTTTTCTCCATAAGAAGCGATATCGAGTTGCCGCTGAGCGTGGAGCATGCCGGTAATAAAGAGTGGGCCGATCCATTTGTCGGGGCACGCCTCAAATATGATCTCTCCGAACGCTGGTATGCCGGAATGCGCGCCGACATCGGCGGGTTCGGCGTCTCATCGGGACAAATGTACAACGTCTCTGCATATGTCGGCTACCGGCTCAATGAGTTAACGACTCTCAATTTTGGTTACCGACACCTCTCGACCGAATTCGAGGAAAACCTCTACAGGTATGACGTTTCGCTGGAGGGTTTGGGTATGGGCCTGGGTATACGCTTCTGATTTGGCTAAAGCTTTAAAAAACGAAAAGATCCCGGGTTTACCGCCTGCCCCCCAGGTAATCTGCGCGGCCGCGTCACGACGGATAATTTCAATCAATCGGTGTGCGTCCGAACGATAAGTGCTATTCCACCGTCACCGACTTGGCGAGATTTCTCGGCTGATCCACATCCGTGCCCTTTAAAATCGCAACGTGGTACGCGAGCAACTGCAGAGGAATGGTATAGACAATGGGCGCAGTACTGAGGCAGATATCGTCCAGGGTAAGATTCTGATAACGGTCAAGATCGATCCTCACATTGTGGTCGCTGAACAGGAACAGCTCGCCATTGCGTGCACGCACTTCCTGCAGATTTGAGAGCACCTTCTCCAGCAGCGGATCGTCCGGCAGCGCGCAGATCACGGGCATATCCTCGTCAACCAGCGCCAGCGGCCCATGCTTCAGTTCGCCCGCAGGGTAGGCTTCCGCGTGGATGTAGGAGATCTCCTTCAACTTGAGCGCCCCTTCCATAGCGACCGGATAGAATGGTCCGCGGCCGAGAAACAGCGCATGGTGTTTTTCGGCGAACGAATATGCCATCTCCTTGACGTCGTCACTCATCTGCAGCGCCACTTCCACCTGGCGGGGCAGGGCGTGCAGTTCATCCACCAATCTTTTCTGCTCGCCTGCCGTCTGACCGTTACGCCGCGCCAGCGCCAGCGTCACCAGACGCAATGCCACCAGTTGTGTGGTGAACGCCTTGGTGGAGGCTACCCCGATTTCCGGACCTGCGCGGGTCATCAATGCCACATTGGACTCACGCACCAGAGAACTTTCCGGCACGTTGCAGACGGTAATGCTGCCCAGATAGCCTGCTCTGTTGGAGGCGCGTAGAGCGGCCAGGGTATCGGCTGTCTCGCCCGATTGGGAGATAGTCAGGAAAAGGGTGCCTGGAGGCACCACCACCCTGCGGTAACGGTATTCGCTGGCGACCTCAACGCTGCAGGGGATACCGGCATCCTCGAGCCAGTATTTGGCGACCAGACCGGCATGATAGCTTGTACCACAGGCGATAATATGTACGTTGCGTGTCTGGTCGAAAAGCTGTTTGGCCTCGTGGCCGAAGCTCTCTTCGAGTAATCGCCCTTTGTGGATGCGTCCCTCCAGGGTTTCCGCAATCACTGCCGGCTGCTCGTAAATCTCCTTCAGCATA
>JAGRGQ010000034.1 GCA_020445405.1 Gammaproteobacteria bacterium | reverse complement strand
GAGCGGCCAATCATGACAGGCCGAGCCAGCCATTCATAACCACGTCCTTAGGACGTGGGTTTCTAGACCGCACTAAAACGCGTGCTCTCATCGCATCCTCGCAAAGGTTGTCGGATTTCGAAATAATGAAACAGAACCGGTAGCGGATTGTGCCCGATTTTATGGCGTCTAAACAGCAGACCCGAAAACGCGTCCGGACTTTTCATGCCGGGC
This sequence comes from Gammaproteobacteria bacterium, assembly GCA_020445405.1. Lineage (GTDB taxonomy): Bacteria > Pseudomonadota > Gammaproteobacteria > Chromatiales > Chromatiaceae > HKST-UBA178. Next base: position 40,409 of record JAGRGQ010000034.1, on the reverse strand, counting down.
CTACCCACCTGCACTTCAACGGCAACTGCCGGACCGGTCACTCAACGCAACTGCAGCGAAAACCCGGACAAAGCATCCGCAACAGCGAGGGAGAGAGTGGCGATGCGCCGTCAAACCACGAATTTTCCTGAGGAGCCCGAAATATAAGCGTTTTACCGCTGCCGACGGCGGAGGCGATGAATTTATCGCCTTCCCGCGACCCGGCGCTTAATCCCTGCAATGCGTAATGTTGAAATCCTGCGCCGGGAGGACCATTATAATACCCGACCATATTACTCGGTTATTTGGAATGGACGGACAATGAGTACTGCAGAAAACCCGGTGTCAAGACTCGTTCAGAAAGAGTACGAGCACGGTTTTGTCACCGAACTGGAAACCGATACGCTGCCACCCGGGCTGAGCGAAGAGACTATTCGGCGGATTTCGGCGCGGAAAAATGAACCGGAGTGGCTGCTGGAAGCACGATTGAAGGCCTATCGTCACTGGCTGAACATGACCGATCCGGCGTGGGCGCATGTGAAGCACCCGGATATCGACTATCAGGCCATCTCCTACTACTCCGCTCCCAAAAAGCGGGGCGGCGGCCCGAACAGCCTGGACGAAGTGGATCCCGCGCTGATCGCCGCCTACAACAAGCTCGGGATCCCGCTGGAGGAGCAGAAGGCATTGGCGGGCGTGGCGGTGGATGCGGTTTTCGACAGCGTGTCGGTGGCGACGACTTTCCGCGAGCCGCTGGCCAGAGCCGGCGTGATATTCTGCTCTTTCTCCGAGGCGGTTCAGAACCATCCGGAGCTGGTGCGCAGCTACCTCGGATCGGTGGTGCCCTATACCGACAACTATTTCGCCTGCCTCAACGCCGCGGTATTTTCCGATGGCACCTTTGTCTATATACCCAAGGGTGTGCGATGCCCGATGGAGCTCTCCACCTACTTCCGCATCAACGAAGCCAACACCGGACAGTTCGAACGCACGCTTATCGTCGCCGAAGAGGGGAGCTACGTCAGCTATCTCGAAGGCTGCACCGCGCCCAGGCGCGACGAAAACCAACTGCATGCCGCGGTCGTTGAACTGGTTGCGCTGGCGGATGCAAGGATCAAATACTCGACCGTGCAGAACTGGTACCCCGGCGACGCCGCAGGACAGGGGGGCATCTACAACTTCGTGACCAAACGCGGCGACTGCCGGGGCGAACGCGCGCACATCTCCTGGACCCAGGTGGAGACCGGTTCGGCCATCACCTGGAAATATCCCAGCTGTATTCTGCGCGGCGACGATTCGGTGGGCGAGTTCTATTCGGTGGCGGTTACCCGGGGCAGTCAGCAGGCGGACACCGGTACCAAAATGATCCACATGGGCCGCAATACACGGAGCACCATCGTATCGAAAGGCATCTCCGCCGGGCTGGGGCAGAATACCTACCGGGGCCTGGTGCGGATGACGCCGAAGGCGGAAAACGCACGCAATCATTCCCAATGCGACTCGCTGCTGATCGGGGATCGATGCGGTGCGCACACCTTCCCTTACATCGAGGTCAAAAATCCCAGCGCCAAGGTGGAACACGAGGCGACCACCTCGAAGATAGGCGATGATCAGCTGTTCTACTGCCGCCAGCGCGGTCTGTCCGAAGAGAGCGCCGTATCGATGATCGTCAACGGCTTCTGCAAGGAGGTGTTCAAAGAGCTGCCGCTGGAGTTCGCGAAGGAGGCGCAGAAGCTGCTCGATCTGACGCTGGAAGGCGCGGTCGGCTGACCGGCGCGGACCCTGACAATGAGGCTGTAACAGATGTTATCAATTACCAACCTGAAAGTTTCAATCGACGAAAAAGCCATTCTCAACGGACTGAACCTGGAGATCGGCGCCGGGGAGGTGCACGCTGTCATGGGGCCAAACGGCTCCGGAAAAAGCACACTGGCCCATGTGCTGGCGGGGCGCGATGGCTACCGGGTCACCGACGGTGAAGTGCGCTACGAAGGCCGCGATCTGCTCGCGCTGGAGACCGAAGCGCGCGCGCATGCCGGGATTTTTCTGGGCATGCAGTACCCGGTTGAACTGCCCGGGGTGAACAACATGACGTTTATGCGCGAATCGCTCAATTCGGTACGGCGCGCGCGCGGCGAGCCCGAACTGGACGCACCGGCATTTCTGCGCCGGGTGCGGGAACAGGCGCAGCTGATAGGACTGGATCCGGCGTTGTTGAAGCGCAGCGTCAACGAAGGTTTTTCCGGCGGCGAGAAAAAACGCAATGAGATACTGCAGATGGCAATGCTGGAGCCGAAGCTGGCCATCCTGGACGAGACCGATTCCGGTCTGGACATCGACGCGCTGCGGGTAATCGCGGGGGGCGTCAACGCGCTGCGCGCGGCGGACCGTTCGATAATCGTCATCACCCACTACCAACGGCTGCTCGACTATATCGCACCCGACCGCGTACACGTGCTGGCCGGCGGCAAAATCGTCCGTTCCGGCGACCGGCAGCTGGCGCTGGAACTGGAGCAGCGCGGCTACGGCTGGATCGAAGAGGACGCCGCATGATCAGCGAAGCCCAGCAGAGCGACTGGTTCCTGCACCATCTCTCCCAATCGGCGGGCATCATGCCCGGGCGCGGTGTGGCGTGGCTTGACGCGCTGCGTAGCGACGCCCGTGCGGCGATAGCGCGGCTGACGGTACTGAACCGGAAACAGGAAGCCTGGCGCTATACCAGCGTCGAACCGCTGCTGCAGCAGCGGTTCATCACCGCCGGTACCGATATCGGTGCATTCCGGAACCTGGATATCAGGCCCTGGATCCTGCCCGGGATGGATGCATTCCGGCTGGTATTCGTGAATGGCCGCTATCTGCCCCGGCTCTCCGCCGTCGATGACCTTCCGGAAGGTGTGACCGTGGGCAGTCTGCGCACCGCGCTCAGCACCGATCCCGGTCGGCTCGCGACCTGGTTCGAGCAACAGCAGGGACGCAGCGACAATCTATTTACCGCGCTCAACAGTGCGCTGATCAACGACGGCGCATTGATTCACATCGGCAGGCATGTCGTATTGCGGAAACCGCTCGAAATCGTCTACCTCAGCCTCGATCAGGAGCGCTCCCTGCTTGTGCAGCCGCGCAATCTGGTGATACTCGAGGCCGGTGCCGAAGCGACACTGGTGGAGCGCTTCGTCGGCAGCGAAAAGACCACCGGATTCAACAATCACGTTACCGGGATACAGCTCTCCGGAGGCGCATCGCTGGACCACTATCGGCTGCAGGATGAGAGCGATCGAACCTTCCATCTGAGCAGTATCTCTCTGTCTCAGCTGGAGTTGAGCCGCTACCGCTGTACCCATCTCTCGTTCGGAGGCGCCTGGGCCAGAACCGACTGCGAAACACTGCTGAAACAACCGGGAGCAAAGTGCGAACTCAACGGTCTCTACACGGTCGGGGATGGGCAGTTGAACGACTTCCACCTGCGCGTCCGGCACATGACACCCGGCTGCACCAGCCGTGAGCGCTTCAAGGGCATTCTCCATGGCAAGGGCCGCGCCGTGTTCGATGGCCATATCATCGTCGACAAGGACGCTCAGCAGAGCGACGCGCAACTGCGCAACGATAACCTGATGCTGACCCGCGGCGCCGAGGTGGATACCAAGCCGCAACTGGAGATATACGCCGACAACGTCAAGTGCAGCCACGGCACCACGGTGGGAGAGATCGACCCGGCACAAATCTTCTATCTGCGCTCCCGCGGCATCGCCAGGACGAAAGCATTGAGTATGCTCAGTCTGGGATTCGCCGCCGACATCAGCAATGAGATCAAACCGGAGCCCCTCAGGGGGTATGTTGAGCGCAGACTGCTGCAGAAACTGGGGGGGGAACCCGACGGCGACAACCTAAGTGAGCACCATGTTTGAGCTGCTGAAAGAGAAAATCGGCTCACTCTCGCACAGGAGGACGCAACCTGCTGCCGGGCCGGCTGGAACGGCGGAGACCGATCCTGAGCAGCTGCGGCAGGAGATCGTCGACGCGATAAAAACCGTCTACGATCCGGAGATCCCGGTAAATGTATACGATCTGGGATTGATCTACGGCATCGCGATCGATGCCAACCGGCGGGTCTCGATCAAGATGACCCTGACCGCACCGGCCTGCCCGGTGGCGGGCTCACTGCCGGGACAGGTCGGCGCCGTGGTGGGCGGTGTCCGCGGCGTCAGCGAGGTAGCGGTGGATCTGGTGTGGGATCCCCCCTGGAGCCAGGAGCACATCAGCGAGGATGCACGGCTGACACTGGGGCTGTTGTGAGTACGATCGGTCTTCAAGCATATGAATCTGATAAACTGCCACGCGCAATAGCGCCGTGTTATATGAAACAACCGCCAGGGGCGAAGAACAGCGGGCTGAGGTACAAAGAGACTTTCCCCGGAAACAAACAGCGCAGCCACCGACTTAACCCGGACTCCCGGTCCTTGGCCCCCGGCTCTTTTTTTGCGACCGCAACCGCGTCGGCAAATAAACTCTCCCGTCCATCGCTTCGCGCGGCGTTCGGGACAGATTGCGGGACGAAACCATGAATCGACTTGACGATATGGTGGAAACCTTCGATCTGCTGGGTGACTGGGAGCAGCGCTATGCCTACCTGGTCGAGTTGGGCGAGCAACTGCCGCAGCTGCCCGAAAGCCACCGGACGGAGCGTAACAGGGTCAAGGGATGCATGAGCCGGGTGTGGATCAAAGCCTATCGTGATCCGGCGGATCCTGCGCTGATCCGTTTCCACGGCGACTGCGATACCAGTATCATCAAAGGGGTGCTGGCGCTGTTGATCGAACTGGTTTCGGGCAGAACCGGCGCGGCGGTCGAATCGCTGGATGTGGATGAGCTCTTCCGCCGATTGGGCCTGGACGAGAACCTCTCTCCCAGCCGCCACTTCGGTGTCTATGCCATCGTCGAACTGATGAAACAACAGGTCAGGGAGCTCGAGGCCGGCGCACACCAGATCGCCTGATGTTTGAGAAACTGCAAAATATTTCTGCTGCTCCTGAGCCCGGGCCGCTCTCCATCCGGTAACCGCATCCGGCCGGATCGCGGCGGGTTAAATTTCACGCGTAACGGAAATTTTCAATATCCCGGCTCGCTCTGAACGGCAAGGCCAGACCGGTTTTTCGCTCTCTTCCTGCCCATCGTCATTGAATCGAACGCAAAATCTTGTCCGGCCAGAAATCAGTCTATATGCTGGATTACATACCGTTTATCCCTGTTTGCAGGATCCGGAACCCGAAGATACGACGACTGCTCCACGCTGACAGAGTAGGGTCGAACGCGATGAAAACCAAACGCCCGCGAAGTCCGGGCAGAGTATGGCATATCCTGGATACGGACGAAGCGCTGCAGATGCTTTCGGGCGACCGGATGGGGCTGCAGCAGGAGGAAGCCGTACGCCGCCTGGAGCGCTGCGGCCCGAACCGGCTGCCCCCGCCCAAGCGACGCACGCCCGTGCTCAGGTTTCTCTCACAGTTCAACAATGTCCTGATCTATGTGCTGCTGTCGGCGGCCGTGGTTACCGGGCTGCTGGCGCACTGGGTCGACACCGGCGTGATACTGGCGGTGGTGTTGATAAACGCGCTGGTGGGGTATGTACAGGAGGGCAAGGCGGAGAAAGCGCTGGATGCGATCCGCAACCTGCTCTCGCCCCAGGCGACGGTTTTGCGAAACCGCCGTCAAAGCGTGATTCCCGCGGAACAGCTGGTCCCCGGGGATGTGGTGCTGCTGCAGTCGGGAGACAAGGTTCCCGCCGATCTTCGCCTGTTCCGCTGCAAGCATCTGCAGATCGAAGAGGCAGCCCTGACCGGAGAGTCGGTAGCGGTGGAGAAATCCACTGAACCGGTGGCGGAGAGCGCCGTTCTGGGCGACCGCAGCTGTATGGCCTTCGCCGGCACGCTGGTCACCTACGGCAACGGCGCCGGGATTGTCGTGGCAACCGGCATTGACACCGAAATCGGCCACATCAGTGCGCTGCTGGGAGAGGTCAGCCAGCTCACCACACCGCTGCTGCGCCAGATCGCGATTTTCGGCAGGCGCCTCACCGCCGTGATTCTGGTGCTCGCGCTGCTCACTTCAGCTTATGGCGTTCTGATCTGGAGCAACACCGCGGAGGAGATGTTTCTGGCCGCGGTCGGACTGGCGGTCGCCGCCATTCCCGAGGGGCTGCCGGCCATCATCACCATCACGCTGGCCATCGGCGTGCAACGCATGGCGGCACGCAACGGCATCATCCGGCTGCTGCCCGCGGTAGAGACGCTGGGTACGGTGTCCGTGGTCTGCTCGGACAAGACCGGCACGCTCACCCGCAACGAGATGACCGTCCAGACCATCGCCACCAGCCGCTCTCTGCTGGACGTGACCGGGGTCGGCTACAACCCCCACGGCAGCGTGCAGCTGAACGGCATCGACGTGGATCCGGAAGAGGTTCCCGAACTGACCGAACTGGCCCGGGCCGGCCTGCTCTGCAACGATGCGGCGCTTACCCTTTCCGGCGACGAATGGAATCTGAGCGGCGACCCGACTGAGGGGGCGATGCTGACCCTGGCGATGAAATGCGGGCTCGACCAGCTGTTTCAGGCAGAAGCGCTGCCGCGCATGGACACGATCCCCTTCGAGTCCGAACATCGCTTCATGGCCACGCTGCATCACGACCATGCGGGTCACGGCTTCATCTACCTGAAAGGCGCGCCTGAACGCATACTGGAGATGTGCAATCAGCAGCGCACGCTGGGGGAAGACCATCCACTGGACATCGTCTATTGGGAGAATCGCATCGACGAGATGGCACGGCGCGGCCAGCGCATTCTGGCGCTTGCATTTAAAACCGCCGAAACCGGGCAGCGGGATCTGCTCTTCGATCACGTCGACGGCGGTCTGACACTGCTGGGACTGGTCGGCATCATCGATCCTCCACGCAGCGAGGCGCTGGAGGCGGTGCGGCAGTGCCAGTGCGCCGGAATCCGGGTAAAGATGATCACCGGAGATCACGCGGTTACCGCCCAGGCGATTGCCGCCCAGATGGGAATAGGTGTCGGCGGGCCGGTGTTGACCGGACGCGAACTGGAAAACATGAGTGCAGATGAACTGCGGGAAAAAGTGTTGCAGGTGGACGTTTTTGCCCGGGCCAGCCCGGAGCACAAGCTGCGCCTGCTGGAGGCGCTGCAGTCACGGGGCGTGGTGCTGGCCATGACCGGAGACGGTGTCAACGATGCTCCCGCGCTGAAACGGGCCGACGTCGGGGTCGCGATGGGCATCAAGGGGACCGAAGTGGCCAAGGAGGCGGCGGAGATGGTGCTTGCGGACGACAACTTCGCCTCCATCATCAGCGCTGTCGAGGAGGGCCGAACCGTCTACGACAACATCAAGAAATCCATACTGTTCATACTCCCCACCAACGGCGCCGAGGCGTTCACGCTGGTGGCCGCTATCGTACTGGGACAACAACTGCCGATCACGCCGGTACAGATACTCTGGGTTAATATGATCACAGCGGTGACCCTGGCGCTTTCACTGGCATTCGAGCCACCCGAGCGGGATATCATGCAGCGCCCGCCGCGGGATCCCAACGAAGCGATACTTTCGCGCTTCCTGATCTGGCGCACACTCTACGTCTCGCTGTTGATGGTGAGCGGCATCTTCGGCCTGTTCCTGTGGATGGAAAGCAGCGGCAGCACCATCGAAACCGCGCGTACCGTTGCCGTCAACACACTGGTGCTGTTTGAGGCGTTCTACCTGCTCAACACCCGTTACATCCGCCAGTCGGCCTTTTCCCACAAAGGGCTTTTGGGCAGTGCGCAAGTCCTGCTGGCAATCGCTCTGGTAATCGGCTTCCAGTTCCTGTTCACCTATCTGCCCTGGATGCAGCGGCTGTTCAGCACAACCAGTCTGGACGCCGCGACCTGGAGCATTATGCTGATCGTCGCCTGCAGCGTCTTTTTCGTGGTCGAGGCGGAGAAATATCTGATGCGGAGGGTTGCCCGCCGGTAATATTGTTGATGTGCCGCTGCGCGGCACAAAAAACATCCGCTCACAACAGATGCTTGCCATCAAACACGTCTGCGTCAAGAGAAAACACATCCACCCCGTCGAGGCATCCCAGATTTACCCGGTAGTGTCCCGGTTTTCTGACCGTTTGATGAAACGTGTAGATGCCGCAATTTTTGCAGAAGAAATGCCTGGCGGTTTTTTCGCCGAACTGGTAAAGCCCCAGCGCGCCCTCTTCCGCATCAATCTTCAATGCCTCGGGTGAGATGATTTCGCTGCTCATCATTGCGCCCTTGCGGGAACAGATGGAGCAGTTGCAGCGCAACCCCCTGGTTATCTCCTCGCCGGTGTAGGAGAACTTTACCGCGCCACAGTGACAACTGCCCTGGTAGTGCTGGCTCATGGTGATATTCCTCAATAAAAACAGATTCCGGATATATGCAGGCTTTACCCAATCAGTTTGCGGCCCCCATTGCCACAGCCAGTTCCCGACGCTGCCGAAGCACCTGCGCCCGCTCCGCTTCCGACAGTGCCGGCACCCAACCCGAAATATGGCGTGACACAAGATTTTTCAGCATTTCCATATGCGAGGGGTCGCTGTTCAGGCAGGGAATATAGGCGTAACGCTCGCCGCCAGCTGCAAGAAACAGATCCCGGTTTTCAACCGCAATCTCCTCCAGCGTCTCCAGACAGTCGGCGCTGAAGCCCGGACAGATGACGTGAATCGTTTTGATACCGGATTTTGCCAGCATCTTCAAACTCTTGTCGGTGTAGGGCTGCAGCCACTGCCTGGGCCCGAGACGGGACTGGAAGCTGATCTGCCAGCGGTCAGCGGAGAGTCCGAGCGCTTCGGCGAGCAGTCGGCCTGTTTTCTGGCATTCGCAGAAATAGGGGTCGCCGGCGAGAAAATAGTCCCGCGGAATACCATGGAACGACATCAACAGCTTGTCCGGTTCGCCGTTTGTCTGCCAGAACGTTTTAACGCTCTGCGCCAGTGCGGAGATATATCCGGGATCGTCGTGGTAGTGGTTGACGAAGCGCAGCTCCGGCAGCCAGCGCCATCCCCTCAGTTCTTTGCAGACCGCATCGAAAGTCGACGCGGTCGTGGTAGCTGAATATTGCGGGTAGAGCGGCAGTACGAGAATCCTGCGCGCCCCTGCCCGGCGCAGTGCCTCCAGGCCGGCGGCGATGGAGGGGTTGCCGTAGCGCATGGCCAGAGCCACTGTTACCGGTTGCTGCAGCTCCGCGTCCAGCATCGACTGCAGCGCATCGGCCTGTTGGCGTGATATGACCAGTAACGGCGAACCGGCATCGCTCCACACTTTCTCGTATGCCGCCGCGGAACGGCGCGGTCGGGTGTTGAGAATCACCAGGTTGAGCAGCGGCCACCACAGCACTCGCGGCATCTCCACCACACGGGGATCCCACAGAAACTCCTTGAGATAACGTCTCACATCAGAGGTTGCGCAGGAATCGGGGGTGCCCAGGTTGGTGAGCAGTACGCCCACCGCCTCGGGGCTGTCGTGGACAAAATCGGCTTGGTTGTCTGTTTTCAAAATCTCGAATTCCTGACAAGCGTCGTTCTTTGCGAACAGTTGAATGAGATAGTAAAAGGATCAGCAACGTATGCAAACAGCGCGGCATTCCGAATCCAAACGTTGCACTTCACGTCATTGGCCCCGACAGTTGGTTGAACTTCTCCCGAATGGTTTCCAAACGGCGCCGATTCACCCCGAAATCGAAATAGCCGGTGCGTGACGCGGATTTCAGATGAATCAGCTTTGCATCGTCGTCGAACTCGAACTCCGCATCGTCGTCAAACCGGAACAGCAGCGAAGTGAATATCACATGCAGATAGGCGCTCTCCTCCCGCACCACCCGGGCACGGGAAAAATCCGTGATGACCTCCAGCAGCCGCAGCCTTGCACTCTCCAGGGTACCGGTGTAATCGATAGGGTCGATATGGTTTCTGCCCGGCCGGCTTCTGGAAGAGACGCAATTGGGCGTATCAGGACAGACGCTGAATCTGCTCTGCATATTTCGATTGCTCCCCTCCCCTCCGTAAGCGGAAATCAACGTAACCGACAACCCTGCGAAAATCAACGCAATCAGGGTTTTCAACTGTTCTGACCCCTTGATCTCTATCTTGGTAAGCGTCCCATCAGATAGAATTCGTCGTTCGGGCGCATGTTGGACAGATTGGCCATGCGGTTGGAGAGCCCGAAAAAGGCTGAGATCGCAGCGATATCCCAGATATCGTCGTCCGAGAATCCCTGCTGATGCAGCGTCTGCATATCGTTTTCGCACAGGCTGTAGGCCTGCTGGGAGACCTTAACCGCAAAATCGAGCATGACTTTCTGACGCGGCGTGATATCGGCCTTGCGGTAGTTACTGGCAACCTGATCCGCAAGCAACGGACTCTTTTCACGAATGCGCAGAATCGCGCCGTGCGCCACCACGCAGTAGCTGCACTGGTTGAGACTGGAAGTCGCCACCACGATCATCTCGCGTTCGCCCTTGGACAATCCCCCCTCCTTCTCCATCAGCGCATCGTGGTAAGCGAAGAATGCGCGGAATTCATCGGGACGCCAGCTGAGCGCAAGGAATACGTTGGGAACGAATCCGGTTTTCTGCTGCACCTGCAGAATTCTCTCCCTGACATCGTCAGGCAGTTGCTCCAGGGCGGGAATTGGAAATCGGCTGATTGGCATGTCCGTCATCTGCTTGCTCCGGAAAAAATTCAGGCGGGCGCCTGTTGGTGAACATAATGCCCGCCTTGCCCGCAGGGTTCAAACCGGGACTGCAACATCACGTCGACCCTGTCATGAAACGTTAATTTGCTCAGGTAACGTTTCGTGGCATGCACGACCCGGACACTGTTAAATTCATCCGGCGGAATTTCCGGGCCTGTCCAGAGTTAAAAGTCGTAACCTGCGGTAACCCAGAAGTTGCGCCCGGGCGCGGGAAAATAGGCATCGGCCAATACGAAGCCCGCGGTATACCCGGTCGACCCGGTTTCGCTGTACTCCCGGTCGAACAGATTGTTCACCTTGGCCCCGAGGCGCCAACCGTCGATCCGGTACTCTGCGCTGAGGTTCACCAGGGTAAACCCGTCCAGCTCGGGAAAATCGTTGGCGAAGTCACCGCCCAACACCTGATCGCCCACATATCGGATCTCGGAATGCAGATTCAGATCGTGAACCGGACGGTAGTCGAGCAGCAGCGTCGCACTATGCCTTGCCACCAGCGGCACCCGGTTCCCGGCAAACGAGCCGGTATCAGTCTTGGCGTCAACAAAGTGGTAGTTGACGCCGATGTCGACATCGCGGTGCAACTGCGCGGTGGCTTCCAGCATCACGCCCCTGCGCGTGGTGGAATCCAGGTTTACATTTTTGAACAGTGAGGTATCGTAGCTGATCTCATCCTCCAGTTTCAGCTCATAGGCGGTGGCCTTGAAACCGCCATACGCCCCGCTCCACTCGCCGCCCAACTCGTAGGAGATCCCGGTCTGGTTTTTCAACCCGGTCGGACCGCTGCCCGCATCGGTGTGTTCATCGACTTTGGCAAAGCGGAAATTCTCGTCGGCGCGGACAAACAGACGCCAGGCGCGATTGGGGCGAAACACCAATCCCAGGGTCCCGACCGTGATCTCGTCATCCAGATTTTCGCCGCCGGCATACGGGCTGGGTGGGAAGGCGTTGACTGCGGTTATATGATTCGCGACCCGGGCGCTGCGGGCGCCTGCGGTAACCGACCACGCCGCGTTGAGGGGTACAACCCCCTGCAGATAGTACGAGTAGATGCGCTGATCCACCTCCTGGGTGCCCAAAGCGCTGCGCAGGAAGTAGTCGGTCCATTCCAGGTCTGCACCGATGGTGAACTGGGCTTCGCCACCGTTCATCGGTACCACGCCCACCAGACGCGGCGTGAACGTGTAGACATCCCGGGTCTGGTTCGCGGGCGGCTGGACGCCGCTGCGAAAACTGTTGGCAAAATCCCGCTCCACATCCCGATAAGCCAGCTCCATATTCAGCGACCAGCGGTCATTCAGGTCATGGTTCAGACCGACCCTGCCCAGAACGGTATGGGTGTCCTGAAAATCGTCGGCATAAACCGCGATGGACTGCCGGCGGTCCCGCTCCAGTTCATCGGCAAACAGCCCGCCCGGCGTCTCCAGCGCTTCGTGGGTTTTGTGGATCTCCGCAAACACGCTGCCACCGGCATAATTGTAATCGATGCGTCCCACCAGATTGTCGTACTCCAGCGTATTGTTATCCCGGTAGTTGTCGCTGTCGCGGGTCTCTGCCGCCAGACGATACGCCAGGCCACTCTCCAGGCGGTCGCTGACCGATGCCGTGATGGTGCGGCTGTTATAGCTGCCCGCGGTCACATCGAGATCCGCATGGAACTCCTGCGGTGTGCGGGTGATGATATTGATGACGCCGCCGACCGCCTGGTTTCCAAACAGCGTACCGGCACTGCCCTGCACAATCTCGATGCGCTCGATATTCTTCAGTGCAACGGTGGCCAGATCCGGCGCCGCGATATCGGTACTGTTGTTCAGGCGTCTGCCGTCGATCATGATCAGCGTGTTGGAACCGGCTGTCTCGCCGAAGCCGCGCAGGTCGAATACCGCGCCGCTGCTGCCGTCGCCGAAGCGGTCCCGCACCTGAATTCCCGCCCGTCCACGCAGCAGCTCGGCTATGTTGCGGGCCCCGCTGCGCTCGATATCCTGCGCGTTTATCACTGAGATACTGGCGGGTGTGGGTACGCTTGTCTGCTCCGATCTGGTGGCACTGACAACCACGGTATCCAGAACGGTCGCTTCCCCGGCAGCGGTCTGACCGGTAAATAGGCCCAGCGTGGACAGTAGAAGAGTGGATCTTTTCATTATTTTCCCCAGTGGCGCTCACCCGCGCCAGTAATTGTTTCGGAATCGGGGAAGCCGGGAGAGGAAAACGCGAACAGGGTGTGAAACCCGAATCTGCCAGAGCTGGACAGAATGCCCACCCTTGCTGCCCTCCGCAACACCCACAGGTTTGTCACCACAGGCCGGTCTCCGGGCTCGCAGGGTGGATTGCTCCGGTGTATCAGCGCCTTCCCATGTGCTTACACAGTGGCCTATTGCTGTACACAACCCTGCCTACCGTTGCGGGGGCAGCGTCGGCATTGACTCGAACTGCAAGTCGCACCGACTTCCCATTTATCTGCCGACAGCAGATACCTGAGGTGGCTGAACTCTAATCGGATGGGCCGGACCGGTCAAGCCGGAAAAAAACGGGAACGAAGGGGTTTGTCGCCGCGCCCGCCATCCCTTGTGCCGCCTTTCCCGCTTCCGGCTACCGGATAATCCAATATTTCAAACTATAGTTCAGTAAGTTATCGTCTAATTTTAATAAATTAGTTTAATTTCTCATGAAATCCCATAATCCGTTTCACCATGTTAGAATCAAAATTCGGACTGGCCGTCTGATACCGGGCCAATAGCGGACAGAAGAAGAACTTTTCCATGCATATTGAATTCTACGGTGCCACCAGCGGAGTGACCGGTTCCTGTCATATCCTGCGTGCCAACGGGCACACCCTGCTGCTCGACTGCGGCCTGATTCAGGGCCGCCGCGAGGAGATGGAGAAAAACCGCAATCCGTTTCCCTTCTCACCGGACGAGATAGACGCGCTGGTACTGAGTCACGGACACATCGACCACTCAGGCCGAATTCCGCTGCTGGTCAAACAGGGTTACAGCGGGCCGGTCTATACCCAGTACGCGACCGGCGATCTGTGTGAAATCCTGCTGCAGGATGCAGCCTTTCTGCAGGAGAAGGACGCCCAGTATGAAAATAAAAGGCGCAAACGCAGCAACAAGCCGCCGGTCGAGCCGCTCTATACGGTCGATGATGCCGCGGCCGCGTTGCAGAACATGGTCCGCCTGCGTTACCGGGAGAAACGCGAGATTCTGCCGGGCATTCATCTCCGCTACCAGGACGCAGGGCACATCCTCGGTTCGTGCAGCGTGGAGATTTGGCTGAATGAGGGGGGCGTGGAACGCAAGGTTGTTTTCAGCGGCGATCTGGGTCAATACGACACTCCGATTCTGAATGATCCCGCGGTGATCGAAAGTGCCGATCATGTGATCATTGAAAGCACCTACGGCAACCGCTGCCACCGGGAACGCCAGGGTACGATCGAAGAGATAGGTCAGATCATCAGCGATGCAGCGCATCAGAAGGGCAATCTGCTGATACCCGCCTTCGCCATTGGCCGCAGCCAGGAGATCCTCTACTACCTGGGAAAATTCTACGATGACTGGAACCTGGACCGCTGGCAGGTTTTTCTCGACAGCCCGATGGCGATCCGGGCGACCAAGGTCTATTGGGAGTATCCACACCTGTATGACGAAGAGGCGACCCGGCTGCGGAAACAGGTCGACGAGATGCCCATTCTGAAAAATCTGCATCTTACCCAGTCACCGAATGAGTCCATGGCCATCAATCGGATCAAGAGCGGCGCCATCATCATCTCCGCCAGCGGCATGTTGACCGGCGGCCGTATTCTGCATCACCTCAAGCACAATGTTTCGCGCAGCGGCGCACACGTGATGATCGTCGGTTATCAGGCCAACGGCACGCTGGGCCGGAGACTCGTCGACGGGGATCCCACGGTCAAAATCCATGGCGACGAATATCAGGTAAAAGCAGAGGTACATACTGTCGGCGGTCTCTCCGCGCACGCCGACATGAACGACCTGCTGCGCTGGATCGGGAACTTCAAATCCAATCCCCAGGTACATGTGGTACACGGGGAGGCGGAGGTGAAACAGGATTTTCGCGCTACACTCGAGTCCCGGCTCGGATTGCGGGCAACCGTTCCGGGACCCGGGGAAATTCTGGAGTTGTAAGACAACTGACACTGGAGCACGAGATGCCCAACGCCATCCCGACACCGCTGCTGAAATGGCTTGAAGGATTCAACACGCTCAAACAGCAGTTGCTGGAGAGCGGTTTCAAAATCACGCCCAGCAATGCAAGAGAGGCGCTGGAGTCGTTGACCAGGCGGTACGTCACATCGATTCCGGAAATTCCGCTGATCAGGGACGATCTGGTACCCGGCAACCATTTCCGGGTGCCGGTACGCATCTATCATCCTGAGCCGGATGCGTCGCTGCCGGTCCTGGTGTTTGCCCACGGTGGCGGGCATATGGCAGGCAGCCTCAGCCTGTACGACCCGATCGCGCGCAGAATTGCCAGTGCTGCGTCTCACATCGTCGTGTCGGTGGACTACAGACTGGCGCCGGAGTGCCCTTATCCGGCGGGCGTGACCGATCTGGGCAGCGTGATAAAAGGTATTCAGCCGGTACTGAAAAATCTCGATCTGCGTTTCGAACCGCGCATCTCCCTGGCCGGAGACAGCGCCGGGGGAGCGCTTTGCGCGACCAGCAGTCACCGCTTCCAATACGATCCGGGAATCAGGATTCACCGCCAGGTCCTCATCTACCCGAGCCTGGACTACACGCTGAGCCAGCCGTCCGCGCAGGCATACGCCAAAGGCTACCTGCTGGACCGCGACCGTATTTTCTGGTATTTCGACAACTATTTTCAGGGCATCGAGAACAGGAAGGAGGCCTCCCCGCTGTTCATGCCCTGCTCGGAACGACTGCCCGAGACGCTGGTCATCACCGCCGAGTACTGCCCGCTGAGGGATGAGGGAAAAGCCTACGTCGACCGTTTGTGCGACGCCGGTCTCCGCGCGGAATATCTGCAGTTCGACGGCATGATCCACGCGTTTCTGAACCTGGAGGAGCTGGTGCCGGATCAATGCGCCGAGGCCTACCGCAGGATCGGTGAGTTTCTCAATTAGCGCCTGACAACACGGGTGCTAGCAGGCCCCGGTCAAAAATGAAAGTACCTCGCTCATCAACCGGTTGATCTGCGCATACGCACCGGTTTCCGCCGAGAGAATCTCATCCTCGCGCTGTACATAGCGGGCGGGCATAAGTTCATCCCGACAATTGGATACGATCTGCAGCGCCGAAGCCGGTGTGGTTTCCAGATGGAACTGCAGCGCGACGACCGAAGTGCCGATTTGAAACGCCTGGTTTTCACAACCCTGGCTGCGCGCCAGACGAACCGCCCCCGGCGGCAGATCGAAAGTTTCACCGTGCCAGTGAAATGCCGCGAAGGATGGGGGAAAGCTGAAGAACGATCGATCGGCGGATGGGATGCCCTGAAGCGGAAACCAGCCGATCTCTTTTTCACTGTTCGGGTATACGCTGGAACCCATTGCACTGGCGATAAGCTGCGCCCCCAGGCAAATGCCCAGCACCGGCCTGCCCGACAGCACCGCGGCGCGAAGATACCTCTTCTCCGGCACCAGCCAGCCAAAGCGTTCCTCGTCGTTGACGCTCATGGGACCACCCAGGGCCACGAGCAGATCAATCTGTTCCAAATCAGGCAACTGATCCGATTGAAACAGTTTTGTAGCGGTTATCCGGTAGCCTTCCGCATCCAGCCAGGGCTCGATACTGCCCGGTCCTTCGAACGGGACATGCTGTAGGAAATGCGCGCGCATCGATTATCCCCCGATAGTTACTAAACCCGGACGCACCGCGGGTTGCAACCACCGCTGCAGTGCGGGTTCCGCCCGGACGCCGCGTGCGGCCCGGTTGCAACCGGTCTCCGGGTGACGACTCCCTGCGGCCTCAGTCGAAGCAACAACTGCAGCGTGACTGCCGCACCGGTTCAGTCATCGTTCAGAAATCCAAATTCATGCGAGAGGATTATACAAAAATGGTTCCACTCATGCGCGCACGTTCGCGGGGTACGCCGGATCAACGCGCGATAACCCGAGCGAAAATAGTGTGATTATTGTATTTAATATTTTCCCGCGGTATCCGATAACATATTCGGGTCTTCTTGAAATGAACCTGATGAGTGGAACGTGGTCGAAGCAGTTAGCCGTCAGAATGCAATGCAGATTCCAGCAGACTTACGAAATCTGCTCTAAGCTAACGGTTGAGCAGTCACTATTACCATGAGTTGTATCGCGGGGCTGCACCCACCACATCCGGTTCATGCTGTAGCTGAACGACTCATTGAATACTGGCAGGAGACACAGAACACACACGCAGCATGGCGGATCATTGCGGTTGAACAGCCGAACAGTCTGCCGGGAGGGACGACTCCATGAGCATTTTTGAAAACTATCAGGCCCGCTTCGAAACCACGCAGCAGGCGGAAATGACACTTGAAGAGTATCTGATCGGTTGTCGTGAAGATAAATCGATGTACGCAACCGCAGCCGAACGCCTGCTGATGGCGATCGGTGCGCCGGAAATGGTCGACACCAGCAACCATCCGCGCCTCAGCCGTATCTTTTCCAACAAAGTCATAAAGACCTATCCGACCTTTGACGGCTTTTACGGCATGGAGGATGCGATCGAATCGGTCGTCTCATTTCTGCGTCATGCGGCCCAAGGACTCGAGGAGAAGAAGCAGATCCTCTACCTGTTAGGCCCGGTGGGGGGCGGCAAGTCGTCCCTTGCCGAACAACTCAAACTTCTGATGGAGAAGGTCCCCTTCTACGCACTGAAGGACTCTCCTGTGAACGAGAGCCCGCTGGGCCTATTCGATCCGGATCAGGACGCCGAGGAGTTGCATGAACGCTACGGTATCCCGGTGCGTTATCTGCGGACCATCCCCAGCCCCTGGGCGGTCAAACGGCTGAAAGAGTACGGCGGCGACATCAGCAAGTTTCGTGTGGTAAAACTGTGGCCAAGCCGCCTGAGCCAACTGGCCATTGCCAAAACCGAACCGGGGGACGAGAACAACCAGGACATCTCGAGTCTGACCGGCAAGGTCGACATCCGCAAACTGGAGGAGTTCGCTCAGGACGATCCCGATTGTTACAGCTTCTCCGGCGGACTCTGCCTGGCCAACCAGGGACTGCTGGAATTCGTCGAGATGTTCAAGGCACCGATAAAGGTGCTGCATCCGCTTTTGACCGCAACCCAGGAAGGGAACTATAAAGGCACCGAAGGCATTTCGGCCATCCCCTTCGACGGTATCGTGCTGGCCCACTCGAACGAATCGGAATGGCAGAGTTTCAAATCCAACAGGAACAACGAAGCGTTCCTCGACCGGGTGTTGATCGTCAAAGTGCCCTACTGCCTGCGCATTACCGAGGAGCGTCAGATCTACGAGAAGCTGCTGCGCAACTCCAGCCTCTCGGAAGCGCCGTGTGCGCCGGATACGTTGAAGATGATGGCGCAGTTCTCGGTACTGACGCGCCTGAAGGAGCCGGAAAATTCCAACATCTGGAGCAAGATGCGGGTCTACGACGGCGAAAATCTGAAAGATACCGACCCCAAGGCAAAGAGCCTGATGGAGTACAAGGATTACGCCGGTGTCAACG
Source organism: Gammaproteobacteria bacterium (assembly GCA_020445405.1). GTDB lineage: Bacteria > Pseudomonadota > Gammaproteobacteria > Chromatiales > Chromatiaceae > HKST-UBA178. The sequence goes on along the minus strand of JAGRGQ010000034.1, from coordinate 22,007 downwards.
AGGGCATGACCGGTCTCAGCACCCGTTTCGCTTACAAGATTCTATCCAGGGTTTTCAACTTCGATTCCACCGAAGTGGCGGCCAATCCGGTACATCTACTGTACGTACTGGAGCAGCAGGTGCTGCAGGAGCAGTTCCCGCCTGAAATCCAGGAGCGTTATCTGGGCTATATCAAGGGGCATCTGGTGCCGGAGTACATCGAATTCATCGGCAAGGAGATTCAGACCTCCTACCTGGAGAGCTATTCCGAGTACGGACAGAACATCTTCGACCGCTACGTCACCTACGTCGACTACTGGCTGCAGGATCAGGAGTATCGGGATCCGGAAACCGGAGAGTTCCTGGACCGTTCGGCGCTGAACGAGGAGCTGGAGAAAATCGAAAAACCGGCCGGTATCTCCAATCCAAAGGACTTCCGAAACGAAATCGTCAATTTCGTACTGCGTGCCAGAGCCAATAATCAGGGGCGCAATCCGCGCTGGACGAGTTATGAAAAGCTTCGCACCGTAATCGAGAAAAAGATGTTCTCAAACACCGAGGAGTTGTTGCCGGTGATCAGCTTCAACGCAAAATCATCGGCCGACGATCAGACCAAGCACGAGAATTTCATCAGCCGGATGATGGAGAAAGGCTACACCCGGAAGCAGGTTAGATTGCTGTCTGAGTGGTATCTGCGGGTCAGGAAATCCAATTGAATCCGATCAGGGAGCTGCTGCACGGCAGCGGTTAACGGTTTCCAACTGGAGTACGCAGATGGCCATGATCATAGATCGAAGGCTGGATGGACGAAACAAGAGCGCGGTCAATCGCCAGCGCCTGATCAAGCGCTACAAGCGCCAGATCAAGAAAGCGGTTTCCGAAGCGGTGACAAAACGCTCCATCACCGATATCGGCACCGGCGAAAAGGTGAATATCCCGACGCGCGATGTCACAGAGCCGACGGTTCACCATGGAAAAGGCGGTGTGAACGAGCGGGTATTCGCCGGCAACAAGGAGTTCGTCAAGGGCGACCAGATCGAACGTCCCAAGCAGCAATCCGGGCAGGGCGGCGGCAGCGAAGGCTCCAACAGCGGGGAGTCCGAGGACGATTTTGCATTTGAGATATCCAAGGACGAATATCTGGACCTGCTGTTCGAAGAGCTGGCGCTGCCCAATCTTGTCAAAAAGAGCAGCATCGTAAAGCAGGCCAGCAAAAGCCTGGTCAGGGCGGGGTTTTCGAATACCGGCGTCCCGGCCAATCTCAATCTGATACGCACGATGCGGCGCGCCAAGGGCCGCAAGGTCGCCATCGCGTCGCCTTACAAAAGACTGCTTGCCGCATTGCGGGAAGAGCTGGAGCTGGAGCTTGGAAAAGCGCCGGCGGACGAGGAGCGAATCAAGGCGCTCCGGAACAAGATGGGAATTGTCTCCGCGAAAATCGACCGCGTCCCCTTCATCGACACCTACGATCTGAAGTTCAATCAGTACATCCTGCAGCCCAAGCCTATCACCCAGGCCGTCATGTTCTGCATCATGGATGTCTCCAGTTCGATGAGCCAGGAGACAAAAGATATCGCCAAACGATTCTTTATCCTGCTCTATCTCTTTCTCAGCCGAAGTTACGAAAAAACGGACGTGGTCTTCATCCGGCACCACACCGCAGCGGAAGAGGTGGACGAGCAGACTTTTTTCTACTCCAGGGAATCGGGCGGCACCATCGTCTCCAGTGCGCTGAAAATGACGTTGGATATCATCCGGCAGCGTTATCCCATCAGCGACTGGAACATCTACGCGGCGCAGGCCAGCGACGGTGACGACTGGATCGACGACATACCGTTGTGTACCGATCTGCTGAGCAACAATATATTGCCTCTGGTCCAGTATTACGCTTATGTTGAAATAAACAACAATGGACACCATGCCCTGTGGAAGGCCTATGAGTCCATTCAGGCAGCGTCCGAGGCATTTGCAATGCGGCAGATTGCCTCGGTCGAGGAGATCTATCCCGTTTTCCACGATCTGTTCAAAAGGAAGGAAGCATGAGTCCAGTTTCACCGGACAACATACCGGGAGAGCCGATCTCGACCAGTTCCGACTGGACCTTCGAGCTTATCGAGCGGTTCAACAATGAAATCGGCCTCATAGCAAAAGACGAGTACGGGCTGGATTGCTACCCGGTACAACTGGAGCTGATCTCCAGCGAGCAGATGATGGACGCCTACGCCTCCGTCGGTATGCCGATCGGCTATCACCACTGGAGCTTCGGCAAGCAGTTCGTCATATCCGAACACAACTACAAACGGGGCCAGATGAATCTGGCGTACGAAATCGTCATCAACTCCAATCCATGCATCGCCTATCTGATGGAGGAGAATACACTGACGATGCAGGCACTGGTGATCGCGCACGCGGCTTACGGTCACAACAGCTTCTTCAAGGGAAACTATCTGTTCAAACTGTGGACCGACGCCGAGGCGATTATCGACTACCTCATCTTCGCCAAGAACTACGTGACGAAATGCGAGGAACGCTACGGCGTGGACGCTGTGGAACTGCTGCTCGACTCCTGCCATGCATTGATGAATATCGGGGTCGACCGTTACAAAAGGAAGTCGAGAGGGACGTTGCAGGATGAGGAGTATATCCAGAGCGATCGCGAAAAGCGCCTGCAGCACGACGTGCACGAACTGTGGCAGCGGCTGGGCATCCACAAAGAGCAGAAAAAGGAAGAGAATAAAGTCCGCTTTCCCGCCGAACCGCAGGAGAACGTTCTCTACTTCATTGAGAAAAACGCGCCCCTGCTGGAGTCCTGGCAACGCGAAATCGTCCGCATCGTCCGGAAAATCGCACAATATTTCTATCCTCAGCGGCAGACGCAGGTGATGAACGAGGGCTGGGCCTGCTTCTGGCACCATACGCTGATGAACCGGTTGTACGACAAGCGGCTGGTAAACGACTCGTCGATGCTGGAGTTCATCCATACGCACAGCAATGTAATCGCCCAGCCCGGTTTCGACAGCAGATTCTATTCGGGTATCAATCCCTACGCGCTGGGATTCAAAATGATGACCGATATCAAGCGGATATGCGAAAACCCGGACAATGAGGACAGGGAGTGGTTTCCGGACATTGCCGGCTCGGACTGGCATGAAACGCTCGATTTCGCGATGCGCAATTTCAAGGATGAGAGTTTTATCGGCCAGTATCTCTCGCCGAAAATAATCCGGGAGTTCCGTTTCTTTTCCATCATGGACGACGACGCGGAGTCCAGCATGAGGGTGACTGGAATCCACAACACCCGGGGCTACGAGAATGTGCGCGCCGCATTGAGCAACCAGTACGACCTGGGCAATATGATCCCCAATCTGCAAATCTACAATGTGGACCACACCGGCGACCGCACCCTGACGCTCAGGCATTATGTTGACAAACGGAGACCCCTGGCGGATTCTACCCGCGAAGTGCTGAAACACCTGCACCGTCTGTGGGGATTCAAGGTCCAGATAGAGAGTGTCGACGAGAAAGGCGGCTCCTCCATCAGCCACAGTTGCCCGGAAGCGTGATGCCGGACAGGGAACGGATTCCCGCACAGGATAATGCCCGGTTAACAAGCACGCCGTATTCGCCAGCCGCAATCGTCAGCGGTCACTGGAGATCGAAAAACGGTTGGCATGAGCGGTGAAAGGAGCACCAAATGCGCGGACATCACAGACACCTCTCGGAAATGCCGATTGAATTTTCACTGGAGCTTAAGAATCAGGCATGCCGTGAGCGGCTGGTCAATATCAGCAGCGGAGGTCTTGCCTTTTCCACTCAGAGAGGGGTTCGACCCGGCGCCGCCATTCACATTAAAATCCCGCTGGGCGCTTACCATTTTGATGCGGATGGCCGCGTGGTCTGGTGCCATCAAACAGATCATCGCTTCGAAGTGGGCGTGCGCTTCGACGATCCCCAGTCGGAACACAAGGCGCAAATGATCGACCAGCTGTGTCACATTGAGCGCTACCGTTGGAAAGTACAGGACGAAGAGGGCCGGCAGCTGACCAGCGAAGAGGCTGCCGCGGAGTGGATATCCCGCTACGCCAATGCCTTCCGGCATTAATCCGGGCAAATCACCCGCCCCGCCCGAAATCCCGGCCGGCGGTTCTCACCGGCAAGCTATATCGGGAGATCGAAAAACCAGGTCAGATCCAACGAGAATACCCACTGTTCGCTCTCCTCTCCGAAATATATCGCCGGCACGCTGCCACCGAACGGACGCCCGCTCCCGCTATACCAGTCGTATCTCACCTCGGGACGAAGCCGTAACCGCTTGTGCGGCCACCATGCCAGATTGGCCGTTACACCATAGTAGTCACCCGCCGGCAGCAGTGCGTGTGCCCCGTTTTCGTCCCGGAACCACTCTGCCCGGCACCCCCACTGGAGGTCATCTCTGATTTTATGGATGTAGTTCAGGTTGAGGCCATACCAACGGCTATCCTCGACAATTAAAAATCCGGGTGGATTATTGGCATCGGCCACCAGATCGCCCCCCTCCTGATAGCCATAGACCGCATTCAGCGTGACATCCCGGTGCCTGTCCAATTGATGCCGCAACGTCAGTGAATGCATGCTCCGGATCAATCCGTCACCGCCGCTGCTGACCGCGTTGAACGGCCGGGTCTGATCGGTAATGCCCTGCTCCGACTGCTCGTTGCCGACAATGTTTTCCAGATCGATCCAGGTTCTGAAATCACGGCTGCGCCAGCGCAGATCGAAAAGCAGGGTCTTGTTGGCGTTGTTGTCGCGCAGATTGTTCCAACCCTGAACCACGCCCAGTCCAAGCGACCACAGCCCGGTTTCAGGGGCGAATGGAAGAATGAACGCGCCCATCACGCCGACATGCTTTACCGGTTGATAAACAAATGCGTAGGCATGGGTGTAGAAAGGGGTTGGCGGATCGACCGGTGCCCCGATCTCTTTGCCGAGCGGGGTGAACCAACTGCCCAGAACGAATGCGGCTCCCCTGCCCCAGGGCAGGTAGGCCTGCAGATACCATTGCGGCAGCAGCCACAAGCGATCCTGGTCTTCATTTATTTTCAGCGCGTCGTCCACGCCGTAGGTGACAGCCGCATCCGTGCCGTAGCGAAGATCGGCTCTGAAACCCCAGTCAGCCTGCGCCGGTTTCGCGCCGGGAAAGGGTCCGATTCTCGGCTTTATATTGGTGACAATCCGCTTCTCGGCAATCAGATCGATGCGATTGAGATTGATCCCCTCGTCAAAGCTGAGAAAACCGCTGGGAAAGACGTTGTCGGAATGATTGTCGTTGACGATCCCACCCAGTTGGGCCCTGCCGCGAAGAGTCATCCACTCCTCTCCAGCCGGCAGAGTGCCGGACAGCAGGGTGGTGACGGAGAGCAACAACAAGGCTGAAACAGATTGAATTTTCACGCGCACCGGTCCTGTGTGGCTGTTTTATGCAGGATAACGGGATTTGACCGGAATTAACTCAACCGGGCCTTGACTTGCTGCATGCTGAATTCTGCTGGAGATGCCGGACGACGGCCCTGCGCCCGCTGGGAGGCGAACCGGATGCGGATGAAGCGGCTTGACAGGAGCCAGAGCAGCCTGGCTCCCCGCAATGGGGAGGCAGGCCGAGCCGCTGTTGCAAACGCTCCTCAGCAGAGTCCGTTTGCGCTCACTCCAGTGCTGCCGCGAGTTCCGGCAGCACGTCGAAAAGATCCGCGACCAGACCGTAATCGGCCACCTGGAAGATCGGCGCCTCTTCGTCTTTATTGATGGCCACGATCACCTTGCTCTCCTTCATCCCGGCAAGATGCTGGATGGCGCCGGAGATGCCCACGGCGATATAGAGATCGGGCGCGACGATCTTGCCGGTCTGGCCCACCTGATAATCGTTGGGAACGAAGCCCGCATCCACCGCCGCGCGCGAAGCGCCGATGGCTGCACCCAGTTTGTCCGCCACCGCCTCTATCAGTTTGAAATTCTCGCCGTTGCCCATGCCGCGACCACCGGAAACGACAATCCTGGCACTGGTCAGCTCGGGGCGTTCCGAAACCGTGAGCTCCTGACCCACGAAGGCAGCGCCCGCGAACGCATCGGCCGCAGCAACCTGCTCCACGGCGGCACTCCCGCCATCCGCCGGTGCCGCATCGAAGCCGGTGCTGCGCACCGTGATCAACTTGATTCTGTCTTTGCTCTGGACCGTTTCCAGTGCGTTGCCGGCGTATATCGGCCGGACGAATGTATCGTCCGCCACCACAGCCACGATTTCCGAAATCTGCGCCACGTCCAGCAGCGCGGCCACGCGCGGCATGAAGTTCTTACCCGAGGTGGTGGCGGGCGCCAGTATATGGGTGTAGTCCGCCGCCAGGCTGACAACCAGTTTCGACAGGCTCTCGGCCAGTGGATGCCCATAGATGTCACTGTCCGCAAGCAGCACCCTGCGTATGCCACCGATTCCCGCAGCCGCCTCCGCCACCGGACTGCAGTTGTGCCCCGCGACCAGCAGGTCGATCTCTGCGCCCAGTTGTTCGGCCGCGGTCACCGCGTTCAGCGTGGCCGCCTTCAGTTCGCCATTGTCGTGTTCAGCAATTACCAGACTAGTCATCAGATCACCTTCGCTTCGTTACGCAGTTTGTCGAGCAGTTGAGCGACGCTCTCCACCTTGATGCCCGCTTCCCGCTGGGGGGGTTCGGTTACCTTCAACGTCATCAGGCGGGGTGCGAAATCTACGCCGGTATCCGCCACCGGAATCACCTCCAGCGGCTTTTTCTTGGCCTTCATGATATTCGGCAGTTTCGCATAGCGCGGCTCGTTCAACCGGAGATCCGTGGTAATGACCGTCGGCAACTTTATCTTGATAGTCTCCAGCCCGCCATCGACTTCGCGCGTGACCGTCGCTTCGCCGTCACCCAATTCGACTTTCGAGGCGAAAGTGGCCTGCGGCCAGTCAAGCAGTGCGGCAAGCATCTGCCCGGTCTGATTGCTGTCGTCATCGATCGCCTGCTTACCGAGAATCACGATGTCGGGGTGTTCGCGGTCAACGACGAATTTCAGCAGTTTTGCCACCGCCAGCGGCTGCAGTTCGCTGTCGGTCTGCACCAGAATACCCCGGTCCGCCCCAAGTGCCAGCGCATAGCGGATGGTCTCCTGGCACTGCGCCACCCCCAGAGAGACGACCACCACCTCTGACGCCTTTCCGGCCTCCTTGATGCGGACCGCTTCCTCGACCGCGATCTCATCAAAGGGGTTCATGGACATTTTCACATTGGCCGTATCGACGCCGGTTTGATCCGACTTGACCCGGATTTTCACGTTGTAGTCAACAACCCGCTTGACTGCGACTAAGATTTTCATCGCTCACCCTTCATTTGTTGTATTAAAAATAAGCAGATACCCGTTGTGGTTATAAACGCTTCGAATTGACCCGCAAGCCCGCCTCAGTATAATGACGTTTACGTAAACGTCAACGCAGGTGCACAATGCGGGCAACTATATCATAAGTCTCGACAATTTTTGTCGATCGCTCAGTTGACAGGAAGCTGTTGCGGAGCGTTAATCCACCCGCCAGAGCACCGGCAAGGTGCTGTTTTACAGAGATATCGATCCCCGCGGCGCCAGCATTTTTTCCCCGGTGCCGCTTTCCAGAGCATCTGATACAGGAACATATCAACCATGCCGAGCTATCAAGCCCCAATTCGTGATCTGCGGTTCGTCTACCATGAACTGCTGGACGCCGACCGTACGTTATCCGTACTGCCCGGTTTCGAAGAGACCAGCCCGGAGCTGGTGGACGCGATTCTGGAAGAGGGAGCCAAGCTTTTCGAGCAGGTCATCCATCCGCTGAACCAGAGTGGAGACATGCAGGGCTGCAGTTTCCAGTCCGGAGAGGTCACAACGCCCGAAGGTTTCAGGGATGCCTACCGCGCCTACACCGAGGGCGGCTGGTGTTCGCTGGCGGCGGATCCCGAACTGGGCGGTCAGGGACTGCCGGAAACCATCAGTTTTATGCTGGAGGAGATGCTGACCTCGGCAAATGTCTCCTTCAGCCTCTACCCGGGCCTGACCAGGGGCGCCATCAGCGCGATCAACCTCCACGCCGACGATGCGCTGAAAGCACGCTATCTGCCAAAGATGGTGGAGGGCGTCTGGAGCGGTACGATGTGCCTCACCGAATCCCAGGCGGGATCCGATCTGGGTCTGGTCCGCACCCGGGCCACACCGCGGGCGGACGGCAGTTACTCGATCACCGGCACAAAAATCTTCATCACCGGCGGGGAGCAGGACCTGACTCAGAATATCATTCACCTGGTGCTGGCGCGCCTGCCCGATGCCCCGCCCGGGGTCAGAGGCATCAGCCTGTTTCTGGTACCGAAATTCCTCCCGGACGACAACAATGAGCCGGCGCATCGCAACGGCGTGAGTTGCGGTTCCATTGAACAGAAAATGGGGATCAAGGCCTCTTCAACCTGCGTCATCAACTTCGATAACGCTCAGGGCTTTCTGGTCGGACCGGAGAACCGCGGCCTCGCCTGCATGTTCACGATGATGAACGCGGAGCGCCTGGCCATCGGCATTCAGGGCCTGGGACTGGGGGAAATCGCCTATCAGAACGCGGTGGCGTATGCCCGCGAACGGTTGCAGGGCCGCGCCGCCAGCGGCAGCACGGCCGTGGAGCCGAACGCGGACCCGCTGCTGGTTCACCCGGATATCCGGCGCATGCTGCTTACCGCCCGTGCTTACAACGAAGGCGCCAGAGCAGTTGCGGTCTGGACCGCGACCAACATCGATCTCAGCCACCGTCACCCGGACGCCGCCCGGCGCAGCGAGGCCGAGGATATGGTCGCGCTGATTACACCGGTGATCAAGGCGTGCTTCAGCGACCTTGGCTACGAAACCGCAACGCACTGCCAACAGGTTCTTGGCGGCCACGGCTATATCCGGGAGTGGGGCATGGAACAGTTCGTGCGCGACGCCCGCATAGCCCAGATCTACGAGGGGACCAACGGCGTTCAGGCGCTGGATCTGGTGCGGCGTAAACTGTTCATCCATGGCGGGCGCCTGCCCAGCCGTTTCTTCCAGCTGCTCGCCGATTACGCAGCGCAACAACGCGAAAACCAACCGTTGCAACCCTACCTCACGCCCTTTATCGAAGCGCTGGAGCTGTTGCGCGAGCTGACCGAATGGGTGGTTCAGCAGGGAACCGCGGATCCCGACCAGTTGGGAGCCGCCGCCACCGATTATCTGCGAATATTCGCCCTTACCACGTTCGCCTGGATGTGGGTGCGGATGATTGCCGTTTCCCTGGATAAACTGGATCAGGGTGAGGGCGATGCCGGTTTTTACCGCACCAAGATCCAGACCGGCCGCTTTTTTCTGGGTCGCCTGCTGCCGCAGGTTCAGGGCCTCAATCTGGCGGTTCGTTCGGGATCGGCGCTGCTGATGGAGATGCGGGAAGCGGATTTCTGATCCCCGGGAGCAATAGATGCCGAAAATCAGCAGCGATGAGTTCAATCAGATTCTGGAGCAGGAGCTGCGCTGGGCCAGCGACATGGGCATGCGGCTGGACAGCATGGAGGCCGGCCGGGCGGTAATGAGGCTGCCCTACCAGGCAAGCTCCACCCGACCCGGCGGCACCATCTCCGGACCGCATATGATGATGCTGGCCGACGCCTGCATGTACGCGGTGGTACTGGGACTGATCGGAAAGGTCAAACTGGCGGTGACCACCAATTTCAACATCAATTTTCTGCGCAAACCGATGCAGACCGACCTGCTGGCCGAAGGATCGATTATCAAACTCGGCAAGCGTCTGGCGGTGCTGGAGGTCTCGATTTTGACCGCAGTCGACGACGAACTGGTCGCCCACGCCACCGGAACCTACTCGATCCCCCCTTCGGGCGAATGAAACCGCAGGTGCCGTCGCTCTAAAAAGATTATTAGTATTAAATAATATTTAATTATTATTCTATTGATAATTGTCAATGCGCGCGCCTGCGGTTACTGGTCAAATAACACCAAGTTCGGAGACACCCGGCCAAAGGCAGTAGCGAAGTAGTGTCGGGTGGCTCCGGATTTCTCTCATCAATCCTCCGATTGATAGTATCAGTTTCAGACCCGGCGCAGTTTGCCGGGTTTTTTTTTGCGCTACCCTCCCGATCCGCCAGGTGGCATAATTGCCCTCCTCGACCCCCTCTCGAGCAACTTCAGCGAACCTCCTGCCACCCATGTCGGAAAACCATCGGGACACTATCTACCGCAACCCGGAGCAGCAGCATACGGCATTCGTCTTCGATCGTCAGGTGGCCCGGGTTTTTCCCGACATGATTCGCCGCTCGGTGCCCGGATACGCCACCGTCATCGATATGGTAGCGGTACTGGCTGAAGCCTACGTTCAGCCCGGTGCCGTCTGTTACGATCTGGGTTGTTCACTGGGTGCATCCTCGCTGGCACTGGCCCGGGGAATCACGGTCCCGGGGTGCCGGATTGTCGCGGTGGACAACTCGCCGGAGATGCTCGAACGCGCCAGACAACTGACGCCGCAGCAGGCGCCGAATACGCCCATCGACTGGGTACACGGCGACGTTATGGATGTGCCGATAGAGAATGCGTCGATGGTAGTCCTGAATTTCACGCTGCAGTTCATTCCGCTGCACGCCCGCATGGCGCTGTTGCGCAGAATCCGGCGCGGGCTGCGTCCGGACGGTCTGCTGCTGCTGTCGGAAAAGATCACTTTTCAGGATCCGGAACAGGAGCGCCTGCAGATCGAGATGCATCACGCTTTCAAGCGCGCCAACGGTTACAACGATCTGGAGATCAGCCGCAAGCGCAGCGCACTGGAGAAAGTGCTGGTACCGGAAACGCTGGAAAAACATCGGACCCGGATTGCCGAAGCGGGTTTCGGCCGCACCGATCTCTGGTTTCAATGTTTCAATTTCATCTCGCTGGTGGCCCGCCCGTGATCGACTGCAGCGCGTTGGCCACACAGATGGAAAAGAGCCCGCTGGCGCGCTGGTCGGCACATCTGCCCGCGCAACTGGCGGCTTGCTTCAGCCAACGCCGGCACGGCGACTTTGACAAATGGATACAGCAGGTCAGGGATCTGCCGGAGATTACCGCGCAGAACACGGAGCTGGATCGGGATACGATCCGGGTAACTCCGGCTGCAGCGCCGCCGGCCGGGACACTGCGTCAGCTCGAGGCCGGCCTGAAACAGCTGCACCCCTGGCGCAAGGGACCCTACGAGATTCATGGCGTCAGGATAGACAGCGAGTGGCGCTCCGACTGGAAATGGCGTCGGCTGCAGGGGGAGATCAGCCCGCTGCGGGGGCGGCTGGTGCTGGACGTCGGGTGCGGCAACGGCTACCACTGCTGGCGCAGCGCGGGTGCCGGTGCTGCGCTGGTGATAGGCATCGACCCGACGCAGCTGTTTCTGGCGCAGTTTCTCGCGCTGAAGCGCTACCTGGGCAACCAGCTGCCGGTCCATCTGCTGCCGCTGGCGATAGAGGATGTTCCGCCGGCGCTGCGCGCCTTCGACACCGTCTTCTCGATGGGTGTGCTCTACCACCGCCGCTCTCCGCTGGACCATCTGCTGGAGCTGCGCGATTGCCTGAGACCGGGCGGTGAACTGGTGCTGGAGACGCTGGTTATCGAGGGTGCTGTCGGATGCGTGCTGCTGCCGTCGGGCCGTTACGCCAAAATGCGCAACGTCTGGTTCATCCCGTCGCCGCAGACGCTGTCCGGCTGGCTGCAGCGCTGCGGATTCCGCGATGTCAGAATCGTCGATGTCTGCACCACCACCACCGATGAACAGCGCGCCACCGAATGGATGAAGTTCGAATCCCTGGCCGACTACCTGGACCCCAGCGACCAGTCCAGAACCATAGAGGGACACCCTGCGCCGAGGCGGGCGATACTTACTGCGGCAAGTAGGTGATTCGAGGTAAAAAAGGGGAACGAAGAAGAAGCTCTGGTACTGGTTGAATCCAGAGAATGACCCCGACGGACTCATGGATTGAGCCTGTCAATCTGCTAGGATCAAGCTAACACAAGTAACCCGATTAGAACGAAAAGTGCGATGGACCCGCGCTGAGTGATGCATCCTCAGGGCCTCTGCAGCCATACAAAAGCAATAAGGAGCCTTGCGTAATGTACGCCCATTCAAATCCCAAGCATCCAACAGTCCACTCAATGTGGGAGCCACTCTATACCGGGAGCAACAGCCATCTTAACAACGTCGCCGCACACTGCGCTGCCTTTGCTGCCGAAACCTTCAAATACATTGGAGCCGACAACGGTTGCTGGGTGACAATCGGCAAACTAGCCGGTCTTTGGCACGACCTGGGCAAATTTTCCGACGATTTTCAGGACTATCTAAAGCATTCGGCAGTAAATAGCGATGATGCCCATACCTCCGAGATACGCGGTCGGATCGATCATACTTCGGCTGGTGCGCAGCATGCGGTTGCAAATCTGCCGCCAGGAATCGGGGCACTGCTTGCCTATCCCATCGCCGGGCACCACGCCGGACTGTTGGATGGATTGGGCACCGGTCCCTGCCTTAAAGCAAGGCTGACCAAAGAAGTACCGGTCTGGAAGGAAAAAGCGCCGGTAATTCTGCTGCAACCACCGGCAATACCCCCGTGCAATCTCCCCCGCGATCCTTTCGCCATTGCATTTGCTACCCGCATGCTTTTCTCCTGTCTGGTCGACGCGGACTTTCTTGCCACAGAGGCTTTTATGAGTCCGGAACAGTCAGCGCAGCGGCGAACCAATAGCATTGACTTCAGTCAGCTCGATGCACACCTGAATGGCTACCTCTCCAACCGCTTCGGGGTTGCAACTGGAAAGGTTGCGCAGGCTCGTACCGAGGTACTGAATGCCTGCCTGCAGGCAGCCGAAGGCAAACCGGGCACATATTCACTCACCGTACCCACAGGCGGTGGCAAGACCCTCTCCTCACTCGCGTTCGCATTGCGCCACACAACTCTTAACAGGCTGCGCCGAATAATCTATGCGATCCCGTTTACCAGCATCATAGAGCAGACCGCGCAGACATTCCGCGAGGTTTTCATAAACCTTGGTGCCGGCGCCGATGATCTGATTCTCGAACACCACTCCAACTTCGATCCGGAACGGGAAACCGTTCGCTCGCGACTGGCGAGCGAGAACTGGGACAGCCCGCTGATCGTCACCACCAATGTACAGCTGTTCGAATCACTGTTTGCCAGCCGCACCTCACGCTGCCGGAAACTACACCGTATCGCCGGTTCAGTGATCATCCTCGACGAGGCACAGACGATACCGGTCCAGTTTCTGGAGCCATGTCTTAAAGTGCTACGATTGCTGGTAGAGCAGTATGGCTGCACTGTCGTTCTCTGTACCGCTACCCAGCCAGCTATTGAATACCGTGAAGATTTTAAGATAGGCCTGCCCGAGGCCACGCCGATCATCGCCGATGCGCCAGAACTCTACCGAAGGTTGAAACGGGTCGAGGTGAAAGAAACTGGAACGCTCGATTGCGCACAACTTGCTGAACGGCTGGCAGCATCGAATCAGGTACTTGCCATTGTCAGTACACGCCGGCATGCCGCTGATCTCTATCGTTCTCTTATTGAAATAAGTGGCACCAATGGCTGTTTTCATCTGAGCGCGGCCATGACCCCTGAGCATCGCAGCGAACGGCTTGAAGAGATTCGCAACCGGCTGCAGGAGGGGAAAGAGTGCCGGGTAATCGCGACCCAGTTGATCGAAGCCGGTGTGGACGTGGATTTTCCAGTGGTCTGGCGTTCGCTTGCCGGCCTGGATTCGATTGCCCAGGCAGCTGGTCGCTGCAACCGGGAGGGACGGTTGCAACAAGGCACCACCTGGCTATTCACCCCGGACGAGAACGAACACCCGATACCGCGCGGTTTTCTCCGGCGTAGCGCCGATGCCGCCAGGCAGATCTTAGCGGCCGACAGGTACGCGGATCTGCTGAACCTGCCCGCGATTGAGCACTACTTCCGTTTGCACTATTGGCAACATCAGCAAGAGTGGGACAAAAGGGATATTTGCAATGCTTTCACTTTCGATTATTCACCGAAAACGCAACTTCCGTTACTGTTCGATTTTGCATCGGTCGCAGAAAGATTTCGTTTGATCGACAGCCCGCAGCAGCCGGTAATAGTTGCCCGAAACGGGAAATACAGGGATTTGGTCGAAAGACTGTACAGTGCAGAGTCTGCTGGAGTACCTCCACCCAGAAGCATACTCAGACAACTGCAGCGTTGTACCGTCACCGTCAACGAAACTGCCTGGCGGGCTGCATTGGGCCACTGTGACCTCGACTTGATATACGATCGCTTTGCGGTACTCGCTGCCCCACAACTGCATTATCACCAGGAGCTGGGCTTGCAACTGGATGCTGGCCCGCTCTATAACCCTAACGACACCGTTATCTGATAAGTAAAGGAGGGAGCATGACGCAAGGTGTGCGACTGCTGGTCAGCGGCGACTACGCCTGCTGGACCCGCCCTGAAATGAAGGCCGAGCGGGTTTCCTATGACGTGATGACGCCGTCGGGCGCGCGCGGTATTCTGGAGGCGATCTACTGGAAACCACAGATCCGCTGGGTGATCGACAAGATACGCGTGCTGGCCCCGATCCGGTTCACTAATATCCGGCGCAACGAAGTGGCGCAAAAGTTGTCCGTAGCCAACGTCAAAAAAGCCATAAACGGTGGCGCGGAGATCATCGCACTCTATGCGGACGATTCAAAAAACCGTCAACAGCGCGCCTCACTGCTGCTGACCAATGTCCGCTACGGCATCGAAGCCCACTTCGAACTGATCGACACACACGAGCGTGACGGCAGCGTCAACACCGATCCTGCCGCAAAGCACCTGGACCAGTTCAACCGGCGGTTGAGTAAGGGCCAGTGCTTTCACCGTCCCTACCTCGGCTGCCGTGAATTCGCTGCCCGCTTTGAACCTGTGAATGGTGCCTGGCCCGACTGTCCGGAAGAACTGTGCGGTGAGCGTGACCTAGGCTTCATGCTTCACGACATTGACTTTGCTGACAACATGACTCCGCATTTCTTCCGTGCATTGATGGTCGACGGAATATTGGATGTGCAACAGTGCCTGGCCGCAATGGGAGGAACTATTGCATGATTCTGCAACAGCTCAACACACTATACGACCGACTGGCGGATGATCCGAACTATGCCATTGCACCCCATGGCTACAGCCTGCAAAAAATCGCTTTCGTAATTATTGTCCATTCCGACGGTCGATTACACGACATTATCGATCATCGCGACCACTCGGGACCAAAACCTCTACCGGTTCAGCATTTGGTGCCGGGTCAGGCCAAGCCTTCTGGATCCGGTTTGAATCCCTGTTTTCTTTGGGACAACAGTGCATATTTGCTGGGCTATGTCTCATCCCGACAGAGTAACGAAACAGATGAGGGTTACGAAAACCGGATTAAACGAACAGGTCTCTCTTTCGAAGCATTCCGCGATCGTCATCTGAAACTGGAACAGGAGATAAACGACCCGAGTTTTTCCGCCGTCTGTCAGCTTTTGTCGCAGTGGCAACCGGAAAAGACTTCTGATTATGCGATTCTGGAAGATATCTCCAGTGGATTTGGCGTATTTCAGTTGATAGGAGAGACCAAGTTCGTCCACGAGCATTCCGCGATACAAGCATGGTGGAATCATCAGCAAAAGGAATCCCCGAGTAAAACTTCATTGTCATTTTGTCTTATAACAGGCCAGAACACTTCAGCGGCTTTGATTCATGAACCCGCGATCAAAGGAGTTGGTGGTGCACAGTCGTCCGGTGCCAAGCTGGTATCATTCAACTGCGATGCGTTCACATCCTATGGGAAGGAACAGAGCAAGAATGCGCCCGTCTCAAAGAATGCAGCGTTCCGCTATTGTACTGCACTGAACAGCATACTCAGTGGGCCTAACAGCAACAAACACCGCTACTCACTCGCTGACACTACAATCACTTATTGGACGGACAAGCAAACTGCAACTGAATCCTGGCTGGGCGCGCTTCTATCCGGTGATATCCCGACCGACCAAGCACAGGACGGAGCCACACTTCAGCAAGTTGGCCTATTACTCAAAGCATTACGTGAAGGCGGCAAAGTATTGTGGGATCTTGGAGACGATCCCTCCACCCCATTCTATCTGCTTGGGCTTGCCCCTAACGCTGCGCGGCTATCAGTGCGTTTCTGGTACACAGATTCCCTGGGACACCTGTTCGACCGTTTAAAAGTACATCATGACGATCTCAGACTTTACTGGTGTTGGGATCCGTTTGATAAACAGCAACCGCCCGAATTTCCTCCGGCCTGGATGCTGCTACGTGAGACCGCCCGTGAAGCGAAGGATATACCACCCCTACTGGCCGGCGCCCTGATGCGCGCCATTCTGAACGGTACGCCCTATCCAGACAGCCTGGCCAGCGCAGTGATCCGCCGCACCCGCGCCGATCGCACCATCAACTACTGCCGCGCCGCGATCCTCAAAGCGTGGCTGACCCGTCTTGAACGAACCCAAGGAGAAATTTCCGTGAGCCTGGATACTGAAAGAATTGAACCAGCCTACCGCCTGGGCAGACTGTTCGCCGTACTGGAGAAAACCCAGGAGGATGCACTACCCGGCATCAACGCGACTGTCCGCGACCGATTCTATAGCGCCGCATCCGCAACACCCGCTACGGTTTTTCCAAGACTGCTGAGAACTTATCAGCACCATCTTGCCAAACTGGTACCGGGCGCCAGGATCAACCGAGAAAAATTGGTACAGGAAATCGTCGATGGACTGGACGGTATGCCGGCGCATCTGAACCTGGAAGCACAGGCACTGTTCACCATCGGCTACTATCATCAACGCAAGACTCTGTTTGGTGGCCGCAAGACGACGGAACCAACAACCGATAATCAGGAGTAATTCGACATGCAAAACCGCTACGACTTTATCTATCTGTTTGACGTGCAAGACGGCAATCCCAATGGAGATCCCGATGCCGGCAACCTGCCCCGGGTTGACGCTGAAACAGGTCACGGCCTGGTTACCGATGTTTGCCTCAAGCGCAAGGTGCGCAACTTTGTCGGACTGGCCAACGGTGAGCAGCCTCCATATGAAATATACGTCAAAGAAAAAGCAGTTCTAAACAGGCAGCATGAGCGTGCCTATGTGGCTTTGGATCTCAAACCGGAGTCGAAAAAGCTCCCAAAGAAAGAACAGGATGCGAAAAACGTCACCGATTTCATGTGCAGAAATTTCTTTGATGTACGTACTTTTGGCGCTGTAATGACCACGGAGGTAAACTGCGGTCAGGTACGCGGGCCGGTACAATTGACCTTTGGTCGTTCCGTGGAACCGGTGATCTCAGCGGAGCATTCGATCACGAGGATGGCGGTTACCAATGAAAAAGATCTGGAAAAAGAACGCACCATGGGCCGCAAATTCACCATACCCTACGCGCTCTACCGCAGCCATGGCTTCGTCAGTGCTCCGTTGGCAGAACAAACCGGTTTCTCCGACGATGACCTGGAACTTCTGTGGCAGTCGCTGGCGCAGATGTTCGAGCACGACCACTCGGCCGCCCGCGGCCAGATGAGCGCACGAGGGCTGCTACTATTTAAGCATGACAACAGGCTCGGTAATGTATCTTCTCATGCACTATTTGACCGAGTCAGCTTCGAACGTTTCGATCCATCGCAACCGGCTCGCGCCTTCAAGGACTACCGGATGCTATTCGACGGCCAGTCCATCGATGAGATAATCCAGCCCGGTAATGAAAAGGATCTCGGCAATGGTGTAACGCTCGTCCGGCGGTTTTGAATCGCTGACCCCGATTCACCATGCACTGGAGGAACACAATGAAACACATTTCCGCTTCAGATATCGCAGAAATGCCAATTGAACAGCGTATTCAACTGGTCGAGGATATCTGGGATTCCATCGCAGAACTACCCGACTCGGTGGAAATCCCGGAATGGCATAAACAGGAACTCGAAAAGCGCTTGAAGGCTTACCACGAAAACCCGAACGAGGGTTCGCCCTGGTCCGAAGTCAAAAAAAGAATCTTGGGTTGATCTCCTCATGCTGATCGTTCGTAAGGAGGCGGAACAGGATCTCAAACAGGCGTTTGACTGGTATGAAGCCCAGCGGAAAAACCTAGGACTCTCTTTTTTGACCGAGGTGGAAAAACTATTCGACAATATAGAAGAGAATCCACAACTCTATTTTCCGATTGCCCTTCCCATCAGCCGCGCACTGTGCAAGCGCTTTCCTTATGCGGTCTATTTCCTCAAGCGCGGTTCCAATATCGATGTATTGGCGGTGTTGCATCAAAGACGCAAACCATCTGCCTGGCGCAAACGGTTTCACACCTGATGCAATTTACATGGAGGTAACAGATGGCGACCTATTCCGAAGACGACCTCCTTCCCCTCTCTGCGCTGCAGCACTTCGCGTACTGCCCGCGCCAGTTCGCGCTGATTCATCTGGAACAGACCTGGGCAGAGAATCTTTTCACCGCCGAGGGCCAATTGCTGCATCAGCGGGTGAATGATGGCACGACAGAAACCCGTGGCGATCTGCACATTGCCCGATCCCTGCGGCTGGTCAGCCAGCAGTTGGGATTGACCGGCATAGCTGACCTGGTGGAGTTTCACCGCATAGAAAAAGGTGGCGCGAAACTGCCCGGACGCAGCGGCCGTTGGCGGCCCTTTCCAGTCGAGTACAAGCGCGGCCGCTCCAAAACCGACGACTGGGACCGCCTGCAACTCTGCGCCCAGGCGATCTGTATGGAGGAGATGCTGGGCGTCGAAGTGCCGGAAGGCGCCATCTTCTACGGCAAGCCGCGCCGGCGGGAAGCGGTTCAATTCGACCTGTCCCTCCGTAACAAGACAAGGACGCTGGCGAAACAGATGCACGAACTGTGGGAAACCCGGCGAACACCTCCTCCGGATCCTGGCCCAAAGTGCGACCGCTGCTCTCTGCACGACCGCTGTCTTCCCGCGACGGCTTCTGCCAGCGACTACCTGCACCGGATGCTCGATCTGTGAAAAAACTGCTCAACACGCTCTATGTCACCACCCAGGGAGCCTGGCTGGCCCGTGAGCGGGAAACTGTTCTGGTTCGCGTGGAACAGGAGACCCGCCTGCGCCTGCCCATTCATACACTGGGCGCGATCGTCTGCTTCGGTCAGGTCTCCGCCAGCGCACCGTTGATGGGTCTTTGCGCCGAACGTGGCGTGGCCTTGGCATTTCTAACGGAACACGGCAGATTCCTGGCCCGGGTGCTCGGCCCCACTTCGGGCAATGTCCTACTGCGTCGTGATCAGTACCGCCGTGCCGACGACAGAGCAGCCTGCGCCGAGATTGTATCCGTGCTGGTCGCAGCCAAACTTGCCAATAGCCGTGGAATACTGCAAAGGGCACTGCGCGACCGTCCCAGCAGCAGTGGCAGTCAACCGTTGCAGGATGCGGTGGCACATCTGGCGACCCTGTTGCGCAGCGTGCGCGGCCGTAACGATTCCGCCGACTCCATCCGGGGGACTGAAGGCGCCGGCGCTCGCGCCTACTTCGGCGTATTCGACCGACTAATCACCCAGGACGACAGCCGTTTCCGTTTTACCGGCCGCAACCGCAGGCCACCCTCGGACCCGGTCAATGCACTGCTCTCCTTCATCTACACGCTGCTGCGCCACGATTACACCGCTGCGTTGGAATGTGTCGGACTGGACCCGGCGGTCGGATACCTGCACCGAGACCGTCCCGGACGACCAGGGCTGGTCCTGGATCTGATGGAGGAGTTGCGTGCGCCGCTGGCCGACCGCCTCGTCCTTAGCCTGATCAACCGCCGTCAGATCAGTGGCAACGGTTTTACCACCCAAGAGAGCGGTGCGGTAAGTATGGATGACGATACGCGAAAAGCCGTACTCATCGCCTATCAGGAGCGCAAGAGAGACATGCTGCGTCACCCTTTTCTCGATGAAGAGGTGGAAATAGGCCTGATCCCGCACGTGCAAGCACAGCTTTTTGCCCGTTACCTTCGCGGCGATCTGGACGCCTATCCGGCATTTGTCTGGCGATAAAGGGAATCCTGAAATGATGGTATTGGTCACCTATGATGTCAGAACAGAAACACCGGGCGGCGACAGAAGGCTGCGGCGGGTCGCCAGGATCTGTCAGGATTATGGCCAGCGTGTGCAATATTCTGTTTTCGAGTGCCTGGTGGATCCTGCTCAATGGACAATGATGAAGCAACAGTTGGTTGATGAAATCGATCAGACAGAGGACAGCCTTAGATTCTATTTTCTCGGGGCCAATTGGAAGCGCAGGGTAGAGCACATCGGTGCCAAGCTCGCTTACGACCCTGAAGGACCGCTGATCGTCTGAATGAACATGCCGCGAACCCTTAGCGCGCATGGATTTACGGATAGATTCGCGCGGCTCTTTAACAATTGAGAATTGAATGGCTTACCACCGACTGAACCGCAGTCAGAAAACATCGACCGGGCAAAAACGAATACTCACCCGGCGGTTCGCGGAAATCTGTGGTAAAAACTATATTTCTCCCGCATTTAGGCGGGAGCGGTCGTCCCCCTCGCGGGGACGCGGATTGAAACACGCACCATCACGGATAAAGCTGTTGGCATGTACGGGTCGTCCCCCTCGCGGGGACGCGGATTGAAACATGGATTGCGTACGTGTTCGACCGGGCCTATGCAGGTCGTCCCCCTCGCGGGGACGCGGATTGAAACGTTCCGGGTATCGTCCACTGATTCCAGGTCTCGTCGTCCCCCTCGCGGGGACGCGGATTGAAACATCTGATCCATCCCATCCCTGCATTGCCGAGAGAGTCGTCCCCCTCGCGGGGACGCGGATTGAAACCGAGCTTGCGTGCTGCGTGTCGCGGTTTACCTGGGTCGTCCCCCTCGCGGGGACGCGGATTGAAACCGACCGACGAGACCACGCCCTGGCAGACGACCGGGTCGTCCCCCTCGCGGGGACGCGGATTGAAACCGCCGCTTTTATTGATAGGTATCCAGGTCCGGAGGTCGTCCCCCTCGCGGGGACGCGGATTGAAACTATCCTGACGGTACAGGATGCCGCGCATGGCCAGTCGTCCCCCTCGCGGGGACGCGGATTGAAACTGCCAGAACGCGGTAGCGCTCCGTGGTTCGGTCCTGTCGTCCCCCTCGCGGGGACGCGGATTGAAACCCCAAGGCCATTGCAAGATCGTCATAGTCCACCAGGTCGTCCCCCTCGCGGGGACGCGGATTGAAACGAGAACGAAGGGCTGAACAAGAAAGCGGTGAAGGGTCGTCCCCCTCGCGGGGACGCGGATTGAAACGCGCCAAGGATGAAAAATCAGTTGCCGCGCTGAGGTCGTCCCCCTCGCGGGGACGCGGATTGAAACGACGAATTTTACAGCCGCCAGATCGCTGCAGATAGTCGTCCCCCTCGCGGGGACGCGGATTGAAACCGCGCCGCCTGGGTCGGTCTATAGCCGATGAATAGTCGTCCCCCTCGCGGGGACGCGGATTGAAACACAACTGGAGGCCATACAAATGAAAGAACACATGGGTCGTCCCCCTCGCGGGGACGCGGATTGAAACAACGAGGTGCTGCGCGCCTCTGACGAGTACGGCGGTCGTCCCCCTCGCGGGGACGCGGATTGAAACCCGCTTCAACGCGGTAAAACACGGGTTGTACGCGTCGTCCCCCTCGCGGGGACGCGGATTGAAACTATCTCTTGCGGATGATGTCAGGGAGAACTTAAAGGTCGTCCCCCTCGCGGGGACGCGGATTGAAACCAGTCTGGAGGTTTTGGGTTCTGATATTTGTAAAGTCGTCCCCCTCGCGGGGACGCGGATTGAAACGTTGGGTGATAAGCCAAATGTGGGAATAGCCTGGGTCGTCCCCCTCGCGGGGACGCGGATTGAAACAGGAACTGTGGAGCAGAGGAGCACAGTGCTGGCTTGTCGTCCCCCTAGCGGGGACGCGTAGTG
>JAGRGQ010000033.1 GCA_020445405.1 Gammaproteobacteria bacterium | reverse complement strand
TGCGGCGGCCCGCCGTTTCAGTCATACGCCGGAGCAGATGGCGCTGGTTGCCGCTTTCATCGGCCTGCTGGCTGTCTGTATGGGTCTGGCCGCCTCCTGGTACTGGGATACACCTGCCGGTCCGTCGGTGGTGGTTTCTGCAGCACTGCTGTTCAGTATCTCCCAGCTGCCGTACGCACAACACTAGCAAACGAAATGTCAGCCGGGCGGGGAATAAATTCGGTTACCCGATTGCTGCGTGGTCCTGGGTCCCCTTGTCCCCGGCTCCTGTCAAACTGCGCCAGCGGAAAAGATGGATTACCGTTGGATCAATCTTTTTGATGGCCTGTCGTCTGGCATTGGGCGCAACTGCCCAGTAGCTCCACCACCGGGCGCTTTGCTTTGAAGCCTGTATTTTCCTGCGCCTGCCGCAGGCTCATCGCAATTTCGCGGTTCTCAATCTCGCTGACATCACCGCAGTCCGAACAGATCAGGAACTGACTTGCGTGGGGATGGTCCGGGTGCGAACAGCCCACGTAGGCGTGCAGACTCTCAAGTTTATGTATCAACCCCTGTTCCAGCAGAAAATCCAGTGCCCGGTACACTGTCGGGGGGGCTGGATTGCCCATGCTTTGCCTGAGTCGATCCAGTATCTCGTATGCTCCAATCGGTCCGACGGCCGCGCACACCAGTTCCAGTACTTTACGCCGTTGCGGGGTAAGTCTGACTCCACGCTCCTCGCACAACGCATCCGCTAATTTCAAAATTCTGGCAAGGTTTCTCTTGTTCAACGCCATATGATTCGCATTTTGTCAGCGTGCTGTCAGGTCCGAATCGCAGGTCCGGCTGGATCAGTCATGGGTTTGGTCCGCGGCACCCGCGACCGTTCCCACGTTCTGGAACGCGGCTTCGGGTCAAATCCGCTCCGCACCCGGAACATGAACCTCATGCACCGCTGGTGGTTGATGATATACTATAACACTTATCACCGCTGAACCGTGAATTGGACCCGCTGGATGCGGTCTCCGGGACGCTGCATATCAGCCGGTTTGTGAAGGGGCAATGGGCAGATTGCTTGAGCAACCGGGATGATCAGTCACCGAGCATGCCTTCGTATTCGATGAACTCGGCAATCTGTTCCAGGCCTTCACCGGTTTTCATATTGGAAAAAACGAACGGGCGCTCCTTGCGCATACGCAAGGTATCCTGCTCCATCACTTCCAGCGATGCACCGACATAAGGCGCGAGATCGATTTTGTTGATAACCAGCAGGTCTGAGCGGGTGATGCCCGGGCCCCCTTTGCGTGGCATCTTCTCACCTTCGGCGACGTCCAGCACATAGATAGTGAGGTCGGCCAGTTCCGGGCTGAAGGTGGCACTGAGATTGTCTCCCCCGCTTTCAATGAACACCACGTCAAGATCGGGGAAACGGCTGCACAGATCCTCCACTGCCGCAAGATTCATCGAGGCATCCTCGCGAATGGCTGTGTGGGGACAGCCTCCGGTCTCTACGCCGATGATACGATCCTGCTCCAGCGCTTTGCTGTGCATCAGAAATTTGGCGTCTTCCTGGGTGTAAATATCGTTGGTTACCACGGCAATCTCATACTGGTCGCGCAATAACTTGCACAGCCCATCAAGCAGGGCTGTCTTGCCGGAGCCCACCGGACCGCCGACACCGACTCTGAGAGGTTTGTTCATATATGCTCGCTGTCAGGATCTGAAGATACGTGTGTACTGGGTCTCGTGCTGACTGCTCGCCAGTGACTGGGCGGGGCAACAGGCACCGACTGCTTCGTCCGGTAGATCCAGCCCAGTGCTGACTATACCAGGGATGGGCGCAGTAAGTTCCGCAATTATCCGCTGCCCGGACGTCTGTCCAAGCGGGATGATCTTTACGCCGGCGAGCACCATGTTCTCCAGCCACGCCCAAAGGTAGCCCTCCGCCGCGCAGTGCAACGGTACTTTCCAATGACGGGCCGCAAGTGCGAATCCGGTCAGTTGACAGCGCTTTATCAGGGGCAGAATATCGGTTGAAACGGGAATACCGATTTCAGGCAGCAGTTGTGCCAATGCCCTGCCGCGGTTGCGCTCCTCTTCGCGCAACTCCCGGGTTTCCCGGGAAGAGATCAGAAAGCCGGTCCAATAAGCCAGCGCCTTGTTGTCCCTCTCCGCGCACGCCCGGAACAGCCGGGCCAGGCACGGAATCTCCAGATATGCCAGGCTGGTGTGCATCAGATCCGAGGTCCACTCCAGCAGTTGCACCTCGTTCTTTACCCAGCCGCACTCAACGGCCCACTCCAGACCCTGAGAGTAAGCGAATGCGCCGATCGGCAGCGACGGGCTGACCAGGTGCAGCAGGCGCAGCCGGGAGAGCGGAGCGTCAGCGGTGGTGGTCATGCTCCTCCCCGTGCGCATGATGAGCGTGGCCCTTCTCCGCACTGCCGCCATAAGCACCCGGTTCGGGCTCGAAAGGCGCTTCGGTCTCTTCCACTAACAGTCCCAGCCCCCTGAGCATTTCGTCCAGTACATGATCGTGCGGAAAACTGACTCTGTCCGGTTCGATCTGAATGGAAACGTGACGATTTCCCAAATGGTAGCAGGCTCTTGCCAGCAGATGTGGATCACCACTGCGGACGACGGACAGTTTTTCTTTCGCAGCTTTGACGCGAACCAGATAACCTTCCTCGGAGCGGAGCAGATCGCCCTCCTTGAGGGAAGTGCCCCGTTCCAGAAAAAGTCCTGCGGATTCGCCATTGTCCAGCGTGACCCGCTGCCGGCTGCGGATGCGCTGGTGCAGCGCCAGCGTCAGGGTGGTATCCGCGCTGCGGCTGTCCTGGGTTGTTGCGATCAGTTTGATCATGCTCGGGGACTCCATGCGTTTCTGTACAACCGGTTCGGGTCAGTGCCGGGCACCGCTCCTTCACCCGGCCTGCGCTTTCATCCGTTTTCCCTGAAGCCCGAAATCCGACCTCAAAACAGAAAATACTTCTGTGCCATCGGCAGCACCTTCGCCGGTTCGCAAACCAGCAGCTGGCCGTCCGCCTTGACCTGGTAAGTCTGTGGATCGACGTCGATCTGCGGCTGGTAGTTGTTCAACAGCATATCCGCCTTGCTCAGATTTCTGCAGCCTTTCACCACCCCGATGCGCGATTTGAGGCCGAGCCGGTCACTGATACCCGCCTCGAATCCGGCCTGCGACAGGAAGGTCATGCGGGTGGCGCTCCTGGCCAGATTCAGTGCGCCGAACATGGGCCGGTAATGCACCGGCTGCGGTGTGGGAATCGATGCATTGGGATCCCCCATCGGTGCGGCGGCTATCAGTCCACCCTTGATGATCAGACTGGGTTTAGTGCCGAAGAACGCCGGTTTCCACAGCACCAGATCGGCCAGCTTGCCCACTTCCACGGAGCCGACCTCGTGTGCAATACCGTGAGTTATCGCGGGATTGATCGTGTATTTGGCAATGTAACGCTTCGCGCGCAGATTGTCATGCTGCGCCGGGTCTCCCTCCAGCGCACCGCGCTGCATCTTCATTTTATGCGCCGTCTGCCAGGTCCGGGTCACCACTTCACCGACACGGCCCATGGCCTGTGAGTCCGATGCGATCATGGAGAAAGCGCCCATATCGTGCAGAATATCCTCGGCGGCGAT
Organism: Gammaproteobacteria bacterium; assembly: GCA_020445405.1. Lineage (GTDB taxonomy): Bacteria > Pseudomonadota > Gammaproteobacteria > Chromatiales > Chromatiaceae > HKST-UBA178. The sequence continues at coordinate 37,821 of JAGRGQ010000033.1, read as the reverse complement.
GGTCTCCCGGCGTATACGCGATTCGGCGAATGCCACATCCTCTGCGATGTTGGGATCGAGGTGGTGGCAGACCATCAGCATGTCGAGGTGTTCATCGATGGTATTGACGGTGTAGGGGCGCGTGGGGTTGGTGGAGGAGGGCAGTACGTTGGATTGGCCGCAGGCTTTGATGATATCCGGCGCATGGCCGCCGCCGGCCCCCTCGGTGTGGTAGGTGTGGATGGTGCGTCCCTTCATCGCGGCCAGGGTGTGCTCGACGAAGCCCGATTCGTTCAGGGTATCGGTATGGATGGCAACCTGCACATCAAAGGCGTCTGCGACACTGAGGCAGTTGTCGATGGCGGCCGGGGTGGTGCCCCAATCCTCGTGCAACTTGAGCCCCATGGCACCGGAGGCCACCTGCTCCTCCAGTGCAACGGGCAGGCTTGCGTTGCCTTTGCCGAGGAAGCCGAGATTCATCGGCAGCGCTTCCGAAGCCTGCAGCATGCGCTGAATATTCCAGGGTCCAGGCGTGCACGTGGTGGCGTTGGTGCCGGTTGCGGGTCCGGTGCCGCCGCCGAGCATGGTGGTGATACCGGACATCAGTGCATCTTCGATCTGTTGCGGGCAGATGAAATGTATGTGCGCATCGATTCCGCCGGCGGTAAGGATACTCCCCTCACCGGCAATCGCTTCGGTGCCGGGTCCGACCACAATGTCGACGCCCGGTTGTACGTCCGGATTGCCGGCTTTGCCGATCGCGCTGATGCGGCCGTCCTTGATCCCCACATCCGCCTTGACGATTCCCCAATGATCCAGGATAAGGGCGTTGGTTATAACGGTATCGACGACTTCGGCGCAGGGCCGTTGACTCTGCCCCATGCCGTCGCGAATCACCTTGCCGCCGCCGAACTTCACTTCATCGCCGTACACGGTGTGATCCCGCTCCACCTCGATTAACAGTGCCGTATCACCCAGACGAACACGGTCTCCGAGCGTGGGTCCATACATTTCGGCGTAGGCCCGTTTGCTTATTTTTGCCATCGATCAGTCCCCCAGTTCACCCATTACGGCTCCGTTGAAGCCAAACACTTTTCTATCACCCGCGTAGGCGACCAGCCGCACTTCCCGGGTCTGGCCCGGTTCGAAGCGCACCGCAGTGCCGGCGGCGATGTCGAGGCGAAAGCCGCGCGCTTTTTCGCGCTCGAAAATCAGCGCCGGATTGGTTTCGGCGAAGTGGTAGTGGGAACCCACCTGGATCGGACGGTCTCCGCTGTTGGCGACCGAGAGCGTCAGCGACTCCCGGCCGCTGTTGAGTTCCCTTTCGCCGGGTGCGGTGATCACTTCACCGGGTATCATGCTGGCGGCCTGGAAAGTTTCCGATGCCAGGATTGGATCGTGCACGGTGACCAGCTTGGTGCCGTCCGGGAAAGTGGCTTCCACCTGCACCTCGTGGATCATCGTGTCCACGCCCTCCATCACGTCGTCCGCGCTCAGCAGCGTGCGCCCGAATTCCATCAATTCGGCCACCGTTTTACCTTCACGCGCGCCCTCCAGAATGGCGGCACTGATGTAGGCTACCGCTTCGGGATAGTTGAGCTTCAATCCTCTGTTCTTGCGCCGTTCCGCGACCAATGCCGCGGTAAACAGCAGTAGCTTGTCTTTTTCTCTTGGGGTGAGTTCCATCGGTCTCTCCTTGTCAGTCTCTGTCCGGAGGTTACATTTTCCATAGCTTCAGCGGATGCGGTAATCCGGTAACGCATTGGAATCTGTTGTTCCAATTTTTGGCCGGTAACCGGCGCATCCCTGCACCGCCTCCCCGTCATGCTTCGCGCCGGGATGGCGGTTTGGTGCAAACACATCTGTTGCGGAACGGACGCGCGTCAGGTGTTCCAGATGCGCGGGGCGCATGGCGGACGGTTCAACACAACGGGCCGCAGCATTTTCCATATTTCGGTGAAAAGATACCTGGCCTGCTCGGTGGAGTCTCCGAGGTAACGCGCAATGAACAGGCCATCAACCTGGGTAATACCGAGTTGCATTGGTTGCCTGGACAAAAATTCCTGCCGGATCGACTCCATCGGCAGACTATCCTCCAGCGTTGCGCAGAGCGTTCCGATGACCGGGTTTCCGCGCAGTCCCGCCGCGGAGTGCAGCGCCTTTTCATTGGAAATGCGCAGGCGTTCGTACAGCAGTGGCTGGCCATTACGCCTCAGGCGGAAGCTGAAAATTGCTTCGCCCCGGTCGAAGCACTCCGCTACCGCGGGACGTCCCAGGCAATGTATCTCCCAACCGATAAAAATGGCGTTTGCAGACAGATCGATGGCGGTGGAGAGAGCGACCTTCGCCCCCGGGAAGATAATGTTCTCCTGCGGCAGCCACTCCAGCGAGCCGTCAGTCACCTCCAGGGCGTGATGCTGGTATGCCCAAGGGTCGGCGGAACGGTAGAACTTGGTCGCACCAGGCGTGGTTACCAGCGCGGACGCGTCGCGCGCCACGCTGGCGCGGATATCCAGGTGATCGCCCCCGGCGACGCCGCCCGGTGGATGCAGCAGGTAGATATGGCACAGCTCTCCTTCGGGGTAGAGCGCTTTCTGCACCGCGAGCGGGCCCTGGCGGGCGCGTTCGGTCAACTGGGTCCTGCCGGGGCTTTTACGAAACCCCAGCCGAAGTTTTGCGCACCATTGATTCTCTTCCAGTTCCGCGGCAGCAGCCATGTTACCGGCGGGAGTCGCCGGAACGTTTCAACAGACGCAAAAAACCATAGATCAGTGGGATGCCTATCGCGACTGCGATCAGCAGATGTTCTGCAAAATGTTGAATCATCGATTCTGGACCCACATGCGCCATGGCTGGTGACGCAACCAGGGTAGTCGCTGCCAGGGCCGTAACAAGTCGAATTTTCATTGGTGTACTCCTTCAATTTACGCTTAAGCATGCATCCCGAAACACCTGCTCTGTTGCGCAGCAGGATGCTCCCGAATGAAGACGGGTCGATATCCAGTCAGACCGTAAGGTACTGGCGAATCAGCTTGTCGTCGAGTTGTTCCATGTCACCGGTGGCAACCTGTCGTCCCCGGTCAAGAATGGAAAAACGGTCCGCCACCTTGCGGGCAAAAGGCAGTTTCTGCTCAACCAGCAGCACCGTCAATCCTATTTCACGATTCAGTCGCAGAATGATATCGCCTATTTCCTGCACGATGTTAGGTTGAATACCCTCGGTGGGCTCATCCAGGATCAACAGCTTGGGATCGATTACCAGAGCCCGACCGATCGCCAGCTGCTGCTGCTGCCCCCCTGAAAGGTCGCCTCCCCTGCGTCCCAGCATCTCTTTCAATACCGGGAAGAGCTCGAAGATAAATTCTGGAATCCGATTGCGATCCTGTTTGCGCGCCGGTAATCCGATACGCAGATTCTCCTCAACCGTCAGCAGCGGGAAGATCTGCCGCCCCTGGGGGACATAACCGATGCCGAGGGTCGCGCGTTTTTCGGCAATCTGTTTATTGAGATTTTCGCCGTTGAAAAGAATCTCCCCGGATTTGATCGGAAGCAGACCCATTACGCACTGCAGCAGGGTTGTCTTCCCGACGCCGTTGCGACCCATCAGACAGGTGCATTTGCCTTCCGGGGCGTTGAGGTCCAGATCCCACAGGGTATGCGACTGGCCGTAGTATTGATTGATTGCGTTTACATTCAGCATGGTTTTTACTCGAAGCCGTCAGTTATCACTCCTGAATCCCCGGCCTCAGCGCTTCATTCCCCCAAATAGACTTCCACTACGCGCCGGTTGTTCTGCACTTCGTCCATGCTGCCTTCGGCCAGCACGCTGCCCTGATGAAGCACTGTAACCTTGCGCGCGATGGAACGCACGAAATCCATATCGTGCTCCACAACTACCACGGTGTGTTCGCCCGCCAGCGAGGTGAGCAGTTCGGCCGTACGCTCCATCTCCTGGTGGGTCATGCCGGCGACCGGTTCGTCCACCAGCAGGAGCTTGGGATTCTGCATCAGCAGCATGCCGATTTCGAGCCACTGCTTCTGACCGTGGGAGAGGGAGCCGGCGTATTTGTTGCGACTCTCCTGCAATCCGATTATCTCCAGCACATCGCCGATGCGCTTTTGCTGTGCGCCGTCCAGGCGCGCTCTGAAAGTGGGCCAGACACGCTTGTCCCCAGCCATGGAGAGTTCCAGATTTTCGAACACGGTGTGGAATTCGAATACTGTTGGTTTCTGGAATTTGCGGCCGATGCCCGCTTGGGCGATCTGTGCTTCGCTGAGTTGGAGCAGGTTGATGTTCTGTCCAAAAAATGCACTTCCACTGTCCGGCCGTGTCTTGCCGGTGATAATGTCCATCATCGTGGTTTTGCCTGCGCCGTTGGGACCGATGATGCAGCGCAATTCGCCGGCGTCGATATACAGGTTCAGGTCGCTGATGGCCTTGAACCCGTCGAAGCTGACCGAGACATCCTCCAGATAGAGTATGGTGCCGTGGCTGAGATCCACCTCGAGCCCGGTCTTCTGCAACATGAACTCGAATACCCGGTCGCGGCGCATCAGCTCGCGAAGATTCTGCAGCGAGTTCATGTTTCCACTCTTTTTCGATTGAGCAGCCCGATTACGCCCTTCGGCAGAAACAGCGTGACCAGGACGAAAAGAGCACCGAGCGCGAACAACCAGACCTCCGGCAGCGCCGCAGTGAAATAACTCTTGCCGTAATTTACCATGATCGCGCCTGCGGCTGCGCCATAGAGGGTCGCGCGGCCGCCCACCGCGACCCAGATGACGATCTCTATGGAGTTCAGGGGCGAGAATTCTCCGGGATTGATGATACCGACCTGAGGCACATAGAGGGCGCCGGCGATTCCCGCGAGCACAGCGGAAAACGTGAAAATAGCGAGTTTGACGTACTCCACCCGGTAGCCGACGAAACGGGTCCGGTCCTCGGCGTCCCGAATGGCGACAGCCACTCTGCCAAGGCGCGAAACGACGATTGCGCGGCAGGCGATATAACCGAGCCCCAACATCAGCGCGGTGGCGACGAAAAGGGCGATACGGGTGCCGTCCTCCTGCAGATTGAAGCCGATGATATCCTTGAAATCCGTCAGGCCGTTGTTGCCGCCAAATCCCATCTCGTTACGGAAGAACGCGAGCATCAGCGCATAGGTCAGCGCCTGGGTGATAATGGAAAGATAGACGCCGGTAACCCGGGAGCGGAACGCAAACCAGCCGAATACGAAGGCCAGCAGACCAGGTGCCAGCATCACCATAAGCAGCGCGAACCAGAACATATCGAAGCCGTACCAGAACCAGGGCAGCGAGTCCCAATTGAGGAAGACCATGAAGTCGGGCAGCAGGGGGTTGCCGTAGACGCCCCGTTCCCCGATCTGGCGCATCAGATACATGCCCATCGCATAGCCGCCCAGCGCAAAAAAGGCGCCGTGTCCCAGGCTCAGGATACCCAGATAACCCCAGGCGAGATCCACCGCAACCGCCAGCAGCGCGAAAGCGAGGTATTTTCCCAGCAGCGTCACAGTGTAAGTGGAGACATGGAACGGACTCGCTTCGGGCAGCATCAGGTTGAAAGCCGGCACCAGTACCATCGCCAACAGCAGCACAGCCAGAAATATCTGCCCGCCACGGTCCTGTTTCAGCGGATTGAAAACGCTCACCCCTCAACCCTCCGCTGCACGGCCTTTCTGCGGGAAAAGACCCCGCGGCCGTTTTTGAATGAACAGGATAATGAATACCAGTACCAGAATTTTTGCCAGCACCGCGCCGGACCAGGGCTCAAGGAATTTATTTGCGACGCCGAGGCTCAAACCGCTCACCAGGGTGCCCCAAAGGTTGCCCACACCACCGAAGACGACCACCATGAAGCTGTCGATAATGTAGCTCTGCCCCAGGTTGGGACCAACGTTGGTAAGCTGACTCAGTGCCACGCCGGCCACCCCGGCGATGCCGGAGCCGAGTCCAAACGTCATCGCGTCCACCCACTGGGAGCGTACGCCCATGGCACGCGCCATCGAACGGTTCTGCGATACCGCCCGTACCTGCAGTCCCAGCGATGTCTTTTTCAGTACCAGATAGAGCATGGCGAAAACCAGCAGCGCGAAGGCGATGATGTAGAGACGGTTCAGCGTCAACGACAGCGCGCTGTTGATCTCCCAGCTGCCGCTCATCCATGCCGGGGTCTCCACCGAGCGGTTCAACGGTGAGAAGATTGAGCGGACGGTCTGCTGCAGAATCAGGCTGATGCCGAATGTGGCCAGCAGTGTCTCGAGCGAGCGGCCGTAAAGAAAGCGGATAACCCCGCGCTCGATGGCGATACCCACCGCGCCTGAAACGATGAAAGCCGCGGGTATTGCGATTAACACCGAGACGCCGATGTGCTCCGGCATCAGCAGCTGGATCACGTAGGTGGTATAGGCGCCAATCATAATCAGTTCACCGTGCGCCATATTGATTACCCCCATGACACCGAAGGTGATGGCCAGGCCGATCGCCGCCAGCACCAGGACCGAGCCGAGACTGAGTCCGAAGAACAGATTCTCCAGCAGACTGTACAGACGCAGTTTGTGGTCAATGGTCTCCAGCACCTGCGCTATTTTTTTCACTGCCGCCGGATCGCGGGTTTCCCGCTGCAACCTGGAAAGTCCATTGCGTACCGCCGGATGGATGTTTCCCTCGAGCGCCGTTACGGCGTTCATGCGCTGTTCCGGTTTGTCGGAAGAGAGGTTGCTGAGAGCGATGACTATCTGCATGGCATCGCGAACCCGGTCGTTCCGCTCCTGGGCGAGCAGCGGCTCCAGCAGTTGCGCTTGCTCCTCTTCCGGCCGGTCCAGCATCTGGTTGACCGCTGCCAGCCGCTTTTCCGCATCCGGGTTGCGCAGATTCATTACCGCGAGCGCGCTGCGGATTTGTCTGCGCATTTTGTTGTTCAACGTGATTTTTTGGAGTTGGCCCCTGTGGAGGGTGCCCAGAGCCTCGCCGGTCAGTGCATCGGAGACGCTGTACTCTTTGTCCTGGCTGCCTCCCACCACCAGCCTCTTGTCCTTTTTTATGTAGAAAACCCGATTGTCCAGCAGCGCGTTAAGCAATATTTTCGCCTGTTCGCCGCCATTGGTCTCCAGCACCTCGATGGCTTTGACCTTTTCGTTGAAACTCTTTGACTGCAACAGCGCAACCGCAATTTCAAGCGTATCATCCTGATTTGCGGCGACAGCATTCACCAAGGAAGATGTCACGATAAGGGAAATGAGCAGCATCCACTGGAAAAACCGGATCATGCGCGTACGTCTCTTCGTCTGGACTGGAGGGTTCGGAAACCCGTTTTGGGCAAAATCTGTGCAATTTCCTCTACCTGGATAACAGTCGAGCCGGCCGTTTCGGGCCGGCTCGAACTCTTCCGGATTAAGAAACTACTCGTAATTCTGGCCTGAACACTTGGCTGTCTTCACGTTGTAGTTTCCGCAACTGAGCGGTGCTCTCCAATCGGAGATAATATCCTTGGATCCGGGCAGGTAGTCCGACCATGCGTCACCCGCAACCAGGCCGGAGGTTTGCCATACTACCACAAACTGGCCATCGTCCTGGATTTCACCGATCAGCACCGGTTTGGTGATATGGTGATTGGGCATCATCGCGGAGAGACCGCCGGTCAGATTGGGTACCGCGACGCCGATGATCGCTTCCTGTACCGCGTCGGAGTCGGTGGTACCCGCCTTTTCAACCGCCTTGACCCACATGTTGAAGCCGATATAGTGGGCCTCCATCGGATCATTGGTGACACGCTTGTCGTTCTTGATGAACGACTTCCAGGCGCTGATGAATTCGCTGTTTGGCTCCGCATCGACGCTCATGAAGTAGTTCCACGCGGCCAGATGTCCGACCAGTGGTTTGGTATCGATGCCGGAGAGCTCCTCCTCGCCCACGGAGAAGGCTACCACCGGAATATCCTCGGCAGAGAGGCCCTGGTTGCCCAACTCTTTATAGAAAGGCACGTTGGCATCGCCGTTGATGGTAGACACAACGGCGGTCTTTACACCGGTCGAGCCGAATTTCTTGATTTCCGAGACGATCGACTGCCAGTCGGAATGGCCAAACGGCGTGTAGTTGATCATGATGTCCTTGTCCCCGACGCCTTTCGCCTTCAGATAGGCCTCCAGTATCTTGTTGGTGGTGCGCGGATAGACATAGTCGGTACCGGCGAGAACCCAGCGCTTGACACCGATCTCGTTCATCAGGTAATCGACCGCCGGGATAGCCTGCTGATTGGGCGCGGCGCCGGTATAAAACACGTTTTTGGATGATTCCTCGCCCTCGTACTGGACCGGATAGAAGAGCAGTCCGTTCAACTCCTCGACCACCGGCAGCACGGATTTGCGCGAAACCGAAGTCCAGTTGCCGAAGATGGCGGCGACCTTGTGCTGACTCAATAATTCACGCGCCTTCTCCGCGAATAACGGCCAGTTGGATGCGGGATCGACGACGACCGGTTCCAGCTGTTTGCCCAGCAGGCCGCCCTTCTTGTTCTGCTCTTCGATCAGCATCAGCATGGTGTCCTTCAGCGTCGTTTCACTGATCGCCATGGTGCCCGAGAGAGAGTGAAGAATGCCGACCTTGATGGTGTCCGCGGCGTTGGCAATAGATGCCGCTGAGAGCGCGACGGCAGTGGCTGCGCCGAGTAGGGATGTTTTGAATCTGCTGTTGGTTGTGCTCATATTACCTTCCATCTCGTTGTTGACAGGTGTGGGCCAGAGGCTTGCGGGTATTCAAGCAGGATACATGCCAGATGAATAAGTATGCATTAAAATCAGAGAGATAGGTCTAAATCAGCGACGTTCGCAAAATATGTTGCACCAAGCTGATGCAAAACCTGTACGAATGCACCATGTCGTGAGTCTTAATGGTGCGACAGGGGGTTGATAGGGATGACCTGCCGAACGCCGGGTGAACAGCGGCTAGGTCTGAACGGATACTGATTGACGGCGGGGACAGCAATACCTTCCGCCCGCGCCAAGGCTGATACACCGGCCGGCGGGAACTGGTGATCGGGAATTGCTTGCGGGAGTGCCCGTATGTCCTAATATGCGGCTACAGGATATATCCTGGTGATTCCGCCGATCTAACCGATAAAGGACCGTCAGATGAGCTACGACAGCAACAATATTTTTGCCAGAATCCTGCGCGGGGAGATACCCTGCAACAAGGCGTATGAGGACGAGTATGCACTGGCGTTTCATGATATTGCGCCACAGGCACCGGTTCATGTACTGGTGATCCCAAAAGGGGCGTATGAATCCTTCGATGATTTCTCCAGAGAGGCGCCGGTTGAAGCTATCGCCGGTTTTTACCGGGCAGCGCAGAAAGTTGCGGAGCAGCTCGGATTGCAGGCTGGCGGTTACCGGATTCTGGCGAACACCGGCGCGAACGCCCACCAGGAGGTGATGCACTACCACCTGCATATTTTCGCCGGTTGCGATCTGGGCTCAATGATCAGGCGGGGTTTGGTCTGAAATTTTACGCTTGGGTGCGATAGATCCATTTCGATCGGCATGCAGCCTTAGACCGGAACTTATCTGATACTCCCCCGCGGTTCGCGCGGGAGTATCAGATAAGTTCTATTGTCCCGGTCTGATCCCGCCGCGGCGGCGTACCTGGGTAAGCAGATGTCTCGCGAGCATCGTCGGCGGCATCCGCAGCCAGTGCGACCGCAGATAGAGCAGGTTCGATGCGATTTTGTGTACGCTCTCCCTCTTATCCGGATCCGTCGGAATCAACTGCAGGCGCATCAGGGATAGCGCGAGCTGCCTGACCGGGAAGCCGGGCGCCGATGATTCGAGCTTACTTTCGATTTGGCTTGCGACAGCGGACCGCAGCAGTTCGCCACAGAAATGAACTGCGTAGTAGAGCGGCCGCGACAGTCCCAGCTCATGAGCGCGGGAGACCGTGCGCTGTACGAATTGCGGCTGTTTTGCGAAGACCGAAAGCAGTTCGTTGATGTCCACCAGTTCTCTGAGGCCGTTTGTCAGGTCACCGTCGTAAAAGAGATGGGCTGCGCGGTGCAGCACCGTATCCTCGGAACTCAGCGTGAAAAATGGGCTGTTTGCAATCGGACGCGCGGCCGAAATCAATTTCAGCGGGTCTGGTTTCAGGCGTGCGGTGGGAGGGAGAATGCCGTGGTGCAGATCCACCACGGTGCCGCGCTCGTTATGTTGCAACGGCGGGAGTTCGTGCATCCAATCGCGATAGTAGTGCTGATCGTATTCGTCCGCCTTCATATGCGACCAGCCGGCATGCAGCAGCAGGCGCTCCGCTGGACCGAGCTGCGGCTTGGGAAGCAGAAGATCCACGTCCGACGCCAGTCTGCCCTGCGCCAGTCCCAGCTCCAGCGCTTTGTAGGCCGCGCCTTTCAACAGAATCACCGGCCCGGACAATGGTTTCAGTACCGAGGCGAGGCGGTCGATTTCCCAGCTGATCGTCTGATTGTTGTAGTCGGCATGAATTCTCGCGCTCAGCAGGTGATCGGCCAGCTTGCCCGCGGTCTTATCCCGATCGACTCTCGCCTCTATGAAACCAAGCAGTCCGGTGTACCTTGCCTGTCGCAGCACGCGCGTCAATTCGCGGCCCTCCAGTTTGGTCAGCAACGGTGGGTGGAGCAGTATATCGATCAACGTGATGTCGGCTGTCACCATCAGCTCGGGAGTTGTATAACTGTTGCAGGGATCATATCCTGTTAATCTTATCGAAGCGATGCCGCTAACCGTGCATGTCAGTTTTTTTTACAAAACCAAACTCCCCGCGCGAGCTGAACGGAGTGCAACCTATATTTTACAAAGAGTTAGATAAAAAGGTATAAAAATTGCTATAAAGTTGTCTATGTACGACCCGGTAGACAAAATGGGCAGGTCGGGGCAGCGGATCAGAGTAAGGAGAGTTGGCATGTCGCAAGACAATAAGAAAGAGATTCATCTTCAGCCGGACCTGCCCGAGCAGGGAGTCGGATTTGCGCACCGTCGACAGGTGATCCGTGGACTGGCCAGTATCCCGGTTGCATTGACGCTGAGCAACGGCGCCGCCGCAGCAAATGCAAGCAGTCATACCTGTCTGATGCAGGAATACCAGCAGCCATACAGTAAGAATGACGAGAGTGAAATAATGGAATGGGCGCACCACAGCAACAAAATCGCGCCGGCCGGATGGGGAGATAGAAGTAAAAAGTATTGTGTGGCCTATGCAGACGAGGATCCACAAGGTTCCATGTACATCACCGGTTACCACTATAAGACCAGCTACACCTCCAAGTTTATCAACGAAAACGGATACATGGTTAACGGTGGCGTCCCGAAGGGCCATGCACTCAGGGCCTCCTGCGCGACCTCTTTCATGGTAAGCGGAGGCGGAGGCGGAGGCGGCGGCGGATGGGGATGGTAATCTCCCAACACAAAGGATTGCTGGACTATTGTTGAACGAATTTTCGCCCCGTTTGGCGCAACATCACGCTGATAATTCTACTGCAGAAAAATGGCATTGCCCCTGTTACGACAGGTTCCGCGTGCGTGAATGGGAGGAGGAGTCCTTTCTGTTCAACCCGGCATCGGGCGATACCCACCTGCTGAATGCGCTTTCCATGGAGATTCTCGGGCTGCTTGAACGCAACCGGCTGAGCGCCGAAGCGATCGTCAGCAGGCTTGCGCAGCGCTCCGAATCGGTCGAATCCCAGTTATTACGGGATCATCTGGTAGAATATCTGCACCAGTTTGAAGCCATGGGTCTCATCATCTCCGACCAGTCATGCGACTGAATCAACTGGAAACAGCCGCCATTGCAAACCGCATGCACCGGGACGGCCTGTGCCTCTCGGTCGGCCCTTTTCTGGTAACCGTATCCGGCGGTGTTAAAGGGCTGCCTGAGCTGCTGCGCCAGATGTACGGTGAAACGACCGTGGTTGCGACGCCGGACGAGTCTTTGGTCGACTTCCATATCAGGATGGGTCCCGGCCGCGGCTTGCGCCGCTGGTGGCGCGCACAGGCTGTGTTCGACACCGATGCAACACCTCCGTTCACGCCATTTCCCAGGGATCATGCGTTTGCGCTGTTCGAGTGGGGGTTAAACTGGTGCATTGCCATGCAGGCACACCAGTACCTGATGTTCCATTCGGCGGTCCTCGAACGCAACGGCAAGGCCGTGCTTTTGCCGGCCGAACCCGGTTCCGGTAAAAGCACGCTGTGCGCAGCCCTGATGCTGAATGGCTGGCGACTGTTATCGGATGAATTCGGTCTCTACCGACCGGAGAGCGGTCTGATTCATGCGCTGCCCCGACCGATTCCGTTGAAAAACGAGTCTATTGAAATTATCAGAAAATATTCCAATAAGGCAGTGCTGGGCCCGGTCTTCGAAAAAACGCGCAAAGGGGATGTAGCGCACCTGCAACCCAGCAAAAAGAGTCTGCTTGGATCGGATCAGCCGGCACGCCCCGCATATGTCGTATTTCCCAGATACATTGCCGGTGTCGAAGTGCTGCTGCACCCGTTCGCCAAAGGCAGGGCTTTTCTTAAACTTTCCAGCAATGCCTTTAACTACCGTCTTCAGGGCGCGCGCGGATTCGATGCTGTTGCCGACCTGGTGGATCGCTGCGATACCTATTATCTTGAGTTCAGCAGCCTGGACGAGGCAGTGGAAAGACTGCAGCGGCTGTTTGATGAAGATGAGCAGGATGGGGTTGGCGGCGCTGCCACCGGTCAAGCGTAGTCCATCCTTTACAGCCCGCTGGCGTCTCATCCCTCCCCAATTCGGCAAAAATGCACCAGCAGTGCGGTGCGGCGTCGTTTATGTCGCCGAAAAACCTGCGCCGGTGGTACACTTGGGAGGCGTCAAAACAGTCACAGGAGAGGAATTCATGCGCGGATTTATCGTCACGGCCGCACTGGCGGCACTCTGTTCCATTTCCGGCAATATCGTCGCTTCGGCACCGGTAAAAATCGGCATGGTGACGACCTTGTCCACCAAAGCGGGTTATCTCGGCGAGGATATTCGGGATGGTTTCAGGCTGGCGATGGATCTGGAGGGGGGCATGCTCGGCGGTGTGCCGGTTGAACTGCTGGTTGACGACGATGGCCGCGACCCGGGCAAAGGTAAGCAGATCGCGGAGCGGTTCATGCAGCGCGATGGGGTGAAGATCATGACAGGCATTGTCTTCTCCAATGTGGCGATGGCGGTGGTGCCCAAGGTGGTGCGTGACGGCGTAATCTATATCAGTCCCAACGCGGGACCCTCCGCGCTGGCGGGTAAGGGCTGCCATGAGAACTATTTCAACGTAGCCTGGCAGAATGACAATCTGCACGAAGCGGTAGGGCAGTACGCCACCGACTCAGGGTTTCAAAATATCTATCTGCTGGCACCGAACTATCCTGCCGGAAAAGATGCCCTGCAAGGCTTCAAACGCTATTACAAGGGCAACGTGGCCGGTGAGGTTTATACCAAGTTGGGACAGTCGGATTACGCCGGAGAACTGGCTGCATTGCGGGCAGCCAAACCCGATGCGGTTTTCTTTTTCCTGCCCGGCGGAATGGGGATCAATTTCATCAAGCAATACGCACAGGCCGGTCTCAACAAAGAGATTCCGCTGATGGGACCGGCATTTTCCTTCGACCAACGGCTGCTTAAGGCGGTCGGTGATGCAGCGGTCGGTGTTGTCAATGGATCACAGTGGAATCACGATCTTGAAAACGACGCCAATCTGTTATTCGTTGAGGCGTTTGAAAAAACCTATGGCCGCATGCCCACACTCTATGCCAGCCAGGGATACGACGCCGCCCGCCTGATCGGCAGCGCACTGAAACAAGTCGGCGGCGATCTCTCCGATATGAGTGCGTTTCGCGCGGCGCTGCGCAAAGCGGATTTTGCCTCGGTCCGTGGAGCGTTCAAATTCGGCAGCAATCAGCATCCGGTCCAGGACATATATGTGCGTGAGGTGGTCAGGACCGAAGCCGGTGACATTACCAACGAAACCCGTAAAAAGGTGTTTGCCAATCATCGGGATGCTTATGCTGCGGAATGCGCGATGTAATCGAGCAGTGTGAACGGAGCGCCGATCCGGCGCTCCTGCATTCTGCATCTCCCCAGCCGCTGTTGACATGCTGCTATTTCTCGAACAACTGTTGAATGGTCTGCAGCTGGGGGTAATGCTGTTTCTGATGTCCGCCGGTCTGACGCTGGTATTCGGCATCATGCGCGTCATCAATCTGGCACACGGTTCCCTCTATATGGTTGGCGCCTATGTGGCAGCCACGGTTTTTCTCCACAGCGGAAGTTTTATTCTCGGTTTGCTGGCGGCAATCACGGCCGCGGGTCTGGTGGGTATGCTGGTGGAGCTGCTGGTGCTGCGGCGACTGTATGGGCGTGACCACCTGGACCAGGTGCTGGCAACATTCGGCCTGATCCTCTTTTTCAACGAGTTGACCGTTATCATCTGGGGACGGCAACCGCTGTTTATGGATGTACCTGATTTGCTGTCCGGAACGATCGAGGTGATTCCGGGAGCGCCCTATCCGAGCTATAGGCTCGCAATTATTCTGGCGGGCATCCTGGTGGCCGCGTTCCTCTATCTCCTGTTCAACCATACCCGACTCGGGATGCAGATCCGGGCCGGTGCCAGCAACCGGGAGATGATCGCCGCGCTTGGCGTCAACATCAAACTGTTGAATACGCTCGTGTTTGGGTTGGGGGCCCTGCTCGCGGGGCTGGCCGGCGCGATGGCGGGCCCCATTCTTGCCGTGGAGTCCGGGATGGGGGAGAGCATTCTGATACTCACCTTCGTGGTGATCGTGATCGGCGGCATCGGCTCAATCCGCGGTGCATTGATCGCGGCGCTGATGGTGGGTATGGTGGAGACGCTGGGCGGATTCATGCTGCCGGCGCTGTTGCGTCTGTTTCTGCCGGCGGCAACAGCCGATGGCGCGGGCGCTTCGCTGGCGTCGATGTCAGTCTATATGCTGATGGCAGTCGTTCTGGTTTTGCGGCCGCATGGCCTCTTTCCCGTCCATGACTGAGGTGTGTACGAGCAGGGGAGCATTGTTTTGAACCCGGCGCTCTCCCTGCGGAAATTTGTGCTCGGCACAGGGTTGGTGGTTCTGTTGCTGCTGCCGATATTGGCGACTGTTGCCGGTGATCCGTATCTGATTACGCTGTTCAGCCGGATTCTTATCTATGCCCTGGCCGCCGTTAGCCTGGATCTGATCATCGGCTACGGCGGCATGGTCAGCCTTGGACACGCGGCCTTTGTTGGCATAGGCGCTTACGTAGTGGGTATTCTCGCATTCCATATGCAGGATGGAAGCGCTCTTGCATCCTGGCCTTTTGAACTGCAATCGAGTAACGCGGTGCTGGTGGTATGGCCGGCCGCGATTCTGATCTCCGCGTCGATGGCGGCGCTGATCGGCGCGGTCAGCCTGCGTACGCGCGGGATGCAGTTTATTATGATCACGCTGGCATTCGCTCAGATGCTCTTCTACCTGGCGGTCTCTCTGGAGGTCTACGGTGGCGATGACGGGATAAGCCTCTGGTCGCGCAACGAACTTCCGCTGATCGATCTGGGAGATGACCGCGCCTTCTATTATATCTGCCTGATCTGCCTTTTGATTTTTCTCTACCTGTCGGATCGCCTGGTTTTTTCCCGATTCGGCCGGGTGGTTCGGGGCGCCAAGGTGAATGAGCTGCGTATGCAGAGCCTGGGGTTCCCTACCTATCGCTATAAACTGGTCTGTTTTTCCATTGCCGGTGCCGGAGCGGGACTGGCGGGTGTGCTGATGGCCAACCAGAGTGAGTTTGTCTCTCCCAGCCTGCTGCACTGGACCCATTCCGGTGAGCTGATCGTGATGGTGCTGCTGGGGGGTATGGGCACGCTGATCGGACCGGTACTGGGGGCGGCCGCGATGTTATTGATGGAGGAGGTGTTGTCAGCCTACACCGAACACTGGATGGTATTTCTCGGCCCGTTTTTGATTTTCGTCGTGCTGTTCGCCAAGCGTGGCATTTACGGCTGGTTAAGCGGAACCGGAGTCGAGAGTGAGTGAACTGCTCCTCGAAACCGTCAATCTGGAGAAGCGGTTCGGCGCCGTTCAGGCAAGTAAAAATCTCTCGCTGCGGATTGCCAGCGGCGAGGTACACGCGCTGATCGGTCCCAACGGAGCGGGCAAGACCACTGTGATAAAGCAGCTTGCCGGGGAGATTCGGCCCGACAGCGGAGCCATCCGCTTCGATGGGCGGGAAATCACCTACCTGCCGGCCGATGTGCGCGCCAGGTTGGGAATTGCCCGCTCTTTTCAGATCACATCGGTGTTCCAGCCACTGACGGTCGAAGAGAACGTCTCGCTGGCGGTGCAGGCGCACAAAGGTCACAGTTTCCGATTCTGGCGTCCGGCGGCGCAAGAGCCGCAGCTGGTCCTGCCGGCCCGATGGGCATTGGAGCGAGTGGGCCTGGAGGGGCGCAGCCGCGTACCGGCCGCACATCTATCCCACGGCGAAAGACGCCAGCTCGAGGTGGGTATGGCGCTAGCCGGCAATCCCAAACTGCTGTTGCTGGATGAACCGATGGCGGGAATGGGTCCGGGTGGAACGGTGAAGATGACGGAATTGATAATGGGGCTCAAGCGCAGCCTGACAATCGTTCTGGTGGAACACGATATGAAAGCGGTTTTTCAGCTGGCCGACCGCATCACGGTCCTGGTCTACGGTGAACCGATCGCCACGGGTACGCCGGAGCAGATTCGCATCAACCCGGATGTGCGCCGCGCCTACCTCGGCGATGAGCAGGCGTGATGTTGACCCTGCAGGGAGTGGAGGCTTTTTACGGGAGCAGCCAGGTGCTGTTTGGCGTGGACCTGCAGCTGGAAGCCGGATCGGTTACCACGCTGCTGGGGAGAAACGGGATGGGCAAAACCTCGGTTGTGCGCGCCATTATGGGGATACTGCCGGTACACGCCGGTGTCATCCGCTTCGCAGGCCGGGAGATACAGCTGATGCCCAGCTACTCGATTGCGCGTCTCGGAATCGGGATGGTGCCGGAGGGCCGACAGATCTTCCCCAATCTGACGCTGCGTGAAAATCTGCTCGCCGCCGCCGCCAACTATTCCGGTTCCAGCGAACCCTACGATCTGGATCATGTGCTTACCATATTTCCTAAACTCGGGGACCGGCTCAGCCATTTCGGCAACCAACTCTCCGGTGGCGAGCAGCAGATGCTGGCGGTGGCCCGGGCGCTGATGATCAATCCGCGTGTGTTGATTCTGGATGAAGCCACGGAAGGATTGGCACCGCTGATCCGGGCAGAGATATGGCGCGGCTTGAACATTCTCAAGCAGAAGGGACAGACCATTCTGGTGATCGACAAGAATCTCGACGTGCTGCTGCGTATCGCGGACCATCACCATATCATCGAGAACGGACGGGTGGTCTGGTCGGGTAGCTCTGCCCGGCTGGCGGCGGATGACGCGCTGCAGGAACGGTATCTCGGGGTCTGATCAATCCGGGCCGTGGAGTGAGGTCGATGCTGCATGGATGGCCTCGGTTCGGTGACCTGAACAAACCCAACCGGAATCCTCCGGTTGGCGAGTCGGCATCGGCAGGGCAGGCGATGGGCGAAGCCGCATCTCAGCGGAACGGGTGAAACCGGGACTCGGGGCCGGCGCCTCGGGATTCGAGCGGGATGGCGTCTCGGTCCTCGGCGCTCAAATCGACAAGGCGATGATTCTCAAGGATATATTCTTAATGTATTGGATAATACCAAGCAGTGTTGATTTTGTTTATTCGATGCTTCGGGGGATGGTTGAGAAAAATAGTTGAGCGCCTGCGTCTGTCGGCGCGGTAGAACCGGATCGATTCTGTAATAAACCAAATCTATAGACTTTATTAGTCCAGGAGCGCTTTACGTATAAGTATTGCTTATATATTAGATTATAAATACTGAATTTTCTTAAGTAGTAATTAGGATTAGCATCTCCCCTCGAATAGATGCAATAGTTTGATAACAGATATCGAGCTGAGGCTCGATTCAAAGCAGCGAGTGGCTTCAACCCGAAAAACGGGCAGCTGATTAAACCTCAAGACTAGGAGAATGCAATGGCAGTGAAAAGCTATAACGCGGGCGTTAAAGAGTACCGCGAAACTTACTGGATGCCCGATTATGCGCCGAAAGATACGGATCTTCTGGCGTGTTTCAAAATCACACCGCAGCCGGGCGTGCCACGTGAGGAGGCCGCCGCTGCGGTCGCTGCCGAATCCTCGACCGGAACCTGGACCACGGTGTGGACCGATCTGCTGACCGACCTCGATTACTACAAGGGCCGTGCCTATGCGATAGAGGACGTGCCGGGCGACGACACCTGCTTCTACGCCTTCATAGCCTACCCCATCGATCTGTTCGAAGAGGGTTCCGTCGTCAACGTCTTCACCTCGCTGGTCGGCAACGTGTTCGGCTTCAAGGCGGTGCGCGCGCTGCGCCTCGAAGATGTGCGCTTCCCGATCGCCTACGTGATGACCTGCAATGGCCCGCCCCATGGCATCCAGGTTGAGCGCGACATTATGAACAAGTACGGACGTCCGTTGCTGGGCTGCACCATCAAGCCAAAGCTCGGCCTTTCTGCGAAGAACTACGGCCGCGCCTGCTATGAAGGTCTGCGGGGTGGTCTGGACTTCACCAAGGACGACGAGAACGTCAACTCGCAGCCGTTCATGCGCTGGCGCCAGCGTTTTGACTTCGTGATGGAGGCTATCCACAAGGCCGAAGCCGAAACCGGCGAACGCAAGGGCCATTACCTGAACGTCACCGCGCCGACTCCGGATGAAATGTTCAAGCGTGCCGAGTATGCGAAAGAGCTGGGCGCACCGATCATCATGCATGACTACATCACCGGCGGTTTCTGCGCCAACACGGGCCTCGCCCAGTGGTGCCGGGACAACGGCCTGTTGCTGCACATCCACCGCGCCATGCACGCCGTGCTTGACCGCAACCCGCACCACGGCATTCACTTCCGTGTACTGACCAAGATCCTGCGCCTCTCCGGCGGGGATCATCTGCACACCGGCACCGTGGTCGGCAAGCTGGAAGGTGACCGTGAATCCACCCTCGGCTGGATCGATCTGCTGCGTGAGTCCTACATCAAGGAGGACCGCTCGCGCGGTATCTTCTTCGACCAGGACTGGGGCTCGATGCCCGGTGCCTTCGCGGTGGCGTCCGGCGGCATTCACGTCTGGCACATGCCGGCGCTGGTCAACATCTTCGGCGACGATGCAGTACTGCAGTTCGGCGGCGGCACCCTGGGCCATCCGTGGGGCAACGCTGCCGGTGCGGCCGCCAACCGCGTCGCGGTTGAGGCCTGCGTGGAAGCGCGAAACCAGGGTCGTGAACTAGAGAAAGAGGGCAAGGACATTTTGACCAGCGCGGCCAAGTCGAGTCCGGAACTGGCGGCAGCCATGGATACCTGGAAGGAGATCAAGTTCGAGTTCGATACAGTTGACAAGCTGGACGTTGCTCATAAGTAGAGCTCAGGTACCCGGGGCCAGGTGTCAGAAATTGGCTCCTGGCACCGGCTACCCGAATCTCAGAGCGTCGAATGGTTATTTGAACTTTACAGATTAAACCGAATTTTGGAGTACCACCGATGAGTGAAATGCAAGATTACAAATCCAGTTTGAGCGATACGTCCAGCCGAAAATTTGAAACCTTTTCCTATCTGCCGCCGATGGGATCCGCGCAGATCCGCAAGCAGATCGAGTACATCGTCAGCAAGGGGTGGAATCCGGGCATAGAACACTGCGAACCGGAAAATGCGTTTCAGAACTACTGGTACATGTGGAAGCTGCCGATGTTCGGCGAAACCGACGTTGATGCCATCCTGGCGGAGTGTGAAGCCTGCCACAGGGCGCACCCGAACAATCATGTGAGGCTGCTGGGTTTTGACAACTACGCCCAGTCCGCAGGCGCATCCATGGTTATCTATCGGGGAAAATCTGCGTAGACCGGCGGCGGCAAAGCAGCACGAATCAGAACCTGTTTTATAATCCCCGCGGCCGCGCCCGTGGCGATTTTGGTTCCAGGCCCCCGCCCGGTTGGTGTCGGCCGGGGGCTTTTTCCTGGGATCCGCGAAAACCATGACGAAACCACAGACTTATGTAGGTGTTGACCAGGATGTGTACGGTGGCATGACTGTCATCGGCAAGATGATTCGTGACGCCTGGGTATTCGGTCTGATTCCGGAAACCCAAACCTGTGCAGGATGGAATATGGCCGGCATCAACAGCCTGTTGCACAGGGTAAACGATGAGTGGGACAAATATGGCTGCCTTTTCAGCAACCTGCCAGAGGAGCTGCGTGAGCGCCACCGGAGATTTCACGGTGAAGCGATCGAGCGCGCGCGAGCAGCGGGCTGGAGCGGTGAAATTGAAACGAACGATGAAGACTGATGAGTGCAGGGTTGTCGGCATCATGCAATTGAGAGCCTGGAAGGTGAAAAATGTCTGCAGTGGATATTGAGCAATACAAAATCAAACAGGAACCGTTCTATAGACCCGTTGGCGATGAAGTGGCGCTTTATGAAGCGGCTTATAAAGCACGTATGCCGATGATGCTCAAAGGCCCGACCGGCTGCGGCAAGTCCCGCTTCGTGGAGTATATGGCCTGGAGACTGGAGCGTCCGCTGATTACCGTCGCCTGCAACGAAGACATGACGGCTTCGGACCTGGTGGGGCGCTTTCTGCTGGACAAGGACGGCACCAAATGGCAGGATGGTCCGCTCACCACCGCTGCGCGCCTGGGTGCAATCTGTTATCTGGATGAGGTGGTGGAGGCACGCCAGGACACCACGGTCGTGATCCACCCGCTGACCGATCACCGGCGCACCCTGCCGTTGGACAAGAAGGGCGAGTTGATCCAGGCACATGCGGATTTTCAACTGGTTATCTCTTACAACCCGGGCTATCAGAGCTTGATGAAAGATTTAAAACAGTCCACAAAACAACGCTTCGGCGGTCTGGATTTCAACTACCCGGAAGAGGCGGTCGAGACGGATATCGTCGCCGAAGAGTCAGGTGTGGATAAGGGTACCGCGCACAAACTGGTTCAGATCGCTCATCGTGCGCGCAATCTCAAGGGACACGGCCTGGACGAAGGTATCTCAACCCGGCTGCTGGTCTATTCGGGTCAATTGATTCACAAGGGTGTCGAACCCGTTGCCGCCTGTTCGATGACCATGGTGACGCCATTGACCGACGATCCGGATATGCGGGACACCCTGAACGCAGCCGTTCATACTTTTTTTGGTTGAGACCTCGCGTTTGGATTTACCGCGACCCTGAGCTGCTTCCCCGGGTGCGGTGCCGAGTAACTGACCTATGGCGATAAAACTCGAAGATTACCAAGCCTATCTGCAGGATACCGCTCCAGAGATCAGAGACATGCTGGAGGGCAGCTTCTCGGAGGCGGCGCATGTGATGTCACCCACCGGGCTGCAGAATTACCTGGAGGGGGCGAAGGGACTATACAACCTGCGGCGCGGCAAGGATCTGGTGATCTCATATCTTGAAGTGATGCCGCTGGTGGTGCGGGAGTGCGGCGAGGATATCATCACCGACTGCATCGGGGCGGCGATGAAGTTGTCGTCGATGACCTCCGGTGAGGTGATTGCACTGCTTTTCAACAGCCTGCCAACCGCGGCACGGCGGCTCGGCGACGCGGAACTGCTGCGTGGCTATCTGACCCTGATCCACCAGCTCTCGGCAACCGCTGCACGCGGACTGCGGCCAATGCTCGGCCACATAGACGAACTGCTCTCCAAGCTGACGCTGAGCGGTCTGCGCCGCTGGGCCAATTTTGGCGCCCAGGCCTACCGCCGGGATTTTCAGAATCTGACCGCCTACTTCAATCTGGAATCGCGCGACAGTCTTGCGGTACTGCAGAAGGAGCGCAAAGGCACACTTTTTATCGACACTCAGCGCAAGCTGAACTTCTACCTGAGGGCGCTCTGGGGGCGTGATTTTTTCCTGCGGCCGACGGGAGCGGACTATACCGATTTCAAGCCGTATATCGAGCGGCATGTTGTACATATGCCCGATGCCGTCGACGCTATCGGTGAAATATCCGGTCTCGAACTCTACCGCGCGACGTCGGCCCACATGGCCGCGCACCTCTGCTACACGCGCGCGCGAATTTCGGCGCAACAGCTCAGTCCGGCGCAGATGTTCTTTATCGGTCTGGTGGAGGATGCGCGCGTCGAGTACAAGGCGATCAGAGAGTTTCCGGGGCTGAAAAAGCTTTGGCGCTCGCTGCTGTTGGTCGAACACGCAGATCCCGCGGAGCATCCGACTGTGCCGCTGCTCGAGCGGTTTGCGCTGTTATTGCTGGATTCGTCCGAGCGCTCGGAAGATGAAGAGTTGAACTTGCTGGCCAATCGTTTTCACCAGGAGATCGAACAACACCAGGATGACAACCAATTCTCATGGAACCTGGGTATCGATCTGTTCAATCTGCTGTCAGCGCGCAAAGCGGTGCCCAGCCTGCGCATCCTTGAGCGTATCCGGATACCTTACCGGGACGACAACCGCTTCGTCTGGGAGTTCGAGGAGTTTGACTGGAACCGGGGGGTGCAGTATCTGGCGGCCAGTCAACGCCAGGTCCGGCGCAGGGTCAGCGTGATGGAGATGATCAACGAGGTTGACTGTGAACTGGCCGGCGACGATGCACAGGAGATCTGGACCTGCGAAACCGAGCTCTTCCCCTATGAGGACGAAGGGGTCAGCTACAATCAGATGTGGGGCAAAGAACCGGTATCCGAGCCGTTTCACTACCAGGAGTGGGACTATCAGATTCAGTTGCATCGACCCGATTGGGCGACGGTTTACGAGCGCCGGCAGCCCAAGGGCGACCCCGCGACAATCGACGATATCATTCTCGAGTACAAACCCGTAGCGCATCGTATCAAGCAGATCATCGACCTGTTGACACCGGCAGGCGTGCAACGCGTGCGTAATATGGAAGACGGCGAAGAGATCGATATCAATGCCGCCATCGACGCCATGGTTGCGCTCCGCATGGGCCAGCAGCCCAACCCTCGAATTACCATGCGCAATGTTCTGAAAAACCGGGATCTTGCGGTCGTCGTGTTGATGGACCTCTCCGAGTCGACCAACGAAACCGTGGAAGGTTCAGACAAGACCGTGCTGCAGCTCACCCGGGAGGCGTCGACGCTGGTTGCCACTGCGATCAACGGCATCGGTGATCCGTTCGCTCTGCACGGGTTCGCTTCGGATGGCCGCCACGATGTGCAGTACTTTCGATTCAAGGATTTCAATCAACACTTCGACAATGACGCGAAAGCGCGGCTGGCCGGCATGCAGGGCGGCCTGTCCACGCGCATGGGCGCAGCGATGCGCCATGCCGGGCAGCATCTGCTCAGGCAGCCCGAGCGGCGCAAGCTGTTGTTGATCGTCACCGATGGAGAACCTGCCGATATCGACGAACGCGACCCGCAGCATCTGCGTCACGACGCCAAGAAGGCTGTCGAGGAGCTCTACAGCAAAGGGGTGCTCAGCTACTGTCTGACCCTGGATGCCAACGCGGATAACTACGTCAAGCGTATTTTCGGCACCAATAACTATACGATAATCGATAATGTACAGCGGTTGCCGGAAAAACTTCCGGTGCTGTTCGCAACGCTGACGTCGTGATTTCATGCAGCCGGGTGAGCAATGCGGCGGAATACTGTATGACACCGATGGCGGTACGTTTAATTCAAGCGACAACTCAGGCATGGTAAACGCGCTCTGCGTCCCGGGTAAATTACAGTATGGACATCCGTTTCGAACGCGGCCCTGAACTCAGGCGCGAGCTGCGCACACTGCCGGCCGATCATTACCGCCTTATTCGACTGCTGCTCAGCCGCGAGCAGAACGGCACGCTGTTCGTTCCCATCCGCAGCATGCAGTACCTGGGCATCATCGATCTCGAGGAGGTGGCGTTTGTAGATGGCCAGGGGCCCAGGATGATCGAGCTTTCGTGGCGTGATTTCCGGCCCGGCGAGCGTAAAAATTTAGACGCACCGGTGACCTACACATGCGTTCACTACAATGCAAAAAGCAGTGATATCATGAGTCGCCTGCAGAGCGAATTCCTCAAGGCGCTGGCGCTCATGGCGCAGCGGCAGCAGAAAACCGCAAGCGCAACGGTGACACCACTGAAGCGCGATTAATCATCGGCTTCTGGCTGACTACATCCAAAGCCCGTTTTGCCCGGCAGATCAGCTATGACATCAGTCTATCGCGGCTATACCCCGGACCAACTCCAGTCCCAATACAGCGCACGCGCAGCGGTTCCGGAGCACCCGCTGATCTTTCGGCACTGGCGGGAACTGAGCGCTGCTTATCGCGCCAGTGCCAACTGCAGGCTCGATCTTCGCTACGGGAACTCTCCCGGCGAGAAACTTGACCTTTTCATTCCGGCCGTGAATCAGCCGCCGCTGCTGATTTTCATTCACGGCGGATACTGGCAGGCAATGGGGAAAAGCGACTTCAGTTTTATCGCCGGGGAGCTGGTTGCGCACGGCGTTGCGGTTGCGATTCCCGGTTACGATCTCTGTCCGGCGGTAGCGATGGATCAGATCGTCCGACAGATACGGCGCGCGCTTCTATGGCTCACCCGCAACGCAGCGGCGTACGGCGTGGATACCGGACGGATTCATCTTTGCGGACATTCCGCCGGCGGTCAGTTGATCGCGATGCTGCTGGCCGTGGAGTGGGAAGGCATTGAACCCGGATTTGAATCCGCAGACCTCCGCTCCGGACTCGCAATCAGCGGTTTGTTCGATCTGGAACCCTTGATCCACACTGCTATCAACGATGCGCTGGGTCTTGATATCGAGAGCGCCAGATGCAACTCTCCGATCCTGGCGCAGCCACGGTGCAAGGTGCCGCTGCTGCTGGCGGTCGGCGGCGATGAGAGCGCCGAGTTTCACCGCCAGAGCCGGACGTTTGCCAGGGTCTGGGGCGGGCTGGGTGTCCCCGTCCGTTATCAGGCACTCGAAGGGCTCAATCACTTCACGCTGGTGGAGCAGCTGGCCCGGCCGGAGAGTATGTTGCTGCGGCTGCTGCTTGACCTGATCGGGCTGTAAAGAGATCAGGATCAGCGCGCGGTGTGCTGCGGGTGGTGGTGCGGCCAGATCCGCTGGTCGATATTGAGTGCCCGGCCGGTCTCGCTCTTTTCCTGCTCTGGCAGCACATCCAGGCTTGGCCACAATCCGGTTTCCAGCGCATCCTGGTAACCGCCGGTCAGGCCGGCCTGCCGCATTTTTCCGGCGGCGGTCGCTGCATCGTAGTGCAACCGATGATGACCGATTCGCACCTGGCCCGGTCCGGCGCTCTCCAGCAGGCTGTACCAGGTCTGTTTGCTGCCGTCGTTGGCGGGCATGCCGATCACGCCGGCATTGTGCCAGAGAGAGCCTCCGGTCTGCCGGGTGAACGGAATACCGCTGTGCCCCGCGAGTACGCCGTCTACGCCGAGGCGTTCCAGCTCCTGCCGAAAATCGGCGTCGTTATGCGAGGCGAACAGGAAGCGGTTTATCTGCGCCGTTCCCCCGTGGACCACAGCCAGGCGCAGACCGTTGAACGTGAACTCCAGGCGTCTGGGTAGTGTGGCCATCCAGTGCCGCGTATCGTCATCGATCAACGTGCTGGCGTAGGCGAACCACTGTCCGGAGAGCAGGTTGCATCTGCTGCCCTGATCGAACCCGCAGCCACAGTCCGCTGCACCTGCCGCCAGCGACTCTTCACAGTTGCCCATCACAATCCGCACACCCCAATCCCGTATCTCCTTTACCGTCGCAACCGGATCGGCGCAGTACGCCACCAGATCGCCGGTGCAGATGCACTGATGTGCCGGAATGCGCCGTTCGGACGCTATCCGGCGCAAAGCCCGGGTCGCCTCCAGGTTTGAATAGGGCCCGCCGAAAACCAACAGCGGACCGGTAAGTTCACCCAGATCGAGCGCCGCAGGCAGTTCGGCATCGGCTCCGGTCACGCCAACTCCTTGCTTTCCTTGAACTCAACGGTGCGCAATCCCAGTGCGAAGGCGATACAACCCGCAGCCAGCACGCCGACACAAAGAATCAGCAGTTTGGCGTATTTGTGGCTGACGCCAAACAGCGGTTCCAGCAACGCGGTATATCCGCCTGCCTCCAGCATATAGACAATCCCCGCGGCCATGGCGCAGCAGAATGCTATTGCGTACGACCAGCGGGCAACGCGGCGCCTGCCCAGAATGCAGAAAAAAACCACCGGCGCCAGAAACATGGACGCGGTGCCGCTGACTGCCACCGCGGCGAAAAGATCCTTACTGCCGAGGAACAGGAATATCAGGCCGCCGAGCAGAAACAGGGCCATGGCAATGCGCCCGTTGCGGGGAAGTTGAGCGGCCAGTTTCATGTCGACGACGGTGAGCTTCGCGGCGCTGGAAAAGGTGGAGTCCAGCGTCGAGAGAGCGGAGATTACCAGTGCCGCGTTGAACAGCAGCATGGTCGGTTCGCCGAACAGCCGGGTCAGCGTGGAGACCAACGCTTCGCCTTCAGTTTTGAGGAGGCCTGCGTGGACTCCAAGCAATCCGAAAATGAGTATTCCGATGATCGAGATCCAGGTGGCGTGAAAGAAACTGCGTCTGGTAGTGGTACGGTCGGCCAGGAAGCCCCGGTCCATCATGACCGGGTCGTGCATCGGATAGCTCCATATCTGCAGCATCGCCACAACCAGCAGTACCCAGCCCGGACCGGCCGCATCCGGGCTGGAACCCATTACCGCAGCCAGGGAGAAGCCGTCGCCGGCCAGAGTCTGCACGAACAATATCAACAGCACGCCGATCAACACGATCGTCTGAAATACATCGGTGCGCAGCGAGGCGCGCAGTCCACCCAGCATGGAGTAGCCCAGAGTGAGTATCGCGATGGAGATCACGCCGAATGTATAAGCGTTGGAGCCGGCAGCGCCGAACAGCACACCGATCACCAGCAGGTTTGCAAACACTTCGCTCAAAAGTCTCACGGCGACCACGACATTATAGGTGCCGGTGCCGAGACGGCCGAACTGATCGCGCAGAAAGTCCTGAATACTGTTCTGCCCGTGTTCAAAACGGATGCGGTCTACAATGAGTCCGCCGGTGAGAAAACTGAGGTAATAGGCGGCGTAGGCCAACGCCCCGGCAATACCGTAGAAATAACCGAGAATCGCCGCATTCATCAGGGAGCGGGCGAAGATCCAGGTGGTGACCTGCGAAAGCACCAGCGTCCAGAGCGATGGCGGTGAACCGTTTTCGGAAAAGCCTTTGAAAAAACCATCGGCGGTCTGGGTCCTGGGTGAGAGCAGAAAGCTGATCACCACCATTGCCCCGATAAAAAGCATCAAACTCATGATTACTCCTGAAATTTTCGCAAGCAAACCAAACAGCACGCCGGTTTGGCCCGCCGCGTAAATGTGGAACAGGTCTCTCTTTTGTCGCCTGATTCTCCCGCTATTCTCAGCCCAATTTTATTTGTGCTCAAGCAGGCGCTCGGGACAGTCCGTGTCGGTCAGGGAGAAACACAGGCCGGAACCATCTTTGCCGGACACCAGCAAAGGACCGGAATATATTCGATTTTATTTCAATTGAATAACAGGGTCAGCACCCTTGTGGTGGAAACAGGGTGCTGACCACTTGGTCTCTTACCGGGGCCGGAGACGCATCGGCTAAGATGAGGGGCTCAATAGTCGCTGCCAACGACGTAACCGAGGATACCGCCAAATATCAACCCATTGGCAAATTCATGGTCATGACCGTGCCGGTAATGGCGATAGTGACCGTGACTACCATTGTGGCGGTGATCACGCCAGTGCCTGTGGTCGTTGCGGTAGGCGAGCCTGTACTCAATGCGGCCGGGCCGACGGTGACTGTGTCCGCGGAGATTTTGGGGATGGTGCGTTTTCAGATAGTGTGCACTGGCGTGTTCGCTGCCCCCGGGATTGTGGCGTTTGCCCCGTTCCTGGTCGGCGCTGGCGGGCGCCAGGACGGCAACGGATAACAGAGAACCCAACACGATAGTGACAATGGTTTTACGCTTCAGCATGGCTCTTTCCTCCTGTTGATTCCAGCTGGCAATCAGTCTAGGCGGGGATTGCTGAACCGCAGCTGAACATGGGTGGGGCGTCAAATGCTCAGAACCAATAGCACAATCCCGCGCGGCTGTGAGCATGGCGATTTTGGTTCATGGCGCGACGCAGCGAGGTTGTGCAGCCGATGCTGCATCAGCGGGCCGCAAGCATAGCCGGGAGCCAAAATGGCCTGGCCGCCAGGGGGTTGCGCCCGCAAAGCGTCCCTGCCGCGGCGCCGCCCGCGCGTGGATCCGGTACTGCGCAGTGCGCCTTGCAGGCCCGTATTTCGGACAGCAAGGCTGGTTGCGGGGGATTAGGAGAGCGGTCCTGTTCCAGAAGCGGTGCGGATCGCTGTCTCAGCTCTATTTCTGAGGGAATTAGTAAATTTTAGTTGCGTTCTGCAGGGAGCTGATGCAGAATGATGCTGCGGCGCATCAATTATCCAGCCCGGATGCTCCCGCCGCAGGCAGATCCAATAAATGCAGTTGTCATTTGGGCTCTGCACCCGATTCCATTTAACACCTGAGTTGGCAACCCGCTTGCTTTCAACGCAGGGGTATCCCGGCCCAAAAAGCCGGATTTTGATCTGGATGTTGACGAGGCAGATATGAAAAAGCATCTGATTCCAACCGGCAATGGAACGGCGGATACCCGCGCCCGCAAGCCATCCCTGCAGAGATCGGGTCAGGGGCGTTAAATCAGATGAAACACTGGGTGGAAGTTGCCGGCCTCGAGGATATTCCACGTCTTCAGGCGAGACTGGTCAAAACCGGATACCACAGACTGGCCGTTTTCCGCACCGCCACAGATGAGGTTTTCGCGGTGGAGGATAGCTGCCCGCACAAACATGGACCGCTTTCCCAGGGCGTTGTGCACGATAATCTGGTCACCTGTCCCTGCCACAACCTGGAAATTGACCTGGCCTCGGGGAGGGTATTGGGGTCGGATGTGGATTGTGCCCGTACCTTTCAGGCCAAGGTGAAGAGCGGCAGAATTTTTCTCTCACTGTGAAAAATAATACACGGCCCATTATTTTTTCTTAACTAAATGGGGCTGTGTATTATTTTCTGATATTTTCTGTTTTCCCCGCAAAAAAACCCGCCAGCAACCCAGTTGGCTCTTACCGCCGAAGATCCCGCACGGGCCGGGTATGGCGTGCTCCCGACGCTGTCCGAAATGCAGCGCATGCTGACCCTGAAAATGAGCGAACAGATCCAGCCGATCGCCCTACCCCAACGCGGTTGCAGGGGATTATAAGATGGAGTCCATCTGCCCGGGCATTGGCAGATTATTTCAGCAACAGCCTATTCGGACAATTCTGAAAAATCTTCGGGATCTGTAGAGCTATAATAAAATGCTGATGACCTTTGCCAATAATTTGGTTATTTATTATGAAATAATGGGTCAGCCACCGCTTTCCGTTTCTAACGGGATTAGGACCAAGAGTGTATGAATGTCACGTTTCGGCAGCTTTCGCTATTTGAATCGGTTGCGCGCAATCTGAGTTTTACCCGTGCAGCGGAGGAGCTGCACCTGAGTCAGCCGGCGGTATCCATGCAGATTCGTCAGCTTGAGGAGTCGGTTGGGCTGCCCCTGTTCGAGAAACTGGGCAAGCAGGTGAGCCTGACCGAAGCCGGGCGGGAGGTATTCCACTACAGTCAGGGGATTAATCGCAGCCTTACCGAGATGGAGGAGGTGCTGGAATCCCTGAAAGGACTCAAGCGCGGACATCTGCACGTTGCAGTAGCCAGTACTGTCAACTATTTCGCACCGCGCCTGATGGCGGCCTTCCACCGGGCATATCCGGAAATCGACCTGGAGCTGGACGTCGCCAATCGGGAGCGGCTGATTCAGATGCTGGTGGCCAACAGCGTCGACATGGTTTTGATGGGGCAGCCTCCGGACAGTGTTGAGGTGGAATCGGAAGCATTCATGCGCAATCCGTTGGTGGTGGTCGCGCCGGCCAGGCATCCATTGAGCGGCGTCGCGCAAATCCCGCTCGAGCGTCTGGCGCAGGAGGTATTTGTCATGCGCGAGCCCGGCTCCGGTACCCGGCAGGCAATGGAGCGCTTTTTCATGGAGCATCAGCTGACTATCCGCCAGGGTATGCAGATGACGCGCAACGAGGCGATAAAACAGGCGGTAAGGGCCGGCCTCGGGCTCGGTATCGTATCCGCCCATACCATCGAGTTGGAGCTGGAGACGGGGCGGCTGACTACGCTCGATGTGGCGGGTTTTCCGATCGAGAGGCAGTGGTATCTTGTCTATCGCAAACGCAAGCGCATGTCACCGCCCAGCCGTGCGTTTCGCGATTTCGTCTTGAACCAGGCGCAGACTGTCGGCGATATACGCGGAAACTGAGATCCGGTGCCAGACTCAGTCCAGGTGCTTTACCAGGACTTTCGAATTTCGCTGGTAGTTGTACAGCATGCGTTTTGCCATCGGCAGCTGCTCCACGGGCAGCTGTTCGAAGCCACGCTCCCGGAACCAGTGGGTGGTCTGGGTGGTGAGTACGAATACTCTTTGGATTGCGTGCTGCCGGGCACGCTGCTCCATGTGTTTGAGCAGTCTGTCGCCACGCCCGCTGCCGCCGTATTCGGGATGTACCGCAACGCAGGCGAGTTCCGCCATCCGCTCCGGTTGGTAGGGGTAGAGCGCCGCGCAGCCTATGATCATGCCATCGAGGACGACCACCGAGAAGCGGTCGATTTCGGTCTCCAGCAGCTCCCGTGAGCGCCGTACCAGTATGCCCCGCTCTTCCAGCGGGGTAAGCAGTTCCAGAATGCCGCCGACATCATCGATGCCTGCGGTCCTGATGCTCTCGTAAGGTTCCGCTGTCAGCATGGTACCCACACCATTGCGGCTGAAGAGCTCCTTCAGCAGTGCACCGTCCATTGCGCGACTGAGCAGGTGCACCCGCCTGACGCCGTTACGGCAGCATGCGATGGCGCTGAGCAGGCTTTGCCTCAGCTCATCGGATATCAACCGGCGACGACTCAGAATGACCTCCAGTTCGTTGGGAATGATGTTGGTGAGGATTTTTCCCCGGCTGTCCTTTATGCCCCCCTCTTCCAGCAGAAGAATAAGTTTGTCCGCACCGATGGCGGATGCCACCGAGCCGGCGACGTCGGCAGCAGTGAGGTTGAACACCTCCCCGGTGGGCGAGTAGCCGAGCGGCGGTATCAGTGCAATGGCGCCGGTTTCCAGCAGCAGGCTGATGGCGGCGGCATCGATGCGTCGAACCAGGCCGGTGTGGCAGTAGTCGACGCCGTTATGCACCCCGAGAGGCCGGGCAGTGACGAAGTTACCGGAAGCGACGCGGATGTTCGCTCCCGCCATCGGAGAGTTGGTCAGTCCCATCGAGAGCAGGGCCTCTATCTCCACCCGCACGATTCCCGCCGCCTCCTTGACGCACTCCAGCGCGATGCTGTCGGTGACGCGCAGGCCGTTGACGATTTGCATATGTGCGTTGCGCAGCCGCAGTCGCTCCTCGATCTGCGGTCTGGCGCCGTGCACCAGCACCAGTCGTATGCCCAATCCATTGAGCAGTGCGATGTCGTGGGCCAGGCTGGCGAAACTGCCGTCCATCAGGGATTCGCCGCCGAAGGCAATAACGAAGGTACGTCCGCGATGGGCGTGAATGTAAGGCGATGAAGTGCGAAACCAATCGACGAAGGGATCGCTGAGCCTGTCTCTGTTAGTTGCCACTTGCTTGTTTCCCGTTTAGCCTAGGGGGCTAATTTAAACTGCTGACGCCCATTGATAAAGCACCGGCTTACCGAGCTATGTCCATCCGGGTCTGTTTACTGTTGCTGATAGGGCTGTGGCCGTTGTCGGGTTGCGATGACAGACCGCGGATTGAGATTGCCGTGGGTGAAGCCGGGGCAATGGTCGAGTTGGCGAGCAATCCGGAACAGCGGCGCCAGGGCCTGATGGGGCGCACCGGGCTTGGGCCGGACCAGGGTATGCTGATGGTCTACCCTGCGCCGGCGATTCTGGATATCTGGATGCTCAATACCGCGATACCGCTCGATGTCGGTTTCTTCGACGCGCAGGGCAGGCTTGTCAACACCATCTCGATGTGGCCCGATGGCGGCAAACGGATTCACACCTCCCTGCAGCCGTCGGTATATGCCTTGGAGATGAATATGGGATGGTTCGAACGGCATGGCCTGGGACCGGGCGTGAAGCTGACGCTGCCCTATCCGGTCCAGGCCCGGTAATCGCGTCAGCGTTTCCGGCGATGGGCGCTGCCACTGTTGTTTTTCCTGGCCTGGGCGGCGCGTTTCAACCCCGCCCCTTTGCTTCGTCAAAGACAGAAGTGTCTGACCAGGCGTTGCAGGAGCCCGATCATCGGACGAATACGCGCCAGACCGAGGAACTCATCGGGCTGGTGCGCCTGGTCGATGTCTCCGGGACCCAGAACAATAGTCTCCGCACCGGCTCTTTTCAGATAGGGCGCTTCTGTACCGAAGGCGGCTGCCCCCGCCGGCTGCCCGGTAAGCGCCTCGGTGACGCGCACAATCTCCGCATCGGCGTCTGTCTCCATGGCCGGAATGCCCTCGAAGGGTGAGGTCAGCTCCAGCTTCAGTTCACTCTTCTCCAGCAGACGCTCCAGCTTGTGCGCCAGCTCGCCGCGCAGCAGATCAAGCTGCATTCCCGGCAGTGGGCGCAGGTCGATCTGCAGTTCGCACTGGCCGCAGATTCGGTTCGGATTGTCACCGCCGTGTATATGACCGAGATTGAGCGTGGGTACATCCACCTCAAACAGTGGGTTGCGGAAGCGGGACTGAAGCTCCCGGCGCCACGCCAGGATCTCCCCTATGACCAGGTGCATGCCTTCCAGCGCACTGACCCCAAGCGCCGGATTGCTGGAGTGTCCCGAGCGCCCATGCAGGCGGATGGTCTCCATCGAGACCCCTTTGTGCATTCGCACCGGACGCAGGCCGGTGGGCTCACCGATCAGCGCGTAGCGACCGAAATGGCGACCGCTGTCGACCAGGGAGCGCACGCCGCACATGCTGCTCTCCTCGTCGGCGGTGGCCAATATCACCAGCGGTTGCTTCAGATGGCGCAGGTCCAGATCTTTCAGGGCCTCTACCACCAGACCGAAAAATGCCTTCATGTCGGCGGTGCCCAGACCGTAATAGCGGTCGTCCCGCTCGGTGAGTCGCAGGGGGTCGGTGTGCCACAGCTGCTCATCGAAAGGCACGGTGTCCGTGTGTCCCGAGAGTATCAATCCGTTGGGCCCGCTTCCTGCACTGGCCACCAGGTTATATTTGCCGGGACTCCCCGCCAACGGCAGCACTTCGACCCCGAAACCGAGCTGCTCCAACCAGGTGGCGAGATGTTCGACCACGCCCAGGTTCGACTGGTCCCAGCCGGCGTTGACGCTGCTTACCGACGGCGCGGCAATCAGCCGTTCGAGCATCGATCTGAGCGGCGGCATCAGCTCAGGCATAGCGCGCCAGTTCATCGATCCAGCGGTTCAGCTCCTGGGTACCGCGTTCGAGGAAGCCCGCATCCTGGTAAACCTGGGACACCACGATCAGCCCCTGCCCCCGCGCCAGCAACTGAAGCGAGAGATCATGCGATTCATCGGCATAGCCCAGGTCGCTGAACTGATTGGCCAGCCAGCGCTGAAAAATATCGAACAGCATTTTCGCCTGCTCCCTGAGTTCCTGTCCGCCTTTGGCAAACTCCATCGCAAGTGACCCCATGGGACAGCCTGAACGCAGCAGCGCCGGGGTACTGTCGTACATGATCCTGACGAAGCGCTCCAACCGTTTCTGCGGCTCCCTGATCGTCCTGTCCCACTCCGCGAGCATGCCCGATATCGTATCCAGGCGGTACCGGATCACCGCTTTGAGAATCTCCTCCTTGGACTTGAAGTAGTAATAGATGTTTCCACGCGGCACATCCGCTTCGGCCACAACATCGGTAAATGAAGTCTGGCTGAAGCCCTTACTGTAGAACAGCTGGTTGGCGGCCAGAACGATCCGCTGTTTGGTCAAATCGCTTTTGGAGGACATACTGACTCCCGGAAGTGGTAGACAAATATGCCTGGATTATAGTCTTAATTGTGCGGTTTTCACTGAAGCCTGCGGCAGTGCGATAGAAGTTTCGGCGATAACGCCATGATGCCTGCAGCCTGAATTTCGTGGATAATTCTTTATCAACTTGGATATCCGGAGAAAATCATGCCCCAATACCGTTCCCGTACCACCACCCATGGCCGAAATATGGCAGGTGCCCGCGCGCTCTGGCGTGCAACCGGCATGCAGGATGGGGATTTCGATAAGCCGATCGTGGCTGTGGTCAACTCCTTCACCCAATTCGTGCCCGGCCATGTTCATCTGAAGGATCTCGGCCAGCTGGTTGCGCGTGAAATCGAGCGGGCCGGCGGGGTGGCCAAAGAGTTCAATACCATTGCCGTCGATGACGGTATCGCGATGGGCCATGACGGTATGCTTTACTCCCTGCCGTCGCGGGATATCATTGCCGATTCCGTCGAGTACATGGTCAACGCCCACTGCGCCGACGCGATGGTGTGTATTTCCAACTGCGACAAGATCACACCCGGTATGCTGATGGCCGCACTGCGTCTCAATATACCGGCGGTATTCGTGTCCGGTGGTCCGATGGAGTCCGGCAAGACCTCGCTGCACGGCAAGCGGCTGAAACTCGACCTGGTCGACGCGATGGTTTCGGCGGTGGATCCCGCATACAGCAATGAAGACGTGCAGGCGATAGAGCGTTCGGCCTGCCCCACCTGCGGCTCCTGCTCCGGTATGTTTACCGCCAATTCGATGAACTGCCTGACAGAGGCGCTGGGTTTGAGTCTGCCGGGAAACGGCTCGCTGCTGGCAACCCATGCCGACCGCAAAGAACTTTTCCTGCAGGCTGGACGCCTGGTGGTGGAGCTCGCCAAACGCTACTACGAACAGGATGATGCGTCGGTGTTGCCGCGCAGCATCGCCACTTTCGAGGCGTTCGAAAACGCGATGTCTCTGGATATTGCGATGGGGGGATCCACCAACACGGTGCTGCATCTGCTGGCGGCCGCGCATGAAGCCGGGGTGAATTTCACCATGGCCGATATAGACCGGTTGTCACGTAAGGTTCCCAATTTATGCAAAGTGGCGCCCTCGACCCAGCTCTACCACATGGAGGATGTCCATCGCGCAGGGGGTGTGGTTGCCATTCTGGGTGAGCTGGACCGGGCCGGCCTGCTGCATCGGGAAGCGGGTTGCGTGCACCATCTCTCCCAGGGTGCGGCAATAGACGACTGGGATATCGCCGTCAGCCGTCAGCCGGCGGCGAGTACGCGCTATCTTGCCGGTCCGGGCGGCATTCCCACCCAGCAGGCATTCAGCCAGTCGAGCCGCTGGCCGGATCTCGACCTGGATCGGACCGGCGGCTGCATCAGGGATCTGGAGCATGCCTACAGCCGTGACGGGGGGCTCGCGGTATTGTACGGAAACCTGGCACTGGAAGGGTGTATCGTGAAAACCGCCGGCGTGGACGCGTCCATTCTGCAGTTCAGAGGGCCGGCCCGGATATTCGAGAGCCAGGAGGATGCCGTGGCGGGGATTCTTGGCGATCGCATTCAGCCGGGCGACGTCGTGCTGATCCGGTACGAAGGTCCAAAGGGTGGACCTGGCATGCAGGAGATGCTCTACCCGACCAGTTACCTCAAGTCGAAAGGGCTGGGCAAGCGCTGCGCGCTGATTACCGACGGCCGCTTCTCCGGCGGAACTTCGGGCCTCTCCATCGGACACTGTTCACCCGAAGCAGCGGAAGGCGGCAATATCGGTCTGGTGGAAGAGGGGGATATCATCGAAATCGATATTCCCGGCCGCAGCATCAATATCGCGCTCAGTGCAGAGGAGCTGGCGGCGAGACGGGAGGCGATGGAACAGCGGGACAGTGCATGGCGCCCCGTTTCCCGACAGCGAACGGTGTCCCGGGCGCTGCAGGCGTATGCGGCGTTGACGACCAGCGCTGCACACGGTGCGGTGCGGGATCTTTCACAACTGAAGTAACGGCATGAGGGGCTGAGCCGCTGACCTGCGGGATGCACGGTCGATCCCGTGCGCATCCATGAAGCCGCGGAAACCGGTATTTCCGCGGCTGCAGGTAAACACGGTGCAATGTCAGCGGAAATCTGACCCTTGTTTCATCGCGGATGCGTTCGTCAGCAGCTAAAGCGAACCCCAGCTGTTTTTGCGGCGCTGGAATCTCAGGTGCGGGAGGATCAGTCCAATGACGATACCCAGGATGATGATGCCGGCACCGATCATGAACCATTTCTGGTTACTGTTGTTGCTCAGTTCGCGGTTATCCTGTTTCAGTTCTTCCACTTGATGAGTCAGTTGGGCCACCAGTTTGCGCAGTTCATTGCGCTCATTGGCGATGCGTATCGCATCCGAAGCGGTCCGGCGGATGGTTTCCAGCTCCTTGTCCAGCTTCTCCTTCTCCTGAGAAAGCGTGGCGTGACTCTGCTGAAGCGTTTCCAGACTGTTCTGAACAGCCGCCAGTTTTGCCGAAAGTTTCCCAGGCTCCTGCAACAGTTCCTCAAGCCGGCTCTCCGCGCTGGCCAGACGGTCACGGGCAACGGGGATATTCAGCAACTGTCGGGTCAGGACATATCCGGTTGTGCCGTCTGCGGTTCTGACCTGTGAATACCCGGTCTGTGAATTCGAGCTGATCAACTCCAGTTTGTAGCCGCTCGGCAACATGCGCAGGATTTTGTGGGAGGCACTTTCACCGGACCTGAGCGTGATTTTGAACTGATCGGTGACGTAGCGGCTCTCTGCCTGAAGTTGGCCAAAACTCAATAGCAGAATCAGACTCAGGAGAATTTTATTCACTGCGACACCTGTTTACTTAACGCCAGAACGGTTTGAACGGGGGGATTTTTTCAGATGGCGCCTGATAAGTCCAAACGAAGTTGAAAAAAATAAGATCCGTCTGTACTTCTTTTCTCCAGAGTGATGGGTTATTCACATTTTTTTCGACGCATAGCGTCCTTTGGCGCTGGTTGTCAAGCCGTTTCTGAAAAAACGTAAAAATTATCCAACAGGTTGATTACTAAGAGAAATAATAATTGTATATTTTTTTGACAATCTAACGAAAATCTCGTTGTGATGCGGGATTAGAGGATGTTTACGCATGCTATCCACAAAGTTATCCACAGAATCTGTGAATAACAGGGATTTGGTTTCAACGACAACGCGATAGTGAAAAACCTGCATCCACTGTCTGACGATTTTGAGATAACCGGCTGATTGCAAAAGGCCGTAACGAATTCACCGACATGGGGAAAGAATCCGTTATAATCGGCGCCCTCTCAACAGCGGCCCAATGCTCTCATGATCAGCAAACTCAGAAATATCGCAATCATCGCCCACGTAGACCACGGGAAGACCACGCTGGTAGATCAGTTGCTGCAGCAATCCGGGACGCTGGGGGAGAGGTTCGGACCGGTGGAGCGGGTGATGGATTCAAACGCCCTGGAGCGGGAGCGCGGCATCACCATTCTCTCCAAGAATACCGCGATCCGCTGGGGCGATTACCGGATCAATATCGTCGATACGCCGGGCCACGCGGATTTTGGCGGTGAGGTGGAGCGCGTGCTCTCCATGGTCGATTCGGTTCTGTTGCTGGTCGACGCGGTGGAGG
>JAGRGQ010000032.1 GCA_020445405.1 Gammaproteobacteria bacterium | reverse complement strand
AAAGATGTCCCGACGCCTCTGAACCGCGCGATTGCCGATATTCTCGCGCTGCACGCTGCGGGTACAAAAGCCGCGAAGTGACACCCGGCAACGGCATCGACGGGGACCGGTCTTTCCGCCCCTGCTCCCGGCCCGTTCCGGTGTGCCGCATGTCATCGAGGAGTGGGCAATGAAGCAGAGCCGCGGTGCAATGACAGATGACTCCACCTGTTTCAGCCAGCTGGATGCTGTGTTGGCCGGCTTCGGGATGACAGAGCCATCGGTGCGCGCGCAGGCCAGAGCGATTTGCGTGCCTCAATCTTTTGCCAGGGAGGCGATGCTGCACCGGGCCGGTGAAATCGCGAAAAGCGTGTTTTTTATCTGTTCCGGGCTGGTGCGCTTTTACTACATAACGGAGGATGGCAAAGAACACAATAAATCCTTTTCCCGGGAAAACCAGTTTGCCGGGGCGATACAATATACGCTTCAGCCTGAACCCGTCAGGTTCCATATTCAGGCCCTGGAGCCCACCCGGACCCTGGCGATCCCGCTGCAGGATCTGAATACGCTGTACCAACAATCTCTCCCGTGGGCCAATCTCGGGCGCCTGTACATGGAAACCCTGGCCGTGAGAAAAAGCGCCAGGGAGGCCGGATTCCTGCTCGACTCAGCCGAACAGCGCTACAAAAACTTCCTGGAGGAGGAACCGGAACTGGCGCCAAGGCTGCCGCTGTATCATATTGCATCGTTCCTCGGCATCACCGACGTCGCGCTCTCCCGCATCCGCAGGCGGATAAAATAGCTGCCGTTCTGAACCCGGGTTAAGGAATCCCTTCTCCGCAACGCTTATGCTGCAGGCCTGTTCCATTACCGACTATCCGGAGACCAGGCAGATGAAACTGAACGGCAATACTATTTTGATCACCGGAGGCGCGTCCGGTATCGGGTTGGCCCTTACCAGGCTGCTGCATCGCAACGGCAATAAAATCATTGTTTGCGGGAGAGACGAGGGGCGTCTCGCCGGGCTGAAAAAGCAACTTCCCGATGTGGTGACCTATCCCTGCGATCTTGCCGACGAGCCGTCTCTTGACCGGTTCGCCGATGCCGTTCTGGCAAATCATCCGGACCTCAATATGCTCATCAACAATGCCGGGGTTCAGCACAACTTCCAGTTCACGGAAGGGCGCTCACACGGGCCGTTGATCAGGGAAGAGCTCGATACCAACCTGTTTGCGCCCATCCGGCTGACAGATCGTTTGCTGCCGCTATTGCTGCGTCGGAACAGCGCGGCGATTGTCAATATCACTTCGGCACTGGCTTTCGCGCCGAAAAAAAGCGCGGCAGTCTACTGTGCAACCAAGTCCGCCATGCGCAGCTTCACGCAGGCATTACGCTACCAGCTGGATGGCTCATCGGTTGCCGTTTTCGAGATTGTTCCCTCGCTGGTCGATACCCGCATGACACACGGCAGGGGCAAGGGCAAGATAACGCCCGATTTCCTGGCCGGCGAAGCGGTCGATGCCATCGCGATGGACAAGCACGATATATTGATCGAAAAGACAAAACTCCTCTATCTGCTGTATCGTTTTTTTCCCTCGACCGCGCGCCGGCTATTGAAGAATACATGAGGATATCCGGAGCCTGCGCGATGGCGCCCGGCCCGATGTTGTAATAAATTAACCGTCATCCCGGCAAACTCGTATTTCCGGAGGCAACCGTGGTCAGCCCGGGGGAGTGTCGGAAGCCGGTCATGCCAACAGCGGGTGAGTCCGCGAAACGGTTGGCAAGCGGTCATTGCAGAGAAAAATTTCGTTGGCTGCGTTCATCCGGCCGCCTCGCAGCGTTGCTGCATTGCGCCGCTGCACGCAGCGTCGGGCATGGAAACGAGAGTGGAGGACGATATGCGGGACTCATGGCAATCCGGCGATCCGTATGAATACTACATGGGAAGGTGGAGCAGACTGATCGCCGAGCAGTTTGTCGACTGGCTGGCGCCTGCGTCCGGGATGCGGTGGCTGGATGTCGGGTGCGGCTCGGGGGCGTTGAGCGAAGCGGTTATCAACAGGCACAATCCGGAACAGCTCATCGCAATCGATCAATCGGAAGGTTTCGTACGCACGGCGCAGCAGCGTCTCGGCGCCAAGGCCAGCTGCAAAGTGGGCAGTGCACTGTCGTTGCCGGTCGACGACGCTGCGGTGGACATTGCAGTGTCCGGCCTGGTGCTGAATTTTATACCGGAGCCCGAGAGGGCACTCGCGGAAATGCAGCGGGTAACCGGCAAGCACGGTGCCGTGGCGGTGTATATCTGGGATTACGCGGGAAAAATGGAGTTTCTGAACCTGTTCTGGGATGTGGTCGTGGAACTCAATCCGTCCGCCTCCGATCTTCACGAAAGCCGCCGTTTTCCGGATTCCAACGCCGAACGACTGATCGACACCTTCAAACGGGTCGGCTTTTCCGGCGTTGAGGCCGCTCCGATCGAGATCGTTACCCACTTTAGCGACTTCGATGATTACTGGCAGCCGTTTCTCGGCGGCCAGGGACCCGCACCCACATATGTTTCCAGGCTGGATGAAACAGAGAGAGCGCATCTCAGGGAGGCGTTGGCGCAGAGGCTGCCGGTCGAGGAGAATGGCTCGATCTTTTTGAATGCCCGGGCCTGGGCAACGAAAGGAATCGTGTAATGGTCAAGTGCGCGCAGCAGCCATCTCCAGTCGGGCTGCAACTCTCCGTGGCTTTTGTGCTTGCGTCCGGCATTGCGGCGTACATGCCACTGCCGGATCGGGGGCGGCTGAATTGAACGTTTAGCCAGGTTCAGCCATAAGGATCATGACTGACTCAATCGGCATCCCCGCGGCTGTCGCCGCGATTGTACTGATAGCCATCATATGGCGGCTGGCTTCAAACCGGCGGAGTCTGCCATGCCCGGTCTGGCTGCGCTGGCTGGTGGAGCTGGACAACCCTTTCACGAAAACCAACCGGGCCGCGTTTATTGTCGAAACCCTGGCACTCTCCAGTGGCATGAAGGTGCTGGATGCCGGCTGCGGGCCCGGGCGTCTGACAGTCCCCCTGGCTCAGCGCGTTGGCCCGAATGGTCAGGTCGTAGCGCTGGATATCCAGCCGGGAATGCTCGAACGGGCAAAGGCCAAGGCAGCATCGGCGGGTTGCACCAACGTGAGTTTCATCGCCGCCGCCATCGGGGAGGGAGCGCTGCCAAAAAATAACTTCGATCGTGTGGTTTTGGTCACCGTCCTGGGAGAAATTCCAAACCGCGCGGCAGCTTTTGCCGAACTGTTCGGCACGCTTAAACCCGGCGGTATTCTTGCGGTTGTCGAGGTGATCTTCGATCCGCACTTTCAGTCCCGCAACGCGGTTCTCAAACTCGCAGAGTCGTCCGGCTTTCGCGCATGCGCTTTTTTCGGTCGCAGTCTGGCCTATGTCGTTCACCTGGAGAGGCCAGTTGGCGGCTTGAACATGAAAAAGCCCGGCGATGCCTGAAACACGGACAGCAAAAAGCCGCGCTTTGCCTCTTTATCCGGGCGCGCCCAATCGCCGCGCCCGTCAACTCGACTGCCTGGAGGCCGCCGTTCTCGGGCGCTGCCGTTGAAATGCTGATACGGTATCGCACTGCAGCGCTGCATTCGGCCCGCCGCGTGTGTCACAATGGACTTCGGCCGCGACCGACGTCAGGCGGATGGGCACAGCGCGACTTAGCCGCTCTCTCCGGAGAATACACGCTGGCGTTGCACGACGAATCGAGGAGAGAGTCAATTCGCGTTATATTCAGGACAAAGGCAATGTCGAGTTGCGCAGCATGCGCGTGACTGTCTACGTCAGACGTCGCTGCTGCATTACGTCTGTCGATTGGTAAAATTCCCCGAGGGGTAACAAAATGCCCGATATCGTTCGTCGCCGCATCACTCAGATACAGTGCCGCTTTGCTGCTGCGCGCGGGGGTACAACCTGAGCAACCATACGGAATGATCACATGACACAGACGCCCAAAGCGCTGTTTATCTCTCATGGCGGCGGTCCAATGCCGCTTCTGCAGGATCCCGGACATCGTGAAATGGTGTCATGCCTGGAGAGGATTGCCGCTGAAATCCCCAAACCCGATGCTTTGCTGGTGGTCAGCGCGCACTGGGAAGAGCGCACGCCGACCATTACCTCGGGGGAGAGTCCGGCGTTGATTTACGACTACTACGGGTTCCCGGAAGCTGCCTATGACATTCAATATCCCTGCTCAGGCAACCCCCCCCTGGCCAATCAGATCCATAAATTGCTGCACAACGCGGGCATCGATGCCAGGCTGGACGATAAGCGGGGTTTTGATCACGGTCTGTTCGTGCCGCTCAAGATCATGTATCCGGAAGCCAATATTCCATGCGTACAGTTGTCTCTGGTGAGCACACTCGATCCATCTGATCACCTGAAGCTGGGCAGCGCGCTTGAATCGATCGGCGGGAACAACGTTTTGGTGGTCGGCTCGGGTTTCTCCTTCCACAATTTAAAGGCGTTCTTCACCGCGGATACGCTTGAGTCGCAGGTATCGAACCTGTCGTTCGAGGAGTGGTTGGTGGAAACCTGTTGCAGTGCAGACTGTACGGAGGAGGAGAGGGAGCAAAGACTTGTCCATTGGGCCGAGGCCCCGGGTGCGCGCTTCTGCCACCCCAGGGCGGAGCATCTGCTGCCTCTCCATGTCTGTTACGGGGTTGCCCGGGCGCCCTGTTCAGACTATTTCGAGCTCGAAATCATGCATAAAAAGTCGAGTATGTATCTGTGGTGATACGAATGCAGTCAAGACCGGCGGAGCATTGGGTACGGGGGGCTGAAAAACAGCCGACCCGTCAGAACCGGTGAAGCGCGCGCGACCGCGGGCGCCGTTAGGCGTTAAATTCCGGCTTGTCAGTGTGTATGACTGCGCGTACGCTTTTTAAAAACACGAAAAAGGATTATTGGTCGACTCAATCAGTGAGCGAGCCCCATCGCCCGGAGAAAAAAAATGAAATACATGATCTGCTGGTCAATTCCGCCCGAAAACTACGATGCGGCACTCGATGCGTTTCTGGAGGAGGGGGCACCGATGCCGGCAGGGCTGAAATCATTGGGTCGCTGGCATGCTCCGGGTTCGACCCGCGGCTGGTTGTTGTGCGAGGCCGATGATCCGGTGGCGGTTTCCCATCATGTGGCGCAGTGGGCAGGATTGCTGAATATCGAGACCTATCCGGTGATCGATGATGCCGGAGCGGGTGAAGCCGCGGCACGCGCCCGGGCGTGATAAACCAGACCGAAACAGCAGACGGCCATCACGCCGTTCGCTGCCGATTGCCCCGATGCTGCGCAGCGGTTGGCATCGCGAACACA
Source organism: Gammaproteobacteria bacterium (assembly GCA_020445405.1). Classification (GTDB taxonomy): domain Bacteria; phylum Pseudomonadota; class Gammaproteobacteria; order Chromatiales; family Chromatiaceae; genus HKST-UBA178. The sequence goes on along the minus strand of JAGRGQ010000032.1, from coordinate 36,621 downwards.
ACAGAAAGTGATTTTTTATGCGGGTATCGCGTTTAACAGCAACGCTCCTGGTTATGCTGCTTGTCTGCGGACGCACCTGGGCGGACGGAAATCTGAAGCTGCAGAAAGTGGTTCCGGACGTGTACGCAATCGTTGGTGAGTTGGGCAACCGGACAGAGGAGAATCTGGGCAACAATGCCACCTTCGGGTTTGTCGTCACAACAGACGGCGTTGTGCTGATCGACTCGGGCGGCACCTACAAGGGCGCCGGAAACATTGACGCATTGATCAGAACGGTCACCGACAAACCTGTCGTCACCGTCATCAATACCGGGGGTCAGGACCATCGCTGGTTGGGCAACGGCTATTTCAGGCAGCGGGGCGCACAGATCATCGCCAGCGAAAAAGCGTTGCTGGACCAGAAAAAGCGCGCACGGGATCAATTGATTGCACTGGGCAGTCTGGTGCGGGAAGAGTCGATCGCCGGTACCGCCGCGGTCTATGCCGATAAGACATTTGCAACGCAGTTCGAATTCGGGATGGGTGGCACCCAGTTCGAGATTCATCACTCGGGGCAGGCCCATACGCCGGGCGACAGTTATGTCTGGCTTCCCGGGAAGCGCGTAATGTTCACCGGCGACATTGTTTTTGTTGAACGTATGCTGGGCGTCGGGCCGGAGTCCAACAGTAAAAGCTGGATGCGCGTCTTTGAAACGGTGGCTGCTTACAAACCCCGGTATCTGATACCGGGGCACGGCCACGCAACGGATCTGTCCCGGGCGCAAAAAGAGACCTACGGATATTTGCGCTTTCTGCGCAAGTCGGTCGCGGATTTCATGGGAAACGGCGGCGATATTTCGGCCATCGGCAGCCTGGATCAATCGCAATACAGTTATCTGCAGAACTATGATTCCATTGCCGGCAGAAATGCGCAGCAGGTATTCGCCGAAATGGAGTGGGAGTAGCTGGCCGGAACCTGTCCCACCATCTTCCGGCAATCGAGTTGCTGTCCGAAATGCGGACCTGCAGCGCGCTGCGCCGCACGGCAAAGGATGTACCGGCTGACGGGCAAAACAGCGCAGGGACGGATTTCGGATACGATCCGCTGGCGAGCTGGCGAGCTGGCGGTTCTGGCGCCTGGCTTTGGTGCGGTCCGTTGATGTAGCATCGGCTGCATCGGGCCCGCCGCGTCGCGCGATGAACCGGAAGCGCCGCGGCCGCGCATGATGATGAGCGAGGTTCCGACAAGCGCCCGCGGATTGGGTTATGAACGATAACCCGTTTTCAACACCACTAAATTTTCAGGACCTTACATGGAGCCGGTAAAAACCAATCTGCTGGATCGAAAGGGGTTCAAGGTACTTTTCGATTTGCACACCCAGAGCGTGAGGTCCAGTGTTATCGAGCTGTTTGAGGATATACACAAACAGCGCAAAAGACTGGGATTCGAACTGGACCGCGATCTTCTGGCGAAGGAGGTCAAAGAGGTCATCTATGCGTCGCGTGACCGGCTGGATATCTTCCGGGTTGAAGGTATTCCTGACATCAAACAGTTCCTGGAGAGCAATCTATCCTCGGAGACGCTGGACAGGCTTATCCGGGAGGCCATAGATATCGTGCTATCCTCCGGAGAAACCGGTGAACAGAGCAAGCGGGCGATCGAGTATATCAAGCGCACGCAAATCGGCCTGCTGAAAGAGATCAACACCAAGATCATCGACAAAATATAGCGGGCGCGGACCGGGAGCAGCGCAGCTTCGGGGGTCAGTCGGCGAGCGGCGCGATCAACGCGTCAAAGCGCGACGGCAGAACATATTGAAAGATCTCCCTGCCGTCCGGATTCAGCGCGATATCCAATCCCTTTTCCGGGTAGATCCAGTGCGCGATGCCTGATTTCTCAGCGATCTTTTTCCGGGGTTCTCCAAAGCGGTCGCGAATGAGCTCCTCCGTCAGGTCGGCTGAAGGTATATAGGTGATGCTTCCGATGACGCCCTGTTCGAGCGTCTCCAGATCCTGTTCGGTGAGCTGCACCTTTTTGGCGCCGCTCTCCAGCTGGCTGATGCGCAGGCCGCGGTTGTAGTACGCAGCCAGCTGCGCCTGCTGCAAATCGAGGGCCACTACCATGTCCGCCTTGATGCCGCTCAGATAAAGGCTTTGAAAATAGGTCTCGACAGCGAACTTCCGCTGCGGCGAGACGAATAGATTGGTGACCCCCTGTTCCTGAAAATTCCGCCGCGCCTCGCCCAATGTGCTTTTACCCAGCGTAAGGCCGAATACCGTCGGCAATCCCGCCTCATCCAGCGTGATATTCCAGGGGAGCTTTGGATTCGGCCCGGTGGAGCGTCCGCCCGGCAACAGTATCGCGAGCGCCAGCGTCACCAGTGTCAGCGCGATGACGCCGAGAATGATTTTACGGTCCATAGCGGTATAACTCTCTGTGCTTGTTGATAATTATCATAGCCCGGATCGAAAGCGGGAGGTATTTTAGCCGATATGGAGATAGCCGGGAAAGGTGCAGGCGCAATGGGTAACACACTCTGGTTCATCACAATTCTGAAGGATTATCCATGGGTCGGTTTCCTGATCGGCACGCTGTTCGTGGCGACGATGTTCGGGTCGAAAAATCTGATTGTCTACCTCTACGCAAAAAATCAGGAGAAGAAGAGCGCGGCGTCGAAGGATGCCGATTGATCGTTGAAGCCGGCGGGACCGCAGTCTCGCGCAGACGTGCGAAGCGTCGCCCGAGGGCCGGATACGATGGTCCGTGAGCAGCGGCGGAACTTGCCGTTCCAGCATCTCATCCCTGTTTCTGGTAGGCTTCGTATACCCGACTGGTGTCCGGCCGCATGCATGGGTTGCTTAACCCCGTCTTCCACCGGGACGACGAAAATACGGTTTCCGGACGGAGACTAACTGATTTTGGTATTTCGAAGTTCCGGTCCACATCACGATGAAATTTCAGATTAGCGATGCGGAGAGCCATCGCGCCAAGATCCCGCATGAGATTTTTCTAACCAATCTGATTGGAAACCACATCCTCTGGTTCATTGCCGCGCTGGGCATGGCCAAGACTTACTGGCAGCCGCTGGCGCTGGTGCCGCTGTTTTCCGTCGCACTGCTTGTCTACACGCTGTGGCGGGCCCGCCTGTCGCGGCAGCGGGACAGCTGGTTCGTGATGTGCCACTGGCAGATATGCGCCGGCCGAAGCCGGATCTTTATTATCATGCTGATGCTTGCCGTCACAGTATCCGCGCTGGGCTGGGTCGCCTATTCCCGGTTCGGCCTGATGAAAGAGGCGGTATACGCGCTGATCGGCGGCCTCGGCATCCTGCCGATCATGGTGACGGTACTGGTGCTGATTCTGATGGAGTCCGACGCGCTGCACCAGGCAGCCCTGCACAAGCTGCCGGATCGCATCGCCGGCAGATATCCCAACCCCGGCGTGCCTGTTGTCGAGGAGGAGGCGTTACAGGATTAGCGCTGCCGCCACTCTGCGGGCTTCCGAAACCAGGATGTTGTAGGTGCGGCACGCCGCCGGCGTTGTCATGACCTCCAGGCCGATACCCGCGCCGGTCAGGCAGCTGTACAGGCCGGGCGGCGGGAACTGCTGGCGTTCTCCGGTTCCCAACAGCACGATGTCCGGCTTCAATTCCAGCAGCGCCGCGAAATCGGCTGGCTGAAGCTGTTCCGTGGTACGGATGGGCCAATCTGAAATGATCCGGTCGGGCAGAATGACGATACTGCTGTTGAAGCGCAGTTCCCCCACCACCAGTTCGGTGCTGCTGTAGGCGTGAATGGTGTATCCGTCACCCGGATCGGCCAGCGAGAATTTCATCGGTGCAAGATAGCAGTTGTCGCAGCAATGGGCAAAACACCGGGCGGATACCACGCCCGGCGGCGGCTGGTTCACCCACCGGCCGTTTCGCCGCTGAACCGGCCGCCGCCCCGTAAACCGGGATGCCGGCGAATCGACGGCCCGCCGGCATGCGCGCTCTGCCGGAACGTCGGGTCGGAATACTGATCAAACGACGCTAATTGTTTTGACATTCCGCGCTGCGGTCGGTTAATTTAATCACTTTTTCCGCAATATCCAGAGAGGTTCCCGTGTCCACGTCCGAAATGGAAGAGTTCCGCAGAATCAAGCGTTTGCCGCCCTATGTTTTCAACATCGTAAACGATTTGAAGGCGGCGGCGCGAGCGCGCGGAGAGGATATCATCGATTTCGGCATGGGCAACCCGGACCAGGCGACCCCCACCCACATCGTCGACAAGCTGGTGGAGGCGGCCCGGCGCAAGGATACGCATCGCTACTCGATGTCGCGTGGTATTCCACGACTGCGGCTGGCTATCTGCAACTGGTACAAACGGCGCTATGACGTGGATCTCGATCCCGAGTCGCAGGCGATCGTCACCATCGGCTCCAAAGAGGGGCTGGCGCATCTCGCGCTGGCCTGCGTGGGACCGGGGGACTCGGTGCTGGTTCCCAACCCCTCCTATCCGATCCATCCGTACGGCTTCGTTATCGCGGGCGCCGATATCCGGCATGTGCCGATGGTTCCCGGGGTGGATTTTTTCGCCAAACTGGAAGCGGCGATTCACGACTCCTGGCCGCGACCGAAGATGCTGGTTCTGAATTTTCCCGCGAATCCGACCACACAGTGTGTCGAGCTGGATTTTTTCAGGAAAGTGGTGGAGATCGCGCGCGAATACAACATCTGGGTCATTCAGGATCTGGCGTATGCGGATATCGTATTTGATGGCTACGTGGCACCCTCAATTCTGCAGGTGCCCGGCGCGGATCAGGTGGCGGTTGAGTTCTTTTCGCTCTCCAAGAGCTACAATATGCCGGGCTGGCGGGTTGGTTTCATGTGCGGTAACAAAACCCTGGTTGCGGCTTTGGCAAGAATGAAATCCTATCTGGATTACGGCATGTTCACGCCGATTCAGATTGCGGCGATAACCGCGCTCGACGGTCCCCAGGAGTGCATCGGCGAGATTCGCGCGATGTATCAGCGCCGCCGGGATGTACTTTGCGACGGGTTGTCCGCTGCCGGGTGGCAGGTGGAAAAACCCAAAGCCACGATGTTCGTGTGGGCGCGGATACCCGAACAGTACCGCGAGATGGGCTCGCTGGAGTTCTCCAAAAAGCTGCTTGGAGCGGCCAAGGTGGCGGCCTCCCCGGGGATCGGTTTCGGCGAGTATGGCGACGACCACATTCGGTTTGGTTTGATAGAGAATGAACACCGGACCCGGCAGGCGATTCGCGGGATACGCGATATGATGCGCCTGGATGGCAAAGCGGGATCCTGACCGGGTGCGGTGGGTGTAACTTTATCGATATTTGGGAGAGCAGGTTTGGAGCCAGTCAAAGTAGGCCTTCTGGGACTGGGCACGGTCGGTGGCGGCACCGTCAACGTGCTGACGAGAAATGCCGAGGAGATCGCGCGGCGGGCGGGGCGGGGAATTCAGATCACCCACGCGGCCGCCAGGCAGTACAATGCCGCCGCAATTCCTGAAATAGGGCGTATCGACGTCTGCGACGACGCCTTCGCGGTGGTGGACAATCCGGAACTGGAGATTATCGTCGAACTGATTGGCGGGTATTCCCCAGCCAGAGAACTGGTGCTGCGGGCCATAGAGAACGGCAAGCACGTCGTGACCGCGAACAAGGCGCTGATCGCGCTGCACGGCAACGAGATTTTCGCGGCGGCCCAGGCGAAAGGGGTAACCGTTGCGTTCGAGGCGGCTGTTGCCGGCGGTATTCCGATTATCAAGGCGATGCGCGAGGGTCTCGCGGCCAACCGCATTCAATGGGTGGCGGGCATCATCAACGGCACCGGGAATTTTATCCTGTCTGAGATGCGCGACAAGGGCCGCGAGTTTGCCGACGTGCTGGCCGAAGCACAGGCGCTGGGTTATGCCGAGGCGGACCCGACCTTTGACGTCGAAGGGATAGACGCAGCACACAAACTGACCATTCTCGCATCGATCGCATTCGGCATTCCGCTGCAGTTCGACAAGACCTATACCGAGGGCATTACCCGCATCGAGCCGCAGGACGTCAAGTACGCGGAATCGCTGGGCTACCGGATAAAGCATCTCGGCATTGCCCGCAAGACGGAGAACGGCGTGGAGATGCGGGTACATCCCACGCTGGTGCCCGAGCGCCGCCTGCTGGCCAATGTGAACGGCGTGATGAATGCGGTGCTGGTGAAAGGCGATGCGGTGGGTCCGACACTCTTTTACGGCGCAGGGGCAGGCGCTGAACCGACCGCATCGGCGGTGGTGGCCGATCTGGTGGATGTGGTCCGGGCGTTGACAACCGATCCGGAAAACCGGGTACCGCATCTGGCATTCCATCCCGGGGAGTTGTCGGATCTTACCATCCTGTCTATGGATAAAGTGGAGACCGCGTTCTATCTGCGGCTCACGGTCGTCGACGAACCCGGCGTCATGGCACGGATCGCGGGTATACTCGGTGACGCGGGCATCAGCATTGAAGCGATCCAGCAGAAAGAGCCGGCCATGGGCGGAGTGGAGATATCGTTGATCCTGCTGACGCGGCGTGTGATCGAGGGCGATATGATGCGGGCGATCGCGCAGATCGAGAAGCTGGATTCAGTCGCCGGCAAAGTGGTCTATATACGCGTCGAGCATCTCGCGGGATAGCGCTCCCCCTCTGCGGCCGCGCGCGATGACGAGACAGGTTCCAATATGGCAGCGGCTTCGCTTCACGTTCTGGCGCCCGGCCTGACGGCGTCGATGCCGGGCGTCGATCGGCTCTCACCGCCGCTCTCGCAACCGATGCTGGAACGCTTCCTGAGCCGGTCCCATCAGGAGACCGTGCCCGGGTATGACCCGGAGTCGACGCTGTGCCATCTGTTTGGCATTGAACCGGGGGAGAACGGCGACTATCCGATAGCCGCGCTGCGCAGAGCGGCCACAGGCATGGGCGACGAGCGATTCTGGCTGCAGGCGGAGCCGGTCTGTCTGCGCCCGGATCAGACCAGACTGCTGCTGTTCGATACCCGGGATTTTGAGGTAAGCGCCGCTGAGTTGAAGTCGCTGCAGGCGCTGTTTGTCAGCCACTTCGAACCGGAGGGGTGGATTGTCGAAACCGACGACCCGTTCTGCTGGTATCTGTCACCCGCCGCACCCTCGGCGATCAGCAGCCACACCCTGGGCGATGTATTCGGGCGCAACATGGACCTGTTTCTGCCCCGGGGCAGGGATCGTCTGCGCTGGCACAGGCTGCTCAACGAGGTGCAGATGCTGTTTTTCGGGTCTGAAGTCAATCAGCTGCGCGAGGCGGCGGGCAAAATGCCGATAGGCGGACTCTGGTTCTCCGGCTTCGGGCACCTGCCTGAGCGGATAACGTCGCGCTACCGGTGCATATTCGCAGACGACGCGTTGAGCGCCGGGCTGGCCAGACTCTCCGCGACCCCGTTGAGCGGGTTGCAGTCGTGCCGGGGTAAGCTGCTGCGGGAATCGGGCGTCAGCCTGGCGCTCTATCCGCACCTGCAGCGTCCGGTATGGCGTGCGGACACCTTCGACTGGGCTGAAAAGATCGGGGATTTCGCCGCCTGGATGGAACAGCGGTTGAGCGACCTGCTGCGCACCGGACGGGATGAGCTGTTGCTATACCCCTGCGATGGACGCATCTTCCGTTTCAACAGGCGCTGCGGCTACAGATTCTGGCGCTCTTCCCGGCCGATGGCCGCCTGGCTGAAGCCGACAAACTGAATTCAAGCGCGTTGTTGCCGCTATACCGTCACTTTTTTTCAAGCTTGTCCAGCAGCGCGGAGAGCGTGATCGAGAGTTCGTGGGGCTGAAATTTGGGAACGTAGGCGTCCGCGCCCACACCCTTGCCCAGGTTCTGGTTGGCATCCGCGGTCAGCGAGGAGTGCATGATTACCGGGATTTTGCCGAAGCGCGGATCCTGTTTGATGCGGCGTGTCAGAACGTAGCCATCCATCTCCGGCATCTCCACGTCGGTCAGTATCAGCTGAACCTTGTCCCGGACACTGCCGCCGCTGCTTTCCGCCTGATCCGCCAGGCTGGTCAACAGCTTCCAGGCCTCCATGCCGTTGATCGTACTGATGTATCTGACGCCCATTTTTTCCAGGGTTTTCTTGATCTGGCTGCGGGCAACACTGGAGTCATCGGCAAAAAGCACCGTGATATCGCTGTTCGCATGCGGCTCGATGCCCTCGTACACCGTTTCGCTGTCATAGAAACCGGCGGTCTCCGCCAGCACTTTTTCAACGTCCATGATCATGACCAGCGTGCCGTTGTTCAGTTCGGCAACGGCGGTAACCAGTCCGCCCAGCCGGCTGGTCAACATCTGCGGCGGGGCTTTTACCTCATCCCAGTTGAGCCGTTCGATCATATCGACCGAATCGACCAGAAAGCCCTGAACGTGTTTGTTGTACTCCGTGATCATCAGAATTTTCGGCTTGCTGTCGGTGCGCACACCGCAGAATTTCTGCAGATTGATCACTGGCACCATGGTGCCGCGCAGACTGACCATGCCCTCGACCGCATCCGGCATGTCGGGCGCATGGGTGATTACCGGCACGTGCATCACCTCCCGTACCTTGAATACATTGATTCCGAACACTTCCTCCCTGCCGGTCTCGAGGTCGTTTCCCAGACTGAACAGCAGTACCTCCAGCCTGTTGGTACCGGCTAATTGCGTGCGTGCGTCAACAGACTGAATGAAGCTGGTCATGGCGGCTCCTGCGGTACCGGGAGAGTGGAATGGAATTCATACAGTGGATTTTCGGCATTTGGAGCCTGATCTTTAGAGGGCCCGACAGGGGATTCTTAAACCCATCGCCTTTAGATGATGGAAGGATGCAGGGGGAGATATACAGAATAATTTACGCTGATGCAGAAAGGGGGATACCTTCTCCCTCGAAGGGGGAAGAGACAGAACTTTTGCGACACCCCCCTGAGGAAGAAGGCCGGGAAGAGGGGGATATATCAGGAAGATCAGCTTGTCATTCGACACCCTCCCCCCAGCCCTCCCCCCGAGGGGAAGGGGGTTAAAGGGCTGATCGATTCGGCTTTCAGCCGTAACCCGAAGCCACCGGCGTCCGTGTCTGGCCGGTGGCGTGTTCACCCGCGCTGTTTCCCCCGGAATCGCTATATCCAGTGCAAGCGGGCAAAAAAAACCCGCATCGACCGATGCGGGTTTTTCGGGAGGTTATTTGTCTAGTTGGTTGGCCTGAAACTGGAACCAGGCACAGTGATATAGTTGCTGCCGGACGGCGGTGCGTTGTAGGGCGCCGACTGCGGGGCGTTTCCGGCTTGAGGAGCGTTCTGGTAACGACCGCTATCATACATCGGCGCCGGCCTCGACTGGGAGCCGTTTCCGGCTTGAGGAGCGGCCTGATAACGACCGCTATCATACATCGGCACCGGCCTCGATTGGGAGGCTTCCAGCTGCTTTATCCGATCTTCCAGCGCTTTGATCTTGGCGCTGGCGTCCTCTCCGCTGGGCGCGGCGGGCGCCGCCGGCGCGGGCTGGACCGGGACGCCGTATCCGTATCCGGGTGGGGCATAGCCGTATCCCGGGGCGCCGTACCCGTATCCCGGGGCACCATAGCCGTATCCCGGACCGCCATAATAGCCGTCATCGTAATAATCGTCGTTGTTCCGGTTTCCACCGAACCATCTGGACGGATTCATCATGTTAAACGGACTACCCGCATCGGCCGTATCGAGGAGGACCAGATTATCGACTCCAATCAGCACAAGGGTAGTTAAAACCACAGCCGCTCTCTTTTTCATACTTCTATTGCCTCCCGACGTTTTTTCGATGTAAACGGAGATCCCCTGTTCCGGATTACCTGATGATTCGCATCTGATCCCAACCGGCGGCTTTCGCGATCCCGGCCAGGGCCGGGGGATCGCCGGGTTTTCAAAAACCTCTCTCTGCCGTCAGATAGCCACTATCTAGCACCCTCCACAAGGGTATGTCAAATAGTTGATATAGGGAAAGTTTACCGACGAACGGTCAACTGGATTAACGGCTCGCGCCGGTGATAGACTCTGTTCAACCCGTCTGCCATCCAACCTGTTTAACTATCATTCCATGCAACCCGCGCAGGATATTTTTTCCTATCGCCCATACTGGGCAGCCAGTTTCGGCAACGCCCCGGTGCTGCCGATGTCACGCGCGGAGATGGAGCGCCTGGGGTGGGACAGCTGCGACGTCATCATTGTCAGCGGTGACGCCTACGTCGATCACCCCAGTTTCGGCATGGCGCTGATTGGCAGGCTGCTGGAATCCCAGGGTTTCCGCGTCGGCATCATCGCGCAACCCGACTGGCAGTCGGCGGAGGCTTTCCGCCGGCTCGGCCGGCCCAATCTGTTTTTCGGCATCACCGCGGGCAACATGGATTCCATGGTCAACCGCTACACCGCCGAGCGGCGAATACGCTCGACCGACGCCTATACGCCGGGAGGCGGGGGCGGCCGGCGTCCGGACCGCTCCGTGATCGTCTATGCCCAGCGCGCACGCGAAGCCTTCAAGGATGTACCGGTGATCATCGGCGGTATCGAGGCGAGCCTGCGCCGCATTGCTCACTATGACTACTGGTCGGACAAGGTACGCCGCTCCATTTTGCCCGACGCCAAGGCCGATCTGCTGGTTTTCGGCAACGCCGAGCGTGCTGTTGTCGAGCTGGCGCACCGGCTGGCAGCGGGCGAATCGATTGCCGAAATTGGCGATATACGCGGTACCGCGTCGATGCGCCGTGCGCTGCCGGACGGCTGGACCGTGATCGATTCAAGCGTGATCGACGAGCCGGGTCCGGTGGATGCACAGCGCGATCCCTATGCCCGGCAACGGGAGTGCGCTGGCGCGGCGGAAGCGGGCGTCAACGTCGTATCCTTCGATCGGCGTCCCAGGAATCTGGAGCGCGCGAACAGCGTTATCCGGCTGCCATCATTCGAACAGGTTGCACGGGATCCGGTGCTGTACGCGCATGCATCGCGGGTCTTTCATCTTGAGACCAATCCCGGAAACGCCCGGGCGTTGGTGCAACGCCACGGCGACCGCGAGCTCTGGCTCAATCCACCCCCGGTTCCGCTGACGACGCCGGAGCTGGATCGTCTGTACGAGTTGCCCTATACGCGCATGCCGCATCCGGTCTACCGCGATGAAAAGATTCCGGCATGGGAGATGATCCGTTTTTCGATCCCGGTGATGCGCGGCTGTTTCGGCGGCTGTACCTTCTGTTCCATCACCGAACACGAAGGCCGTATCATCCAGAGCCGTTCGGAGGCGTCGGTGGTGCGCGAGATCGAAACCATACGCGATACGGTGCCGGGATTTACCGGTGTCATCTCCGATCTGGGCGGACCCACCGCCAATATGTACCGTCTGGGTTGCCGGGACAAGAAGATTGAAAGCGCCTGTCGGCGACTCTCCTGCGTGTTTCCCGATATATGCAAAAACCTGAACACCGACCACGGACATCTGACGCGCCTTTACCGCCGCGCGCGCCGTGTCCCCGGGGTTAAAATGGTCAATATCTCTTCGGGATTGCGCTATGACCTGGCGGTGCGGGATCCGGAGTATGTCAGGGAGCTGGTTTCCCACCATGTGGGCGGCTACCTGAAGATTGCGCCGGAGCATACGGAACAGTCGCCGCTCGAGCTGATGATGAAACCCGGTACCGGCGCCTACGAACGTTTCAAACGGATGTTCGACCGCTTCTCGCGGGAAGCGGGAAAAGAGCAGTATCTCATCCCCTATTTTATCGCGGCCCACCCCGGCACCAGCGACCGCGATATGCTCAATCTCGCTTTGTGGTTGAAACGAAACGGTTTCCGGCCGGACCAGGTGCAGGCCTTCCTGCCCACACCGCTCGCGCTTGCCTCGGCGATGTACCATACGGGGCGCAACCCGCTGCGGAGAATAAGGCGGGGGGAGGGAGCGGTCACAGTGCCGCGCGGCCAGCGCCAGCGAAGACTGCACAAAGCTTTCCTGCGATATCACGATCCGGATAACTGGCCGCTGATCAGGGAGGCGCTGAAAAAGATGGGACGTGCGGACCTTATCGGCCCGGGTAGTCAGCATCTGGTGACTGCCCGCCAGACGGCGGGGCGTCCCTCTCCGGTAAAGGTGCAGGAGAAAAATTCACCCCCGGCAAAATCATCGAAACGGCAGCGTAAACGCACCCGCGGATAGACGCTGACCGCCGCTGAGACGCAGTTCCCAGAAAACCCATTCCGGGTAGGGTTGTTCCCTGTAACTGGAACTGGATCCAGGTTTTCGCCGCAACCCCGTGCTAAACATCGATTAGAGATCGGATCGGTGCCGAACAGCGGGAATAAAAGGTGATAAAGGATTTCGGGGCGGGAAAATTTCTGACTATCAGAAAGAAAATTCTGGTCGTTGCAATCTTTGCGACCCTGGTCCCGTCGCTGCTTCTCGGATGGATCAGCTACTACCACACGCACGCCGTGCTGCAGGCCAAAGCCGTCCAGGAGCTGGATGGGGGGCTCGAGCGCGCCGGCAGAGCAATGGATAGCTGGTTCCAGGAGAAATTTCGCGGTTTGCGGGTATTTTCCGGCTCGTTCGTGCTGGTTGAAAATCTGATCCGGCATCAGCAGCACGCCGGAACCGGCAACAACAGCGAGGCCGCCAGGCGGTTGGCGGCACGTCAGATCAGCGTATTCCTGCAGCTCGTCCGGGATCAGTTGCAGCACTATCATCGGCTGCTGGTGTTGGACCGGTCGGGCACTGTTGTTGCGCAGTTCCCCGACCTGGAGACGCCGACAGGATTGGAAAACGGGTGGGTCGGCCGGCTGAGCCCGGACCGCACGGTGTTGTCCGAAACCGGCTCCGGACGGGAGGCGGAGACCGCGCGCATCGTTCTGGGTGTACCCATCGTCTCCGCGACCGGGGCGGATCTGGGTCTGCTGGCGGCAGAAATTCCGCTGTCGAAACTGAGCGCTACGCTGGAATTCTCCACGGATGCACAGGCGGAGTTACTGCTGGCGCGCACGAACGGCGAAATACTGTTGTCGAGCCATTCGTGGAAACGCGGCTACGCGCCTGGCAGTTCGGTGGGATATCGTCCGAATCATAATGCTGCGCCACCGGCGCTCGAACGTTATGCCAACCACCAGGGCGTGGACGTGGTCAGCCGCGCCCTGCTCCTGCCGCAGCTGCGCTGGCGTCTGGTATTGGAGAAGCCGTATCGGAGCGTGTTTGCCGAGGTGGATCGGCTGCGTGACATCGCGCTGATGCTGACCCTGACAATGCTGGCGGGATTCGGTCTGCTGGCGTATCTGGTCTCGCAAAGTATCCTGCTGCCGCTTTCCCGGCTGACACTGGCTGCCGCCGCAGTGGCCGAGGGCAACCTGAGCGTTCAGCTGGAGACGGACAACCGGGATGAACTCGGATTCACGATGGCGGTGTTCAACGACATGGTGAGACGTCTGCGCGTCGGCCGCGACAAGCTTGAGAAATTAACCATCACCGATTCATTGACCGGGCTGTACAACAGAAAACAGATCATGGATACGCTGGCGCTGCAGTTTTCCCGCTACCGGCGGAGTGGCACCCGTTTCTCGGTACTGATGGTCGACATCGATCACTTCAAACGGATCAATGACCGGCATGGACATCAGGCGGGAGACGCGGCGCTGCAGCAGATCGGGACGATATTTCGGAGTGTGCTTCGAAGCACCGATGTCGCCGGGCGTTACGGCGGGGAGGAGTTCCTGATAATTCTGGAGCAGACCGGAGAGCGCCAGGCGCTGGAGACAGCCGAGCGGATCCGTACGGTTACCGAACAGTGCGAACTGCGTTTCCGGGAGGGATTGATTCGCATCAGCGTCAGCATCGGCATCGCCACAGTTGCAGCGGGCGGGGACGAGACGCCGGCCGGTCTGATCCAACGCGCGGACCGGTGTCTCTATATGGCTAAACAGCGGGGCCGGAACCGGGTGATCGCGGCCGGTCTCAATGTAGCGGAGAAATCGCCGGGTCCGGCCGGCTGCGAAGTCGCCGTGGACGGGATGAGACAGAACCCGGTCTTGGCTGACTACTCTCCCGCCGCATCCGGGTCGGCAGGGATCAGCAGGTTGTAATAGATCCAGCCCTCGCGCTGCTCCCGGGTGACAACCCGGATCCAGAGATCGCTGTAACCCAGCGCCCTGACTTCAGCCCCGGCAGCGAGCTGGAACAGCGGTTTTGTGTCGATCTCCGGCAGTTCGCGCACATTGCTCAGCTTTTTTACCCGCATTCCGATGGCAACGGCAAACAGCGTCTCCGCTTCGCCGGTCGCATGGCCGGGGCCGTAATCAGCGGCCGGCCGTGCCAGACTCGATGCCCTGGCCGCGAGGTAGGAGGCCGCGTTCAGGTTGCCCGACTTCATCTCTCTCCTGCTCGATTCCAGCAGTTTGTCGGCATGGACAAGCGCCTGCTGCTGGTCATCGCGCGCGCGCTCTTTCGCGTTCCTGATCATCAGCGCCGCTTCCGCGATGGCGGCCACCGCATCCGCCCTGGTGTCAAGCCCGCGCAGCTTGGCGCCGGCACGCACAGCCTCCTGCAGCGCACGCTCGTGGGCACTGAGCAGCTGGTTGATTTCCGCCTGTTTGGCCAGCAGTTGCAGCTGTAATCGGCCCACTTCGCGGGACCGCCTGGCCAGCTTCTGCTTCAACAGCGCTTCGTCGCTCTCGTTTTGCGCAGCCTGAATTCCGGTTTTCTCCACAGCGGCAACGGCGTCGGAGACAGCCGCCGCGGACTCCCGCTTTTCCGCACTGCAGCCGCCAAGCAGCAGCGCGAGAGAGGCCGCCAGAAATCCTTTCGGGCAACGCATCAGGGCGTGATCCATTTCACCAGGTAGTAGAGTCGAAAGCCCTCGGAGGAGCGGGACGGACCGTATACCACCGCGGCGTGCAGCTTGCGTGCCGGGTCGGCGCCGGAGACCGCCTGCTCCATCGAGGCCACAATCTGCACGCAGTTTTCCGGAAAGCGTGAGCGTTTCCGGCTGGGTGTGTAGACCAGTGCGTATTGCCGTTCGGTCAGTGTGCTGTCCGGATCAATGGGAAATTCTTTCATGGCCGTGATCTGTCATCCTTCGGAGCCTTCGAATGCGTAGGGGAACAGGCTGCGCCTGTTTTCATCTATCTGCAGCCGTCTGGAGAGCGGCGGGAAAGCGCGCTGGGAACAGTCCGGACGATCGCATAGACGGCAGCTGACGCCGATAGGTTCAACCGCGTCGGTATCGTCCAGGTCGAGTCCGGTGCTGTAGACGAGTTTGTGGGCGTGGTCGATCTCGCACCCCAGTCCGATGGCAAATTTCCGCTGCGGCCTCAGGTAGCTGCCGCCGCTCTCGTAAATGGTGCGCGCCAGACAGAGGTAGGTTTTGCCGTCCGGCATTCTGGCGAGCTGGGTGAGCAGGTTGCCGGGGGAGGAGAAGGCGGCGTGGATGTTCCATAACGGGCAGACTCCGCCAAGGCGGGCAAAATGAAAGCTGGTGGCACTCTGACGTTTGGAGATATTGCCGGCCATGTCGACGCGGATGAAATAGAACGGGACACCTTTGTTGTTTGGGCGCTGCAGCGTGCTCAGACGATGGCACACCTGTTCGAAACTGGTGCCGTACAGGCCACTCAGGCTTTCGATATCGTAGCGCAGCCGCTGGGCATCACCCAGAAAGCGGGTGTACGGCATCAACAACGCGCCGGCGAAGTAGTTTGCCAGCGCCAGCCGGCCCAGCGAACGCGCCGAGGTGCTCGCCAGTCCGGCCCGTTCTATCTCCCGCTCGATCTCCCTGCCATGCACCAGCAGCGCAATCTGGTTCGCCATCTGAAACGCCCGGCGGGATGATGATGAAGGCTTCGCCAGGTAGAGGATTTTCGCTTCGGGGTCGTACCGCCTTTGCCACCGCTCCCTCCGCCCGCTGTCCGTCAGCCGGACGCTAACACCGAGCGTGCGCTTTAGATAGGCCGCCAGGTCCAATGCCATATCGTCTGTGGCAAAACCTTCGGCGTGGCAGAGTTGCTCGGCAGCATGATCCAGCGCCTCGATATGGTTGTTGCGCCGGTAGAAGAAATCACGTACATCCTCGTATGGAAACTGCGCGCCGTGCAGCGCCTTGATGCGCTCCTCCCCGGCAACCGACTCGGCCAGCGTCTCAAAGTCCGCCTGCAACCGCTGATGGGCCTGAAACAGCTGCAGAAACCGTTCCGCCAGATGGGGCGATGTCGAGACCGTGTTGCGCAGTTCCTGCATCGTAATGTCGCTGCCGCGAAACAACGGGTCGTTCAGCGCTGTCCTCAGCTGGCTGGCACGGCGGTCTTCATTTTCCGCCCAGTCCGTGAAGTCTATGGCTAATGCCAGCTCCAGTTTTTTCAGTACGCGCTTGTTCAGAGGACGGGCGTCGTTCTCTATCTGGTTCAGGTAGCTCGGCGAGATGATCATCTTCTCCGCCAATGCGGTCTGGGTCAGCCCCCGTTGTTCCCGCAGTTTGCGGATACGGCTTCCGAAATTGATCAGCTGCTTCATCGGTCTGGGGCGAATTATCGGCTCCGGTTGGACTGGAACGGGTCGCTGTTGGTCCCGGAGCCGGGCTTTCCCCCGGACCGGAAAAAGGGATTGAGGTGAGGGGTATGAAATTCAAGCACTTATCACCCTCGCCGCGTCCCCGCTCCCTGCCGGGAGCCACGTTGCGAACGGAAAAGAGTGCATAATTCCATATTTATTTCAATTAATCAAAATGTTAGCTGATCATCCGTGAGGCGTTCGGCGGACGCCGCCAATCGCAGCACCCGTTACCGGGGAGTGGCTGAGAAAGGCCCGGCCGCTGCCGGCGGAAACATCGGGAGAAAACCACACTGCGCCTGAAGCGGCGATGCAACGCTGCTATACTCTTCCGGTTTATTCGAACAGGACTGAGGACAGACGACATGCGTTATGTCAGTACCAGGGGCGGTGTCGAGCCGATCACTTTTTCCCAGGCGGTGATGATGGGGCTGGCCACCGACGGGGGGTTACTGCTTCCCGACGCTTTTCCACAGGTGGCGGATGCCGATTTGCGGCGCTGGGCCGGTATGCCGTTTCAGGAACTGGCGGTTGAGGTGATGCATCCCTACATGGGCGATGACATCAGCCGGAGGGAACTTGCGGCGCTGGTCGAACGCTCCTACAGCGGTTTCAGCCATCCCGAAGTGACACCGGTGGTGAAGGTGGGTAAGCAGTATATCCTTGAGCTTTTCCATGGACCTACCGCAGCCTTCAAAGACGTCGCGCTGCAGTTCCTGGGCAATCTGTTCGAACTGCTCCTGGAACGTTCGGGCGGGCATCTGAATATTCTCGGCGCCACATCCGGGGATACCGGTTCGGCCGCGATTTATGGTGTTCGGGGTCAGCGGCGCATCGATATTTTCATATTGCATCCACACAACCGGGTCTCGCCCATTCAGGAACGGCAGATGACGACAGTGCTGGATGACAACGTGCACAACATCGCGATAGAGGGAACCTTCGATGACGGCCAGCGCATCGTGAAGGATCTGTTCAACGATCTGGCTTTCAAGCGCGAATACAGCCTGGGCGCCGTCAACTCGATCAACTGGGCGCGCATCCTCGCCCAGGTGGTCTACTATTTTTACGCCTGGAGCCGGGTCAGTGACGGCGATACCGGCCGCAGGCTCACCTTTTCCGTACCCACGGGCAACTTCGGTGATATCTTCGCCGGCTATGTGGCGATGCGCATGGGTCTGCCGGTCGAACGGCTGGTACTGGCCACCAACCGGAATGACATTCTCAGCCGATTCGTCAACAGCGGCATCTATCAGGCGCGCGAAGTCCACCATACGATCAGCCCATCCATGGACATACAGATATCCTCCAATTTTGAACGTTATCTCTATTATCTGATGGACCGGAATGCCGATAAAGTAGCCGGTCTGATGGAGCAGATGCGGCGCGAAGGGAGGCTGTCGGTTCCGGAGCCGCTGCGCGGGCAGGTGGCAGCGCTGTTTCATGCCGAAGCGGTGGGCGAGGAGGAGACGCTCGAACAGATCGCAACGACCTGGCGCGAGGAGGGATATATCCTCGATCCCCATACCGCGGTGGGCGTGAGGGCGGCCAAAGCGTTTCCGGGTGCGGTCTGCCTGGCCACCGCGCATCCCGCCAAATTCGGCGCTGCGGTGCAGCGGGCGATCGGCAGCGAGGCACCGCCGCCAGCCTCGCTGCAGGGTCTGATGGAGAAGGAGACGCGCTGTCAGATACTGGCGGCGGATACCGGCGTGGTCAAAAGTTTCATACAACGTAAACTCAACGAGCGAAATGAATAGAATCAGACAACAGATCAAGATCCTGGATACCACGCTGCGTGACGGCGAACAGACCCAGGGTGTCTCCTTCTCCCCGGGCGAGAAAGTCAATATCGCAAAGGCATTGCTGGAGCTGCTCAAAGTCGACCGGATCGAGGTGGCTTCAGCCAGGGTCTCGGAAGGCGAGAAGGAGGCGGTGGCCAATATTGTTTCCTGGGCCAACGGAAAAGGTCTGGGCGACCGCGTTGAGGTGCTCGGATTTGTCGACTACAGACGCAGCGTCGACTGGATCAGGGAGGCGGGTGGCCAGGTCATCAATCTGCTCGCCAAAGGCAGCGAGAAACACTGCCGGCGACAGCTCAACAAGACGCTGGTCCAGCACGTTGGGGATATCCGCAAGACGGTCAATTACGCCCACAAGCAGGGACTCAAGGTCAATCTCTATCTGGAGGACTGGTCCAACGGATACAAAGACAGCCCGGAATATGTCTATCAGCTGGTGGATCGACTGCAGAACGCCGGCATCGGCGCATTCATGCTGCCCGACACACTGGGGGTGATGACCCCCGATGAAGTATACGCAGGTGTCGGTGATATGGTGAACCGGTTTCCGGCACTGACCTTCGATTTCCACCCGCACAACGATTACGGGCTCGGCACCGCCAACGCACTGGCCGGCGTCCGCGCCGGGGCTGCCGCCATCCACTGCACCGTCAACTGTCTGGGAGAACGGGCGGGCAACGCCTCTCTGGCAGAGGTGGCGGTCAATCTCAAGGACCGCATGGGACTGGATATCTCCATCGATGAAACCCATCTGCTGAGAGTGAGCGAGATGGTGGAGAATTTTTCCGGCAAACGCCTGGCGGAAAATGCGCCGATCGTGGGTGCGGATGTCTTCACGCAGACCAGCGGAATCCACGCTGACGGCGACAAGAAAGGCGGCTTGTACCAGACCGATTTGAGCCCGGAGCGGTTTTCCCGGCAACGCAGCTATGCGCTGGGTAAAATGAGCGGCAAGGCCTCACTGCTGAAGAACCTGGAAACACTCGATATCTCCCTCTCCGATGACAATGTGGAGAAGGTGCTGCAACGCGTGGTTGAACTCGGTGATTCAAAGAAGTCGATCACGCTGGATGACCTGCCGATAATTATCGCGGAAGTGCTCGAGGGCAGGGACTACAACTATATCGAACTGATCAACTGCTCTATCACCTCGGGCCTCTATCTGGACTCCACGGTAAGCATCCGGGTGCGCGTCGGCGAGGATGTCGAGCTCTCGGCCGGCATTGGCAACGGTGGCTTCGACGCCTTTATGAATGCAATCGGAAAGGTGGTCAGGCGACGCGGTGTCACGCTGCCGAAGCTGGTCGATTTCGAGGTGAGGATCCCAAAAGGGGGCAAGACGGACGCGCTCACCGAAGCCACCATCGCCTGGCAGAACGGTCAGGGGACTTTCAAGACCCGCGGAGTCCACTCGAATCAGGTCTTCGCGGCGATGAATGCGACAATCCGCATGCTCAACATGCAGATGCATAAAATGAGTCAGGGTGCGGTTTAGAGCCGCTTCCCGGCAATCGAAAACCGGGTTTGGGGTGAGCCTCCGATCCGACGGAATGGCGCACAGACATTGAATACGAAAGAGAGCGTAAAACAGTACTACGGCAAGGTGCTGCAGAGCAGCGGCGATTTACAGACCGACGCCTGTTGCAGCAACGCGGAAGTTCCCCATCACCTTAAGCGGGCGCTGTCCAATATCCACCCCGAGGTCGCCGCGCGCTACTACGGGTGCGGTCTGGTTCGTCCGGAGCTGTTGCACGGGATGCGGATTCTGGATCTCGGCAGCGGATCCGGACGCGACTGCTACCTGTTGTCCCAACTGGTGGGCGAGCAGGGGTTCGTGCTGGGCGTGGATATGACCGAGGAGCAGCTGGCGGTGGCTAACCGGCATCTCGACTGGCACCGGCGGAAATTCGGATTTGCCAGATCCAATGTGGCGTTCCGCCAGGGCTACATAGAACGTCTCGACCAGCTCGGGCTGGAGGATAACAGCTTCGATATCATCGTCTCCAACTGCGTTATCAACCTCTCTCCGGACAAAGCCGCGGTATTGGGCGAAGCCCACCGCCTGCTGAAACCGGGCGGCGAACTCTATTTCTCCGACGTTTACGCCGACCGGCGGGTGCCGGCCGATCTGGTCAAAGACCCGGTCCTGTACGGCGAATGCCTGAGCGGTGCGCTCTACTGGAACGATTTCCTCAATCTGGCCAAACGGGCCGGTTTTCACGATCCGCGGCTGGTCGAGGACCGCCCCCTCAGCGTCTCCAATCCCGGGATCCTGGCACGGATCGGACATATTGCGTTCTTTTCCGCCACCTACCGGCTGTTTAAGCTGGACGGGCTGGAGAGCCACTGTGAAGACTACGGCCAGGCAGTGATCTATCGCGGCGGAATCGAGCACGCGGAGCGCCTTTTTCGACTGGATAAGCACCATCTGCTGGAGCAGGGAAAAATGTTCCCGGTTTGCGGAAACAGTTTCCGCATGCTGCAGGAGACCCGTTTTGCCCCCCATTTCGAATTCTTCGGAAATACCGACATTCATTACGGTATATTCGCAGGCTGCGGAACCCAGCTGCCGTTTGACCGGACTGAGGCGCCGGTCTCCTCCGGCTGCTGCTGACAGCCGCCGGTTTTATGACTGGCGAAGGGGGTTAAGCTTCCCATTTGGTTTTAAAGAATTGGGCGCCGGCTGCCGATAGACCGCAGAGAAGCCATAAACGGAATCCCTGACTATGGAAAATCAATCTGAACTGGTGTTGGCCATGGATGCGTGTGCCGACAGGTTGGAGTATCTCAACCAGTGTTTCCCCGGTCTGGCATCGCCGACGACGCTCGAAGGCGTGGTGCAGTGGCGTCAGCGGCGTAGCCAGAATCCTATCCAGGATTCTGACGAAAATTCACAGAAAACGAAGCAGCCGGATATCGATATCGCAGCAGTCGCCGTCGGCCTGTTACAGCAACACAGCCTGGAAGATGTGCTGGAGTTGTTGCTGGAGAACCACGGTGTCGAGTTGTCACTGCCCGAATTAATTCAACTGATCGGCAAACAGGAGTATCTGGGCGCACTGAAGCGCGATGTCAGTGAACTGCTGAAAAACGCTGTCTCATTCGAGCAGATCGCAACGTTGTGGAACGATATCGATCGCCCGGCTTTCGGCGGTCCGGTCTGGACCAGCAGAAGCATCTCGATGCTTGCCGGCTGACGTCACCCGAAAACAGGTTTATGACATTGCATACCGAGAGAGATCAGATTTGGGGCAAGCAGGTTGACCCGCAGCAGGCGGCTGCCGAAGAGAGCAAAAAATTCGATCCCAAGGCATTTGCGCTGGAGCTGCGGGATGACATACAGCAGAACAGGATTAAACTTCCCACGCTGCCGGCACTTTCGCTGGAGGCTTTGGTAGTGGTAAACGATGCGGGGAGTTCAATGGCGGATGTCGCCAGGATGATCAGCAAGGACACTTCCATGGCGGCGCGTCTCGTGCGCTATGCGAACAGCCCGCTCTACCGCGGGATCAGCAACGTGGCCTCGGTCAAGGCGGCGATCACCCGAATCGGAATGGATGCGGTCAAGCATGCCATTCTCAGCCTGGCCATGCGTGACGTTTTCACCACCGGAATCAGTTCGATCAGGGTTCGCATGGAGGCGTTGTGGAAGCACAGCGTCGTCGTCGCCACCAAGTCGGCGCTGCTGGCGGAAAATTTTCCCCACCTCAACCGGGACGAGGCAATGTTGGCCGGTCTGATTCACGACGTTGGCGCGATCCCGATACTGATAAAGGCAAAGGATCATCAGTTTCTGCTGGACGACGAAAAGAAGCTGGACAAACTGGTGGATGCACTCCATATGAGCGTCGGTAAATTCATGCTCACGTTCTGGAATTTCGACCCCGCCATGATCGACGTGGCCGCCAACCACGACAAGCTGGACAGAAAGCCGGCAGGGGAGCAGGTGGATTACGTGGATATAGTGCAAGTGGCCAATATTCTCAGCTACCAGGAGTGCGACGGCCACAGGCTCAGCAAGATCGATGCGGTAACTACCCAGGCTTTTCAGAGAGTGGGCCTGGATCTGATCGAAGCCTTCAGACAAAGCTCCGGTGGGGAGGTGGAGGCGAATATCAGCGTGGCCCTGCATTGACGCGGTTCTCCGCACAGCCGGAGCGCCGGTGCGGTAAAAAGCGTTATGGCCTGAACCCGGCACTGGTCAGATAGAAAGCACCCCCCGCTTAAGCGCATCCGGGGATTTAGAGTCCCCGATTGGGGATCCCTAAACCCCTCGTCTTCAGACGATGGATAAGGATGCAGGGAGGGGGCTAATCGGGCGAACGGCCGATCGATCCGGCTTTCATCCGTAACCCGAAGCCACCGGCTTCAGCCGCTGGAGTGTTCACGGGACCAGCGACTAACCGACGGTATCCAGTTCGACCAGTTCGACCAGTTCGATATCGAAATTCAGGGCCTTTCCCGCCAGCGGATGATTGGCATCCACCTGGACCGACTCGTCACTGACCCCGATCACCATCATGTTGACCACTTCACCCCCGGGGCCGGTGGCCTGAAGCGGCATGCCAACCGATACCTCCAGCTCCTCGGGCAGGAAGTCTATCGGCAGCTCCTGCACCAGTTCTTCGCTGTGTTCGCCGTAAGCCTCTTCGGAAGGGATGCGTATGGACTTCCTTTCGCCCACGGCCATGCCTTCCACGGCGTTCTCGAAGCCGGGGATAACCTGCCCCGATCCCAGCGTGAACTCGAGCGGATCGCGTCCAAAGGAGCTGTCAAACCGGGTGCCGTCATCCAGGCTGCCAGCGTAATGAATCTTAACGTTGTCGCCGTGTTTTGCCTGGGCCATGAATCTCTCCTTAATAACGCGTCTTGATTTTGGGGTAACCCGCAGTTAACGCTCAGATGGGCCGGGAGGCGGGGAGAGCCGCAGATTTGAGGGTATGACTGTGGAGTCCGGATAGCCAAGCATACCCTAGCCGTTTTACGGGAATCAACCGGAATCCACCGCTTCCTGACGGCCTCATCCGCCGAACAGCAGTTTCAGACTGATCAGGATACACACGCTGACGATGAGCGGGCGAATCAGACGGCTTCCCCGGCGGTGTGCGTGGCGTGCGCCAATGCGACCTCCAATCAACTGGCCCGCAGCCATCACCAGCCCCAACTGCCAGACGACGTGACCACCGGCCGCAAATAACAGCAGGGAGGCGATATTACTGGTGAAGTTCAGAATCTTGGTGTGCGCGGTGGCCCGCAACAGACTGAAACCGAGCAGCGAAACAAACCCAAAGGTGAAAAAAGTGCCGGCGCCGGGACCAAAGAAACCGTCATAGAAGCCGACCGTGAAACCGACTGTCAGCGCAAACATTCCCTGACCGATGCGCTGTTTTCTCTCTTCCTCCCGGATGCGCGGTCCGAACCAGAAATAGAGGGCCGTCAGGATCAGAAACAGCGGCATGATACGGGTGAGGAAGGCGGAATCCAGGTACTGCACCAGCAGCGTACCCAACGCTGAGCCGACGAAGGTCAGCGTGATTGGAACCAGAATCTCACGCGGATCGACCAGTCCATGCCGGATGAAATAAAAGCTTGAGGAAAGTGTACCGAACGATCCTTGCAGCTTATTCGTGGCAAGCGCTTCGGCCGGACTCAGCCCGACCGCGAGCAGCACCGGCAGTGTGAGTAGCCCGCCGCCACCGGCGACCGCATCCAGCCCGCCCGCAAACAGACCGGTGGCGAACAGCAGCAGCAGCTCGTAGCCGAGCGACAGCTCACTCATGGATCGGAGCCTGTTGGCTGCTGCGTGTCGATGGGTATCCGCATGCTGTCAACCGGACCCGATTCGCCTGCCTTTGCCGAATACCATGATTTCACCCTCTGCGAACGGCTGCCAGCGCTCATCTGTGAGGGGCACACTGGCAACCAGGGCGACCTGCTGCAGCTGTTTGCCACGAACAGAATTGGCGCCGGGATTGTCCTGACTTTCCGCGGCCATACTGCAGCTGCGGCAGAGCCAGTAAAGCCCCGGTGGGTGATATCCCTCTCTACCCGGCTGCGACCGCTTGTGCCCGTGCGCGAAAAGATAGTCACCGTCGGAATAGATGAAGTTGGCCGGTCCCAGCGGGCGTATTTGTTGCGCGAATTCCGTGATCACGGCGATGCGCCGGTCGAGCCCGGGCGGCTCCGGTCCGAGCCATATCCGCTGCAGACGTTTCAGCAGATGGCAGAACGCCAGCTCCGAATCGGTCTCTCCAATGGGGCGATAGTTTCCAAGGTCGATCCCGGGCAGTGCGTGGATATCGATCAGGTCCCCATTGTGCGCGAACAGGTGCATGCGGCCTCCCAGTTCGCGGCAGAACGGCTGCGTATTCGGCAGGCTGATCGATCCGCTGGTCGCCATGCGCAGATGGGAAACGATAATGTTGCTGCGATACAGGTGACGCCTCAGAAAATCCAGGCAGGGACTGGTGGCCGCGGCATCGGTTTCGCGGATCAGCCGGATGTCGCAATGCTCGTAAAATGCGATGCCCCATCCATCCTTGTGCGGTCCCGAAAGGCCGCCATGACGTTTGAATTCGTCAAGCGAATACGAGACGCTGGCGGGGTATTCGCTATTGAGTGAGAACAGTTCGCACATTGTCGGTATTGCAGTTTACCAGTCAGTTCATGTTCAATTCACGTACGATCCGAAAACCGGTGTCGTCGCTGCGCCTCGACTGAAAATCGCGCCAGCGGTTTGCCGACCGGATCTCTTTGGGCGGAAAACTCCAGGCACCGCCGCGAATCACCCGTACGCCGCAGCCGGGTTTGTCAAGTGCACCGCCGTCTGCGGGCGCTGCTGAGAAGTTGTCGTTCCAGCAGTCCGCAACCCATTCGAATACATTGCCCGCGGTATCGTGCAGACCGAATGGGTTGGGCTCGAACTTCCCCACCGGGCTGCTCTTTTCCCCGTCCCACAGGCTTTGGCACCCGGCACAGTTGGCGTTACCCTCGCCTTCCCGGTCTCCCCACCAGAAGCGCGTCGAGGTGCCTCCCCTGGCGGCGTATTCCCACTCGGCGTCGGTTGGCAGCCGGTAGCTTTCGCCGGTCTGCTGGCTCAGCCAATCGGTAAAGGCATTGGCGCTGTCCCAGGATACGTTGATAACCGGACGGCGACCCCGTCCCCAGCCCTGATCTTCGGGAACCTCGTGGCGGGTGCTGTGGCTGAATCTGTCGTACTCGTCGAACGAGACTTCGTAGATGCCGATGGCAAACGGCCGCAGTCTGATTGTTTGCGGATTTTTTTCGTCGCTGTCGCCGTCTCCCTGCAGGTCGCCGCGGCGGAACTCCCCGCCGCGCAGCGCAACCATTTCGGGGCCGGCCGATCCGTCGCGCATGCGGTCCCTGAAATGGGAGGCCTCGGGCCAGCGGGAAAGGTAGTTGAATCGGGGACCGGTATCTTTCTGATAGTTGACCTGGAACGCGATGCTGGCAAACATCTCCACCGGCAGTTCACTGGAATTTCCAAACCGGTCAGCGAGCTCGATTTTCCGGGTCATCAACTCCCCCCGGATCAGGCTGCCGCCGTTCAGTCTGAGCTGCGCCATCGCGGCTGAACCCGGTTCAGGCTGGTGAATATCCATCAGGTGGATATCGGCGCGCCTGATCAAACGGATACCCCCGATCTCCTTCAGCATGAAATCCCTGGTGGCGATTCGCGCGCTGAACAGATCGCCGAATATTGTCGCGACGGTGTCCGGCACCGGGTAGCGCTTTGCCCTGTTTCTCCTCGCCGCGATAACGATATCGGAGATCTCTGCGCTTTTCAGGGGCAGCGGCGTGTCCAGTATCCGGACCATGGTAAGTTCGCTGTTGATCAGCTCTCCGTAAAATATGTCACCGAATCTGGTGGTCAACCGGCGCGCCATGTTGCTGTCGCCCGGTTCGATCCGGGCGGTCAACGCCTTGGGCAGCGAGATGATTCCGAAACGGGTCTGAATTCGCAGGATCTTATCGACTATCGTACCGTTGTGGATATCGCCGTTGTGCATGGTGACGACATCCGGATCGGCGCTGTCGACGGCGGTCGCGGCGCCGTTAAAACCGAGCCAGAGCACGAACACCGAAGCGCAAAATCCGGGCACCGCCCGCCGACCGCGGCGGCTGCAGGCGAATTTATCTGTTAGCGGCATGGCTTCACCGGTTTCACCACCGTGCGTTGAGGAGACGCCAATCGATGCTGATGCCAATGTAGCCGATTTCGGGCCAGAGTAGTACTCCAGAGGCCGGGTGCGGCGCTGCGGGTGGCAATAAACCTGTACAAGGTTTTCCCTATTTGGAAGAATGCCGGTACTGGTGGTCACCGCTCTCTTCAGCAGGGGGGCGCAAATGGATTTTTCAAGGAGTAGCAATGCCATTGATCAAACCTTTTCCGGGGTTGCGCCCGGCGCCGGGAAGAGCCGCCGATGTTGCGGCACCCCCATATGATGTCATGAATGCAGCCGAAGCGCGGCAGATGGTGCAGGGAAGACCCTGGAGTTTTCTGCACATCTCCCGCCCCGAGGTCGATCTTCCCGCAGGTTTCGATCCTTATGCGCCCGAGGTATACGCCAAGGCGGCGGAGAACCTGGAACGGATGCGCCGGGAGGGGATACTGGTGCAGGACAGCAGTGCCTGTTTCTACGTTTATCGCCTGACCATGGGCAGCCACACCCAGACCGGCATTGTCGCGGCCGCATCGGTGGAGGCATACGACACTAACCGGATCCGGAAGCACGAATTCACCCGCCCGAACAAAGAGGACGACAGGGTCAGGCAGATCGAGGCGCTCTCGGCCCAGACCGGTCCGGTTTTTCTGGTTTACCGCAGCCAGTCCGAAGTGGACTCGCTGTTGGCGCGTACAGCCGATTCAGCGCCGGAAGTCGACATCACCGCCGCTGACGGTGTGCGCCATCAACTCTGGGTGTTGGACGATCGCGAAGCCATCGGGCGGTTGATGCAGTGCTTCGATGAAATGCCGGCGCTCTACGTGGCGGACGGACATCACCGCTCCGCTGCGGCGGCGCGGGTTGCCGCGGCAGACGGCGTTGTCGAGGGATCGCCGGGGGAGAGGGCGCGCGACTATTTTCTTTCCGTTATTTTCCCTCACGACCAGGTGCAGATACTCGATTACAACCGGGTGGTGCGGGATTTGAACGATCTCGGACGGGAGCAGCTGCTGGAAAGTATCGGCGAACGTTTCACGGTTGAGCCCAGCGGCGTTCCGGTCAAACCCAAGGTGCAGGGCGAGTATGGCATGTACCTGCCGGGCCAGTGGTACAGGCTGACGGTCGCGCCGGCGCGCATTCCGCTGGACGATCCGGTGCAGCGGCTGGATGTCAGTATTCTGGCGAACGAACTATTATATCCGATTCTCGGTATCGCCGATCAGCGAACCGATAACCGGATCGATTTTGTCGGCGGCATTCGCGGACTCGATGGGTTGCAGGCGCGCGTCGACAGCGGTGAGATGGCGGTTGCATTCGCAATACGGCCGACAGATGTCGAAGCATTGATGGCGGTTGCCGATGCGGGTGAGGTAATGCCGCCGAAGTCCACCTGGTTCGAACCCAAACTGGCCGATGGGCTGGTGAGCCATCTGCTCTGAAGTGGAAGGGCGCCGAACAGGAGCCGGCTGCCTTCGGCACCCACCTTAAGCTGGTCGGGAGAGATGCCGATAGCTCCGGTATGGCGTTAAAACGGAATATCTCCGTCAACCAGAATCGAGCCGTTGGGGTGGGCCAGATCACGGGCGCGTTTCCGGGAGAGCAGCTTCTGGCGTGCGACGGCTGGAAGATCAGTCACCATAACCAGTTTTTTTTCGATCAGCAATTCGATCAGATCTTCAAGCACCCGCACCAGTTCACTGTCCGAACTTTCCAGGAATGCGTGCGCGGATGCGGGATCGGCGGAACGCTGGAGAAAGCGGTTAAGCTCTTCGCTGTGGGGGGCAATGGATTCGCCGGCCCGTTCGTTGGGTGCATTGAAAACAGCGACGATTGCACCGTCCCCGTCGCGTTGGACATATAGCATGGCGCCACCTCATGCGGTGGTTATCAGGACGAAAGAGAGTGTAGATTGTTTTATCACGAAAAACTAACCCGGTTCGGATAAGTACCAATGGCTGCCGACACCGCCCACGATTATCAAGGCTGGCGCCAGCCGGATGGTCAGTCAAGTTTCGACGATCCACTGCTCGAATGCCTGGCAGTGCTGATCCGGATGGAAGGGAGAACGCTTTCACGCGAAGCGCTGCGGGCCGGTCTGCCGCTTGAAGAGGGTCGCCTGACGCCGACGCTTTTCGTGCGTGCCGCGGCGCGCGCCGGTCTCTCCGCGCGCGTGGTGCGGCGGCCGTTGGCGGGGATCTCCCCACTGGTGCTGCCGGCGGTGCTGCTGCTGAAAGGGCGGCATGCCTGCATCCTCACCGGGTTGGACAGTTCCCGCGACTTCGCTTCGGTAATTCAGACCGAGAGCGGCACCGGTGAGACCGATATCCCCTTGCAGCAACTGGAGCGGGATTACTCCGGCTATACGATATTCGTGCGTCCCCGGCACCAGTTCGACAAGCGGACACCCTCGCTGTTGAAGGTGCACTCGCGCCATTGGTTCTGGGGTACTCTGTTCAATTCATGGCGCATCTATCGGGACGTACTGGTCGCGTCGTTGCTGATCAATCTTTTTGCGCTGGCAACGCCGCTGTTCATTATGAACGTGTACGACCGGGTGGTGCCCAACAATGCGGTGGAGACGCTCTGGGTCCTGGCCGTGGGCGTGCTGCTGGTCTACTGTTTCGATCTGATGCTGCGCATGCTGCGGGGCTATTTTATCGATGTCGCCGGCAAGAAATCGGATATTCTGCTGTCGTCGGCAATTTTCGCACGGATCATGGGCATGCGAATGGAGGTGCGTCCGCCCTCCGTCGGGGCCTTTGCCAACAATCTGCGTGAATTTGAGAGTATCCGGGAGTTCATCACCTCGGCCACTGTCACCGGACTGGTCGATCTCCCATTTATCGTTATTTTTCTGATTGCGATCGGTTACCTGAGCGGACCGCTGGTGGTTGTCGCGGCAATCTGCATCCCACTGGTCATCGTCTATGCACTCCTGATTCAGGGGCCGCTGCGCAAGGCGGTCGAGTCGACCTTCAGGGCATCGGCTCAGAAGGGGGCCATGCTGGTTGAGTCGCTGACCGGGCTCGAAACCATTCGTCACCTCGGTGCGGAGAGTGCGCTGCAGCGAAAATGGGAGCTGCTTACCGGCCATATCGCCCAATGGGGGGTAAGGTCGCGGCTGATCTCCTCTTCGGCGGTCAATGTGGCGCTTTTTTTTCAGCAGTTCGCCCAGATCGCGGTGGTGGTCTGGGGTGTTCATCTGATCGCCACGGGAAGTCTCAGCATGGGCGGGCTGATTGCCGCGGTGATTCTCACCGGTCGGGCGATGGCGCCGGTTTCGCAGGTCGCAAACCTGTCGGTGCGCTATCTCCAGGCCAGGACAGCGCTGGAGAGTCTCAATCGAGTGATGACGCTGCCGGTGGAGCGGGACCAGGAGCGCACATTCGTCAGCCGGGATCAGCTGCGCGGCGATCTCGAATTCGAGCGCGTCAGCTTCTGCTATCCCGGCGAAGAGAGTGAGGTGTTGTCCGACGTCTCCTTCCGCATCCGGGAGGGAGAACGTGTCGCAGTCATCGGGCGGGTCGGATCGGGCAAGAGCACGCTGGAAAAACTGGTACAGGGGCTGTATACGCCGAAGTCGGGAGCGGTACGCCTCGGGGGAACGGATATTCGCCAGATCGATCCGGCGGAGTTGCGCGCGGCTATCGGTTACGTACCCCAGGATCTGTTTCTGTTCTATGGCAGTGTGCGTGAAAATATTGTGTTCGGCGCACCCTATGCGGCTGACGCCGATGTGCTCAGAGCAGCCGATATTGCCGGAGTCAGTGAATTCGTCGCGCATCACCCCCATGGCTTCGATATGCAGGTGGGCGAGCGAGGCGAACATCTTTCCGGGGGGCAGCGGCAGTGCGTCGCGCTGGCGCGAGCGCTGCTGGGAAATCGCCGGTTCCTGTTGCTGGATGAGCCGAGCAACTCGATGGACAACGGCAGCGAGGAGTTGTTGAAGCGGAAACTTGCCGCCGATATCGATGGCAAAACGCTACTGCTGGTGACACATCGTGCATCGCTGCTGGATCTGGTCGATCGCCTGATCGTGCTTGAATCCGGACGCATCGTCGCGGACGGGCCGAAGCAGGAGGTATTGGAGGCGCTGCGCCAGGGAAAACTCAGAAGCGTCGGGGGGAGTGCCCAGTGACACGCGACCGCGGCCAGGCAGGCGTGGAAATCGCGCTGCAGCCGTCCACCCGGCTGGCGGTTCGGGATGACAGCGACTACCTTTCCGATGCCCGTGCGGCAGTGTTGCTGCAGCATCCGCGCGGTGGACGTCTGATACTCTGGCTGACGGCTGCCTTCGTCTGTGCTGCCCTTGCCTGGGCCAGCTGGGCGGAGCTGGATGAGGTGACCACCGGCAGCGGCAGGGTGATTCCGTCGCGCCATATCCAGGAAGTGCAGAATCTGGAAGGCGGCATCCTGACTGCGCTGATGGTGGAGGAGGGGGAGCAGGTCGACAAGGGTCAGCCGCTGCTGCAGATCGACGATACCGGTTTCTCCTCTTCGCTGCGCGAATCCCGGCAGCAGACGATGGCGCTGCGCGCGAAAGCGGTCAGGCTGCAGGCGGAGTCTACCGGTGCAGCTTTCGCGCCACCGGATGAGCTGCGCACCGACCACCCGGATCTGCTGGAGCAGGAGCTGCTGCTCTACCGCAACCGCCAGAAGGAGCGGGAGACGGGCAGAAACATACTGGTTGAACGCAAGACCCAGATCGAGCAGGAGATAAAGGAGCTGGAGTCGAAACAGCTGCGGGCATCCAAAAGCCTCGCGCTGACCCGCAGGGAGCTGAACATGACCAGGCCGCTGGTGGCATCGGGTGCGATATCCGAAGTGGAGGTGCTGCGACTGGAGCGGCAGGTAAACGAACTGGCGGGAGAGCAGGAGAGCGCGCGGCTCGCCATTCCGCGAGCCAGATCCAGGCTTGCGGAGGCGGAAAAGCGCATCGCCGAGTTCAGTCTGCAGTTTCGCAACGAAGCACAGGCCGAATTGAACAGCATCAATGCCGAGCTTTCGCGACTGTCGGAAAGCAGCGTTGCGCTGGAGGACAGGGTGGAGCGCACCGTGGTGCGTTCACCGGTCAAGGGCACGGTCAAACAGATCATGGTCAACACCATCGGCGGTGTGATCAAGCCCGGCATGCGGCTTATGGAGATCGTCCCGCTGGAGGATTTTCTGCTGGTGGAGGCGCGTATCCGGCCCAAGGATATCGCCTTTCTGCACCCCGGGCAGCGCGCCATCGTGAAGATCACCGCTTACGATTTTGCGATATACGGCGGCCTGGAGGGCGAGCTCGAGCATATCAGCGCCGATACCATCCGGGAGGAACAGGAGGATGAAAGCTACTATCTGGTGCGGGTCAGAACCAAAAAGAGCCACCTTGGGGAGATCGACGGCGCGTTGCCGACTATCTCAGGCATGCTGGCGGAGGTCGATATCGTCACCGGTAAAAAGAGCGTGATGGACTATCTGCTCAAACCGGTGCTCCGGGCCAGGGAAAGAGCGCTGCGCGAAAGGTAGAGAACGGTGGCGATGCTTATCTGTTGCGCTGATCCCGACATCACCCGCCGCTGGCTGGAAGGGATTGATACGCTCGACAGTGTCCGCTGCATAAGAGACGCGGCCGGGATCGACGAACTGCGGGTGGATCCCACTCCCAGCCCGGCCCTGATCGACCTGGAAGCGCCGGGAATCGGCGGGACCGAGGCGGCCGTGGCGCTGTGCAGGCGCCATCCCCAGATCGCGTTCATATTCCTCTCATCCCGTCCTGAAACCGCGGAAGGGCTGACATTGATCGGCGCCGGCGGCCGCGGCTACTGCAACCGGTACATTCTGCCCGAACTGCTGCACAAAGCGGTGGAGGTGGTGGCTATGGGCGAAGTCTGGCTGGGGCGAAGGCTGGTGGAGCAGCTGTTGAAAAATCAGGGAAGGGCGCCGGCGCCGGCCGTCGACGGCAAGGCGATGGCAGGTTACATTGCCCTGACCCCGCGCGAACGGGAAGTGGCCAGAATGGTCGCGCATGGCGCCTCCAACAAGGTGATTGCACGCAGTCTGGGAATCAGTGAAAGGACGGTGAAAGCCCATATGAGCGCAATTTTCGGCAAAACCGAAACCCGGGACCGTCTGCAGCTCGGTCTGCTGGCCAGGTCATGGCCGCTCGATGACGCTGCACAGGAAGCAGCTCGTACCAAGGTACAATAGAAATAATCCGCTTTCTGCCGCACACTGTTTATCCAGTGACTGCCCGTTAACCGACGCCACTTCCCGGATCCCCGCCTTCAGCGATGACCGGACAGGAGACAATGCATGGGTTGGCGGACAGACACCGCGGAACAGAGTTCACGAAGATCGATGAGAGGCAGTCATGGCAACACTTTTTTCCTCCGCTGAATTCGGCGCCGGCGCGGTGGGTATCGTCAGCGCGATTTTCGGTACAGTCAAAGCAGTCGCAAACAGTGGCGCAGAGCGTATTCTCCATCTGGGGGATCGGGTGTATGCCAATGAATTGATCACCACCGACGATCTCAGCGGTATATCCATCGAATTCCGAAACGGCGGACGCGTCGATCTGGGGCGCAACTCCGAAGCCCTGCTCGACAGCGATGTCTACGGACCAGCCGACGCGGACAGAGCGGAACTTGCAACCTCGATAGAAGCGGCCCAGCAGGCAATTCTGGCCGGTGCGGACCCTGCGGTGATACTCGAAGCGCCGGCTGCGGGCGGGAACGGCGGCGATGATCTCTCCTCCGAGGTCAGTCCGCCGCCGGTTCTGGAGCGCACCGGGCTGCAGGTTACCCCGGAGAGCGGATTTGAAACCGAAGGCCTGTTGCCGTCGACCACGCCGGACCTCCCGCTGCGGGAAGGCTTTCTTGTGCAACAGGAGGCCGTCACAAATCCGGTCGCTGCCAATGCGCCGCCAGTCGCGGTGGACGACCTGGTGCTCTCCAATATCGTCGACGGTTCCTCCATCTTCATTCCGGCCGCCGCGTTGATGGCCAATGACAGCGATCCCGACAACGATCCGTTGAGCCTGATATCCACCCAGAATCCGCAACTGGGCCAGGTGACTTCGAATACGTCGACAGTGGAGTTCGTGCCTGAAAGCGGCGAGTTTTTCGGTGCCGTTGCGACCAAACTGGATGAAGTGACGGATAACAATGACAGTGCGCAAACCGCAGTGGTGTTCAACCGCATTGATTTCGGAAAACCCGTGGATGCCGCCGATATCGACGCCATCAAGCTTCAGGACGGCTCGCTGAACAGTGTCCGGTTCCACGCGAATATCATCGATACGCCGGTTCCCGGCGGCTATATTCGGGACCAGGACTGGATAAAACTGGACCTGCGCGCCGGTGAGACGCTGATACTGGACATCGACAACGGTGCGGGCCGGGACCGGGATATTGGCTCAAACGATGACGCTGTCGACATGTATCTGCGGCTCTATGACAGCCTCGGCAACCTGCTGGCGGAGAACGACGACGCCCCCGCGGACACCGTTGCGTTCGGTGGTGCAGGCTCGGTGCAGAGCGGTTACCACAACCTCTCCCTCGACTCATACCTTGAATTCCCGGTGCAGCAGGATGGCACCTACTACGTCAGAGCCTCCTCTTATTGGGACAATCAGGCGCTCGGTGTATTCTCCGATAACGGCGCCTACGACCTGTGGATCTCGATCGGCAATCCCCAGTTTGAAAATCCCGCCTTCGACTACACCATCGAAGATGGCGTTTCGGGGAGCGACAGCGCCACCGCTGCGATCTCGCTGTTCAACAGCAGCACCGTCAGCGGCGGTCCCGCCAACGAGATTCTGGTGGGACGGGACGGGCAGGGTTCCCTGCTGCAGGGGCAGGGGGGAGACGATACGCTGCTGGGCGGTTCCGGCAACGATCTGCTCAGCGGCGGCTCCGGCAGCGACATACTCAACGGCGGTTCCGGCAACGACGTCTACATTTTCAAGACGGGCGAGAGCGGCAGCGACACGGTTCAGGACTACCAGCAGGGCCAGGATGTGCTCGATATCTCCGACCTGCTTTCCGGCATCACCGTCAATTCGGGTAATCTCGGCTCTTATGTACAGGTCGACAGCGGCGGCGATCTGCGGCTCGATGTTTCCGGGAGCGGCAATTTTTCCGGAGACACGATCGCGCACCTGGACGGCATTTCGACCGGATCCACTGTCACGCTGTTGGTGGATGGCGGCGCCACACTGGATCTGGTTGTCTGAAAGAAGCCGGAGGCCGGGTGCGGTCCCGACGCGAGTTTCTGCTTTTATATTGCGCGCGACCATGTTGTTTCCATTGAAAAAATGTTAGCATCCGCAGCGGCACTGCCGACGTAGAAGCCAGTAAGGAGTTGCACCAGGGGCCGGTGGTACCAATGAACAGGAGGCAAAGCGTCCTCTACATTGAGCAACTCCCCCGGAGTGTTTGATATGTCGAACAAGGTCACAACGGTCTGCCTGCTTCTGTCAATGTTGACCGCCGCCGGATCGGGTGCGGCTTACACGTTAACCGAAGCGGTGCAGCATGCGCTGGATACGCATCCAGAGGTGCTGGCCGAGACCAGTCAGTATCTCTCCCGCAAGCAGGAACTGGAGCAGGCCCGTTCCGGCTATCTGCCCAGAGTCGATATCGGCGCCGGCATCGGCTATGAACGCTCCGACAACTTCAGTACCAGATCCCAGGGTTACAACGACCGCGAACTGACCAGAAAAGAGGCTGAAGTGGTTGTTGACCAGATGCTGTTCGATGGATTCGCGGTGCGCAGCGAGGTGGCGCGTCAGGACGCAAGAGTCAAGGCACAGCAGTACACGCTGGAGAGCAGCGGAGAGCGGATCGCGCTGCAGGCCATCGATGCCTACCTCAAGGTTCTGCTGAACCGCGAGCTGGTTGCGCTCTCCACCGACAACCTGACCGTTCACGACAGGATACTGGATCAGGTCAGCCTGCGTACCAGGGCCGGCGTTGGCCGCAGCTCGGATCTCGAACAGGTGACCGGAAGACGCGCCGCCGCGGTTTCGAGTCTGCTGGCGGATCAGGTCAACCTGCAGGACGCGGAGTCGGGCTTCATCTCGGTTGTGGGTGATCTGCCGAGGGAACTGGCGGCGGCGGACGATGCGGTGCCGGGGTTGCCCGGAAGCCTGGATGAGGCCGTCGGCAAAAGCCTGGAAAACCATCCGACACTGAAGTCGGCGGAAGCCGATGTCGAGGCGGCGATGGCGCAGCATCAGGCTGCACGCAACGGCTTTTATCCCAAATTCAATCTTGAAGTCGGAGGCACCTGGAACGACGACCTGGACGGTGTCGAAGGGCGGGATCAGGATCTGACGGCGATGATCCGCATGCGTTACAATCTCTATTCGGGCGGCAGGGATCAGGCGCGCCACCGTCAGACAGCGGAGCTGATCAATCAGTCGAAAGATGTCCGCAACCGCACCCGTCGCCAGGTGGTGGAGAGCATGCGTCTCTCCTGGTCGGCGTATCAGGTAACCAGGGATCAACTTGGGTATCTGCGCCGGCAGATCTCGTCCACCGAGAATACCCGGGATGCCTACGCGGAGCAGTTCAGACTGGGACAGCGTACGCTGCTGGACCTGCTCAACACGGAGAACGAAGTGTTTCAGGCCCGGCGCAGTTATCAGGAAACCCGTTACGACCACCTGTTTGCGCAGTACCGCGTGCTGGTGGCAATGGGGTCGCTGATCAGGACGCTCGGGGTGTCTCCACCCGCGGGTGACACAGACAGAGAGGCAGTCAATGAACAGTTCAGTGGAATTGCCACGGAAAGCACGCTCGATGCGGAGATCAGAGCACAACAGGCGAGATTCCACGCTGATGCCGCCAGGTCCGGTTCAAACGGTAACTGACAGGCTGTTGACCGCCGGTCCGGGTCAGGAGCGGGATCGCCAGCGGCGCCCCGCTGCATGAAAACATGGTCAGTGTAACCACGCATTTTTCCCCCAACGCTCCGATCGATGAAGCCGCGATACAGCAGTGGCTGCGCGCTGTTGCCGGGGAGCGCTCCCCGGAGGAGATGGAACGGCTGCGCAACGCGTGCAATCTCGGACTGCAGCAGTGCGCGGAAAAGAGCGGCG
>JAGRGQ010000322.1 GCA_020445405.1 Gammaproteobacteria bacterium | reverse complement strand
AATGGGGCAGATGGCGATCGGAATGTTCCGCGTGGAACCTTGGCTCAGCGATATGGGCAGTGACACGAAGAATTGATCTGCGTAGGCGCCTTCTCTTACCGTACATTTAGACAAATGTGTGCTCACCGTCCCTACTCTTCGGCTTCACCGGCCTAGGTAAACTGCGGTAATCGGCTCTCGCTCATGGCCGAGCTCCTGGCTGATGGTCAGGCGCGCATGGTGGTCCAGTCGTCGCTGATCGCGGGACAAAGCGCCGGTGGATGGCCCGCCCGCCGCCGGTGATTTCCAACCAGTCAGCTCCTCGTAGCGGCTTTGCGCATAGGCGTGGCGCAGACCGTGCAGCTTCGACAGGCCGGCGTTCGCCGTGTGGCGTTCGTAGATACGCAACTGTTGGCGATAGTTTCGCTCGGCCGGGATCAGCGAGCCGCGCCCGGCGATCCGATGGGTGCGATCCAGGATCTCGCGTTGTGTAGGTGTCCGCACCGGGATCTCGCGGGCCT
>JAGRGQ010000321.1 GCA_020445405.1 Gammaproteobacteria bacterium | reverse complement strand
CCGGCGTACGCGCAACAATCAACGCAAGCGGCGCTTTGGAACTGAGCGTTGTCGGTGGATCCGGCATCACCGTGGCATTGGGTGCAGGTGCAGCGGCAAAATCCGGATTGACGGCAGGCAGCGAACCAACGACCACTATACCCCGTAATGTCTTCGAGACACTGCACCAGCTTGCCACCGAGTTGGAAAAAGACCGGCCCGTCGATCACTATATCGAAGACGTTCACCTGGCGCTGGAAAGCGTGATCAATACCCGCACCGCAGTTGGCGGCCGGCTCAACAGCATCGACGAACAACAGGAGGTCAATGCCGACCTGGAGCTTTCGCTGGAGAGCCACAAATCGCAGGAGGAGGACCTGGACTTTGCCGAAGCTATTGCCCGCTTCGAACGGCAGATGACGGCACTACAGGCCGCACAACAATCCTATGTGAAGATCAAGGGGCTCTCGTTGTTTGATTATATGTAACTGGTTAACTACAGGGCAGATGGCCAAGGGCTGA
>JAGRGQ010000320.1 GCA_020445405.1 Gammaproteobacteria bacterium | reverse complement strand
CCTTGGGCGTGGCGCCTTCGGGGACATGCAGGTGCAGGAAGCGGGAATCGAGAAAGTCGGCGGGAGCGCCGTACTCGACCAAGTGGGCGGACAGGTAGCTGTAGGCGATCTGCGCGGATTCCTGCATCACTTCACCGAGTTTGCCGGTGAGCTTGAAGCCACTGTTGCGGCTGTGGACCACGGTGGCTTCGATATCCAGGGTCGCGCCGCCCATCGCGGTCCAGGCGAGGCCGGTGACGACGCCGGTGCCGCGTAAGGGTTTGCTCTTCTGGAAATAGGGCTGGCCGAGGAACTCGGTGAGGTTCTTCGCACTCACCGTGATGGTCTTGCCCTTGTTTTTGCCGCGTGCGGTGAGCACCTTTACGGCGGCCTTGCGCAGAATGCGGGCGAGCAGTTTTTCCAGGTGGCGTACGCCGGCTTCGCGGGCATAGCCCTCAATGATGGCGCACAGGGCGGCATCGGTGAGTTTGACCTGGCGTGCTTCAAGACCGGATCGCTCGA
>JAGRGQ010000031.1 GCA_020445405.1 Gammaproteobacteria bacterium | reverse complement strand
TGCGCGTGCGTAGGGAGCGAAAAAATTGCGGTAGAGGCCGAAGCGCGTTACTTCGTCGTCAAAACGGATACTGTTGTATCCAACCCCGCAACTGCCGGGAACCGCCAGTTGTTCATGGATCAGGCGAAAAAAATCCGCCTCGATGACACCGGCTGCACGAGCCTGCTGTGGCGTAATTCCGGTGACCATGCAGGCTTCCGGCTGCGGTAGCATATCATCCGGGGGAAAACAGTAGAGTGAAAGCGGCTTGCCTATGACGTTGAGATTTTCATCGCTGCGCACACCGGCAAACTGAGCAGGCCGGTCCCGGCCGGGATCGGTGCCCCAGGTCTCGTAGTCATGCCAATAGAGTGTCAATGCCATTTTCTGATTCTGCCATCGTGGCGCCAGAAGAGCAGCAGTCAAAACAGAACACCCCGCCGTGGCGGGGTGTTCTGTAAACGCACGGATCCATGTAGGACTATCCCAGCTTCTCTCTGATGCGGGCTGCCTTACCGGTCCGGCCACGCAGATAGTAGAGCTTCGCCCGGCGCACGTCGCCGCGACGTTTGACCTTGATCTCCACCACCATCGGACTATAAGTCTGGAACACGCGCTCCACACCTTCGCCATTCGAGATTTTGCGAACCGTGAACGATGAGTTGAGACCTCGATTCTTTTTGGCGATCACCACGCCTTCGAATGCCTGCTGACGCTCTCGGTCAGCCTCTTTTACTTTCACCTGCACCACTACGATATCGCCGGGGCTGAATTCCGGTACCTTTCGACCCATCTGTTCGGCATCAAGCTCCTGGATAATCTTATTCATCTCAATATGCTCCTGTATCTCAACCGGCGTCTGCCTGCGCCCGGATAAATTCATCCAACAAAATCTGCTCTTCAGTACTTAGGCCCCGCTCCTGCACCAATTCGGGCCGCCGCAGCCAGGTCCTCCCCAGAGATTGCTGCAGCCGCCAGCGCCGTATCGCTTCGTGATCTCCACTCAGCAACACCGCGGGCACGGTTTCGCCTTCAAATATCTCAGGACGCGTATAGTGCGGACAATCCAGCAGACCGTCCATAAAAGAGTCCTGCTGTGCCGAGTCCTCATCTCCGAGCACTCCGGGCAATAACCTCACAATGCAGTCAATCAGCACCATCGCAGGCAGTTCGCCGCCACTGAGGACGTAATCGCCGATTGACCACTCTTCGTCAACGCACCGGTTTATGATGCGTTCGTCTATCCCCTCATACCTGCCGGCGAGCAGGATCATACTGTTCCGCTGTGCCAGTTTTGCCGCCGCCTGCTGGTTGAATGCGCGACCCTGGGGGCTGAGATATACCACCCTGGCCTGAGGCGCCGCCAGTCTGGCATCACCAATTGCTGCCAGCAGAGGTTCCAGCTTCATCACCATCCCGGGTCCGCCACCATATGGTCGGTCGTCCACAGTCCGGTGCACGTCCAGCGCGTAATCACGTGGATTCCAGAGCGACAATTCTGCCAGGCCCCGTTCGAAGGCCCGGCCAGTGACCCCTTTTCCCAGCATCGCCTGAAACATCTCCGGAAACAGTGTCACCACATCGAAGCGCATGGAGAAACTCAGAACTCCGGGTCCCAATCGACGGTGACTCTTTCCTGATCCAGATCCACTTCTATCACCGTGCCGTGAACAAATGGAATCAATCGCTCGCGTTCACCTGCCACCACCATCACATCGTTGGAGCCGGTTGAAAAAAGGCTTTCCAGCCTGCCCAGTTCGACTCCCTCCAGTGTGATAACCCGGCTTCCCTCCAGATCCGTCCAGTAGTACTCGTCCACGCCGACAGCCGGTAGCTGATCTCTGGGGACCGCTATCTCGGCGCCTACCAGTTCAGCCGCCTGATCGCGGTCTTGTAACCCCTCTAACAGCGCCACCACCCCTTTTCCGTGGGTGCGACCCTTCAGGACCCGATATTCCGTCCACTCGCCCGCCACGCACAAGTGCCAGTGGGGGTAGTTCAGGATATTGGAGCGGGGAGAGGTTTCCGAAAAAACCTTTACCCAGCCACGCACACCAAACAGTGCGGAGATCCGGCCCAGTATGATAAGCGCCTGACCGTTGGCCGTCTGACCAGCAGGTGCAATCTGCTTGCCGGAGGTCACTCAACCGGATCCCGGCAACGCTGGCGGCAGACGCCGTTTAGGCTGCGGCTGCGGCAGACTTGGCGGCTTCCTTGATCAGCTGAGCAACACGATCGCTGGTCTGAGCACCGGTCGAAATCCAGTACTCCACCCTCTCGTTGTTGATCTTGAGCCGCTCCTCGCCACCAGTCGCGACCGGGTTGAAAAAACCCAGGCGCTCCAGACAGGCACCGTCACCCGACCTGCGGTTGTCCGTTGCAACAATGTGGTAAAACGGCCGCTTTTTGGCGCCCGTTCGTGAAAGGCGAATCGATACCATGTCCAACCCTTTAGTACGTAATCTGTTTAGCCACCACCACTCCGACCAGCCGGCAGGAGGTAAACGGCAAATTGTACTCTATAAGTTGAAAATGTGAAGTCCTTTTTACGAAAAAAGAGCCGCGAGCCAACTATCAGGAACAGGAATCTATCCCACCATATTTCCAACCGAAACCATTGGTTACGTGATGCTCCAGTTAAAGATCCGCATGCAGATTAAAAAGGAAAACCGCCCGGCGGCATTCCGCCTGGGCCCATTCTTCCTTTTAGGCCGCGCATCATTTTGGCAATACCGCCGCTGCCCTTCATCCGCTTCATCACCTTCTGCATCTGGGCAAACTGCTTAAGCAGTTTATTGATCTCCTGTACCTGGGTACCCGATCCCAGGGCGATTCGTCGCTTGCGCGCACCTTTGATAATACCCGGGAATCGCCGTTCCTGGGGTGTCATGGAGTTGATGATAGCAATGGTACGGTGAATCTCCCTGTCATTTACCTGCCCCTTCACATGATCCGGTATCTCTCCCATACCCGGCAGCTTGTCCATCAGAGAACTCATCCCCCCCATGCGCGCCATTTGCTGCATCTGGTCACGGAAATCCACCAGATCGAACCCCTTTCCGGTCTGCAGCTTTTTTGCAAGCTGTTCGGCCTTGCCGTGGTCTACTTTACGTTGCACCTCTTCCACGAGGCTCAGCACATCCCCCATGCCGAGAATACGCGATGCCATTCGGTCCGGATAAAAGGGTTCCAGTGCATCGCTCTTTTCGCCTATACCGAGGAACTTGATCGGTTTGCCGGTGATCTGGCGAATGGACAGCGCGGCACCCCCGCGGGCATCGCCATCGGTCTTGGTCAGAACCACGCCGGTCAGGGGCAGTGCGTCATTGAAGGCTTTGGCCGTGTTAGCCGCATCCTGGCCGGTCATACTGTCAACCACAAACAGCGTCTCCACCGGTTTCAACCCGGCATGCAACTGCTTGATCTCCCCCATCATCTGCTCGTCCACATGCAGACGGCCCGCGGTATCTACAATAAGCACGTCCTTGAACTGCCTGCGTGCGTGTGCCAGTGAGGACAGGGCGATCTCCAGGGGTTTCTGCTCGGGTGTACTGGAGAAAAAGTCGACACCGACCTCTGCCGCCAATGTTTTCAACTGATCGATAGCGGCAGGACGGTAAACGTCACAGCTGACCACCATCACTGATTTTTTCTGCGCCTCCCGCAGCCAGCGGGCCAGTTTGGCTACACTGGTGGTCTTGCCGGAACCCTGCAGGCCTGCCACCAGCACCACCGCAGGCGGTTGTGCGGAGAGGTCCAGACGTTCGTTGGCCTCTCCCATTACCTTGACAAGTTCCTCGTTGACGATCTTTATAAGCACTTGGCCGGGAGTCAGACTCTTCAGTACCTCCGCACCCAGCGCCTTGTCTCTCACCTGCTCGATGAAGGTCCGAACCACCGGCAAAGCCACATCCGCTTCGAGTAGTGCCATGCGCACCTCGCGCATGGTCTCCTTGATATTCTCTTCGCTCAATCGCCCCTGCCCGCGCAGTTTATTGAGCACAGTTCCCAGTCGATCAGTGAGATTGTCAAACATGCCTTGTCTATACCTCGATTGCTGCCAACGCCTGAACACGGTCATTATAGTAGGAGCATTCTGACAGCGCGAACCTTGGCTGGAAACTGGCCGCAAGCGGCTGCTTTTTAGAATCCGGGTCATTCCGGCGAAAGCCGGGATGAGGAACTTTGCTGTCTCCAGTCAACCGGCTGGTTTCGAAACCTGGCAGGGAACCCGCATTACCACTTTCCAGGTTCACCTCAGTTATGAGAACATCTTTCCATATGACCAGTACGATTACCGCACTCTTCGCCATTGCCTGTTATGTTGCCAGCGCCATGGTTATCACCCTGCGGCTGTTTCGCAGCAACACTGTAAAAAATCTCCCCCGATCTGTCGGCATAGGCTTGGGTTTTACCGGCTTAATTGTGCATGGGCTCTTCCTTTACCAGCACTTATTTTCCGACGCCGGCATCAACCTCGGCTTTTTCGACGCAGGCACGCTGGTAACCTGGACCATCCTGCTGCTGCTGCTGATTTCCGCGCTGTCCAAGCCAGTGGAAAACCTGGGTATTCTGCTGCTGCCGTTGGCGGCGGTGATGATAGTTCTGGATATCCGGTTTCACACCTCTCACTTCCTCTCCGCAGAAGCGCCATGGGGACTCCGCATTCATGTACTGATCTCGCTGCTGGCATACAGTCTACTGGCTATGGCCAGCGTTCAGGCGATTCTGCTCGCGGTGCAGGATCATCACTTGCGCAACCGCCATCCCGGTGGATTTATCCGTTCCCTGCCACCGTTACAGACAATGGAGGCATTGCTATTTGAAATGATCGGGGCTGGATTTGTGCTGCTCACCCTCGCCCTGCTCAGCGGTTTCATGTTTCTTGAAGATATGTTCGCCCAGCACCTGGTACACAAGACCGTACTCTCGATTGCCGCCTGGGTCGTATTTGGATCCCTGTTATGGGGCAGATTCA
This sequence comes from Gammaproteobacteria bacterium, assembly GCA_020445405.1. Taxonomy (GTDB): domain Bacteria; phylum Pseudomonadota; class Gammaproteobacteria; order Chromatiales; family Chromatiaceae; genus HKST-UBA178. The sequence goes on along the minus strand of JAGRGQ010000031.1, from coordinate 38,232 downwards.
AGTCGGGATGGCGCGGTCAGAAGGCGTTGATCTGGACGTTGTCTGGGTTCGTCGTTTTAATGCTGGCCTACTTCGGTACCAAGTTTGTACTGGAACTCGTTCTCAGTTGAGACTGTCGCTCTAGCGACCGATCTCCACGCTGGTATAGGCATTGGTCGCCTGGCGTCCCAGCTTCAATTCGAAAAGACGCTGTTCGACCTCTTTCCTCGCGTGTGCCGCCAATGACATGACAGACTTGTCCAGTGCGATGATCGCCTGAATCGAATCTGCCGCATGAGCCCGATCGACGATGGCCCCATCCAACGGAAAACAGCGTTCCATCAGCGTCCGCCGGTACCTCTCCCTTTCACTCACGCTTTCCCAGTCGGAGTCCAGTGCAGACTCCCGCATCTTTGTGGTGATCTCCAGGATTTTCTGCAGGAGCATGCTACGGTCCGGCATCAGGAAGCAGCCTGGCGACTTTCACCGGTCAGTTGCTTGGGAAGCACATCCCATGCGGATTTGACTTCCAACAGCAGCGAAGATATTTCGTCCAGAATTTCTGCATCGTCAGTGGCGCCGGCCAGTCCGAGACGACGCACCATATAGTCGTAAAGATTGTCGAGATTGGCCGAAACCTCTCCGCCCGCCTCCATATCGAGGCTGCTCTGCAGTCCGCTGATTATGGAGATCGCCCAGCTGATATGACGCCCTTTCTCGCTCAAGTTTTTGTGCAGCATATGCCCCTTGGCAGTGGCGATCTTGTCCAGCGCACCCTCCATCAGCATCTGAATCAGTCGGTGGGGCGTTGCGTCCTCGATCCCGGAAGTCACACTGACACTGGCATACTCCGACAGCGCACTGTTGATTCTTGATTTAACCATGGAGTCTGTTCCTCTATTCAGCCTTCGCTGAGTCCTTAATTGTCGTTTCTGAGAGAAATTTTCGAGATAGCATCTAATTGAGTAGTCAGATACTCACTGGTGGTCGACAAGCTGGCCAATAGTGTATCCAGCGCGCCGAACTGTCTTAGATAACGCTGTTCGACCGTAGCCATACGACGCTGCAAAGCCTCACGACTGCGCTCAATGCCATCCACGCGGCTGTTGGCGCTGGCAATAATGCTGTCAAGCGTGCCGCCCGACTGCAGAAAGCCCTCCAACTGGGCGTCCAGCCGGTATGAAAATCCGTTATCCTCGTTACTGAAGAAACCGATCACGCTGTTTGGGTTTTCTTCCAGCGCAGCGACAAACAGTTCGCTGTCGAGCTGCAGCTTACCCGTTTCGGAATCGCTGGTTACACCCAGTTCGGAAATATAGGAATATTCGCCCAGCCCGGACAGAGCACTGTTAAGTGCCCCACGCATCAATGAATCTATGCTTCGCAGAATACCGCCGCTTAAACCGGCACCGCTCAAGGATGATATCTGCTCTTTCAGCGCGTTATGGGTTGCGATAAATTCCTCAACTGCGCTGACAGCGGTATCGGAGTCTCTGGTAACACTGGCACTGGCCTGCCCGACCTGGTTTAAAGTGAACGTGAGGCCCTCGACTGCATCGGTAATCTTGTTGCTACCGCGGGTGATTGCCACACCATCGATGCTCAGGGATGCATCCAACTCATTTTCAGTTGCCAGCAGTTGATTGTCCGCATCCCGGTTCAGCATGGAAAAATTGAATGTATTGGCATCCAACATACCGCCGAACGAGAGCTGGACCCGTTTATCGTAACCTGTATCCCCCGATGTCAGTACCAGGGTCTGGTTGCCACTGTCTCCGGTAATCAAACCCGCGGTTAAACCGGTCTGATTGCCATCGACGTTGATGGCCTCCTGGATCTCCGAGAGGGTTTTCGCGCTCGAAAGATCCAGGGTAAAACTCTTTGCTCCCACTATCAGAGTAAGCACGTCCCCTGCGCTACCGCCAAAAGAGGCGGTCGAAGCGAACTCCGAGGAACCCAGCTTGTGTTGTTGAGCGAGACGGTTTACGGTAACGCTGTAGGAGGAGGTCACCGCGTCGGTATCGGAAGAGACATCAAGTACAGCGCTATCGGAAGATGCAGCAGTGGTGGATTGAAAAGTCAAGGCATCTTGCAGCTTGGTCAAAGAGCTCTGCATGGAAGAGAGACCGCCTTTAAGATTTCCATAGGCAGATATCTCCGCCTGAACCAATGCTTCCTGTCCGTCCAGTCGTACCAGCGGCTGCCGTTCCACCTCCATCAATTGGGATACGATGGAAGTGACATCCAGCCCCGAGCCTAAACCTGGTGATGATATTGGCATTGAGCTACCTGACCATATCCAATCTTATACGGACCGGAACATCCCTGTCCCGATTCCGTTTCAAGCCTCGCCCTTGAAAAGAAGTGAAGTGTTCTCTCCCTTGTGAAACATCATCTCGCTTACCTCCCGAAGGTGTTTCTGCATATTGCGGATCTCTTCGGATGGAATTTCCCGGATCACATCTTTTGTCTCAGCATCCAGCACCTTGACGTAAACTTTTCCGTCCTCGCCATCGATGCTGAACTCCAGCTGTCGCTGAACAGCCTGGGCCAGCCCGTTGAGATCTTCCACCATCTCTTCGAGCTGTCTCCCATTTACCGCCGGTCCAACGGATTCCCTGGCTATGGCACTGTCGGGTCCCTGTCCATTGGAGACTGATACGGTCGCAACTTTAACTGCCTGTGTACTCTGCGCTTTACTGATCGCACCCGACTCCCTCCTCGGCTGGGACGTCAGTGCCCCTAGCATGTTTTGAGAGATTTCATTACTCATGGGTATCACCTACTCATTAGGTGTGGGGAACCGGATATTCCGGTTCCCCAATCACGTTCAGTCTTATTGCAGCAGCGACAGTACGCTCTGTGGCAATGCATTGGCCTGTGAGACCATAGCCACACCGGCCTGCTGCAGAATCTGTGCCCGTGTCAACGCTGCGGTTTCCATGGCAAAGTCGGCATCCATGATGCGCGAGCGGGCAGCGCTCAGGTTTTCCGAGGTCACACTCAGATTCGCTATCGCCGACTCGAACCGGCTCTGCAGTGCGCCAAGTTCAGCGCGGCTGCTGGAAATCTGCGCCAAGGCACCGTCAATAACAGACAGGGCATTGTTTGCCCCAGACACCGTGGAGATATCCACCGTACTCAGCTTGGTTAGCCCTGCATTCGCGGAGGTCATGCCGGCGTACGCCAGATCTGCACCACCCAGGGTGAAATTCGTGGAGGAACTCAGCGTGAGAGTGCCACGCGTGGTGACGCCATCGGCGTCATCAGCAGGAGCAACACCTGGGGTGGTGATGGCGCTGGTGATGGCACCCGCGTTGGTTGCAACCTCAGCAATAGCACCACCGGCAGCAATCGTATTGATACCCAGTTGATCCGAAGTCAACACCAGGCTGGTGGCGGTTTTGGCGCCGGTCGCGATGGAGCTGCGTCCTGCAGCATATTCAGCATCAATCGCAGCTTCCAGGGCGGTAATGTTGTTGGCAGCGGTTTCACCATCTGCAATAACCACGGCAACGTTACCGGCACCGACAAACGATGCATTTTCAACAAACTGATAAGTCTGCCCACCCAACGTAATCGTATCACCGACCGCAGTACCGTCACCGGCGGTGATACCTGTACCCGTTCCTTCGTTTGCCGCGACAAAAGTCAGCGTAACCACTTCGTTGGTGGTTGCCGCAGCGCCATCGGAGGCGTCAAGGCCGGTGGCATTCTGGATCTGCTGTATGTTTGCCTGGCGGACCGCGCCTGCGGTTCCGCTGGCTGACAGGGTGATATCACGCCCTTCGGACGAGGTCAGCGTCAGCTGGCCGGTACTGGCATCGGCAACCGCCACAACACCGGTCTGCGAGGTAATGTCATTGATGGCGGAAGCCATTGCGCGTCCCTGAGTCACCGCATTGGTGTCGGCAGCCACTGCACCAACCGCAATGCCGTTGATCAACAAGTCACCCGAATCCAGTGCCGAACGAGCGATAGGTGTACCACCGGTGATGGTCGAAGAGGCAGTAGCAGAAACGCCGGTCTGGCTGGTGACCGCGTTGATGGCGGTGGCCTTGGCCGCCGCGCTGGCTGCGGTAACACCGGCGTCGCTGGTCGCCGCTGAGACACCGACCTCGATTCCATTGATGGTGAAGCCTGCTCCGTCAAACGCGCTGCCGTTAACTGCCGTGCCGGTGGCCTGGTACGCGCCCAACAGACTGGTGGTGGCACCGTCCACACTTACGCTGATCGTCTGGTTGGCGTTGGCACCCACCTGGAACTGCGAAGACTGAAAATTACCGTCGATGATATTCTGACCATTGAACTGAGTGGTCGTCGCGGTACGCTGAATCTCCGCCAACAAAGACTGCACCTCGCTGTTCAGCGCAGCACGGTCCGATGCGGAGTTGGTGGAGTTGGCGGCCTGTACCGCCAGTTCACGGATACGTTGCAGACTGTTACTGGACTCTCCCAGTGCACCCTCAGCCGTTTGCGACAACGAGATACCGTCGTTGGCATTGCGGATCGCCTGGTTCAGGCCCCGAATCTGGGAGGTCATCCGATCGGAAATAGCCAGGCCAGCTGCATCGTCCTTGGCGCTATTGATACGCAAACCGGAAGAGAGACGCTGCATCGCGGTCGACAGGGCACTCTGTGATTTGGTCAGATTGCGCTGTGCTGTCAGGGAGGTAACGTTTGTATTGATAATTTGTGCCATTGTCTTACTCCTGATCCCATCGGCTGCCCCTGGTCGAAGCGCGCAATGGGTAAGGTTGAAAATTGGCGGATATGCTCATGGTGTTGTGCATTCACCGCCTCCGACATTTGTAACGGCCGGGCATATCGATCCTTTAGAAAAAAAGCCTTGCCTGCGCGAACCGGGAAAATAGCGGACAGCGCGTTATAACTTATTGTATTTTTTATTTATATCTGAATATAACCTCGTTCCCGGGAATCAGTTTCTCGGGTATTTCGGGGAGGTTAAATCCGATTGTTGGGACTTCTCTAAAACTGCGCACAGAATGCTGGGAACGGGACCTCTTCATGGTAGGGCCGACGACACTCAGGACCGTGAAACAAACCAAACATCTTTCGACTTTGCTGAACCCCGGGACCTTGTCTGGAACCTATCTCGCGACCCCTGCGAACCGCGTTGCTGTCCGCAATGCGTCCCTGCAACGCGCGCGGCGCCGCACAGTACATGAGGTACCGGCAAGCGGTGCAACACAGCAGGAACGCTTTTCGGACGCTACCCCTGGGGACCGGACGGTATTTCGGCTCCCGGCTTTGTTGCGGCCCGCTGATGCAGCATTGGCTGCACCATGCCCGCACATCGCGCCACGAACCAGAATCTCCTCGGTCGCGGCCGCGGGGAATCATGAGACAGGCTCCAATAATCAACGCTCCGATGGACACATGCCCATCATCTGACTTGCGCACGGAATAATTGATCAGTTACAGGAAATTGAACAACGAGAGACCTTTTATTTTCACATAAGACTGCTGGGCAGCCTGCAATGCCGTCATCTGCCGTTCGAAGCGGGCGATAGCTTCAGCGTAGTCGAGATCCTCCTCAGCCGATTTATGGCTCTCCAAAGAGAGTTCCAGATCCGCGTTGACCTCGTGTTGCTCGTCAATGGCGTTGAGCCGGCCGCCAACGAATGTACGCGTGTTGATCACACTGTCCAGTGCCAGATCAACATCTCCAATATAGCGGTCGACCGGCCGGTTGTTTTCCAGCTCGGTGGCCAACTGATGCAGCGTCTCGAAGATGTTGCGGGGAGTGGTGGTCGTTGGAGTATTACCTGCGGTTAAACCGGATTTTGCGGCAGCGCCAACGCCTAACGCGATGCTGATGCCGCTTCCTCCGACAACGCTGAGTTCCAGCGCGCCACCCGCATCGACCGTGGCCCGGACGCCGGTCCGCTCCTTGATACTGTTGGCAGCATCCATCAACTGCTGCAACCGCTCCGCCGCCGTTGCAGCTGCGGGCAGGGCGCCAATACTCACCGGTCCATTGCCGTTGCCGCCATCAATGGTGATGTCACCATCCGCGATGGCGGCCAGGTCAGTGATGGCGACGCCGGAAACCGCCGCGAACGCCGCAGTTTCCACATTCACGAAAAGTTCAAAGCCGTTGTCGCCATCAGCCACTTGACGGTCCGGCGAAACCTGCAACTGACGCTGCCCCAGATCACCATTGTAAACATAGCTTCCTGTAGCGGGGTTAGTGAAAGGTTTGGTGCCGCTCTGGTAGCCGGAAAATATGTACTCACCGTTACTGTCACGGGTATTGGCCATGGCGTAGAGCTGATCCTGCAGTTGACGAATTTCAGCGGCAATGGCTGTGGTGTCGGTCTTGCTCAAGGTGTCGTTGTTGCCCTGTACACTGAGCTCTCTTACCCGCTGCAGCAGATTGGTGACACCGTTGAGCACCCCCTCCTCCGTCTCCAGCCTGGATTTGGCGCGATCGATATTGCTTTGGTACTGCTGTACCGTCTCCAGCGCCTGGTTCAGCCCCAGCACTCTTGTTGCGGAGGCCGGATCGTCCGAGGGTGTCAGCACTCTGCGGCCGGTGGAAAGTTGCTGTTGCGTATCGCTGACTTTGGTCTGTTGGCGCAGCATCGCATCAATCACACGCTGGGTTATATTTGCAGTGGAAATTCGTGACATGCCTACCTCCTGACCGCACCGATGAGCGTGTCAAAAAGCGAGCTGGCAATCGCGATCACCTGGGCCGATGCCTGGTACGCCTGCTGATAGCGGATCAGATTCGCCGCCTCTTCATCAAGGTTGACCCCGGAGACGGAAGAGAGTGTAGTCTGGTGACGCTGCAGCAGCCCCTCGCTTGCTTTGCTGTTTATCTCGGCCTGCCGTGTTTTGGCACCCACATCCGAGACCAGCATTGCGTAAGCCTCCTGGATGGTGACGGTTTCCGCTACGCCGGAAGTCTCGCCCAGCAGCGTATTCTGCTGCTGGATCCCCGCCATGGCCAGCGCATTTCTATTGTCGCCCTCGCCATTGATATTATTTTCGATGATGAACTGGTCCCCCTCTGACGGGATACCGCTGAAACTGAAACTCACGCCGCCATACGCGGGAAAGGTAAAGGTCTTGCCTCCGCTTTCGGTTACAGGATCATAGGCGACGGTACCGCCGGGACCTCCGGTAACGCGAAATCCCGGGTCATCCGCGGTACCGTTGCCATCCACATCCGCTCGCCACTGAAGCGTGATGCTGGCCGGAGCTGTCAGCGGAAGATTTGCGATACCTGTCACGCTGGGTTGCGCCAACACCGCGCTGCCCGCGTTCAGACTGCCGCTGTCCGCGTTGTTCGCCTGCCTGACCCGCAGTGGGGCGGCAGCCGCAAAACCACGTGGATCGGTAATCTGCAGACTGATCTGCTCAGCCGCGTTGCGGGTCGGTCGAATGAAAAATTTGTCACCCAGCGTCGCTGCACCCGAGATCTGCAGTGTCATTCCATCCATTTCAGCGGTGGTATAGGGGTATGTTCCTCCGGTATTGATTGCGAATGTCTTGTTGTCGCTGAGACGTGTAAGGGTATACAGGTCGCCCCCGCCCGACTCCAGTTTATAGTCGCTGGCGGTCAGATTACCGCTGTCGACAAGAGATGCCGAAACAGATACCGCACTCACATTGCCGCTGTGAGGAAAAGGTAAAATGGTGGGTGAACTGAATATCCTGCTGCCCAGTGCGCCATTCAGATCCATTCCCAGCTGCTGCTGGTCATTGATACGTTCGCCGATACCTATCGCGACCAGACCCAGCTGATTCTGTCCCGGGTCCAGTATCCGATCGCGAAAGTCGAGCAGACCCCCGATCTCTCCGCCGCTCATCTGGTCGGTTATGACGCGGCTGCCGACGCTGTCAGTAAAGATAACATCCATCTGGCTGACGTCCGAAAGGCTCGGTCTGGTTCCGAGGGTCGCCACATTGGACCCCATTATCAGCGCCTGTCCCTTGCCTATGAATACGTTCCATGCACCGTCGTCCTGGGGCACGATCGATATATCCGTGAGCTTGGAGAGTTCGCTCAGCAACAGCTCCCTGCGATCCATAAGATCGTTCGGGTCATCGCCACCGGCGATGCCGATCGCTTCGACAATACTCTGGTTCAGGCGCCCCAGCGACTGGGCGATATCATTAATCTCGTTCGTGGTCGACTCCATCTGCTGATTGACCTGAAGGCGTAAATCCGTAAACCGACGGTTCAGATCATGGAACCGGTCCACCAGTGATCCGGATTCGGAGAGCAGCACCTGACGGGATGGTATCGAGGCGGGATCATCGGCCACCACCTGCATCGCATTGAAAAAGTCCTGCAGTGCCGGATCCAGGCCGATATTGGGATCGGCCAGGACATTGTCCAGTCGGCTGGCATAATCGGAATAGAGCGCCAATTGCGATGAGACGGACTGGGCGGAGCGCACCTGGGTGGAGAGAAACTGGTCAGTGATACGCTCTACACCGCTCACCTTGACGCCGGAACCGAGCCAGCCGTAACCGCTGAGCTGGGGGACCTGGGTGGACAACAGCGTGCGTTGACGACTGTAACCCTCAGTGTCTGAGTTGGCGATATTGTGGCCCGTGGTGTTCAGCGAATTCTGAAACGACAGTAGTGCTGAAACGCCGATATCGAGTATGCCTGCCATGCACTCCTACCTTGGTTTTTCCGCCAATCTATCCGACTCCCTGGAGAGTTATAGCGGCCGATTTACTTTTGCTTTTAGCTGCGCCAGTGCCTGATTCATCTCACGCCCGCGCAGCACCGCGTCGATTTTCTGCGCATAGCGGGGATCCGTTGCGTAGCCAGCGTCCTGCAGCGCAACGAAATAGGCCCTGCTGTCGGACGTCACCGCCAGCGCCTGATCGTAGCGGGGATTGGCATTCAGGAAGTTCACATAGTCGTCGAAGCTCTCCCTGAATGAACCATAGGTGCGGAAGTAATCCTTGCGTTTCACGGCACTCCCCTCCTCATACTCCAGGCTTGACACGCTGACACGCCCCCCGTCCCAGCGGCCATCCGCCTTTATGCCGAACAGATTGTGACTCGGAGAACCATCCGTCCGACGTATCATCTTTCGTCCCCAGCCTGTTTCCAGCGCGGCCTGCGCCAGCAGTGCCTGGGGCTGGAGGCCGATCCTGTTGGCGGCCTCCAGTGCCCAGGGCCAGAGTTTTTCCACAAACTCCGTGCTGCTCCAGTCGCTTGCATCGGTTTCGCCGGTACGGTTTACCGCGTGGTCTGCAGCGTCTGGCGGGATTACAGGGTTTTCAACGGGTCCCGCGACGAACCGCCTTCTAATGCCTGTCGCCATGCCCATCCCATCCATTTTCATTTCCGTCCCGGTACGGTCCAGCTGACGCTGAATAGCCGCAGCCAGTCCGATACCGCCATTCTCCGACAGGTGAAGCGAAAGCTGCTGGTCGAGCAGATCGCGGTAGAAAAGACTCTGGTCGTTGTCCAGAATGCCCTCTCCGAGACTCGCCTGGCGCATCGATTTCATCATCTGACCGATCAGCAGCGACTCGAACTGGCGTGCCACCTCGGCGGTTGAACCCGCCCGGTCGCTGACCGATCTCGCCTTGAGTTCCGCCAGACCGGAGAAGTCGGCGTAGAGCGGCGAAGCGGTGTTCATCAGATGATTACCAACTCCGCCTGCAGCGCGCCTGCCTGCTTGAGCGCTTCCAGAATCGCCACCAGATCGCTGGGCGCTGCACCCACCTGATTTACCGCCCGGACCACTTCATCCAGCGTAGTCCCGGGATTGAACAGAAACATCCGGCTGTCCTGTTCGGACAGCTTGACCTGCGACTGCGGTACAATTTCGGTCGTACCTCCCGACAGCGGCGCCGGCTGTGACACTGCTGCCTGCTCGCTGATAGTGACCACCAGATTGCCGTGCGAGACCGCCGCCGGTGAGACCCGTACTTCGCTGCTGATGACTACAGTGCCGGTCCGCGAATTGACGATCACACGTGCCGGAGCGATGCCCGGCTTTACTTCCAGGTTCTCTATCAATGCGTAAAACCCGACACGTTGTGAGGCATCAACCGGTGCGTTTACTCTGATGGACGAGGCATCTATTGCCTTCGCCATACCCGGTCCCACCGCTGCATTGATGGAGTCGACCATGCGCTTTACCGTGGTAAAGTCCCCGGTCTTCAGATTGAGAGTCAGATGATCTCCGGCATTGAACAGCGTCTCGACCGTGCGCTCGACGGTGGCGCCATTCGGAATGCGGCCCGCGGTGGGGATATTGACGGTGACCCGGGAACCGTCCACGCCACCGGCGCTTAAACCACCCACTACCAGATTTCCCTGGGCGACAGCATAGACCTGACCGTCGGCTCCTCTCAGCGGTGTCATCAGCAGACTGCCGCCGCGCAGATTTTTTGCATCGCCGATCGAGGAGATGGTCACATCGATCCGCTGACCGTTCTTGGCAAACGGTGGAAGTTCCGCATGAATGCTGACTGCAGCCACGTTTTTCGGTTTCAGTTTCACCCCGGGAGGCACCACTATACCCAGCTGGGTGAGCATCGATCTCAGACTCTGCATCGTGTAAGGCGCCGCGTTATCCTTATCGCCGCTGCCATCCAGGCCGACCACAAGCCCGTAACCCAGCAACTGGTTGCTGCGCACACCCGCGATTTCAGCCAGATCCTTGATCCGCGCCGCCTGTGCCGAACCACAGACGCCTGGCAAAAGCGCTACTGCCAGCATCACCGGCAGACTACGTTGCAGACAGCTAAAAACCATCCGCAGCAGATCTCCGGCAGGGTTCCAATTGACTCTTGCATACTTCATGGCGTCGACCTAAAAAGGAAATAGTGAACTGATAAAGAATCGGGCCAGCCACCCCATCACATTGGATTCGGCCACCGCACCATCGCCAACATAAACGATAGTGGGATCGGCCAGCCGGGTGGAAAGCACCGTGTTATCCGCATCGATATCGATGGGCCGAACGATGCCCGACAGACGGATATACTCGTTTCCCTGATTGATACCGATACGCTTCTCACCGCGCACCATCAGATAACCGTTGGCCAGCACCTCGGTTACCGTTACCGTGATATCGCCCTGCAGCAGATTGGACTGCTCGCTGGTGCCCTCGCCGCCGAACGTATTGCTGGACTCCAGACCAAACGCCAGCGAATTATTCTTGTTGCTGGCGAGAGGAATGAATCCGGGCGCATTGAACTGGGGTGTGGAACCCAGAATGGTGGGATTCGTGACCGATGTACTGTTCTCCTTCGTCACATCGGTCTTGGCCTCCTTGTTGGCCGTCATCTTCTCAACCAGCTTGACCGTCAGCAGATCGCCGGCGCGGCGCGCCCTGAGATTCTCGAACCAGGAGGTCTCGTAGCCCGCCCGGAATATCGCACCGTTGGCCTGCGGCAGCGGTGCCGGCAACGCCGGTCTGACCGGCGCATACGCCGGATCCCGTTTGGGTGCGGTATTGCAGCCGCCAAGGCTGAGTGCCAACAGCACCAGCAGCAGAATGGATATCCTCTTGTTCATCGCCTCAGCCCGGTCCATTACAACTGACTGGTCACGTAAGAGAGCATCTCATCGGTGGTGGAGATCGCCTTGGAGTTCATTTCGTAGGCACGCTGGGTTTCGATCATGTTCACCAACTCCTCCACCACATTGACGTTGGAGCTCTCCAGCGACCCCTGAATCAGCGTGCCCACACCATCCTGACCGGGTGTGGTCGTGGTTGGGGTGCCGCTGGCCAATGTCTCGCGGAACAAATTCCCGCCCATCGCTTCAAGCCCCATGGGGTTGATAAAATCGGCCAGCTCGATATTGCCGATCTGGGTCGGCGCGTCATTGCCCGCAACCAGCGCTGAAACCGTTCCGTCGGAGCCGACGGTGACGCTCAGGGTGTTGGCCGGAATGGTAATGGCAGGTTCCAGCGGATAACCATTCGGGCTTACGATCTGGCCGTTCTGGCTCATGCTGAAGGTACCGTCACGCGTGTACTGAATACTCCCGTCCGGCGCCAGTATCTGAAAAAAACCCCGTCCCTCGATAGCGAAGTCCAGGTTGTTGTTGGTCTGCACCAGATTGCCCTGGGTATGCAGTTTCTGGGTGGCCACGGTGCGGACGCCGGTGCCCAGATTGAGGCCGGATGGAAGCTCGGTATCCTGCGAAGAGCTGGCACCCACCTGGCGAACATTCTGATAGACCAGATCCTCGAACGATGCACGGTCGCGTTTGAAACCGGTGGTGTTGACGTTGGCCAGGTTGTTTGAGATGACCGACATGCGCGTCTGCTGCGCATCGAGGCCGGTTTTTGCAATCCAGAGTGCCGGGTACATAATTTTGTCCTTCCGTCAATTGTTCTTCGATATTTAGAATGCAATTTGTTTGCCATTAATCCTGCGGAATGAAAAGAGCGCCCGGAAAGCGCTCTTTTTTCATTTCACTTCCCACCATCCTGCTAACCCACACGCATGATCCGGGTTGACGACTCATCCATGGCTTTCGCGGTCTGCATCATCTTTACCTGCATCTCATAGCGGCGTGACAGTTCGATCATATCCACCATCGCGTTGACGATATTGACGTTACTCCCCTCGAAAGCACCGCTGTTGAGGCGCATGGATCCATCTGCTTCAGCGGGATTGCCGTCTCTCATCCGTAACAGCCCGTCCTTCCCCTTTACCATTTGATCAATTGCAGGATTAACCATCTTGATTCGGTCGATGACCGCTATCCCGACTGAAGACTGACCCAGGGGAACGATCGATATGGTTCCATCCGGTGCGATGTCCAGTTTCTCCGCCGGAGGTATCGCAATCGGCCCGCCATTGCCGATGACCGGCAGCCCGTTGCCGGTGGTCAGCAGGCCGTTGACATCAAGATTGAGATCTCCGCGGCGGCTATAGGCTTCGCCGCCATCGCGCGCCTGCACCGCAAACCAGCCGTTGCCGGCAATCGCCACGTCCAGGTCTCTTCCCGTCTGCACCTGGTCGCCATGGGTGAAGTCGGTACCCGGGCGTTCGCTCAGTCCGTAGGCACGAGTGGGAAAGCCGTCCCCAAACACCGGCATGCTGCGGAACTGCTGCAGATCGGCCAGAAAACCCGGTGCATTGGCGTTGGCGAGGTTATTGCTGTTGTTTGCCTGGGCGATCATCGTCTCCTTGGCCCCGCTCATGGCAACGTAAAGCATGCGATCCATATGCGCCTCCTCAGGCGTGTTTGGCTGCTGTCCGAACAGCAACAGTATTTTTCATCCCCCGCACAAGAACCGGGGCGACGAGGTTTAAAAAAGCAGGCGCTCTCCCGGACTAAAACCGGGAAAACGCCATGCCACGGAGGTTACCTTATCGGTCATCGGATATTTATGATGGTCTGGGTGATGGTATCGGCCGTCGTGATGACCTGGGCATTGGCTTGAAAATTACGCTGTGCGGTAATCAGATTAACCAGCTGTTCGGCGATATCCACGTTGGAGTTCTCCAATGCACCCGACTGAATCAATCCCAGGCTTGATGTGCCCGGCTCGCCCAGTTGCACGTCTCCCGCGGTAAAGGTCTGCGCCCAACTGGTATCTCCCAGCTGCCGCAAACCCTGGGGATTGTTGAATTTGGCCAGCGCCACCTTACCCAGCGCAGTGGACTGGCCGTTGGTGAAACGGGCAAAGACCACACCGCTGTTGTCCACATCGACACCGCTCAGCCGGCCGGCGGTAAAACCATCCTGGGTCAGATCGTTGACACCGAAGTCGGTACCGTACTGGGATGTGGAGGAGTAATCGAAGGTAAGACTGATATCATTTGCCCCGCCGGTTGGGGTCCAGTCGGCCAACGTAAATCGTCCCTGCGCATTGACCGAACCGCTGGTGGTATCCAGCGCACCGGAAGGCAGAAACTGCAGCGTGGAAAAACCGTTGGCCCCGTCTCCACTCGCCAATGTGCCGTCAACGTAGGTATAGGTCTGCCACTGTCCGGGGGTGGCGGTCTTCAAATAGTACATGGTTGCCCGGTGCGCATTGCCGAGCGAGTCATAGACCGTGGTGGAAGTGGCGTGATTGTACATGTCTGTGGTGACATTGCTCTCAAAGGTCGGATCGGTCGCGGCACTGTAGCCGACGGCAGTGGTATCGGTCGTTCCCGATGGCCAGGCGACGGTGGGTGCCGTCTCCGAAGCGCTCAGATTGAGAGCCGCCACAACATTCGCCGTTGCCTGCGGCGCTCCGGACAGCGTCGGCAATACCAGATCAATCGTGGCCCCGGTATTGAATCGGGTGCCGGTGGTATCAATCGGGGCAAACACCTGCAGTCGTTCGTTGGCGTGGTTGACGACATAACCGTCCCGATCCGAGCTGAACGCGCCGGCGCGGCTGTAGGAAGTATTGCCTGCTTCATCCTGCAGAATGTAGAAACCTTCACCATTGATCGCCAGATCGAGATTGTTGGAGGTGAAGTCCAGGTTGCCCTGACCGAACTGCTGAGCCACGCGTGACACCTTTACGCCACGGCCGGCGGAAGTGGTGCTTACATCCTGAATCGACGTGGCGTAGATATCCGCGAATTCGGCGCGTGACTCCTTGAAACCCGTGGTTGCCGAGTTGGCGATATTGTGCCCGGTTACCTGCAGGTCGGTGGATGCGGCGTCGAGGCCGCTGAGTGCTATACGAAAAGGCATTTAATATCTCCTCGATTGGATAGAATCCGCCAACAGGATGACGGTGGAATATTGCAGCGGGCCGGGATCAGCGGATCTCAGCAATATCATTAAAAGAGATCGGGCCCAAACCTTTCAGGTTCAGTGCCAGTCCCTGACCGCCCGAACCGATACTGACGCTGCTGACCTCAGCTTCGGTCAATACATAGGGTGAGAACTCTTCGCCGTTCATGCTGGCGCGTACGCTAACCTGATACTGGCCGGCAGGGGCGTACTCTCCGGTATCAGTGGTGCCATCCCAGCTGAAACGGACTTCGCCTTTGGTCTGTGTTCCCAGTTCGATCTCGCGAACCAGCGCCCCTCCGGCGTTGTACACCGAAACCGTCACGTCGCTGGCAGGGTCGTTGAGCCCAACCACGCCATCGATACTGCCCCCAGTTTCCAGATACCCGCCGCCAAGCGGTACCAACACGCTTCTTCCGATCAGGTTGGCTGCCTGCAAAGACTGATCCGACAGCAGCGATCCTGAAAGGTCGGAAAACCTGGTGTTCAGTTCGTCGATCCCGGATACCGTCGCGAACTGGGAGATCTGCGAGGCCAGCTCACTGTTTTCCATCGGTTTGAACGGATCCTGATGGGTCAGTTCGGTCACCATCAGGTCAAGAAAGTCTTCGAGCTGCAATTCGTCACTGGACTTCCGCTGCAACTCCCTGCTCAGTCCCAAAGTCTGAAAAAGCGTGGTGTCATTGGTTATCGCCGTCATCCGAATGCCTCCTATTCGCCCAGTCTCAGCGTGGCGTTCAGCAACTGTTTGGCGGTGTTGATTACCTCTACATTACTTTCGTAGGAGCGCGAGGCTGATATCATATTCGCCATCTCCTCGACCATGTTTACGTTTGGCCGGTAAATATATCCCTGCGCGTCAGCCATTGAGTGTTCCGGCGCATACTCCATCACCAACGGAGCCTGGCTCTCCACCACCCCCTCCATCCGCACTCCGACCGCGGGTGCACTGGGATCCAGCGGGTTCAGCACTGCGCTGAACACCGGCTGGCGCGCCCGGTAGGTCTGTTCGGTGCTGCTGCTCACACTGTCAACGTTGGCCATGTTGCTGGCCACCAGGTTCAGCCGCAGGGATTGCGCGCTCATTCCGGACGCCGCGGTATCGAATATTTTGAACATTGACATCTGTTTCCATCCCGTAACTATTTAACAAGAGCGGTTTTTTTGGAGTTGTCGAACGGCTTTCCACCAGTTTTCGGGTTCCCCCGGGGCCGCTCTAACTCTCCCCTTGGACCGCAAGTAAAAATCGAATTTTTGCTCAGTGATCTAAACGGTTAAGTCATCCCTTGATGGCGATCATCAGCTTTTTCATACCGCCACTTAGAAAACGCAGGCTGACCTGGTACTCCATTGCATTGGCGGCATAGGCGCTGTGCTCCAGTTGACTGTCTACCGTATTGCCATCCAGACTCGGCTGGCTGGGGATGCGATAAAAGATCTCGCTGGCGGAAACCGGCCCGCTGTCCGGCTGTATGTGGTGCCTGTTGGTTGTCCGCATCGACTCTCCGGAAGGCAACTGTTGCTGTATCAACTTATGAAAATCGAAATCGCGCGCTTTGTATCCCGGCGTGTCGGCATTGGCGATGTTTCCTGCCAACACCTCCGCCCGCCGGGAACGCAATTTCAGTGCCTGTTCATGAACGCCAAAAGCGTTATCGAATTTCATTCCGTGCTTTCCTATCGTTGGCTTTATTCCTGAACAGAGCAGTTTTCATACCAACTTGATCATCCGCTGACGCCGCAGGCTCACACCGCTAGCGACAGCTACACTCTTAAGACGCCGGCATTGACCGACAGTCAGGCGGATACCGAAGTCTTTTCAAGCCTCGACATCCCGGCCAATGCGTGCGTACTCGTGCGGGGACATGTTCGAAGGAGCTACTCTTGCGCCGTAGTGCTTGCCAAAAGATAGTTGGAATCTATGGAATTCAATGAGTTACCGGCCGGTGTCCTCAGATCCGCAAACAGCGCTTCCATAGGCCGCCACCGCTGAATCTGCTGCAATTACGGCGGTGGCAACTGCGGACGGTCACCCGGACCAATGCGCGATGCTGATCCATTACCGAATACGCCCGGCCAGAGTACAGCAGAGCGCGTAGCGCTGATTGCCGTTATTCCCGATTTGTCCGTTTGGACGCGGTATAGCGTGGCAATTCAGATCCGGTGAAGCGGCAAATAGCATCCGCTACCGGCAACACTGACTGAATTATGCGGGGATGGGGAGTTACTTCAGACGGTAGACGATGCCGCCCGATTCGCTGATCATCTCGAACTGATCTGAATGGCCCGCAAGGGATTCGGTGGAGCCTAACAGCAGATAGCCGCCCGGGTTCAGAATGCGCGCCATACGGTTGAGGATATCCTGCTTCTGGGTGCAGGAAAAATAGATAAGGACATTACGGCAGAAAATTACGTCGAACCGGCCAAGCAGTTCATAGCCCTGTGTCAGGTTGGCGCTGCGAAAGCTGACCTGCCGCTTTATTTCCGGTCGCACCTCGATACAGTCCCCATGTTGGACGAAGTAACGTCTGCTCTGCTCGGCGGAGAGTCCCCTCGATGCAGAGATACCGCAGTAAACTCCGCGCCTGGCGTCATCCAGAATGCGTTTGGAAATATCGGTCGCCACGATCTCGGTCATCGCATTGAAGCGACCCCGATTGCGTGCCCGGAAGTCTTCCACCACCATACCGATATTGTAAGGTTCCTGTCCGGACGAGCAGGCGGCGGACCAGATTCTTATCCGCTGTCCGGGTCTGTCGCTTAGTTCAGGCAGTATGCGCTGTTCCAGCAGATTGAAATGGGCCATATCCCGAAACCAGAAAGTCTCGTTGGTGGTCATGGCGTCTATGATGCCCGATTTCAGACTCGGATTGCGCCCGTGACTTAACTGGCTCAGCAACTCTCCGACCGTCGCTATATCGTAATGTCTCATCAACCCACCCAGTCGACTGGAGACCAGATACTCCTTGCCTGCCCCCAGTACGATACCGCAGGCACTCTGCAGGAAGTTCTGGAACGCCTCGTAGTCACCATGGGAGAGTATGCCTTTTTTCAAACTAATCTCTTGCATCGTTGTCATCGGCCGTATGAATTGGGGTGAAACCCACTGATCTGAAAGTCAGGCCAGAGCCTCCCGTGAAGCCTTATGGGCTTTTATCTGTTTCTGCACTACAACGGCCAGTTCATCGGGTGCATACTTCGCTAGAAATTTATTCGCACCAACCCGATTGATCATCGTCTCGTTGAACACACCGCTCAGAGAGGTGTGCAGAACGACATGCAGATTGGACAGTTGTGGATGCTTACGGATTTCCGCAGTCAACGTATACCCGTCCATGCGGGGCATCTCCACATCAGAGATAACAAGTGAGAGAAACTCTTCCACATCCTTGCCTTCGTCGAGCCAGCTCTGCAGTCGCTGTAGTGCCTCCCGGCCATCGTTGCAGAGGGTCGTCTCCACACCCAGTTGATCCAGGACGCGTTTTATCTGATTGCGGGCGACAGCCGAATCGTCAACCACGAGAACCTGCTGAATCCCGTCGCGAACCTCCTCATCGATAATGCCTGCGGAAACCGTTTCGCTTCCGCCGACAATCTCCTTCAGCACTTTCTCGACATCGATGATCTCCACCAGTTCATCATCCACCCGGGTGACGGCGGTCATATAGCTGCCCTTCCCTGTCCCTCTCGGCGGGGACATGATTTCGCCCCATGTCATGTTCACTATCCGGTCGACCGAACCAACCAGAAATCCCTGAACGCAGCGATTGTATTCGGTAAGAATAATATATTTGTCTTCGTAACTTCCCAGCGAGGCGTTACCGATGGCCATTGAAAGATCTATGATGCTTATCGTTCTGCCGCGCAATCTAGCTATCCCACGCACCACCGGATGCGAGCCCGGTAACTGGGAAAGTTGCGGGCAGCGAATTACCTCCTGGACCTTGAAGACGTTGATGCCAAAGCGCTGTCCGGTACTCAATCGAAAAAGCAACAACTCAAGCCGGTTCTGCCCGGCAAGATTTGTGCGTTGATCGATTCCCTCCAAAATTCCCGCCATTACGCTCTCCGCTGACACCACTTAACCGATGGTATCGGCGTGAGCGGTTTCAGCTTTAATGGAAAAAATCGGATTGGTGACAGCCGCAACGGTTAGCGGCACATAGTTTGCTTATAGTTTAAGTGTTTCGAAATCCGTCAATATTATGACAGCACGACGGATCTCATCCTGACACCTGAAATGAGGGGAGGCCATGCGTTCGACACTCCTGATCTGCGCACTGTTGGTAAACGTGGTTACTGCCTTGCCACTACCGGCAGGGGAGATTGAATCACATACTCATATTCTGGAGGCAGCCCGCCGGTATATCCAATCCCGGTATAGCGGGATGTCAGTTGAGGACATCAGGATTCTTCCGGCGGAACTGGACCCACGGCTCAGGCTGACCAGGTGCGATCGGCCGCTGGAGAGCTTTTCCCCCGCATCCGTCAACCGCGGTGCTCGCCAAACCGTGGGAGTGCGCTGCAACGGCAGCGTGAATTGGACGCTGTATGTTACCGTGAAAGTTGAATTAACTAAAAATGTTCTGGTCGCAAATCGCAGACTGGAACGGGGCGAAATCATATCGAAGGGCGACTTCAGATTGGAAAAAAGGATGGTCTCCGGATTGCACGGAGAGTACATCGAAAGCCCGGACAACGCGGTTGGAAGCGTACTCAAGCTGGCACTGAAACGGGGCGCGGTTATCTCGCCCAGACAACTCAGACGCCAACCTGCGGTTACTCGCGGAAGCCAGGTGATCATTCTCGGCCGGGGTGATGGAATCGAGGTCAGGATGTCCGGCGAAGCGCTCTCAGACGGCTCTCTGGGTCAGCGGATCAAGGTCAGAAACAGCAGTTCCAGCCGTCGCGTTGAGGGCATCGTGGTCGGCCGCGGAGCCGTGGAGGTCACGCTCTAGGAGTGCTCATATGACCCGACCCGGATGCAATGGGTCAATTTTCAGCAAGCCGGAACTCTCCATCGTGGCACCACGGAATTCAAGCAAAAAAACCCTGACTCTCGATCCCTCTCCGTGGCGACAGACGATACTCTGAAGATGATGAGTAGCGCACTGCACGCTGCATTGGCTGGAGCTGGCGGCTCGCACGGAAAACTGTAAGAACACCGCTGTTACTGCTAAAGTTTCAGCGTATACAGTCGCTATTTTCCGGTAGAGATCTCCTGTTTTAATGAAAGAAGGTACCCAATGAGCGTTGAAATCAATGGTTTACCCGGCAGAAACATTCAGAGTGCTGGTGATAATCGGCAGGTGGCTTCAGCGAAATCGGCAACAGGCGGCAATCGCCGGTCGTCCGCGGCTGCAAGCGACGACAAAGTAAGTCTGACCAGCTCCGCAACGCAGCTACAGGAGTTGTCGAGCAGGATCGCACAGCTTCCGGTTGCTGACGCCGCGCTTGTTGCAGAGACCCAGCGCGCAGTCGCTACCGGCAGTTTTCACTTCGAACCGGCGGTAGCCGCGAATAACCTGCTTACCCAGGAAAAAGAGCTGGCCACCCTGGAAGCGCACTCCAAATGACGTTACCTGCCGCCAAAGAGGATGCCGGACGGCTCTCGAAGTTGCTTGCAGTTGAACTCGAGAGCGCCCGGACGCTGCTGCACATTCTGGAGCAGGAGCATCAGGCTCTGGTAAATGGAGAATCGGAGGAGATAAGCGCGATCAGCGAACAGAAACAGACCCATATCAAATCGTTCGGGGAGCAGCTGCTGTTACGCGACCGCTTTCTTACCGGTCATCAGTTACCGACCGGCAGCGCGGGAACCGATCTCTTTGTCGAACAGGTGCCTGCTGACAGTGAACTCGCGTTGCGTTGGCGCCAGATGCAGGAGCTGGCTGTCAGATTGAATGACTGTAATGAAATTAACGGTGGTATCGTTGCGCTTGCCCAACGCCACGTACGCCAGGCTTTGAACATACTTACCTGTCACACCGAACAAAACAGCACCTATGGGCCTGCCGGACAACAGATGGGGCGTTCTCCCCAGAGTCTGGCAAAAGCCTGACCCGACCCGCCAAAGGATTGAGGCGACAGACTCCAGATGCTTGATCTGCTCCGGCGCATATTCCACGATCAAGAGCCGGAAACACCGCTCGCAACGAAACACCGGATCAGCGAAAGGGAGCAGATTATCGCGCTACTGATGCGAGCCTCCTCGCACCATGTTCTTTTCAGCGTCCGACTACCGGAACAGAAAGACACTTTCAGCACCGCGCTGCTGGGCATCTACGACGAGCACGAGTTTGTGATCCTGGATGAGCTCACTCCGGAACAGGGTCATCGCATGCTCAGTGACGGCGTGCTCCTCCAGCTTTCCGGACGACTGGAGGGAGTGGAGCTTTTTTTCGAAACCACGCTGCTGGATATTCGTGAGAAAAGCGGCATTGCGTACTACAAAACGACCCTACCCGCGACACTTGAGCACCGCCAACAACGAAACGCCTATCGCATCCCTTCGCGCGGCGTTGGCATCTCTTTCCATGGTCTGCGCGGCAAAGGCATCCAGCAGATAGTAAAAGGGTATGTCAACGATCTGTCCCGCGATGGCGCCGGCATCATACTGGCGGAGGAACTACATCTGTATCAGGGTGAAATCCTGCCCAGCTGTATCATTTCAGTACCGGGAGAAGGTGAAATCGCTTTTTCTCTGGAAGTCTGTTTCTGCAGTAAAAACCCTCAACAGCAGGTAACTCGTATCGGCGGCAGGTTTAAAAATATCGACGCCGCTTCGCTGCAGAAAATAAGGCGCAGCCTTAACAGGATCGAACGCGCGCAGGCGCGCAGAATCAAAGGCGGTTAACCGCACGCTTGCTCGCGGCGCTGCGGCTTAGCCTGTCTAAGCCGGCATTGCCTGTAACCTTTCGAGATCTGCCGGACGATCCAGATCCCACAAAGGTTCTAGCTCCTGCCATCTCCATCCCAGATCCTGCAACCGTCTGCGCGTCTCATCCAGCACATTATCGCCACCCCAGGCAACTCCTTGAAACAACTGCGCACTGCTCTTCCTCAAACCCAGCAACACGTAGCCACCATCCTCTGCCGGGCCGATTACCGCATCACAGTCACCCTTGAGCCAGCCCAACGTCTGCAAAAGATGGTCAGTCCGAAGCGCGGGACAGTCGCCGCCAATGAGCACTACCGGCCCCCACCCCGCAGCGAGTTGACAACTTGCCGCATTTGCCATGCGTTCACCCAGATCGGCACCCTTCTGGGTCTCCAGGCTTATGCAGTAATCATGTGCCAGCAGTTGAAACTCCTTATGTTCAGCGTCAGGAGCACAATAGCAGGTGATCGGCGCAATTTCCGCTAACTTCATCCGTTGAATGGTGGATCGCAGCAAACGGCGATAAAGATCCGCGGCACCGTCGGCGCCCAGTACCGGAATCAGACGGGTCTTGACTCTGCCCGCCTCGGGAGCCTTGGCAAAGATCAGAATTCGCGCGCGGGGAAACCGCATCAATGTTCTTCCATGCAGCTTCGCAGTAGAGTGGGATAGATTCAGCCGGTAAGCGCTCCGCCGCAACTGCTGCCCTGACCTGCGGTACAGCCGTAACAGTGCTCTCCAATCTTGATGCGATGACCGCTCAGATCGGCGTCAATAAGATCGGATACGCGGGTTCTGCGATTCTTTCCCGTATCAATCGGTAAATCCAGCATCTGGTTAAAATCGCAGTCGTAGACATAACCCTGCCAGTCGATACTGACCAGGGAGCGGCACATCACGGTTCCCAGGTTGTCAGGCCGATAGGAATCCTTCAACAACTGCATGTAGGATTCGAACTGGCCTTTTGACAGCAGCGTACTGCCAAAGCGGGCAATCGGCATGTTTGTGATGGTAAGCAGATTGTTGAATGCAATGCCGTGATCCTGCCACAGGCGGCGTTTATAATCGATCTCAAGGGCCTCCTGCGCAGGCGGCAGATCCGCCCCCTGGGGATTGAATACCAAGTTTAGCAGCAACCCGCTCCCCGCGCTGCCGTAACCCAGCCGGTTTAACCGTTTCAGACCGGCGATACTGGCATCGTAAACACCCTTGCCGCGCTGTCTATCGACATTCTCCTTCAGATAGCAGGGCAGGGATGCGACCACCTCGACAGCGTGGCGCGCGAGAAAACCGGCAAGCTCATCCTGCCCAGGCTCCTCGAGCACCGTGAGGTTACAGCGGTCTATCACATGCACACCGAGCATACGCGCCTGCTCAACCAGATGCGCAAAATGCGGATTCAGCTCAGGCGCACCGCCAGTCAGGTCCAGTGAAGCGACTTTCCGGACCGACAGCAGCTCAAGTACCTGATCGATGGTCTCCCGGTTCATCAATTCGGTACGCTTGGGACCGGCATTGACATGGCAGTGCTTACAGGTCTGGTTGCACAGATAACCCAGGTTGACCTGCAACGTCTCCAGTCCGCCGCGTTTGATGGCGGGAAATGTAGTGGGTAGTAAAAGCGGTGCTGTATCGAGCATAGGATCTGGATTGGTTTCGGTTAAAATTGGATTGCAATGGTATTCGCTGCCCAGCCAAACAACAAGCTTGCCAGGCAAGCGCTGTAAAATGGTAAGATAACCGGTACGGGGCCGTAGCTCAGCTGGGAGAGCGCCGCGTTCGCAATGCGGAGGTCGGGAGTTCGATCCTCCTCGGCTCCACCATCAGCTTCAACATAATACATTTTTCCGAGCCGTATCTTTCCATTGTGTAAGTGCGTATTAAATGCCCGGTTTTCGCAATCGGGCGTTCCATTCCAGTAAACTAAGACCGGCCGGACGACGAAATTATCTCACCCCACAAATTTTCGGATCTCTCCCTCAACACTCTACCGCACTGCTGTCCCATTAACTCCCTCTCCCTCAGGGAGACGGCGCTTTTACGACACCCTCCTGAGTGAGAAGGGACCCATCAGGATGAGATTTCATTTGCCATAGCGGCCGGAAGTTCCAATAGCACATATCAACTATGATGTTACTGATGCCCTGATTAATCCTAATGCCACAGCGGTGACTTTACCGCCACTTGAGGGGGGCAGGAAGTTCGGTCTGTTATGAACCTATCTCATAATCCCGCGCGGCCGCGACCGTGGCGATTTTGGTTCATGGCACGACGCTGCGAGCGTGGTGTAGCCCTTTCCCCCGGTCCGGCCGCCCCAATGAGATAATCCCAGCCAGCAACCCGCTTGAGGATGTCTCAGTTGACAAGGCTGGAATCCCCGGCCGGTTGGGGTGGCTCTCAAAAGACGGACTGTCCGCCGCATCCGCTGCGACATCGCCAGTTAACAAGCTTGTGATTTGTGCGAATGGAGATTAGGTTGCTCTCAAGTACACCGTCTCGACGCATTGTTCGAGGTATCCGGGAAACGCCACGCGACGCTGCGGACGCCATAGGTAACAGCGCTCGGATGCGCGCAACCGGACGGCGCTGGAAAGAGAGTCAAAGTCCTGTTTGCCAGTCTTAACTGTACAGGGCGCGACAGCTACGCTGACGACCGCTGTTACCGCTTTGTCCGCGCTGGCAGAAGTCGGCGGGAGGAGGTTGTGTTATGCGACTAGAAAACACCAGGCCGCATTGATCAATATAGCGCACAGTGCCGCGATCCAATTGAGTGCCGTGTACATGCCTTTAACTCCTTTCAGAAAACTGCCACTCTGACTATTGTCTAGCAATACCCGTACCGGAATCATGGTAAATAAGTTAATCAATCAGTTAGCGCAGCATGAACGGCCATAACCAGACTGGATGTAAATCTTTCTGACAACGGAAAAAGGGGCAATGCCGGGTCCACGGTGACGCTAGGAAACTGATGCCTGTCAACAGGCAAAGAAAACCCCAAACACGCCGCTTGGGGATTTCATCAAGGGTTGGTGGCTCTTATGTAAAATTTCTGATTGGCCCGATAATGGCTGGTCCACGCCCTTACCATACATACTGCATTTTAAATGCCAAGAATTATTATTTATTTTTTAACAATAAGTTATATAAAAAATAATTCGATGCGCTCTCGGCCTTTGTAAACATTGCTGACAGTGAAAATCCGGCGCTGTGCCAAGCCAGTGGTCGGGGCAGCCTTCGTTTGGATTTCATCGGGGAAACCGTCGCTCAGGCTGCACACCCTATGATACATCGGTGGAAATCATAAACAGGCTTACCGCTGACGGATATTACCTGCTCGCGGTACAGCGGCAAAGCAAGCGGACGTTCAGGGGGTGGTGACGAACGCCTACAATACCATCCAATACCCAACCGCAAAATCGGAAAGTACGCAATTTTACCCCTATTCTTGTTACGATGGCCGGGAGACGATCGGAGCGCGCTTTACTGAAGCAGCACCTAGCGGAGATTCAGCGAGTCCATCCATGGTTCAGGAATATATCCAGAAAAGCACGAAAAAAGTTCTCAATACCCTCGAGATGGCGGTTTCGCTGCTGGTGGAGCAAAAACAGAATCTTCTCACGCCCGATTTCGTGCTGCTGGCGCTGTTGTCACAGCCCGATTCCGAGGCGGCAAAAATAGTCGAATCGATCTCCGCCGATCCGGTCAATGTGGTGACCCAGATCAAGGCGCAGATTCAAAAACACTATCAGATCTCGACACCTACCGAAGCGACACAGATCGTCGGATCCCAGGAACTGACGAACCTGTTTCAGGTTGCCTATGAGGAGGCAAAGAAGCTGGGCGACGAATTCATCGCCACCGGCACACTGTTCATTGCCATGTTCGATCAGCGAGTGGGCCATACCGCTGAATTTCTGCGCAAGAGCGGACTTAGCTATAGCAAGGCACTGGAGGCGCTGAAGAGAGTTCGGCAGGGGCAGAGCATATCCAGTCAGGATGCGGAAACCGAAGCCGATGTGCTGGCGAGGTATACCCGGGACCTGACAGAGCTGGCACGTCAGGGAAAACTGGATCCGGTAATCGGGCGTGAAAAAGAGATTGCCCAGATCATCCAGACGCTGTCGCGCCGCAAGAAGAACAACCCGGTGCTGATTGGGGAGGCCGGCGTCGGTAAAACCGTTATTGTCGAGCATCTCGCCCAGCGGATCGCGGATGCCGATGTGCCCGACACCCTGATCAACAAGCGGCTGCTTGCGCTGGATATGGGAGAGATCATCGCCGGCGCAAAGATGCGCGGCGAGTTCGAGGAGCGCCTCAAGTCGGTGCGCGATGCGGTCATCAAGGCCAAGGGTAAAGTAATACTGTTCATCGATGAGCTGCACACGGTGGTGGGGGCAGGCGCCGGCGCGGGCGGACTGGATGCACCCAGCCTGCTGAAAACGGCGCTGGCGCAGGGAAATCTCAAGGTGATCGGCGCGGATACGCTGGATGAGTACCACCGGTTCGTGGAGGCGGACAGGGCGCTGGAACGCCGCTTTCATCCGATTCTGGTCCGGGCACCGGGTATCGATGAGACGATCCGGATACTGCAGGGCATCGCACCACGCTACCAGAAACATCACCAGATTCAGTACGAACCCGCAGCGCTGGAAGCCGCGGCCCGCCTGGCCGAACGTTACCTGACCGATCGCCAACTGCCGGATAAGGCGGTGGACCTGGTGGATGAAGCGGGCTCACGCAAACACATCCGGTTGATCTCAATACCGCACAATATCAAGCTGCTGGAGCAGAAACATCAGTCACTGCAAAGGGACAAAACCCAGGCTTTTGATGCGCAGGATTTTGAGAAGGTCGCCCGCCTGCAGATGGAGATTCTGAAGCTGGAGGAGACGCTGAAATCCGCCCGTGAAAGCTGGCAGATCGCGCGGGGCAAAGTGGACTCACTGGTCACCGAAGAGGACATCGCCGAAGTGGTCTCCGAATGGACCGGTATTCCGGTGGCGCGAATGGTCGAATCTGAAGCGCAAAAACTGTCGCAAATGGAGAAGAATCTGCACCAGCGGATCGTGAGCCAGGATGATGCCGTCAGATCGGTCGCCGATGCCATTCGCCGCAACCGTGCCGGTATTGCCACGCCGCGCCGCCCTATAGGTTCATTTCTTTTTCTCGGACCGACCGGCGTCGGCAAGACGGAGCTGGCCCGCGCGCTGGCGGCGTTTCTGCTGGATGACGAGTCGCGCATAGTACGCCTCGACATGTCGGAGTACATGGAGCGCCACGAGGTCTCCAAAATGATCGGCGCGCCTCCCGGCTACATCGGCTATGGCGAAGGCGGGCAGCTCACGGAGAAGGTACGCCGCAATCCCTACAGTGTGGTGTTGCTGGATGAGGTGGAAAAGGCGCATCCGGATGTCTTCAATATGCTGCTGCAGATTCTCGAGGACGGCCAGCTCACCGATGCCCAGGGCCGCACCGTCTCTTTTCGCAACACGATTCTGATCGGCACCTCCAATCTCGGCACCGAGACACTCTCACCCGATAAACGCCCTATCGGTTTTATCCAGTCGGCAATGCCGGACTATCAGGAGGCACGCGCACTGGTGATGCGTGAAGTGAAGAAGTTCTTCAAACCTGAATTTCTCAACCGGCTGGATGACATTATCGTGTTTCACTATCTGGAAAAGGAGGATGTCCGCAAGATCGCGCGTATGTTCGTCGATGAACTGACTGCACGCATGCAGAAACGGGAGATCGAACTCGAAGCAGGTGACGATGTGATAGAAAAACTGGCCCGGGACGGCTTCGACCCGGTGTATGGCGCCCGTCCGCTCCGGCGGGAGGTGGAACATCAGGTGGAAAACCCGCTGGCAATGAAGATAGTGACGGGTGAGTGCCCAGCGCGCAGTCGGGTCAAAATCCGACTGGTGGATAACACCATCCAATTTGACATTGAGTCGGGCACCGCAGACTGACCGGGCCAGGCTGACGAGGCGCAGGCCGGGCCTGGATACAGCACCTTTCAAGCAGAATGTCCGGACAGCGACAGAATAAATAATATACTGATTAATATAAAAAAATAATATTCAGACAGCACTTGAAAAACCTCCCGCACGCATCCATAACTATCAACAGGAGATGGTACGTAAGGGAGGTGTGAAATGAAAACCAAAACCACTGAAATCGCTAAAGAGACGCCGAAAACGACACGTGCACTTACACCGTGGGAAGAGATGGACAGAGCATTCGATGCGATGTTTCATCGCGGCTGGTTGAGACCGTTTCATGAGATGTTCCCGGATTGGATGATGGCGGATAGAGAGTTGGATCTGCGCATGCCGAGAGTGGATATGCTCGACAATGAGGATGAGATTCTGGTACGCGCCGAACTTCCGGGTGTCGAGAAGGGTGATCTGGAGGTCAATCTCAGCGGTCAAACGCTGACCATAAAGGGCGAGACGAAACGGGAAGAGAAGGAAGAGAAAGGAGAGTACTTCCGCTCCGAGATCACACGCGGATCCTTCAGCCGGACGCTGCAACTGCCGGTTGAGGTCGATGAGGAGGCAGTGAAAGCAGCTTTCAATAACGGCATGCTTGAGATTCATCTCCCCAAGACCCGCAAGGCGGCAAAGAAGAAGGTCGCGGTTGAATGAATCCGATAAGGATAATGAATAACGCCCATGAGGCAGAACATTGAAAATGGATTTTACCAAAACCGGCTTTGCGCCGGTTTTTTTTACTTTAATGGGGGGAATTACCGCAATCCCCCGCTTAGGCTGGCTGGTCATCCTGTCCAGCGGCTGAAGGGAGGTGTGGCAGATGAAACATAGAACAGCCGTTTTACTGGCTTTTCTGCTCTCTGGAGCATCGTTCGGCGGCGCTGCAGCGCCGCCTGTGCAAACGCTCCCGCCAGGGGGGGAATCGGTGGCCTGTCTCGGTGCGGATAGATCGGGGTGCGGCATTCTGATCAGAAAGGGCGTCAACGAGGAGGGTTACTACCTGAAGATCGAGACTGCAGCACGCGCAGCCGATGCGGTGCGGATCGGTCTCAGAGGGAGATTTATTGTCATCAGCCGCTCAGAGTTCCGCCGTACGGAACGGACGAGCGACCGCGGTGCATTTGGGCTCTTTTCGCGTTCGAGCCGGTTTGCCACTCGCCTTCGACTGCCCCCGGATGCTGATGTACGACGGGTGAAACGGGAAGAGCATGACGGTGTAATCACCCTCATCGTGCCGCGGCTGAAGGCTGCGAATCCTTTTGGTTATCAGCCGTGGCGGTAAAATCCGTCCGCGCGACCCTTTCCAGCGCCGGCAGCGGAAGTGATCGCGCAATCCGTCGAACAACGCTGCCGGGTGTCGTTGCCAGCGAGTGCTGTATCGCGCGTTAGCGCCAACGGTGACTGACGACAGAGGCAGCGAAGTCAGCGTTGCGCGTCGTGAACTGTTCCCGTTGCGCGCAGCGGTGAGCCATTTATGGCCGGGTTCTCGCTGACGGGGCAACGGTGTCATGGACACCTGTCTCATCAATCCAGCGGTCGATCAGCGCTGCGGGTGTAACATCAAAATAGAGGTTGCGCACCCTTACTCCCGGCAGATTCGGCATACCCAGCTCCCCGGCCTCCATCTCCTCCAGCTCCAGCGCTGCCATCCCCTCTTCGCGGTGTTTGAAACTTTCACTGCAGACATAAAGGGGGACATCCGCGTCGCGCGCGGCGAGCGCCAGCAGGTAACTTCCCACCTTGTTTACCAGACTGCCGTCCGGCAACAGGGAGTCTGCCCCCAGCAGCGCGAGATCAGCCTGCGCTGCAAACAGGCCCAATTGGGCATCGGTAATCAATTGCGTGGAAATTCCCCACTCAGAGAGCTGCCGGGCCAGAATATACCCCTCCTTGAGCGGCCGGGATTCCGTAACGATGGCATGGGTGTTCCGATCCTTCAACCTTTCAAAAACACCCAGCACCGTTGAACTGAGACTATGGGTGATGACGGTCTTGTCCGAACCGATGCATCGGGCGGCATTGTCCATTACTTTGACTATCGCCAGTTCGGATTGCCGGACTCCCTCCCATGCCAGGTCGGCAGCGGCCGAACGCAGCGCCGGCAATGACAGCCCGCCGAGTCGACTCAGCGATGATTTCCACGCCGCCAGTAAATTCTGAATCGGGGCCATGCTGGGGCGGGCGGCTGTCAGGCGATCGCAGCGGCGCATGAGCACGCCGATCAATTCAGAATTCTCGTCTGCCGGAACGGTCTGCGCGCTCCGTGCAAGCAGATCCAGGCAGCGACGGGCCAGTTCGCTCGCGCCGCGCACGCGGTCGGTGCGGAGTTCATTCAGCGCGGATTCGAATGCAGCATCGTCCATCAGATCGACTGATTCCCGAGACAGGCCCGAAGCGCCTCCTCAAGTTTGGGCACCGTGGGGTATAGTTTTATCTCATCCGGCGCAACCCAACGGTATGCAACGTTCTCCCAATCCAGTCTGATATTGTCCGGATCATCTATTTCGAAGAGAAAAGGGTGCACCCTCCACAACTTTGCCAGCTCCGGTGCGGGTATCGCAATGGGCTCTCCCGCGGCGACGAGATGTACCTCTGCAGCGGGCAGACCGGTCTCCTCGCTGATCTCCCTGTACGCCTGCAGCAAAGGCTTCTCATCCTCGATGTATCCGCTGATGGCCGACCACCGGCCGCGGTAACTGCCTACCCTGCCACTGCGCTGAACCAGCAGGATCCGTCCATCGTGCCGTAGAAAGGCTGTGACCACAGCCGTGGGTTCAAGCGCGCCTTCGGCCGTCACCATATTCTCTCCGAACTGTATCGCCCTCCGGTGATGCAATGACCAGATGCCTGACCATAGCAAAAGACGGAGCAACCATTTGATCAGAATCGGTCCGGGAAAATCTCCCGCGTCCGCGACTGCTGGCATTTCGCTTGAACTTCCCGGACGCAGCCAACATCTGTATAAAATACCTGAAATGCACGGGAGGAAAAACATGGCGCCAGTCGAAATCGTCCGCAGGTCGGCACCGCTTCACCTGCTGTTGCTGCTGATTTGCGTCAATCCGGCTGTGCTGCATGCGAAATTGCCGCCAGCGGGCGCCACCATTGCCCCGATGCTGGAAAAAGTGCTGCCGGCAGTGGTCAATATCTCAACCCGAACCAGAACCAAGGCGATTCGCCATCCGCTGCTGGACGATCCCTTCTTCCGCCACTTTTTCGATATCCCCAACAGACAGGAGCGCCAGAAGCAGAGTCTGGGATCGGGGGTAATCGTCGATGCCGCAAAGGGCTATATCCTGACCAACCACCACGTCATCGAGGGCGCGGACGAGATCACGGTGACACTGCGGGATCAACGCCAGTTCACGGCCGAAGTGGCGGGCAGCGACCCGGAGGTCGACCTGGCGCTGATCCGCATCGGCGCCAAAGATCTTGCCGCACTGCCGATCGCCGACTCTGACCAGGTCCGCGTAGGAGATTTCGTGGTTGCCATCGGCAATCCTTTCGGGCTTGGGCAGACGGTCACCTATGGCATAGTCAGTGCCCTGGGCAGGTCGGGACTGGGCATCGAGGGCTATGAAGACTTCATCCAGACGGATGCCTCGATCAACCCCGGCAACTCGGGCGGTGCACTGGTGAACATGAGCGGGGAGCTGGTCGGCGTCAACACGGCTATTGTCGGGCCGTCCGGCGGCAACATCGGCATCGGTTTCGCCATTCCCGGCAACATGGCCAGTACTATTATGACGCAGTTGGCGACATATGGAGAGGTCAGGCGCGGACAGCTGGGGCTGGCGACGCAGGACCTGACCCCTGAACTGGCCAGCGCCTTCAGCCTGCAACGGCGCGGCGGGGCGTTGGTTGCACGGGTTGCGCCGGGTTCAGCCGCGGAACAGGCGGGAGTACGCAGCGGCGATGTGATCGTCAGTCTCAACGACCGTGCCGTGGCCAACTCCAGCGAACTGCGCAATGCTGTCGGCCTGCTGCGCATCGGAACGCGTATCAACCTCGGTCTGCTGCGCAATGGCAGACTCCTGACGCTGCCCGCCACTATCGCCGATCCGCTGACCGGCAGCGCCTCCGCCGGGAGCATGAACAAGCTCCTGTCCGGCGCGCTGTTGGGTGCCATCAGCGACAATCATCCGCTGGCCGGACGGGTTGATGGAGTGCAGGTGCTGGAGGTCGAACATGGCAGCCCGGCCTGGTCCGCCGGATTGCGTGCCGACGATATTATCGAGTCGGTCAACCAGCGGCCGGTGTCAACGCTGAACGATGTGGCGGCGGCGCTGAAACGCGGTGGCGACACACTGCTGCTGAACATTCGCCGGGGAAACAGCGCCTATATAGTGGTGATCCACTAGAGCCCGCTGACAGTAGAACCCATCCCATAATCCGCCACAGCCGCGACCGTGGCGGTTTTGCTTCATGGCGGGATGCGCCCGAAAATTCGCCGGAAAATTATTCCAAGCGATGTAAATCGCCGGGTATTTCACTGATCAAGGGCTCTGACCAACGCCAGCAGCTCAGGATCATCCCACTCTCTTCCACCGATGGCGCGGTAGACGATCCTGCCCCCGGGATCCACCACGAAAGTCGTCGGTAGCCCGCGTACCGGCCATTGATTGATAACGCCCGAATCCCGATCCATCAGCAACGGGAACGCCACCGGATAGTACGCGGAAAACTGAAAAATGGTCTCCTCATCCTCCCCCACGTCGATACCGAGCATCATGATCCCCTCTTTTTCCAGCTGTTCCCAGGCGCGCTGCATGGAGGGCATCTCCGCTCTGCAGGGCGGGCACCAGGTGGCCCAGAAATTGATTATCACCACCTGACCCAGATAGTTCGAAAGCCGATGTTTGTTGCCATCCATATCCGTCAGTACAAAATCCGGTGCCGGCATCCTGTCGGGCACTGTGGTCAGCCCTTTGCCCGCCTGCTGGGCGCTGCTGAGCGTCGCAAAGAGAGCGATGATCATGGCCAGCACCGGTCTTAACATTGGGCATTTCCTCATGGAAGATCGGGCGCGCAGACGACAGCCGGAATCTCGGCGCTGACGGATCTGCCATTGACCATCAGTATAAGAGAGAGGTCGAACGCGGCGCCGGGCGGCAAACCGAAACTGGTCATACCCCAGTTGTAGTCGCCCGGCTCAAAGCTTTGACGGGTGGGCAGCAGTGACCAGCGAAAAGCAATCCGGGCCGCCGGTTTCACCGCCCGGTCCAGCCACTTCTGCTCCCATCGCTCCCTGGTCTGGAGAGGAAAGCTGTCACCATGGTGGGTGATCTGCCACGCATTCAGATCGTAGGTCAATGGCTGCATCCCATCGTTGCGGAAGATGGTTTGAAACACGCACGCCAGCGCGATGGTATCCGCATCTCCGGATGAGAAACCACGACCCTGGAAAAAAGCCCGCGTCTGATCCGGTGTACGCTGCACCAGTTGAATCGAAATACCCTGCTCTCTCCATTCCCAGGTTCGCAGACCGGTCGGTTCCCCGACGCCAACGACGACCTCCGCCCAGAGTTGTCCCGGCAGGGCCGATGCAGAGAGGAGTCCCAGCACCAGGCAATGCGATAAAGTCCGGTAGCGGCAGCCGTCTTCCATTTTGTCATCCACTCTCGCTGTGCTTCAAACACCGATTTCGCCATTTAATCTCGGAGAGCCATGCCGCCCTCTCTGGAGACCTCCACCGGCACTCCCCGCAGTCTCCGTTCAGCAGCCCCCCATCCAGGCGTCTCGCATGTCCTCCTGCAGCCGCACGCTTGCCACGACGTCGAAAGCGGGGAGAGGGTAAGGGCGACGGCAGTATAGCCGACAATCTCCTTCGTGCGCTCCGGTTCACGGGACGCTTCTCCGGCTCACTCACGGAATGTAGATTGCCCCCGGCAGGTGGCCGGCGTGATACTCCCCGGACGGACGCATCTCCAGCAACGCCACCAGCCATCCCAGACCCGTCATATCCCTGGCAACACGCTCACTGATTGAGAAGAACGGTTTACAAGCGGCGATTGACTCGTTACCCCTGGTTTAATTCTATTATTCAATAGTATTGTTGAATAATAGAATATAGAAAACAGAGCGGAAATGCGCTGGAGGAGAACGGTTGACGAATTGGGACAGCTGGATTATCGGACATGAGCTGCCGATTCGCCTGAGCCTTTTCTGCGGCTTTTTTGCGTTGATCGCGGCATGGGAGATCCTCCGCCCCCGACGCCAGCTCACCGTCTCCAAGCGGCTTCGCTGGACCAACAATCTTGGCCTTTTGCTGCTCAACGCCATCGCATTGCGCCTGCTGTTTCCCGCTGCCGCGGCGGGCATGGCGATGCTGTCCCAGCAGCAGGGTTGGGGGCTGCTCAACCACTACACCCTGCCCCTGACGCTCTCCGTCGCAGTCGCCGTGATCGCGCTGGATTTCGTGATCTACCTGCAGCACGTGATGTTCCACGCGCTACCGATACTGTGGCGTCTGCATCGGGTGCACCATGCCGATCTCGATTACGACGTCACCACCGGCAACCGCTTCCATACCCTCGAGATCATCCTCTCGATGCTGATCAAATTCGCCGCTATAGCAGTGTTGGGCCCGCCGGTGGTGGCGGTGGTGATTTTCGAAGTGGTGCTGAATGCTACCGCGATGTTCAATCACGGCAATATCTATCTTCCGGAAAAAATCGACCGGTACCTGCGGCTGCTTCTGGTCACGCCGGACATGCACCGGATCCACCATTCGGTTCAGGCACCGCTGACCAACTCCAACTTCGGCTTCAGTCTGCCCTGGTGGGACCGGCTGTTCGGCACCTACGTGGCGCAACCCCCGGAAGGGCATACGGAGATGAAGATCGGTCTGGACGGCTTCCGCGATCCTCGGCAGGTGGAGAGGCTGCCGGGTATGCTGATGTTACCGTTCGCCCGCCAATCGGGCGACTACACGATCAACCGGCGCTGGTGAGCAGGCAAACGCGGGCAAACGACGTTTACGCACTCCGCAGCCGGTATCGCCGATGCCAGCTATAGGTTGTAGCCGTCCATGGCAGAAAATTGAGTCACTCCGAATGATGATCGGGGCTTTGGCCAGCGCATTCTGATCCGTGCAGCGATCCATCAAAGCGGACGATGCATGCTCGTCTCTCATTGCAATAAACGCCACATCCAAACCGGCCAAAAGCCGAGCAACACCGCGCAGCCGAATCCCTGAGCCGAGACCGGCAAAAGCACTCGTTCAATTCTCTATCGGATCGGCTCGCCACAGTGGTCCTGTTCAAGCTGAACAGAGGCTGTCGCAAACGGAAGGTCAGTCTGCCTTGGGCAGTGCGCTTGTGCCGAAGATTCGAAAAGATCAGGAACTCTTTGACCTGGCCGCGAAATGTTCGTCGCCGTCTATAAAAGGGCGCGCAATTTTGATCGTCAAGCGCTTGCATGCCGGCCTCGAAACGCGCCAGCTGTAAAAGCAAATTCCTGTGGTCCGGAAAACCGGGTTGTACATAAAACCCGCTCCTGGGCTTTATCTTCCACTTCTCGTGAATGCGTGGCCTAATGCACGCGTTGCGGCCATCCTGGGAAACCGAACAGTAATTGGTGCGGCTGCAAAAACCGGGGAGACGGGTGTTGGCCTGCGCCTTCGGGGTGGCGTTCCGCTTCCCCGCTCGCATTGAGAGTTGTCGCATAAACAAAAAAGGCTCTCTGAAAAAATCAGAAAGCCTTTTTTTCAATCACTTATGAGCAGAGTTAAGTGATTTTTCAAGTTGGTAGCGGGGGAAGGATTTGAACCTCCGACCTTCGGGTTATGAGCCCGACGAGCTGCCAGACTGCTCCACCCCGCAGCTGTGGATGCGCATAGTACCGTCCGGGTATGCATTTCGCAAGTACTTTCGGGAATCGTTTTAGATGCCCAGGCAATAATAGAGTACAACACGCAGCCAGCTGGGGTAATTAAGCGTTCTATCTGCTGCGAACCATCAATGATCGCGTGAAAAGCGACTCAGAACTGCTGAAGCCCGAATTGCCGAAGCGTTACGGATGCCGCTCATTCGAACAGTACACCAAGGAGTCAGCACAGCTTACGCCGCGCCGATGGCTGCGGCGCAGAGGGAGAGAATCGCTGCGGGAAACATGCCCAGTGCCAGCATCATCAGACCGTTCACCGAGAGCGCGATGCGGGTATCCAGGCTCGCGGTCAACGGCGTATCATCGATCGGCTTGTCGAAATACATCAACTTGACGATGCGCAGATAGTAGTAGACGCCGATGATGGAGAAGAATACGCCGACCAGCGCGAGCCACGTCATGTCGATGCTGATCACCGCTTCCAGAACGAACATCTTGGCAAAGAAACCTACGGTCGGCGGAACGCCGGCCATCGAGAACATCAGCAACAGCATCATGGCCGCGAACCAGGGACTGCGGTCGTGCAGCCCTTTATAATCCTCCAGGTTCTCTGCTTCGAACCCGCGCCGGCTGAGCAGCATCACGATGCCGAATCCGCCAAGCGCCATGATCGCGTAGACGATGCTGTAGAACATGGCTGCCGTGTAACCCTTACTGGTGCCCGCCAGAATCCCCAGCAGGATAAAACCGACATGGGAGATGGTGGAATAGGCCAGCATTCGTTTGATGTTGCTCTGCGCTATAGCGATGACATTGCCCAGCGCCATCGAAAGCACCGCCAGAATGACCAGCATCCCCTGCCAGTCTGCATGCAGCGGCGCCAGTCCATCCACCAGCAGGCGCATGGCAAGCGCAAACGCAGCGATCTTGGGCGTACTGCCGATAAACAGCGTCACCGCGGTCGGCGCTCCATGATAGACATCCGGTACCCACATATGCAGCGGAACGGCACCGAATTTGAACGCGAGCCCGATCACGACGAACACCAGCCCGAACACCAGCACCATATTGTCCATTCCCGTTTCGGCCACTGCAGTGGCCACCGGCTGGAACTCGATGGAGCCGGTTGCTCCGTAGATCATGGAGATGCCGTAAAGCAGCATGCCCGATGCCAAGGCTCCGAGGACAAAGTATTTCATTGCGGCTTCTGAACCGGCTTTACTGTCGCGATCAAATGCAACCAGGGTATAGAGCGACAGCGCCAGCAGTTCGAGCCCCAGATAGACGGTCAGAAAGCTGTTGGCCGAGACCATCACGGTCATACCGAGCACTGCAAACAGGCCAAGCACGTAGAATTCGCCCTTGAACAGGCTGCGGTCGAGAAGATAATCCTTCGAGTAGAGAAAAACGCCGGTGCAAATGAGATAAATAGCCACTTTCAGTACATCGCCCATCGGGTCGCGAATCACGCTGCCATAAAAAATCACTTCGGCGCCGGATCCCGATGTCAGATACACGATACAGACCGCCAGCAACAGGCTGACCTGCGTCAATCCATAGCTTATGACCCGCTGCTCCTCTTTCAGAAAAAGGTCCACCACCAGAATCACACAGGTCATGGTGAGGAGAAAGAGTTCCGGCAGGACCGGTATCAGGCTGGGCATCTCAAATGGCATGGAAACTTATCTCGTTACGGGCCGCATCAGAGCTTAGAAACGGCGATGTGCTTCAACAGGTTGGCGATCGAGGCGTCCATCACCTCCACCAGGGGTCCGGGCCAGAGGCCGAGCATCAGAACCGCCAGTGCCAGGGAGCCGAGTATCAGTAACTCCCGGCTGCCGATATCCTGCAACGCGGCGACATTGTCGTTGGCAACTTCGCCAAATACCACACGCTTCACCATCCACAGGGTATAGGCAGCGCCTAGAATGAGCGTGGTCGCGGCAAGAAACGCATACCAGAAGTCGGCGCGAAAACTTGCGAGAATAACCATGAACTCGCCGACGAAGCCGGATGTACCGGGCAGTCCCGCGTTTGCCATGGCAAAAAATACCATGAAACCGCCGAAGAGCGGCATGGTGTTTACAACACCGCCATAAGCCGAGATGTCGCGACTGTGCATCCGATCGTAAAGCACCCCGACGCAGAGGAACAGGGCCGCCGAGATAAAGCCATGGGAGACCATCTGCACCATGCCTCCCTCAATGCCGAGCATCGCACCGGTTTCCGCATTGGGATTGGCGGCAATGGTAAATACAATGAAAAATCCCAGCGTTACAAAACCCATATGCGCGATTGAAGAATAGGCGATCAGCTTCTTCATATCCTGCTGCACCAGTGCGACAAAGCCGATGTAGACAACCGCGATCAGAGAGAGACTGATAATCAGCCAATCGAGCTGATGGCTCGCGTCGGGCGAAATCGGCAGACTGAAACGCAGGAAACCGTAGCCACCTATTTTAAGCATGATCGCCGCCAGGATAACCGATCCGCCGGTGGGCGCCTCAACATGTGCATCCGGCAACCAGGTATGCACCGGCCACATCGGCACCTTGACCGCGAATGCCAGCAGAAAGGCGATGAAGATCAGAATCTGTTCCCTCAATCCAAGTTTGAGATCGTGGAAAGCCAGTATGTCGAAGGAACCGGACTGGAAGTACATGTAGATCAGCGCGACCAGCATGAACACCGACCCGAAAAATGTATAGAGGAAAAACTTGATCGTAGCGTAGACCCGGTTTGGACCGCCCCAGACACCGATGATCAGGAACATCGGTATCAGCATCGCCTCCCAGAAGACGTAGAAGAGCATTGCATCCAGCGACGCGAACACACCGACCATG
>JAGRGQ010000319.1 GCA_020445405.1 Gammaproteobacteria bacterium | reverse complement strand
GAAATCCAGAAGCGAGCCTTCTCTGGCCTGATTTCTTATACGTGTCTGTTTTTCATTGTGTATTTTTGAAGACTGATATTGTGGCATGGTGTCAGGCAGATCGCGATACACCCCTCCCGGTCTATAATAGGCGGCGTGCAACCTCGCACCTGATACCGCTTCGTAGCAGTCCATAAGATCTTCTCTTTCACGAAACGCATAGAGAAACATGGTCATTGCACCAACATCCAGCGCATGCGCTCCAATCCACAGCAAATGATTCAAAATCCGCGTGATCTCATCAAACATGACACGAATGTATTGCGCCCTGATCGGCACCTCTATCTGCAACAGTTTTTCGATAGCCATGACATATGCATGCTCATTGACCATCATGGACACATAGTCCAACCGATCCATATAAGGAACAGATTGAAGATAGGTCTTGTTTTCCGCGAGTTTTTCGGTTGCGCGATGCAATAATCCAATATGAGGATCAGCACGTCTTACCACTTCCCCGTC
>JAGRGQ010000318.1 GCA_020445405.1 Gammaproteobacteria bacterium | reverse complement strand
AAGGCTGTCATGGATCTCGCTGGACATCGAGACCGAGGGTCTGGACGGAAGGTTGTACAGCATCGCCGCCGCTGCTCCGGACCAGGCCCGGGTCTTCGTGCTGGGCGATCAGCCGGTGGCCTGCGCGGGTGCCAAGGTCAGTCACCATGGTGACGAACGCGCCCTGCTCGATGCATTCTTCGACTGGCTGCAACTCACCGATCCGGACCTGATCCTGGGCTGGAATCTGGTCAATTTCGATCTGGATTTCCTCGAGAAACGTTGCAGACGGCTCGGCCGAGGCTTCGATTTCGGCCGCGGCGGCGAGCACGCGACGATCCTGACCTCCGCGCAGAACGACGGTCCGAGCGTGGCACGGCTACCTGGCCGGGTTGCGCTGGACGGTATCGAGCTGCTTCGCGCTGCATTCTGGAGCTTCGAAAGCTTCGAGCTCGAGCACGTCGCCCAGGTGCTGCTCGGCCGCGGCAAACACATCGACACCCGTGTCGAGTCCAAGGTCGAC
>JAGRGQ010000317.1 GCA_020445405.1 Gammaproteobacteria bacterium | reverse complement strand
CGCCTTCATCGAGGCTGGGGATGAACTCCGAGCCCATGCGGCTGGCGAGCATCCCACTGAGCACGACCAAGACCGCCGCGCCCGCCAGCACCGCCCAGCGCAGCCGAAGTGCCCAGTTCAGTGCCGGCTCGTAGGCCCGCCGCGCCCATTGCAGGAGGCGGTTCTCCTTCTCCTGCACGCGGCCACCCAGGAAGGCCGCCACCGCTGCCGGCACAAAGGTCAGCGACAGCAGCATGGCCGAGGTCAGTGCCAGCATCACCGTGAAGGCCATCGGATGGAACATCTTGCCCTCGATCCCGGTGAGCGCGAATACCGGCAAATAGACCGCGGTGATGATGGCGACGCCGAACAGGCTGGGCCGGATCACCTCGGCGGTGGCCTCAGCGGTGAGGTCGAAGCGTTCCTCGCGGCTCAGCAGGCGGCCGAGTTCGTGCTGGCGTTCGCCGAATCGGCGCAGGCAGTTCTCGATGATGATCACCGCGCCATCGACGATCAGGCCGAA
>JAGRGQ010000316.1 GCA_020445405.1 Gammaproteobacteria bacterium | reverse complement strand
GATCTCTGCCTGATTGTTGAAGTAACGCCCCAGGCTTTTGGCGTAATGCCAAGCCATCACCTGAAAGGTGCTGCCGTTCCACGGTTCGCTCACACGGCCTCGTTCGAGATCCTTTTCATAGTTGATGCGCAACTGCTCGATGAGCTGGGCTTTGTCCGAGTTTTTATCCACCGCACCGGTCCGTTCGCTCGGCAGCACCACCTGCACTCCCGATTGCTCCAGCGACTGGCGCAGCGCCCCGACGATGCCGCCGATCACTATTTCGCCGCCAGATTCACCGGTCGCCTCCTGATCCAGAGAGGTCAGCAGTGCCTCCACGTAGCCGTCGTTTTGCATGTTGAACCCGTTCTCACCATACACCGACAGATACATCCAGGCCGTGATCCCGGCAAAACCGATGGCAAGTATGGCCATACGGATTTTTGGCTTGATACAGATGAATCCAAGCAGCATGACTCCCAGAAAGACCATCAGAAATTGAGCGAATCCGCGTTCCACCGGTC
>JAGRGQ010000315.1 GCA_020445405.1 Gammaproteobacteria bacterium | reverse complement strand
AGACATATCAGTACTCCTCTACTCCTCGCATATACCGCATCATGTACGACCTTGTATTCGGGGCCAGCGTAGATATTGGATACAAAAAATGTTTGGTGACTATCCACAAAAAACAAGCACCCGAATCACATGGGAGTTCAGACTTTTTCAGTCTTGTATTATTAAACTCAGTGCCCCATGTAACTATAAAGTATAGCCATCGGCAAGAATTGGTCAAATATTGTGCATTAAGGATCATCCACTTCGAGACGTTTTCCGCCCATGCAACAAAATCTTACCTATCTGGGGTTGGGGAGGAGGTGTTTTGATGTTATTTTTCAGCGGGAGACGCCCATGTTGTCATTATTCAAATCCTCTTTTGCGGCGAACTTTATCAGCTAATATTCAACATTATGAGTAACACTAAGAGACAGGACCCCGGCGGCGATCTGACCCTCCAGGAGGCAAAGCCAAAACTGAAGCGACCGCCTCTTTACAAAGTGATTTTGTTAAACGATGACTATA
>JAGRGQ010000314.1 GCA_020445405.1 Gammaproteobacteria bacterium | reverse complement strand
AGGCGCTTTCCGGACACCGGAATATCTGTTTTTATTGGATTTCCATTCTGATCAAGCGTCCATATCTCCACATAATCGTTTTCGTTGTACACGTCATCGGCATTCAGATCATATGGCGTTACATCCAAGCGTGAGCCGTCAGCTGCAGATAGCTCCATCGACCAATGGGTACTACCGTATTCGCAGGGATCCAGGTTCGGGATCATGGTTTGAAAAATCACCCTTCCATCACGCAGTAACGGAGCGCTGACGACCCGTTCTCCCTCCCAGCCCCGGAACGAGAGCGGCGACTTCAGATCGATGTACCACCCCTTGTGGCTGGCCCAATTTATGCTGGTCTCCGTACTTGCCCTCAGGTCCCATGGGAACGGATTTGCACTATTGTTGACGCCATCGCTTAACCAGGAGTTGCCCTGGCTATCGGTATACGTCTCATGGGTGATTGTCTGCTGTAACAGGCTGCTGCGTCCTCCGGATACCGGCGTAGGATTGGTGGCATTGAAATC
>JAGRGQ010000313.1 GCA_020445405.1 Gammaproteobacteria bacterium | reverse complement strand
TTACCCGCTGCTACTCGCTTTCCGATCGGCCACGGCCTGACTACTACCGGGTGACCATCAAACGGGTACTTTCCCCGAGTAACGAAACCGGTTTGCCACCGGGGCGCAGTTCCAACTATTTTCATGACCAGATCACACAAGGCAGTCGCCTGCAGATTAAGGCGCCGGCCGGCCAGTTCCATCTGGACCAGGAGAGTGACCGGCCACTGGTGCTGATAGGCGGCGGCATCGGCATCACGCCGATGCTGAGCATGCTCGAACACCTGTTGGCGATTGGCAGCGAACGCGAGATCTGGCTCTTCTACGGTGCTCGCAACAGTCGCGAAGCCATCATGTCACAGCGATTGAGGACCCTGGAACAACAGCACCCCAACTTCCATCTGCACCTCTGCTTCAGCCAG
Source organism: Gammaproteobacteria bacterium (assembly GCA_020445405.1). GTDB lineage: Bacteria > Pseudomonadota > Gammaproteobacteria > Chromatiales > Chromatiaceae > HKST-UBA178. The sequence goes on along the minus strand of JAGRGQ010000313.1, from coordinate 106 downwards.
CCGCTGGAAGGTGATCGCGAAGGCGGCAACTACCAGCACCATGGGCGGGTCGACATCGATCTGTTGCGCAAAACCCTGCCCCTGGCGGGCTACCCGTTCTATCTCT
>JAGRGQ010000312.1 GCA_020445405.1 Gammaproteobacteria bacterium | reverse complement strand
GAATGCCGAGCCGACCGGCATAACCTGAGCCATGGCAGCGCCCGCAGCCCTTGCCCTCGAAGAACTTGGGCTCCTTGCCCAGCACCTCGGCGACCATTGTGCGCACAGATTCAATCGGTTCCGTCGGGCCCTTGCAATGCGGACAGATCTTGCGGACCAGTCGCTGTGCCAACACACCACGCAACATGGCTGCGACGAGATACGGTTCGATCACCATGTTCACCATGCGCGTGATCGCAGAAACCGCATCATTCGTGTGCAACGTGGAGAGCACCAGGTGTCCGGTCAGAGCAGCCTGCGTGGCAATCGTTGCGGTCTCCAGGTCTCGAATCTCGCCCACCATCAGGACGTCCGGATCCTGGCGCAGCAGCGCGCGCAACGCAGTTGCGAACGTGAACCCAGCCTTCTCGTTGACCTGGAACTGGTTGATCCCGGGCTACTGGGCTTCGACGTGGTTCTCCACTGTCGAGACATTTATTTCTTCGCTTGCGATTTCGGCAATGGCGGAG
>JAGRGQ010000311.1 GCA_020445405.1 Gammaproteobacteria bacterium | reverse complement strand
CTTTTGTTCATCCCGGTGGGGGGTGCGAACACATCTACCCTATGACCCCACGCACTGTTTCGTCCGGTTCATCCCCGCGGGTGCGGGGAACACGGCGTAATCACCCTGTGGGTAAGCGGATTTACCGGTTCATCCCCGCGGGTGCGGGGAACACCCAGCCCTGAACGTTACACTCTATTGTAATGTCGGTTCATCCCCGCGGGTGCGGGGAACACCAGACACCCGGGTCTGTCGTGGCTGTATGTCCCGGTTCATCCCCGCGGGTGCGGGGAACACGAATATGCCGCCGTCATCGAACGCGCCTGTAATGGTTCATCCCCGCGGGTGCGGGGAACACCTCTCCGCGCTCCCATTTGCTGAGTGTCATTACGGTTCATCCCCGCGGGTGCGGGGAACACCGGGCCAGTGCAACCGATTCGCTGGCGGCAGTCGGTTCATCCCCGCGGGTGCGGGGAACACTATAACGGGATGCAGGAGGTGTTCAATCTGTCCGGGTCATCCCCGCGGGT
>JAGRGQ010000310.1 GCA_020445405.1 Gammaproteobacteria bacterium | reverse complement strand
AATACATCCAATTTTCTAACGTTCATAACGCTGCCAGATATTTGCCGGAATCCCGGTGAGGGGTCATAATCGGGCGCCTGATCCCAGCGGCGATCGGGGCGTCAGGAGTGCCATTTCCAACCTGGCGATCCTAGCGCAATTTGCGGACAACGAGAACAGAAAAAATCCCGGATGCGACAGAACTTATCCAAAATCAAAGGGTCAACCAGAGTGGACCGGGTAGTTAGCTTGCCAGAGACAGGGGGTACGCCTGGATGGGCGAGCGGGAAGTAGACCAGGAGTTGGTTTCGCGGGTACAGCGAGGCGACAAGAGGGCATTTGACCTGCTGGTGCTCAAATATCAGCAGAAGATCATTAATCTGGTATCGCGTTACATTCGGGATCAGAGCGAAACTTTGGACGTGACTCAGGAAGCGTTTATCAAAGCCTACCGGGCGCTGCCCAACTTCCGCGGCGAAAGCGCCTTCTACACCTGGCTCTACCGGATCGCAATCAATACCGCGAAGAATTTTCT
>JAGRGQ010000030.1 GCA_020445405.1 Gammaproteobacteria bacterium | reverse complement strand
TCATCCTTGAACAGTTCGCGCAGCGGCTCGATCAGCGCCAGCTTCATGTAGTCGGGCAGGCCGCCCACGTTGTGGTGACCATAGCTGTTTGCCCAAAGTCCAAACTCGGAAGTGTCAGATATTTTTACAAAAAACTATTTCGTGGGCTCTCTATATGACATTTCGGGGACATAATTTCAGTTTTCAGTCAGAACCAAGCCATTGCTCCATAAAGTATTACTATCAACCCAGCTTGAGCTTATCCGGTATTATAATAAGTAAATCAATGAGTTGGATTATTATTGCGCAAAAAAGCCCCTAAAATACAAAAAGATCTTCTTTCCAGCGGCTAGTGATATAGGTATGTTTTTTGCATTGCTTCACAAGTATCGAAGTGTCGGGTACGAATTCAACCTACTAAACAAATCCGGGAGGCAAAATTTGGTTCTCGATAGATCAAAATGCGTTTGCTCCCCTGTTCATCTTCTCTTCGATAACTAAGGGGTAATGAAAAATGAGAGACGGCATGCGATTTCTCGCCAGCATTTTTTTTATAGCGGCGTTATCATACGGAAATATGGCGAGTGCCAGCGTGTTTTTCGACTGGCAATGCGACGATCCTGCATCTTGCACTGATCCAGGTGGAGTGTTTGGCGGCTTTGTTGAGTTTGATAACTCCGCATATTCCCCTGGAGCTACATTTTCTGATGGTACTGGGAAGATACTGGATTTTTTCTTTCAGTCCACGATCTCCGGTGGTGATCCCGGTGCGGGTCCATGGTTGCTGAGCGGCTTGGTAGGAGCTAATCCGCTAAGCGATCTTACCTGGACCTTCAATGCTGCTGGCACTGCTTTGACCGCGTTTACCACCTTAAGTGGGAATACGCAGTGTGCAAGCCAGAATAGCGGAGATATCTGCTTTGCAACTAGCTTCGAGGCACTTAATGTACGAGGCAACGCCATCAGCGTCCAGGACGTCGGAAATGTGGCCTTCTCCGGTCAGTGGGTACTCCGGCAGCAGGTACCGGAACCCGCCACCCTCGCATTGATGGGCCTCGGCCTGGCCGGTATCGGCTACAGGCGGCAGCGCAGTACGAAAGCCGTATAAGAATAATCCAAGGCCCTCAACGACACCCCGCTTCGGCGGGGTTTTTCATGCGCGGATGATAAGCTAAAAGATAAAAGGGTCAGGTCTTTGATTCGTGGGGTCTGATGATCCCGCTCACTGTCGAATAGTGCAAATGGAAGTACTCACCGATCTCTTTCAAAGTATACCCACCACTCCGGTAAGCTTTGACAATGGCGATGTTTCGATCTGCACTGGATGCCTCGTAATGTTTCAACGCTTTCGGTTTCGAGCGCGTTTGCGACGAAGGGACTTCGCTCAAATCCTTCTCACCATCTATCAGCGCCAGTCCCGTCCTCCGGCACAACGAAGTCCTGCCGCGGCGGTGTCGCAGTATTTTTTGATTTGAACCGTTGGTTTCGGGCTCGTCAGCCAAGCAGCCCGTGGGCGACTCAGCGGGCGGCGCCCGGCTTTCGGGTTGCGCCCCGGACTCACTGGCCTGGTCTTTGTGCTTCAGGCGATCGAAAATCTGTTTGATCACTATCGGATCTTCAATACAGGCAATCAGCTTCATGGCGCTGCCGCAGGCACTGCAGATCTCGATGTCGATGTTGAAAACACGCTTGAGCCGCTGCGCCCACCTCATCGACGCTCGCCGCCCAGCGGGTGTTGACGGCTCATCGGCTGCCCCGGCCTTGTTGCCCTTGCTCCGCGCAGGCTTCGTCACCAGGGCGCGATGCTTGCTGTTGGGCGCAAACACACGCCGTGGAAGCGCGTCAAGTTCACGCGCGGCTTCGGCTCCAGCGCCGCCAGCCGGGCAATGAAATCGAGCGGCTCGAAGGTGACGTGGGTCGTGCCATCCCGGTAGGGCGTCTTTAGCCGGTAACGGATGTTGCCATTGGGCGTCAGCGACAGCCGCTTTCGGATACCGCCGGGCGGCAGATGTAGCGGCACAGACGCTCTAGCTTCTTGCGTTCATCTGCCCTGGCCACCGCATGAGGCATGATCCGCGCACTGTAGAACCCCTTCGGGTTTCATTCAGCACTTCTTCGCTAACGCTCAGGTCGTCCTTGCGATACTGTGTTTATATACAGTCTATCGCTTAGCGGAAAGTTCTTTAACCCTCAGCCGAAATGCCAGCCAGTGCCAGTCATTGCCTGCCAGTGCCGGCTACTCCCACTCGAATGTAAATAAGCCATTTATCTTTTTTATATTCAATGGCTTATTTTCCTGATAAACGGTAATACCATGCTCAGAAATTCCTGCCAATCAACACAAAAACCACCTGCTTACACAGTAAATTATTTCTTCCCGAAACCAAATCCGACCGGTTCGGCAACGTTCAACTCATAACGGGTCGTTCTGCCACCACCTGGTAACGGGATTGTGGCCCCCTTTGCAACCAAGTCTGATAAATCCCGGCTGGCCGTTCGGTTGGGGCACTTGGTGATCGCTTCATACTTTCTGGTGGTTATCCCACCTTCAAAACCCTTTCGACCTTCAGCAAATACCCGCGACACCATCCTGGCCTGCCGGTCGTTCAGTTGATCACCATAGGCTTCATAGAATCGTGTCTTGGCCAGTACGAAGTCCACTTCTTCCCTGGCAATTTCCTGTGCCTTGATGACCCTATCGGCAAAGTAATCAAGCCAGGTGTCAACATCCAGACTTCCACAGCTCGCTTTTTCCAGTTGCAGGTAATAGGTCTTTTTATCCCCTTCTATCGCCGTAGCAAGACAAGCCGTGGTCGGATAGCCGAGACACTGTGAAAGCGCACGGTCAGCAATCGCCCTGCCAACTCGTCCATTCCCATCATCGAAAGGATGAACCACTTCGAACCAGAGGTGCGCAATTCCTGCCCGGGTAATCCCAGGTATTTCCTTATCCCTATCCGAAGGGCTGGTCTGATTATACCAGTCCAGGAATCTCGCCATTTCATCAGGCACCCGAGCCGCTGGTGGGGCTTCATAGTGAACCTTTTCGTGACCATAAGGCCCGCTCACAATTTGCATTGGCGAAGGATCGTTGCGGTATGCGCCTCGTAAAATAGGCGTGTAGCGCTGTTCCGGGACCGCCATGGATTGCCATTTACCCAGCAGGTCATGCGACAGGGATATTTGCCAGCTCTTGCGTACGTCCACCAGCAGCGAGGCAGCTCCTGCTGCTTTTTGATCAGCGTTGTCCGGCAGTGCGTCCGATGTAATCAAGGAGAGTAGTGACGACCTGACCGACGCCCTGTCCAGATCCTCGCCTTCGATGGCGCTGGTTTTGATAGCCTCGGAAAGCATCAAGTCGATCGTGGCATCTTCTTGAGACGCCATGGGAAGTGCATAAAAGCTGCCTGCCAGGCGCTCCGAATTTATGCGAAATGCAAGCTCCCGATCTTCGAGTGCGCTCTTGTCATAGCGAAAATCCGGCCAGTCGGGCTGTTGCCATATCCACTTCATGGCGCGATATTAGCACTTATTCACGCCATATTATATATATTTTTGGCGTGTTTATAACCCTAAATCACGCCACGATCGTTCAAAAGGCGATATCTAAGTGCCGACCGCTGATACCATGATTACGCCAATCCGCCACTCATGGTATTGCTACTTTTTACGGTTCAGCACGCGGAAACACCATGAAAAATACCATGCTCAGAAATCTCTTCAAAAAGTTTCATTTTTCCCACAAACCCGTAAGCACTGAACGTCACATTGGAACACTACTTCACGAGGACATCCATGCTGATGAGGTCAGCCAAAATATCAGTGTAGCTAAAAATTGTTGCGGTAGTCCCATTTTGGGACTACTATATCGGACACATGAGAATCATCGCACTGTCGACCCTGAAAGCCTTCTGGGAAGAGAGCCCGGAATATCAGGATGCAAAGGAGCCAACTTTGGCCTGGTACCGTCATGCCTTGCAAGCCGACTGGAGTTCGCCTGCCGAGGTAAAGCAGGACTTCAGAAATGCCAGCATCCTTAAAGATGGCCGAGTGGTTTTCAATATCGCAGGGAACAAGTATCGACTCGTCGTGTGGATCAACTATGCCTACCGGGTTGTCTACATCCGCTTTATTGGCACCCATATGCAGTACGACAAGATTGATGTTCAAACCATTTAGCTGCCGGAGGATTAACCATGGACATCAAACCGATTAAAACTGATGCCGACTACCGCGCGGCATTAAATGAAGTTGAAAGCCTGATGATGGCTGAACCAGACACTCCAGAAGGCGAAAAGCTGGATGTCATGGTCACGCTTATTGAGGCTTATGAAGCCAAGCATTTCCCGATGGATTTGCCCGATCCTGTTGAGGCAATCAAGTTCGAGATGGAACGCAAGGGCTTAACCGTAAAAGACCTTGAGCCGATGATCGGCAAAAGTAATCGCGTTTACGAGATCCTGAATCACAAGCGCTCGCTGACTTTGAAGATGATCTGGAAGCTCCACGAAGGATTGGGTATTCCGGCTGAGTCGCTGATCAAACCACCTCAAGTTCATGCCTGATCAAAATCGCAGCGGAGATAATTTTCATGATCTCTCCGCTATCGATTCGAGGCTGGCTGAGCTTGAACGGGAAAAGCAGCGGCTCATCGCACTCAGAGCAAAACTGTAAAAATCGAGGCCAGCACCTTCCACTTCAGATTCCTTTTCCCCGGAACAAAAGATAGCAATTTTCAGAAATCTGTTTCGTGGCCGCACCGATATTTTTGCCAATCGCTGGCAAAACCAACAAGGACGAAGTGGCTATTCCTTAGCCTGTGACAATGAGTGGGTTCAGGGTGTCTGCAACAAACCGAGGATCAAATGTCTTGGCTGCACACACCGCCAGTTCAGCGAATTAACCGATCAAATCATCTATCGTCACCTTGCGGGACAACAGGTTGTGGGCCTGTATCCATTGCTCCACGACAATACCTGCTATTTGTTGGCTGCCGATTTCGATAAAGGAAGCTGGCAAGACGAAGTAAAAGCGATGTCCAAAGCTTGTACAGAATATGGCATACCTCACGCAGTCGAGATTTCGCGCTCCGGGAATGGCGCACACTTGTGGATATTTTTCGATGACAAGGCGCCTGCCAATGAAGCACGCTTGCTGGGATTTGGTCTGCGTGATAAAGCGATGGAGGTTTATCCAAACCTGTCTTTCGACTCCTATGACAGATTATTTCCCAATCAGGACATTCTGCCTGAAGGAGGATTTGGCAATTTGATTGCATTACCACTACAGCGCGAAGCCAGACAAACGGGCAATAGCTCTTTTGTCGATGCAGATTTGCACGTCATTAAGGATCAATGGCAACACCTCTCGCAGATAAAAAAACTTTCCACACTGGCGCTAAATCAACTTCTTTCAAAGATTTCCCCCAATGCAAGCCTGATGTCAGAGCAGGACGTTACCGATACCCTGCCGCCCTGGGAGGTGACAGCCAAACCCAAGCCTCTGGTTCTGGAAAACCCGCCACAACAGATTACGATAACGCTGGCCAGCCACATCTACTTTGAGGTAAAGGCGCTGCCAAGTGCTCTTTTAGCGAGATTAAGGCGTTTAGCCAGCTTTTCGAATCCGGTTTTCTTTAAAACACAGGCGCTTCGCCTTTCGACCCACGGCATTCCCCGATTCATTTCCTGTGGACGAATTGAACGTGGATACCTGGCATTGCCCCGTGGATTGTTGATTTGCAATGAAATCTGACCCGGGATTTGCATCGAAAACTGACCCGTCCAGGTTGTCGGATTATGAACTACTCTGTTTTTCTTTTTCCAGTTCTTCTCCCTCTCTGATTACTGGCTGATTGTTTGAACCGGTAACTGTCGTTGCCGGTCTCGACGATATGGCAGTGGTGAGTCAGTCGATCCAGCAGGGCTGTCGTCATCTTCGGATCACCGAACACCGAGGGCCACTCGGAAAAGCTTAGATTGGTCGTGATAATGACGCTGGTTCTTTCGTACAGCCTGCTGATCAGGTGAAACAGCAAGGCGCCACCGGCTTGGCTGAACGGTAGATAACCCAGCTCGTCAAGTATCACCAGGTCGGTATGCACCAATCGGTTGGCGAATCGTCCCTGTTTTCCAGCATGCTTCTCCTGCTCCAGGGTATTGACCAACTCAATGACGGGGAGGAACCGGACACGGTAACGGTGATGCTGTATTGCCTGCACAGCGATGGCAGTGGCCAGATGTGTTTTTCCGGTACCGGGGCCACCAACAAAGACGATATTCTGCGCATCTTCCAGAAACTCACAACGGTGTAATGAGCGGACCAGTGCTTCATCGACCGTACTCTGGGTAAAGTCGAAGCCCGCTAAATCCCGGTAGGCGGGGAACCTGGCGACCTTCATCTGATAGTTGATGGAGCGAACCTCCCGTTCCGCCACCTCGGCTTTGAGCAGACTCTCTAACACGGGAACGGCCTGCCGGTAAGCGGGAGAGGATTGGTCCGCCATATCGGCAATAGTACCGGCCATACCGAACAGCTTGAGGGTTTTCAGGGTGGCGATCATGGCATCGGCATTCATCGATTGCGCCCCCTCAGCCGGTCGTACCGCTGGTTGTCGGCAATAGGTTCGATCACCAGTCTCAGCGTTGCCGGTGGTGTCAATGGCTGTGGCCTCGGGGCGTCGCTCAACCGACCCAGGCAGTTGAGCACATGCTGCTTGGAGGGATGCGCCACCACCAGTGCTGCGGTAACGGCCTGTTCAACCAGTCGCTCATCGTGCATCAGCACCAACGACAGCACGTCCACCATCTCGCGATCTCCGCCGGGACGACGCAAAAGGATCTCCTGCAGTTGACGGAAATTCTCGGGCAGCTCGCTGAACGGTGCCCCATTACGCAGTGCACCGGGTTTGCGTTGCACGACCGACAGATAGTGGCGCCAGTCATAGATCGTCTTCCCGCTGCCGGCTTTACGGTCGCGACTGAATGCCCGCGCATGTACCGCCACAACGTTGGCCTCAGCAACGATGACCAGACGGTCTGTATACACACGCAGGCTGACGGTGCGGTTGGCAAAGCTCGCCGGGACGCTGTAGCGGTTGTGTTCAAAAACAATCAGGCAGGTGGAACTCACCCGCTTGGTGTGCTCCACGAAGCCATCGAAAGCCGCTGGCAGCGGCATCAGGTGTTGCTGTTCATCCTGCCAGTAATCGGCGATGGTACGCGTTCTATCTTCAGGATGAGGCAACTCCTGCCAGAGCGCCAGACAACGCTGTTGCAGCCAGCTGTTCAAGGCCTCCAGGGACTCGAATGCCGGGGCATCCTGCCATAATCGATGACGGGAATCGCGAACTCCTTTCTCCACCTGGCCCTTTTCCCAGCCGGCGGCAGGATTGCAAAACTCCGCTTCGAACAGGTAGTGGCTCACCATCGCCTGAAAGCGTTTGTTGATGGACCGTTCCTTGCCTCGGCCTACCTTGTCGACAGCGGTCTTCATATTATCGTATATGCCGCGTTCTGGTACACCGCCCAGCATGGAGAAGGCATGGTAATGCGCATCGAACAGCATCTCGTGGCTCTGCAGCAGATAGGCGTGCAGGACGAAGGCACGGCTGTAACTGAGCTTGAAGTGGGCAATCTGCAGTTTGGCGCGGGTGCCGCTGATGACGGCGTAGTCTTCGCTCCAATCGAACTGAAAGGCCTCGCCAGGCGCGAACTGCAGGGGCACGAACGCATGACCGCCGGCGGTACAATTGGCTGCTTGCTGCTGCTCACGCCACTGGCGTGCAAAGGCGGCGACCCGGTCGTAGGAACCTGTGTAACCCAATTGCATCAGATCCCGATGTAATTGCCGAACGGTACGTCGCTGTTTGCGATGACGCTTCGACTCGCGAAACAACCAGTTGGTCAGAGTTTGCTCGTAATCGTCCAGCTTGGATGGGCTATTGCGCTTGGGGTAACGCGGCTCCACCATACCACTGGCCAGGTACTTGCGGACTGTATTGCGGGACAGCCCCGTCCTTCTTGATATCTCCCGTATCGGCATCCCTTCACGGAAATGCCACCTTCGAATCACACTTAATAACGCCACGTCTATCACTCCTGAAGTCTCCTGCAGCCTTCGCTGCAGGGCAGGTTGTACGTGGGTCAAAATTCGATGCAAATATCCGCGTCTAGTGGGTCAATTTTGGGTGCAAATCAACACCATGCCGTTCAAGCGCTCTGATACCATGACAGCATCGACCTGTGTGTCAGGATACCCAGCAACAAGACGCGAGCACACCGTGGCCGCCAGATTGCAATCGGCTTTTTCAAACGCCTTATCCAACGTCAGCAGACAGTTATAAAATTCACAAATACGTTGACTGCGTTATTACAGGCAAGACCGTGCGCCCCAATGTATTTCCAATACGCTCCTGATATGTTGGATAGTCCAGCGTATAGTCTCAATGGTTGATGACCGGATTTTATCAACCGAGCCAGGACTTTCGACAATCAATCTTTCTGTTCCTTGCTGTGTTTGCGAAGGATACTAAAAGCAAATTCTCTCCCCAGCCCTTGACGAACCGCCAAATGGATCCAAAGCATGGCAAGGGGTTCGAGCAGTCTGGCAATTTCCAGATTTCCGGCATCAACAGCCTCGAATCCCAATTCCGTGACAAGATCGATCACCGTCGATTTACTGGTGCCATGGCTGCCACAAACAAACATGACGGGTTTGCCACCTGGAAAATTCGGTGCATCCATCGATGCAAAACCGATTTGGTTCATAGCCTTGACAACGTTTGCGCCATTCGCCCATTGTGCAATGCTTTCGGCACCGGACGTATCGTGTCCGATTACAAGTCCGGTGAAGTACGGACTGACGGGATTCGTGCAGTCTATGATCGTTTTGCCCTCCAGAATGCCACACGATTCAACAGCATCGCGGGTCGCTGACCATGGCGTTGCCAATGCCACAACCTCAGTACCTTTGACAGCATCATGGTTACTGGCAACTACGACATTGGGCATGGATGCCAACGACATATAGCGATCATCTACAGGATTCCTCACGCCGAACACCACTTGATGACCGCGCTTGGCCCACGCAAGTCCGAGCGTCGAACCCACATTTCCCGCACCAATAACTGCAATCTTCATAAAATAAATCCTCTTTTCTGTTGGCCGGTTGGGAAAAACGCCGTACTTTTTCCGTCAACGAGTCGAGCTGGAATGAGTGTGTGCCCTTGAATATGTTCTTTTAGCTTCGGTATGAACTTGGCGTCCGCTGGGTCGGCAACGTAACGACCCGAATGCGCCAGACTTTCTCCAATAGTAAATTGCCATCTGCCGAGGACCGGATACCGGTCGGTTATTCTGTCAGTAGTGTTAATCCAATCCGGCTTCCCATACCCAGGCCATAAGCAAGGCGTACGCACAGGAAACTGGCAGGTTCAATGTAGCGGGCATTTTCCAACGGTCCTGCTTCCACGACTGTCGACGGAAGCTCTGCTGCCAGCTTTACCACTACCTCTTTTGCTGCCGCATCATCGCCGCAAACAAATACTCCGGGAGGCTTGCCGCCAATGGTTGGATTGTCGCTATGCATCAACTCCGCAAAGGGTGGAATAGCTTTCACGACACGCGCACCTGTTGCGAGCGTAGCCACTTTTTCCCCGGAGGAAGTTGTTGTACCTACTTCCAGGCCGCTTAAATCCGGTTTTAGAGCATTCGTGCAATCCCAGAGTATTTTTCCATCGAGCGAGCCAGAAACTGCGATCGCATCCTCGATTGCAGCGAAAGGAACTGCCAACACCACCACCTCACCAAACGCAGCAGCTTCTTTTGCTGAACCGGTTTTTGCGCCGAACTGCTTGGCAGCTTTGGTCATGGCCTTTTCATCTCTGCTATAGCTCAACATGATCTCATGCCCCGCTTTACCTAACTGCCTGGCAAATGCTGTCCCGACATTGCCAGCCCCTATAATTCCAATTTTCATGGCTTTATCCTCTTTTGAAATCTGATTCGTCAATCATGTACGCCGCCATATCACTTCCGTCGTTTCGTAGTGCCGCATTTCCTCTACTTCTTCGATAAAAGGGAGAACGATAGCCAGAAAAGGTGGAAATTCAGGTCCTTTCCGAAATCGTTCCACATGTGCCTGCGTTGAACTCCACAATATCCGTAAAATAAATATCTCTTGCTCTTCCTCGCATTCGCTCAATTCATAACCGAGACACTCGGGTGCAGCGCGTAAATGCTCACTGGCAGCTTCATATGCCTGCACAAGATCAATTGATTTGTGGCGTTTCAGTCGATAGCGGACGTATTCAACACTATAATTGTCAGCTTCACCCATGCATTAAGCTCCATCAAGCAAGATGATGGAGGATATAAACACTTTTATAATTACTCAACGCACCATGTGGTTCGTTGAGAGATGAAACAGGATTAAGAATATTGAGTACATGAAAAGACTGAAAAAGAACTACTGTTGCCCGGTTGAGCTGGCGATGGATGTGCTAAATGGTAAATGGAAGGTTGTCATTCTTGCTCGCTTGAAGGATCGCTCTTACCGTTATGGTGAACTTCGTGCGCTCATACCAGCAATGTCGGATAAAATGCTGACCGAACGCCTTAAGGATCTGGAAAACGCGGGGCTGGTTAAACGTAACATCGGTATTGGAAATGTGAGGGAAGTTGCCTATGAAATCACGAAACGCGGTCTTTCTGCAGGTCCGGCGCTCAGCGCATTATGGGCATGGGGGAAGGAGCTGAGCGAGGAGCTTTCCGTAAATGTAGGTGATTAATGTCTTGGAATTTCCTTGTTCAAGATGACGAACTTTCTTCGTTGCTTTGTTTTAAGTCACGAATTCAACTCGCGAGTGAGACCGGCGGGTGTATACAATAAAAACTCCACCGGCTATAAGCCGGATCGGTTAGCGATTCGGCCTACCTTTCCCTCTCCCTGGATTGGGAGAGAGTCAGGGTGAAGAATAACGCTGATTACCCCAATCTCTTCCCTCTGGAGGGAGCAGGTTAGATTTGAATCGCCCCGGGAAAATCGGAGGCTGTTTTGTGTGAGTCATGCTGCCTCGCATGAGGCTCTTGCTCGATTTGTCGAAGACTTGGGAGAGTTTCTCGAACCCGATCGTTGCGTTGATGTAGTCACGCAGCACCGCCTTGCCGGCATCTACATCACCGACGAACAGGCATTCGACCCCTTCTCGCAGCAGGGCCTTGCGAAACGCCGGATACCGTTGGGCGCGCGCCTGAACGGTGTCCCTAAAATCTTTCGTCATTCGCCATCAACTCGCCGCTTGCCGTTCTGGAAGGCTGGCAATCAGATCTCAAGACGGCATTGAAATGTTCTTTCCGCCGACCTAATACGCCTTGCCCGGTTTCTCTTGTGCCTCGAGTAATGGTTCGTATCGCTTATCCGTCAGTGTTTTGAGAAACGCCACCAAGGCATCGACCTTGCGGTCGGTCAATGGCTGAGCCTTCAGTTCTTTCTTGTCCACCGTGGCGGGCACTTCCGGCTGCCGCCAGGATTTGCCGGTCTCTGGATTGAGCTTGCGCCCGGGGTTGTTGTAGTGGTCGTAGAACGCGATCACGGTACGCAGCTCTTTGAACACGCCGTTATGCATATAGGGTCCGGTGACCGCGACATTGCGCAAGGTGGGGTTCTTGAATTTGCCGTCGTATTTTTTGTCGCTGACCGCCGGGTTTTCCAACAGGCCATGATCGATAAAACCGGGCTTGGCCTGCCCGAGCGCCAGCAGTTCTGGATTCGCAGGCACGCCGATGTTGCGGTATTCGTGATTGGTGAAGGGCTCTTTTTCGGCGTCTTCCATCTTGAGCTTGTGGCAGCTGCTGCAATTGACGTTGTTGTTGGAGAAGAACAGCGTGCGACCCAGGTCTTCCAGTATGGTCATATCGTACTCGCCCTTGAGAAAGCGGTCGTACTTGCTGTCGTAGGGCGCGAATTCTCCAGTGTGCTCGAATGCCTCAATGGCTTTGCCGAAGGCGATATAGGCCGGTGGCGTGGTATTGTCTTCACCTCTCCGTTCGAAGATATCTATGCCGTACAGGTGCTCGAAGCTTTCCTTGTACAGCGGGTTGGCCTTGACGCGTCTGACCACTTCCACGGCATTCGGCAATGCCATCTCCAGTGGATTCACCGGCGGGCCGATGGCCTGTTCGGCGAGGTCCCTGGCGCGACCGTCGAGAAATTGTCCACCCACATACTCTTTCCTCTTCGCATCGAAGTGAAACGGCGGCGCGGTATTGGCGTAGCTGGCGGTGGGTGCATTGCGCATGCCGATCGAATGCAGGTCATCTCCGAGCGACACCATGCGTGCACCCACGTTTTCGCGCTGATCGCTGAACCCATTGCCTGGGTCATGACAGGTGGAACAGGACATACTGCGATTGACCGAGAAGGACGGATCGAGAAACAGCAGTTCCCCCAGTTGCTCCTCGGAGAGTGTCTGCCCGGCCTGTGCCTGGAGTGCGGCGGGCAAGATCAAGGAGAGAGGAATCATGCGTTTCATGATCGAACCCTGCGGCGATTTGCTTGGATTTCAAAGAAAGGTCGGGTCAGTAGTTTGCGCACCCCGTCATAGTGCAGGCGCTGGCCTTCGCCCAGTCCAAAGGGCTGGTCCGGTCCCACTTGGTGCGAGCGCCGCAGGCTGCCGAACAGCCAATCCCACAGCGCCAGCACGCTGCCGTAGTTGTGGCGCGTATGGCCGGGGGTGTGATGCACCTGGTGTTGCGCCGGCGAGATCAGCAGGGTTTCCAGCCAGCGGCCATAGCCCAGCCGCACGTGGCTGTGACGCAGGTTGCTGGTGAACGCAGACAGGCACACCACGAAAAGGTTGCTGCCGAAGATGCTGTACAGATCCAGTTGCGCACCGAAACAGAAGATGAACACCCCGGTGACCGCGCCGGCGACCAACGCATGGCGCAGCGCGAACAGCAGATTTTCCAACGGGTGCACGCGGTAGAAGGTCAGTGGGTTGAGCGCCTCGGCACTGTGATGCACCTTGTGGAAAGCCCACAGCCAGTCGCAGCGATGCATGGCGCGGTGCAGCCAGTAACGGCTGAAGTCGCCCACGAGAAACAGGGTCAGAGTGTAGGCGAACACTATGTCGCGGTAATACCATTGCAGGAACAGCGGCTCGGCAGTCGCGCCCAGAATGTTCAGCGTCCACAGTGCGATGCTCTGCGCGGACACGATCAAGGGTGCGATCAGCAATGTCTTGATCAGCCAGTTGATCAGAAAGTAGCGGTAGTCGAGGCGCGCGTCCGCGCTCCACCAATAGGACTTCAGCCCGGCCAATGACAACAGCCGCCTGCCCCCGGTATCCGGGCGCAGCAACAGTAGCAGAGCGATCGACAGGCTGGTCAGCAGGTACAGCCAGAAGATGCGCTCGCGCCCGTCGAACAGGCTGTCGAATGGTGTTACCACTTAGTCACCATCGGCATCTATGATGCTGGCGGTCACGCCGATGCGACCCACCAGGTGGCGGTAGAACGCCTTCTGCGTATCCAGCAGGCCCTGGAACACCGGGATCGTCGCCTGCAGATCAAAGGCCTTGTCCGGCGGGACTGCCTGATAGGCCCGGGCGGTCTCGCTAAGACCCTTCTGTACCAGGGTGAGTCCCTCGCCCGCCTGCCTGGCATGCGCAATGGTGGCGATGTTCGGCTGTCGATCCTCGGCCAGCAGTTGCTCATGGGTGGCGATGATCGCGCCGATCACGGGCCAGGAGGCCTGGCTGTAGGGGTACTCCTGCTTGTCCGGTTGCTGCCGACCCAAGCTCTTTTTAGTCAGGCCGATGATCTGCGCGATGCGCCAGTCGCGGGTTTTGTACAGGCTCTCGATCTCGGCGTTGATCAGCAGCGACAGGGCATGTTCCGGGTCGGCGAGAAAATCGCCCCGATGCGCGCGGTAGCCTTCGCTGACCTGTGCCAGTCGTTTGCACAAATGGCCGGTGATGAAGCCTGCCATCTGTTCGCGGCGTGGCAACCAGGGGCCGCTGAACATCACATCATCCAGCGCGCGCAGCGTTTTATACGAGTTCTTGTAGAGCGCACTGGCGGGCGGCAGAGTACCTTCAACGATCTGTTCCAGCGATTCATGCAGATCCTCCTTGCCGACATGGAAGTAGGCAATCAACAGCGGATAATCCATCGCCGCCATGTCGTAACCGCCGAGCACATAGCTGGCACGCACCTTTGTCCAGGCTTGGGCGAGAGCGACGAATGCGGTGTGGCGCTTATCGTCGGACGGGCTGTTCAGGGTCTGCTGCAGCTCGTGACAGGCAGCCACCGCGGCATCGGCATTGGCCTGCAGCACCTTGTCGAAAATGGCCGCGTAGGCATCGCTGGTGTTCGGGTCGGCCAGTGCGGCGCCACAGTTCAGCCACGCCAGGATCATAATGACGATTTGCGCTTTCATAATTGTTCGAGAAAATGTAACAGGGAGGCACGTTGTCCCTGGTTCAGCTGGATAAATGCCTGCTGCGCCATCTCGGCCTCGCCGGCGTGCCACAGAATCGCCTGTTCCGAATCGGCGGCGCGGGCATCGTGTAAGAAGCGTTCACCGGCGCGCAGCCGGGCGCCCATCCCCCACAGGGGCGCGGTCCGAAACTCGCGCCCGTCTGCGCTGAATTCCGGACGTCCATCGGCCAGGCCGGACCCCATATCGTGCAGCAGCAAATCGGTGTATGGGTGAAAGGCCAGGCCGCTCCCGGTGGTCAGGTTCCGGCGGTGACAGGCCGTGCAGCCGATTTGTATGAACAGTTTCCTACCCTGCCGCGCCCGCGCATCGAGCCTGATGGGTTGCGGTGCCTTGTGTTCGGCGACATAGGCGGCGATGGCGCGCAGGCGAAACTCCGGCAGATCGAGACTGCCCTGCGGGGTGTCGCGCCCGCGCGGCGCACTGCGGCAATCGCTCTGTGCCGCCTGGCATTGTTCTTCCGGGTAGAGTGGATTGGTCAGACCGATGTCGTGGGCGGCCGCGTTTGCGACCTGGCCGTAGATGCTGGCCTCGCTGGCCTTCCAGTTGAATCGCCCGAGACGCCTGGCCGGTGTGCCCGGTCGATCAAGCCAGTTGGGTCGACCGCTGATGCCGTCGCCGTTTGCATCCTGTGCATCGGCCCAGGCCAGTATCCCGCTGTCCGGCACCTGTTCGATCAGACCCAGTCCGGCGAGCGCCGGCGGTTGGCGCAGCGAGATAACAGTGTTCCCGTTCAACGGCCCGTATGCCAGTTGTGTCAGGTAGGGATGGAAGCGGCTCAGCGTCATCTGTTGGCGGTCGGGGTAGCGGAAGAGCACCGACTCGGTGTGCAGCCGTGTTCGTGCCTCGGGCTTGACCTTGCCGTTGCCGTTGATGCCGATCTGTGTGCCGTACACCGGGTCGGGCAGGTTGCCGTGGAACGGCGTCCCGCGGTCGTTCAAGTTGAGGCGTTGCGCATGGCCGTCGGGTTGGGTCAGCTTGAACACCAGCGCCCGTGTCGGCTGCCCCTCGGCGTCCAGCGTGTTTGCGCTGCCATTGTCTTTGTGGCAACTGCTGCAGGCGTTGGCATTGAAATGCGGCCCGAGACCGTCGCGGGCGGTCGTCGCACTGGGTGCTTCGACCCAGGGCACGGAAAAGAACGAGCGACCAAGGATGAAGCGGTCGGTTGTCGCATCGTCCATGCGCAGCGGCTGTTTGAACGGCGTTGCACCGGCGGCGTCGGTAAACCATGCCATATCCTGCGCCAGGGGCGATCGGCTGCAGATCAGCAGAAGCAGAACACCCAACAATACGTTTGCTTGGGTGTAGATCGAGTCAGGCATGGTTCGATTCGTCTGTCCGAAAGGAGACGGAGTCGTCAACACGGACTCCAAACCCTGGAGGTTATCCACCGACCTTGGTTTCCTCGGGGTCGGTGACATCGTTGGTGTTCAGTGAGAGACCATACGCCCTGGCGACCGCCACCATCTGGTCGCCAAGGCGGCGCAGCTCGTTTTTCAGCGTGACGATGTTCTGCACACTCTCCTCGTTCTGCGGATGGATCTGGTAATCGAAGTGCATCCTGGTGCGTGCCAGTTCGTTGACCTTGGCGATGCGCGCCTCGATATCGGCCATCAATTTGCTCAGCTTGGCCTGCTCGTCCGCCGGCAACTGATCGAAGAAGGACGGGCCGATCCTCTTCCCCTGGTACTCGCCCATCAGCACGTTTCTGATACCCTGGTAGTTGAGTGCGATATCGCGATGTGTGTTGTCGGAGAAGCACGAATGCTCGTCTTCCTCGCTCGGAGTGAGCACCGCAACGGCAATGCGCTCGTTGGCCAGTTCGGATTTGGCGAACACGCCCAGGCCGGCGATGATCTGTCTGAAGGCCTGTGCGCGAGGGATATTCTTGTCTTTGTCGGCACCGCTGAGCTTATCCAGCAGGGCAGCGCGGTACAGGCCATCGGTGCCACTCACTTTGGCATCCCAGGCGTTGGCAACTATGTTGAGGTCACTGGCCAGCTTATCGGTCGCGGCCACGAGGTAAGCCAGGCGACGCATTGCATATTGGTCGGTAGTGAAGTCTGATAAAGGACGCTCGCCGGCAGTCATTGGACCATGGGTGACCTTGTCGGAAATCATGTTGTTGTAGTCCTGATCCTGGCCCCACAGCAGAAACTCGATGGCATGGTAACCGGTGGCCACGTTGGCCTCGCCACCGTTTTCGTTCAGTTCGCTCAAGACGCCGGGCGTGATGTTCGACACGTCGACCGGCCTGGCATCTTCGCCGCCCGGGGTGAAGCTGCCCTTGCTGTCGATAATATTGCCGTGGGTGCGTTGGTCATTGGCATCGATCGTGTAGTCGATCATGTTCTCATCCAGCGGCCAGGCGTTGATCTGACCCTCAGGCGCACCATAGGCCGCCGCCACCCACCCCTGCTCCGCATCGATCGGACCGTTGGCCAGACGGAAGATCTCGGTGGTGCCGTAGCTCTCGCGTGCCGTGAGCCAGGCGTTTTTCGCCGCCTGCAGGTTTTTTGCGGTCGGTTGTTTGGCAAGGGCATGGATGGCTGCCTGCAGCGCCTCGGCGTCACGCAGCGCGTCATGGTAGTTGGCATCCGCGATGCTGGCGTAGGTGCTCAACGTTGCCTGCTGCGCGTCGAGCGATACCGCCGCCATGCTGTTCATCGAAATGGCCAGCGCGATTCCGGTTACAAGCGGTTTGAGGCTATTCATACAGTTCGACTCCTGACTGGCTATGAGGACACAACGGCTCCGACCCCTGTGTCGCTATGGAGTTGGAAACAGAGGTTCAGGTATTAATTACGTCGTTTTAACGCACCGCCCGTCAGCCGCCAGGGTTGGCGGCCGCCTGGGTTTGTGGACGGGTTTGCTGCGCCTGGCGGGTGCTCTGCCACGCCAGCAGGCGCCATACCACCAGCGCGAATACCGCAACAGTGACCAAGTCCCACCCGATCGGCCGTGAACGGTAGGCGAACAGCGACGCCAGCAGATCGCCGATCAGGGAGCTTTCGCTGAGGATGTGCGATGTGTTCCATACACTGCTGTAGAACCAGGCTGGCAGATCCACATTACTGAGGTAGCCGTTCAGCAGCTTTTCCGACGCAGTCAGAAACAGCGAGGCACCGAGAAACAGGAGCATGATTTCGGTGATGCGGAAGAACCATTTCCAGGAAATAAAGCGGTTGCCAAGTTGCAGCAGGTAGAACAGCACCATGGCAATCGCCAACCCAATCGCGACCGCACCGAAGAAGCTTGCATAGGAGGCCCAAGTTGCGAGCTGCAGGAAGGACCCGTAGAGAAACATCGCAGTCTCGGAGCCTTCGCGACCTACCGCGATCGTCACCAGAAAGAACACGCCCCACCAGTTGGCGGCGCTGAGGTCGCGGTCGAGACGGTTTTCCATCTCTTTCTTGAGCGTGCGGCCGTGGCTGCGCATCCACATCACCATCTGCACGATCAGCGTGCTGGCAAGGGTCAGCATGCCGATCTCGAACCAGCTGCGCGCCTCTCCGCCGAGAAAGTGAGTGACGCCGACCAGGGTCAGCGCCAGCAGTGTTGCCAGTCCGAGTCCTGCCAGCACACCGGCGTATATCCAGTGCTTCCCTTTCTCCGCGCCTTCGCGGCTGCTCATCCAGGCAAACAGGATGCCAATGATCAGAAGTGCCTCGATACTTTCGCGAGCAACGACGAAAATGATCTGTCCCATGCCTCAGCTCCGGGGTTTGGCGATAAGCTTGCCGTCCACGCCTGGCGAGAACTCATCAAAGTAGTCATAGCTGCCCGCATCCAGCGGGGTGACGTTCATGTACGCCTCTGCACCCATGAACAGCACCTTTTCCAGGCGCAGCTGATTGCTCTCGAATTCCGCCGGTTTGCTGCCGATGTTGCGTGCCACGATGCGAAAACGGGTCTTGGCCGGTACCACCAGTTGGGGTGGGATCAACTGGCCGTCTTTCATTTCAATCAGGTAAGTCGGAACCCCGGAATCGCTCATCGGCAGACTGAACCCGTCGGGACCCAATGCGGGGACATCAGCCGCCCAGGTAACCGAGGCTGCCGCCGCCAGCGTTACGAGGGGGAAAAATAGCCTGGTGAAAGTCGTCTTCATAACAAAAATTTACGCGTTCGTTTAGCCGGAGGCGATGCCGTCTCGTATATATGATAAATGATAATCATTCGCATTTTTATAACATGTTGATCATTTTCGCTTTGCCTGTCAAGAGCAACATGGGTGTTCCGTGAATTTCACCGAGGAATAAACAAGTTCTATAAATATTTGGAGATCGATATGGCAACCACAAGTCTTAGCCTGGGTGAGCATTGGGAAATTTATATCAAGAATGAAATTGCCAGTGGACGTTACGGCTCTGCCAGTGAAGTAGTCCGTGATGCCCTCCGCGCAATGGAGGAGCGCAAAAGCAAACTCGATGCTTTACGGACTCATTTGGCCCAGGGCGCTAAACAGGCCGAATCCGGTGAGTTTGCTGATAACTTCACCATGGACGCGCTGATTAACGATCTGGATAACGAAGCCTGATGCCTGGATTCGAAGTCACCCTAAGAGCACAGGAGGACTTGAAAAATATTGGTCGATATACCGAACAACAATGGGGAAGACGCCAACGTAATATTTACTTGAAAGCACTCGAAAATCGCTTTTACTGGTTAGCGGAAAGCCCGCAATTAGGCAGACACCGCACGGATGTGGCTGACGGTTACTACAGCTTCCCGCAGGGCGGGCATGTTGTCTTCTGCCTGATTGGAGAACAAGGTATTGACATTATCGGCGTCCCGCACAAGGAGATGGATATCATCACTTATTTTCTACCCGACTGAACAATCAGATAGAAGGCTGACATACCTGCTGTTGCCAGCCAGTGCCAATCATTGCCTGCCGGTGCCGGTCACACCCCACTCGAATGTAAATAAGCCATTTATCTTTTTTATATTCAATGACTTATTTTCCTGATAAACGGTAATACCATGAAAAATACCATGCTCAGAAAATCCTTCAAAATGCTCAAATAATTGCCGATTGCACACTGATACACCGCATCTTAGGCAACCTGCCGGGCTTTGACTTCCAGGTGAATCCCCTCCTGCTCCTGCAGGTATTGGATCACCGCAAACAAGTTGCTCGCCTGGGGATTACCTTTTGGACCGAACATACGCATGAGGCTCTTGCTCGATTTGCCGAAGACTTGGGAAAGCTCCTCGAACCCAATCGTCGCGTTGATGTAGTCACGCAGCACCGCCTTGCCGGTATCGACATCACCGGCGAGCAGGCATTCGACCCCTTCTTGCAGCAGGGCCTTGCGAAACGCCGGATCCCTTTGGGCGCGTGCCTGTATGGTGTCCTTAAAATCTTTCGTCAGAGCCATCATGTCACCTCTAGCCGATTCCGGCGCTTACTAGTCGCGCCAATGCCCTTTCGCGGCAGCACTATCTGCATCCTGGTGCTTCTTGGTTCCACCCGCCAGCAATATCACCAACCGGTCCCCGTCCTTGCCGAAGTAGATCCGATAGCCAGGGCCAAAATCAATCCGGTACTCATAAACACCGGCACCAACACCTTTCACGTTAGAGAAATTATCCTGCTCCATCCGATGGATTGCCGTCGCCACCTTGACCGCAGCGGTCACATTCAGACGATCGAACCATTTGGCATAAGGACTATTTCCCTCAGCATCGAGGTATTATCTAACCTCTATCATATGACCCATATAGTAGCATATATGTTACCTTTAGGAATACCTACCCGACAATGCATTTCCGGATAGCCCTTTCGATGGCGTGAAAACTGGATCTGGCGCCCAAACAATTGCAAGCCAACATTATGCTGTCAAAAAGGTACCTGATTGGTCCCTGGCCTGCGGATCCATGCCTGTACTGAACATGCTTCTGGATCCTGATATCACGTGTCCATCGGGACGGAAAGGGAAAATCTCTCACCCTCGATCACAATGTCGCCGCTTTCGCGCAGTTGCCGCAGGGTCCGGTACAGCACCTCGTGCGTCAGGCCGAGCTCTGCCGCCCAGCCCTTACGTGTCTGGTTCAGTATGACCGAGCCATCGCTGCCCTCGGCCTCTATGTAATGACGGACTCGATCGGCGGCGCTATTCAGGCTGCGCCGTTCGCTCTGTGCACGCAGCCGACGTACCTCGCGGGCGAGTAGCCTGATCCAGGCGTGGTTGAAAGCAGGATCATTCTCGAGGGTGGATTGAAAAGTTGCACGGGGAAACTGCAGGAGACAGCCATCAGTGGCAGCAACCACATCGCAATGATAGGTTTGCGCATCCAGGCTCGCCTCCGCAACAAAGCCTCCGCGCGAACGCTGTAGGACGATTTCGGTGCCACCGAGAGCAAAACGCACCAGGCGTATCTCTCCGCTCAGTACACACAGCATGACCTTGGGTGGCTGCCCGCGCCGATAGAGCAGCTCTCCTTTCTTGAATACCCGCGTTCGAGTTGCATCCCGAAGTCCCCTGGGTATCACCGCAAGCGCCGGCTGTTCGTCAGTGAGTTTGTCCCAATCGATAGGCATATTTTCATCACTCCACAACCACTCGACCGGGTCTCGGCAAGCTTATGATTTAAATCATATGTCGTTTTCAGACACATGGCTACCCTGCAAATCGCTACCCATAGGAGGAAAACCCATATGAAAAAGAAAACCATACCAACGTTCTTGGGTGCGGTCGCCATGGTTGCCATGATGGCCTCCATCCAGGCCGAGCAGAAACACGACCCCAGTATGCACATGCAGCATATGCAACAGATGCAGCACACGAATACCGACACGGCGGTGGTCGATTCGAGGACCATCGTTCACTTCCCGAATGATCTGCGCATCCACACCTTGGCCAATATGCGTGATCACCTGTTGGCGCTGAGCGAGGTCCAGGACGCACTGGCCGAGGAGCAGTATGAGAAAGCCGCGGAGATCGCAGAGCAACGCCTGGGCATGACCTCGATGGAACTGCACGGGGCGCACGAGGTAGGCCAGTACATGCCGAAAGCAATGGCCGCCATCGGTACCGAGATGCATCGTTCCGCCAGCCGTTTCGCGGTAGCTGCCAGTGATGCGGCCGTGGGTGATGACGTGAAGCCGGCCCTTGCCGCGTTGTCGGATGTCATCCGCCAGTGCGTGGCCTGTCACAGCGGCTTCCGGGTGCAGTGATGGGTCATCGAAAGTCACTTTGTGAATTTTCTCGCGCCAATCACCTGCCTATTGATGCTTATCGGCTCAGCTCAGAGTGTCCAGGCGGCGGGGGTGCCGACCGGGGACCAGCGTACTCACTTAAATCTCGATCCGGCAGAAAGGGCTGAGTTCCTCTCGGAAATGCGCCAGATGCTTGCCAGCATTCAGGGCATCATCGCGGAGATCGGTGAGGAGGACCGCGAACGAATCATCGAAGCAGCACGCTATTCGGGCAACCGCATGGCCCGCGCCACGCCTGCATCAGTTCGGGAGTATAGGAAACATTAACACTCTTTTCGCCCTGCCACTGGTGTAGCCGAGGGCCGATCCTACCGGCACAGAACCGTCCTCCACCCCAGCAAACCGCCGCAAAGACGCACGAATCTCGTGGTCTGCGGGCCGAATCACCTCGTTACTCAGGCACCAGGCAAAACCTCCCTCCTGCCGCGCCGCGGGGCGCAGCCTGACGGGCTACGAATGGTTGGAATCGTTCAGCCGAACAGGCCAAGCTGCGGTGGACCACGGCTCGGTGGCCGGGTAGCTTCCAGGTCAGCCGAGTGCTCGGCCAAGTGGGCCAGGATCTTACCGATGACATCCCGGTCTTCAATACAGGCGACAATGCGCACCGACCCACCGCAGGCCGGGCAGGTCTCGATGTCGATGTTGAATACCCGCTTCAGGCGCTGTGCCCAAGTCATTGATGCACGCCGCTCCGCTACCGTTGGGTCCTCCGCAACCGCTGCCACGACGGCCAGGCCTCCCCTACCCCGCTTGGCCGGCGTCACTCGTGCCCGGTACTGGCTGTTCGAGGCAAATACTCCATGGAAACGAGTGAGATTCACCCGCGGCTTCGGCACCAGCGCCGCCAGCCGCGCGATGAAATCCAGTGGCTCAAAGATGACATGCGTGGTGCCGTCTCGATACAGCGTCTTCAACTGATAGCGTACATTACCGTTCGGTGTCAGCGACAAGCGTTTCTCAGATACCGCCGGCCGGGTTATGTATCGACATAACCGCTCCAGCTTCGGGCGTTCATCGGCCCGCGCAGCCACCCCGGCATGCAGCGAAAACCCAGCCACCTTGCCAACCCCGTTGTCGGAAGACTTCTCACAGGCTGGCAACGTCTGCAGGGTAAACACCTTGCGGCCACGCTGTGGACCCATGGCAATTCGATAGGTGATCGACGAACCCAACACATCTGCCATTGCGCCAGACTCAATGTCGTCACCAGCCAGATAGCTGTTCTCCGCATCCCGCTCCAGTAGCCCATGACGCTCCAGGTATCGGTCTATGCGGCGTGCAAGGGTCTGCGTCAGCTGATGGAGCTCTGCGCTGGTCGGCGCTTTAACCCGGCGAAAACGCAGCCTGCCGTCAGGGTGTTCAACATACACTCCATCCAGGAACAGCATGTGGAAGTGGACGTTGGGTTGGGCGCACTGCCGAAGCGCTGGATCAGCGTGACGGCACCGGCCTGGGCCGTCTTTCGTGAGAACCCCGCTTTCTTGATCAGCTGCGTGGCGATGCAGCGGTAGACAATGCCGAGCACCCGGCCCATGACATCGGGGCGGCTGGCGAACAGGAAGCGCAGCGGATAAGGGACGCTCAGCACCCATTGCCGCACCGGCTGCTCTGGAAAGACCTCGTCGACCAGCAGCGCGGCACTCTCGGCCATGCGCCGAGCGCCACAACTGGGTCAGAAGCCGCGGTTCTTGCAACTGAAGGCAACCAGGTG
Organism: Gammaproteobacteria bacterium; assembly: GCA_020445405.1. GTDB lineage: Bacteria > Pseudomonadota > Gammaproteobacteria > Chromatiales > Chromatiaceae > HKST-UBA178. Next base: position 20,703 of record JAGRGQ010000030.1, on the reverse strand, counting down.
TTCGGCATGACAGGTATCGCAGCGCACGCGCAGGAATCCGTGATCGAGACACCCGCACTTGAGGTACTCCTCGAACTCCTGCTGCACATACCCCGGCACGTCCGTACCCTGCGCTGCCAGGTGCGCCTTGAACGACGGATAGTGTTCTTCGATGAGTTGATAAAGGAGGGTGCGCTCCGGGCGATGGCGCACATACGGCGGTGCGGTGACACCCGGGCTGGCTTCCCTGCCAACCGGCAACAGCAACATGCTCGCATCCTTGCGAAGTTATTCACAGGCTCAGATTAGTACGTCGAGCCGGCTTATTTTTCTCCTAAACGGAAATACCATGCTCAGAAAATCCTTCAAAATTGTGCCGATTGCGCGCCGCCGCACCGTATCTAAGGCAACCTTCCCGATCATCGCTAGACATCGCGTGCTGTAGAGACTAGAATTTGATCAACTTGGTCAAACTAATCAATTTGGTGCCTCATGAAAATACTCAACGCCAGTGACGCCAAACGCGAATTCGGCGAGGTGCTGATTAATGCGCAACACGGCCCTGTTGGTATTAACCGCAATGGCAAACCCGTTGCCGTTGTGATTTCAGCGTCAGAATATGCCCAGCTTGAGGCACTCAAAGAGGCATATCTGAAGCAATCCATTGAAGAAGGAATCGCTGATCTGCGAGCCGGAAAAGTCAGCAATGGCAAATCCGTCATCGACAAATTACGCAAGCGGGTAAGCGGCTAATCCGTGGCAAAGCGCAGTCCCCGCTACCAATTCACAGACAAAGCGGAACATGATCTTGAAGGTATCATCGACTATATCGCCCTGGAATGGGGAATCGCTCAAGCCAATACCTACCTCGACGGCCTGGAAACGCGCGCACAACTCCTCGCGGAAAATCCAGACCTTGGAATGGCACGCGAGACTCTATGCAAGGGGCTACTCAGCTTCCCATACGAAAGCCATGTTCTGTATTACAAAAAACACTCGCGGGGTATCGTGATAGTACGAGTACTCCACCAACACATGGATCCGGTGAAACATCTCTGATTATTCTTTGCCGCGGTATATGCACAATCAACGATACCATGAACTACTCGACACGCACGACATGGTATTGGAACGCTGCGCTGATAGTGTGTACGGCGATACCATGATCCATACCATGGAAAAGTGGTACTGACTGCTTGCCGATGCCTGCCAGTGCCAGATGATGCCAGACAACAATGTGGGTAAGTTATTGGTTTTGCCGGCTGACTGCGTATTGATGCCTGTCAGTGCCAGATCTGGCCTACTCCCACTCGAGTGTAAATAAGCCATTTATCTTTCTTATATTCAATGACTTATTTTCCTGATAAACGGAAATACCATAAAAAATACCATGCTCAGAAAATCCTTCAAAATGCTCGAAAAAAATTGCAGATTAAACACTGAAACACAGCACCTTGGGCAACCTTCCGGGCTTTGACTTCCTTGGGTACGACTCGTTTCGAAGATGCCCTGATCAGGATACCAGATGGACACAATCAGTGACGATGCTGGTGATGAGCATCCGGGTAATGAGCATGGCTGTGGGCTAGTGTTTCATGTTTGTGTTTATGGGTGTGACGCACGCCCGGAGCAACCGGTTCGGCATGTTCATGCTGATGGTGCTCGTCGTGAACATGTGAGTGCTCGTGTTGGATAGCATCGTGATCGTGCAGATGGTCATGGCGCTCGGTCAGGTGCAACCAGACCCCAACCGCCATCAGACCGCCGGCGATCACGAAGCCGGTGCTGATTGATTCCCCAAGCACCAGGATCGCTATGCTGGCACCGAAAAACGGGGCCAGGGAAAAATAGGCGCCGGTACGGGCGGTTCCCAGATGCCGCAGGGCAACCACAAACAGGGCAAGGCTGGCGCCGTAGGAAAGACCACCGACTGCAAGCGCCCCCGTAATCGCCGGCAGCGAGGGCATACCTGCTCCCAGTACGAACGCGATGGCCAGATTAACGCTACCGGCGACCAGCCCCTTGATTGCTGCAATCCAGCTCGCATCGGCGAGCGACACCTTGCGGGTAAAGTTGTTGTCGATAGCCCAGGCAAGACACGCTCCCACCACGAAAAGCGCGGGCATCATGCCTGAGAAGCGTGCTTCGCCAGGCCAGGTCAGCACCACGGCGCCAGCGACAATCAGCACCATGCCTAGGGCGATACGTCGGTCGAAGTTTTCGCGAAACACGAACCAGGCGATCAGCGCCGTCAGGAAACCTTCGGCGTTGAGCAGCAGCGATGCTCCCGATGCAGGCATCCCTTTCAATCCGAACAGAAGCAGCACCGGACCAGCGACGCCTCCAAACAATACCGCGCCGGCAAGCCATGGCCATTCGGCCATCGACAAGCGCGCGCTCGGGGCAGCACGCATGACTCGGTAAACGGTTAACCCGATCCCTGATCCAAGGTACAACAATCCCGCGAGCAGCCACGGGCTGATGCTGCCGAGCAGCAGCTTGGCAAATGGAGTCCCACCGCCAAACAGCAGCGCCGCGCCGAGTGCGGCCAGGACACCTGGATGCCTGAACCCGGGCAGTAAGGATCTCGTGTCGGGTAAAACAGATCGATTCATTGGTGATTATTGGCGTAACTATGGGCCGCAATCAGGTCACATTTATCTATAAGGCGATCTGAACGCCTTCGATACCATGACAGCACCAAACTGACACTCATGGTATCGCTGCTTTTTGCGTTACAGCGCGCGGAAAATACCATGAAAAATACCATGCTCAAAAAATGCTGGTGTAAACCATAAACCTACAGTGACAACCCGCTGTGCATTCCGGTCAAGTGACCCCGCGCCATCATGGATTCCGAGCCCAGCCAAATGCCTGCAGCCCATCTTCCCATCGGGAATTGATGATTGACCTGTATCGCCTCCACTCCTGGTTGGTTTGAATCTGAATTCCCTCTCACCACATTAAGAAAAACCAATCATATACCGACAAAATCAGCCGGTCAGGGTCCCTGGCGGAATAATGTATACATCATTTGCAGTTTTGTTTATCGCCCGCTTCCCTGACGAGCCATATTATTTCAGTACACCAACCACGACTAACGGAGTCCTGCGATGAAAAAGGTAAATATCCCTAACACCAGCGGATTAAACATAAACATCTCGGCTGTGATCTATTTTCCTGCCAATTTCGATGAAAGCAAGTCTTATCCTGCCGTCGTCGTATCCCATCCTGGCGGCGGTGTGAAAGAACAGACTGCGGGCACGTACGCGGCAAAACTTGCCGAGAACGGCTTTGTGACTGTTGCTTATGATGCTTCGTTTCAGGGCGAGAGTGGTGGTGAACCACGCCAGCTTGAAAATCCTCACATTCGTACAGAGGACGTCAGCGTTGTCATCGATTATCTGACGACACTTCCCTATGTGGATAAAGATCGAATTGGCGCAATGGGTATTTGCGCCGGCGCAGGGTACACCGCGAACGCTGCAATCAATGACCGTCGCATCAAGGCCGTTGGCACCATCAGCATGGTCAATATCGGACAGATGTTCCGCAATGGTTGGGATAACAACGTCAAGGACGCTGACGCCATCCCCTATATCCAGGCAGGTTCGGACGCCAGAACCTCGGATGCGAGTGGCGCTGATATCGTGACCATTCCGATGGCGCCTTTGACTGAGGAAGATGCGCCCAATGAAGAATTGCGCCAAGCGTGGGAGTACTACCATACGGATCGTGCCGAATACTGCACAGCACCGGGTTTTGCCACCGCACGTAGTTTGAACCAGATCATCACGTATGATGCATTCCACAAAGCTGAAGCCTTTTTCACTCAGCCCCTGCAGACGGTTGTAGGCAGCGAAGCGGGCAGCAAGTGGATGAGCGATGACCTATTGAAACGAGCGGCGAGCACTGACAAAAACATGCACATCGTTGAAGGCGCCAATCACATGAGTCTGTACGATGGTGAGGCGGAAATTAACGAAGCCGTCAGTGTTCTGGCTCCGTTTTTCCAGTCAAGGCTGTAATCTTAACTCTGATCAATGTAAGGATAACGCTATGAAATCTGTAAAATTTCAAAACCCGGATATGGCCTGGGATATAGCAGCACTCATCTTGTACCCACCTGATTATGATGAGTCCCGGACCTATCCGACCATCATCAGCGTACATCCATTCGGTAGTTGCAAAGAACAGACTTCAAGTGAAGTCTACGGTGCAGCGCTTGCAAAAGAGGGTTTTGTCGTTATCGCCTATGACGCAAGTTTTCAGGGAGAATCCGGTGGTACACCACGCTTTGTAGAAGATCCTACGCAGCGTGTCGAAGACATCAGCCACGTCATTGACTATGCAATAACCCTGCCTTACGTTGATGCCGACCGTATCGGATGTATCGGCGTTTGCGGTGGCGGAGGATATGCACTGAATGCCACAATGACTGAGAAGCGCATCAAAGCCGTCGTTGGTATAACACCCGTCAACATAGGCCGTCTGTTCCGCGAGGGGTTTAGTAATTATGATCCGCTGGGCACTCTGGAGGCGATGGCCTCACAACGTACCGTGGAAGCTCGCGGTGGCGAACTGCAGGTTAACGAACTACTCCCGGCAAGCCCAGAGGCGGCCAAGGCAAATGGCATGACTGAACGTGATGTCTGGGAAGCGACAGACTATTACAAAACATCGCGTGGCCACAAACCTGGCGGTGCAACAAAAATGTTGTTCTCGCATGCGCAGAACACACTCTGCTGGGATGCTTTTGGTTTCACAGAGCTCTTAATGACACAACCAATGATGGTGGTAATCGGGCAGAAAGCAGGAGCCTTCGGCGCCTATCGGGACGGCATGGAAGTCTATGGCCGTGCCACTTCTTCGAAAGACAGGCAATTGGTCGAAATGAAGGAGTGGTCGCACTATGACATCTATGATCAGGACGCACCCGTGAGTCTTGCACTTGTGCAGATGGTGCCATTCTTGAAGAAGCATGTTGGTGGCGAAGACTCCAAAGTTCACGCCGCTGCGTAGTAGCATAATAAGCAAACAGACATGAAACATTTTGATTCACTGCAGGAATTCCACGAGTACATGGAATGGCTATCGCCGGAGCATCCATTGCTGAGTCTGGTCTCACTGGACACCGGCGAGGTGCCGCACAGAAAGAGTTCGCCACCAATAACGAATGATTGCTACATGATTGTCCTGAAACAAGTCGTTTCCGGTGAAATGAATTATGGCCGTACGAAACTGGATTTTTCTCGAGGCGTGATGCTGTTCTTCGCGCCTGGGCAGAGCATCGGGTGGCAGGAAGTCGATGTGAACCAGACAGGATTCATGATTAACATTCACAAGGATTACTTCAGACGATATGCGCTTGCGGAAAGAATCAAAACGTATGGCTATTTTTCCTACGCAGTCAACGAGGCGCTACATCTCTCGCCCAAAGAAGAAGTGACGGTAACTTCGATTTATAAAAACATTCTCGCGGAATACCACAACAACCAGGACGAGCTCAGCAAGGAAATTATCATTGGTCTGCTTGATACGCTGTTGAAGTATGCTGATCGCTTTTATAAACGCCAGTTTATGAATCGCAAGGAAATCAACAGCGACCTTGGCTTTCAGTTCCAGCAGGCATTAATCCGCTATTTCGAATCGGGCCGGTTCAAGGAATCGGGCACACCCAACATCGATTGGGTTGCCAGTGAATTGGCGGTAACCCCACGCTATTTGAGTGATGCCCTGAAGGCGGAAACAGGAAAAACCGCCATGGAGCATCTGCATTTATACCTGATAGACGAGGCGAAAAATTTACTGCTTGAACCCGGCAAAACGGTTGCCGAAGTGGCTTATCTACTGGGTTACGAATACCCGCAGTACTTCTCCCGACTTTTCAAAAAGAAAGTCGGTATCAGCCCAAAGAAGTTTCAGGAAGATCGAGCCATACACTGACACGTGGTTAATACCATGACAGTACCAATCTGCGCTTCATGGTATTGCGGGTTTTTGCCTTGCAACTCGGGATTCATACCATGAAAAATACCATTGATGATGCAGATTAGATCATCAATAGAACTAATTATCTTTATATTTATCAATATCTTAAAAATACCGGTCACTCCCACTCAATGGTTGCCGGCGGCTTGCTGGAAATATCGTAGGCTACTCTGGAGATCCCCTTCACTTCGTTGATGATGCGGCGCGACACCAGTTCCAGAAAGTCGAACGGCAGATGCGCGAAGCGCGCGGTCATGAAATCGACCGTCTCCACCGCTCTGAGCGACACCACGAATTCGTATTGGCGCGCATCGCCCACGACGCCGACCGACCTGACCGGCAGAAACACCGCGAACGCCTGGCTTACGCGATCGTACAGGTCGTGGTTGCGCAGCTCCTGGATGAAGATGTCGTCCGCCCGGCGCAGCACGTCCGCATACTCCTTCTTCACCTCTCCCAGAATGCGCACGCCCAGCCCCGGGCCGGGGAAGGGGTGGCGGTACACCATCTCGTAGGGCAGCCCCAGCTCCACGCCGATCCTGCGCACCTCATCCTTGAACAGTTCGCGCAGCGGCTCGATCAGCGCCAGCTTCATGTAGTCGGGCAGGCCGCCCACGTTGTGGTGGGACTTGATGACATGGGCCTTGCCCGATTTGGCGCCGGCCGATTCGATCACATCGGGATAGATGGTGCCCTGGGCCAGGAACCTGACGCCCTGCAGCCTGGCCGCCTCCTCCTCGAATATGTCGATGAACAGATTGCCGATGATCTTGCGCTTCTTTTCCGGGTCCGATTCGCCCGCCAGCGCGCTGAGAAAGCGCGCTTCCGCATCCACCCGGATCACCTTCACCCCCATGTGCTCGGCGAAGGTCGCCATCACCTGGTCGCCCTCGTGCAGGCGCAGCAACCCGTTGTCGACGAACACGCAGGTGAGCTGATCGCCTATCGCGCGGTGCAGCAGCGCCGCCACCACGGAAGAGTCCACACCGCCGGAAAGACCGAGCAGAACCTGCTCTCCGCCGACGATCGAGCGCACCTGTTCGATGCTGTCCCCGATGATCTGCCCCGGCGTCCACAGCGCCTCGCAGCCGCAGATCGGAAACAGAAAGTGTTCGATGATGCGCTTTCCCTGACGCGTGTGCGTCACCTCGGGATGGAACTGGATGCCGTAGAATGCGCGCGACTCATCCGCCATGCCCGCCAGTGGGGCGCTGTCGGTTTCGGCGATCACATGGAATCCGGGCGGCAGCTCCTCCACCCGGTCGCCGTGGCTCATCCAGACATCGAGCATGCCGTACCCTTCCGCGGTGGTGTGGTCCTCGATATCCTTCAGCAGCTTTGAGTGGCTGCGCGCGCGCACCCGGGCGTAACCGTATTCGCGGGTCTCGCTGGCGGCCACCCTGCCGCCGAGCTGCGCCGCCATCGCCTGCATGCCGTAGCAGATGCCGAGCACCGGCACCCCCAGTTCGAATACCAGCTGGGGCACCCGCGGCGCGTCGGCCGCGGTGACCGTCTCCGGACCGCCGGATAAAACGATACCGGAGGGCTTGTGCGCGGCAATCACCGATTCGCAGTTGTCGTAGGGCCAGATCTCGCAATAGACGCCGGCCTCGCGCACGCGGCGCGCGATCAGCTGGGTGTACTGCGAACCGAAGTCGATAATCAGTACGCGGTGAGAGTGAATGTCGTTGCTCATGCCATGGTTTCCGCGGCCGTCAGTCGCGACGGTAGTTGGGTGCTTCCTTGGTGATGGTTACATCGTGCACGTGGGACTCGTTCATACCGGCATTGGTAACGCGGACGAATTCAGGCCTGGTGCGCATCTCCTCGATATTGGCACAGCCGGTGTAGCCCATGCTGGAGCGGATCCCCCCGATCAGCTGGTAGACGATATTGATCATGCTGCCCTTGTACGGCACCCGGCCTTCGATGCCCTCCGGCACCAGCTTCTCCGCATCCGACGTGCCCTCCTGGAAGTAACGATCGCTGGAGCCGTCCCGGGCCGACATGGCGCCGATGGAGCCCATGCCGCGGTACGACTTGTAGGAGCGGCCCTGGTAGAGCTCGATCTGACCCGGTGCTTCATCGGTACCGGCAAACAGACCGCCGAGCATCACCGAGTGTGCACCGGCGGCGATCACCTTGGCGATATCGCCCGAATAGCGCAGGCCGCCGTCGGCGATCAGCGGTATCCCGCTGCCCTTCAGCGCCTCGGCAACGTTGAACACCGCGGTCACCTGGGGGACGCCGACGCCGGCGACGATGCGGGTGGTGCAGATGGAACCGGGTCCTATACCCACCTTGACCCCGTCCGCGCCGGCATCGGCCAGTGCGCGCGCCGCAGCCGCGGTCGCGATATTGCCGCCGATCACCTGCAGATCCGGATAGTTTTTCTTGACCCAGGCAACACGGTTCAGCACTCCCTGGGAGTGGCCGTGGGCGGTATCCACGACCACCACGTCCACACCCGCCTGCACCAGCGCCGCGACGCGCTCCTCGGTGCCCTCTCCGGTGCCCACTGCGGCACCCACCCGCAGCCGCTCCTGATCGTCGCGACAGGCTTTGGGATTCTCCTTGGCTTTCTGGATATCCTTCACGGTAATCAGGCCGCGCAGCTGGAAATCGTCGTTCACCACCAGCACCTTTTCGATGCGGTGTTTGTGCAGCAGTTTGATCACCTCCGCCCGGTCGGCGCCCTCCCTGACCGTCACCAGGTCGTCCCTGCGCGTCATGATATTGCGTACCGGGTCCCCCATTTTGGTCTCGAAGCGCAGATCCCGGCTGGTGACGATACCGACAAGCTGCTCGTTCTCGACCACCGGCACGCCGGAAATATTGTGCGCCCGGGTGAGCTCCACCACCTCGCCGATGCTGGTGTACGGGCTGACCGTGAAGGGCTCCAGAATGACGCCGCTCTCATATTTCTTGACCCGTCTGACCTCGGTCGCCTGCTGCTCCGCGGTCATGTTCTTGTGGATGATGCCCATCCCCCCTTCCAGCGCCAGCGCAATGGCGAAACGCGACTCGGTCACGGTATCCATCGCGGCCGAAATGAGCGGGATATTCATGGTGATTTCACGGGTGATGCGGGTGGACAGATCCACATCCTTCGGCAGCACGCTGGAGTGGGCGGGAACGAGCAGAACATCATCGAATGTAAGAGCTTCCTGGAGCAGGCGCATAATCGGTTTTCCCAAGACTGATGAACGGTTGGACGGTACCCGGGAGTAGAAGTTTCCGAGCCGATCCGCCCGATTCATGGCGACGACGGCCCTGGTCTGTTCCGGTACCGGGCACTGCGATGCACAGTGAGTCAGGCGGGTAAAACGGTTGATTATAAAATTTGCATCTATCCAGGTAAACTGGAACGCGTTTTTTTACCATCGGTCGAGCAAAGCCAAAGTAATAATCCATGGACTATCAATCATTTGACGATCCCCCTCAGCGCGATGTGCTTACTGTCAGCCGATTAAATTCAGAGGTGCGGGCGGTATTGGAGGGGAGTTTTCCGCTGCTCTGGGTGGAGGGGGAGATCTCCAATCTCGCCCAGCCCCCGTCCGGGCATATCTATTTCACGCTAAAGGACAGCCATGCCCAGGTACGCTGCGCGATGTTCCGCATGAAACGCCAGCGGCTGCGGTTTCTGCCGCAAAACGGCACTCATGTGCTGGTGCGCTGCCGGGTCGGACTGTACGAGGGGCGCGGAGAGTTCCAGCTCATGATCGAGCACATGGAGGCCGCCGGCGAGGGTGCGCTGCGGCAGGCATTCGAGGCACTCAGGGAGAAGCTCGGCGCCGAGGGTCTGTTCGCCGCCGGGCATAAAAAGGCCCTGCCCGCGTACCCCCGGCAGATCGGTGTCATCACCTCCCCTGCCGGCGCCGCGCTGCACGATATTCTGACCGTGTTGGCGCGGCGCTTTCCGGCCGCGGGCGTGGTCGTCTACCCGGTTCAGGTGCAGGGCGACGAAGCGGCCGCCGAGATCGAGTCAATGCTCCGGCTGGCCGACCGGCGCGCCGAGTGCGATCTGTTGATCCTCACCCGGGGCGGCGGTTCGCTGGAGGATCTGGCGGCGTTCAATGACGAGCGGGTTGCCCGCGCAATCCATGCCGCCCGCCTGCCGGTCGTCTCGGCCGTGGGTCACGAGATCGACTTCACCATCGCTGACTTCGTCGCCGACCAGCGCGCACCCACCCCCTCTGCCGCGGCCGAACTGGTAAGCCCGGACCGGCTGGAGCTGGAGAACCAGATCGAATCCTTGGCCAACCGGCTTGCGCGCCGGATTCAGCAGTGTCTGGAAAGGCAGCGCTCGGCGCTGCACAATCTCGACAGGCGGCTGCTCCGCTCGCATCCGGGACACCGGGTGATGCAGTGGCAGCAGCGCATGGACGAACTTCAGCAGCGCCTGCATCAGGCTTTGAAGCAGGACCAGCGCCACCGGCTTGCGCTGTTGAGTACGCTGGCGGCACGCATCGCCGCAGTCACGCCGATGCACGAGCTGCGGCGCATGAGCCAGCAGCATGAATCGCTGCACCGAAGACTGGTCCACGCCGTCGACGCGCTGTTCGGCCGGCAGCGTCAGCGGCTCGCAAGCACGGCGGCCAGTCTGCACGCACTGAGCCCGCTGGCCACGCTGCAGCGCGGCTACTCGATCACCAGACGCGTGCGCGACGGGGCCGTGATCCAGGATGCGGCGGCGGTAACGGCGGGTGAACAGGTGGAGACGCTGCTGTCACGCGGTCGCCTGAGGTGCGAAGTGATCAGCGTTTCCGATTGACGAAGCGCTTTAGCCGCCGGCGCTTCTGCATCTGCCGCTCGGTCAGCAGGTTTTTGCGGCCCTGAAACGGATTTTCCCCGGATTTGAACTCCATCCGGATGGGTGTGCCATGCAGGTTGAACGCCTGGCGGAAGCGGTTGATCAGATAGCGCCGGTAGGTTGCCGGCACCGCCTCGGTCTGATTGCCATGGATCACCACGATGGGCGGATTGCGGCCGCCCTGATGGGCGTAGCGCAACTTGATTCTGCGGCCATGCACCTTGGGCGGCTGATGCTCCTGCACCGCCTGCTCGAGCACCCGCGTCAGTTCCGGCGTCGGCAGTTTGCGCTGCGCATTGGCGTATGCGCTGTCGATCGCGGCATAGAGATTTCCCACGCCGGAACCATGCAGCGCGGAGATAAAGCGATGCGCTGCGAAATCGAGAAAGGGCAGCTTGCGCGACAACTCCTGTTTGATCCGGTCGCGCTGATGATCGTCCAGACCATCCCATTTGTTCACCGCCACCACCAGCGCCCGGCCGCTCTCCAGCACGTGGCCCGACAGGGTCGCATCCTGCTCGCTTATGCCCTGCTGCGCATCCAGCACCAGCAGCACGACGTTGCACTGTTCGATCGCCTGCAGGGTTTTGATCACGCTGATTTTCTCGATCACCTCGTCAACCCGGGCACGGCGCCTGACGCCCGCTGTATCGATGAGCGTATAGGCATTTCCGGCATGCTGGAAAGTGATGAAGATACTGTCTCTGGTGGTGCCGGGCTGGTCGTAGGTCACCACCCGCTCCTGGCCGAGCAGACGGTTGACCAGCGTGGACTTGCCCACATTCGGGCGGCCCACCACCGCGATCAGGGTGCCCCTTTCCGGTTCGCCGTCGCCCTCCCCCCCGGCATCGGCGATAGGCGCCAGCGCAGCGTTGATCAGATCGGTGACGCCGCGGCCGTGGGCGGCGGAGACTGGCCAGGGCTCGCCGAGCCCGAGCGTATGGAACTCGGCCTTGACCAGATCCGGGTCCAGGTTCTCGCTCTTGTTGACCACCAGTGTGATTGCTTTTCCGGTGCGCCGCAGCTGCTGCGCGATCTGCTGGTCGGCGGCATTGCTGCCGCTTTTTGCATCGACCAGGAACAGGATATGATCGGCTTCGCCGATAGCCGATTGCACCTGCCGCTCCATCAGCTGTTCGACGCCTGTGCCGGCACTGCCGATGCCGCCCGTGTCGACCACCACATACGGCCTGCTGCCCAGCCGTCCGACGCCGTACTGCCGGTCGCGGGTCAATCCGGGCTGGTCGGCCACCAGCGCATCGCGGCTGCGGGTGAGGCGGTTGAACAGCGTCGATTTACCCACATTGGGGCGACCGACAAGCACAATGACAGGAAGCATTCGGCGCCGGAATCAGTTGCTGCTGGAATCTTTTACCAGGACGGTCATGGCAGCGAGGGTACCGCCGTCGCTGTAGACATAGAGCCGGTCGTTGTAGACCACCGGGCGGCTGCTGATCGGATCGTCCCCAACCCGCACCCGCCCCACCAGGCGACCGTCACTGCTCGAAAGCCAGTGCACGTAGCCTTCGAAATCACCGACGATCACGTATTCCCCCAGCACCACCGGCGGCGAGAGCCAGCGGTTGAGGAGATCGCTGTTTTTCCACAGTGCCGCACCGCTGTTCGGTTGAATAGCCCACACCTGGCCGGCCGCATCGGCGACGTAGAGGCTTCTCCAGTCGGCGCCCGGTCCGACGAAGGAGGAGAGCTTCTTACGCCAGTAAACCTGACCGCTGTCCCGGGACACCGCCGCCATATCCCCCTGAAAGGTGGTCGCGAAAATAGCGCTTCCCACCACCAGCGGATCGCCGTCGATATCCACCATCCGTTCCAGTTCCGATCGGCCGCTGGGTATACCGAGGTTGGTTTCCCAGCGCACCGTCCCGCTCGCCAGGTCCAATCCGACCAGTTTGCCGCTGGAAAAGCCGCAGATCACCATATCCGCGGAGATCACCGGTGAACCGCTGCCGTGCAGCGTCAGCACCGGTACCGATCGATCATAGATCCAGATCTGTTTCCCTTCCGTCGCGTCGAAGCCAAACAGCTTGCCGTCCACGGTATGGACGACGACCACGCCGTTGCCTGTCTTGGGCACCGAAAGAATTTCACTGCTGACCCTGGTACGCCAGCGCTCTTCACCATTGTCCGCATCCAGCGCAACCAGTTCGGCATCGCTGGTGCCGATCAGCACCAGACCGTCGCCCGCCCCGGGACCACCGGATATCTCCAGCTCAGTGTCGACCTCCCAGATGCGCTTACCGCTCTCGACATCGATTGACGCAACTTCACCCTTGCTCGCGGCCAGGTAGAGGCGGCCGAGGTCGAGCGCAGCCACCAGCTTCACCCGCTTTCCGTCGGTTCCGCCGCCCAGCGAACTGCTCCAGAGTTGTCTGATGTCGACCTGATTTTTCAACTCCACCAGTTCCGCCGGCGGATCGTTGGGCTCGTCCGGCGAAATCCAGTTCAACGGATTCATCGAACCGCAACCTCCCAACAGCAGCGTAACCAGTAAAAGCGCGAGGTAACGTACCATTTTCCGACTCCTCAACCGTTGTCCGCAGGAGCGAGATCGTCCAGTTTCCTCTTCACCTGTGAAGGGTTGCTGACCTGATTGTCCAGCGCCTCCCGGTAGGCGGCGCGGGCCGCGGCCGTATCGTCCCTAGCGCGTGCGATGTCCCCCCTCAGTTCCGCAAATTCGCCGCGAAAACTGTCGTTGACGGCTGAGGCAACGACCTTCTCCGCCTCATCCAGCTGGCCTGTACTGACCAGGATTCGGGCAAGGCGCGCTCTGACGATCTGCTGCAGAGAGCTTTCGCTGCTGTTATCAAGCGACCACTTGAGCTGCGCGACGGCACCCTCGCTGTCGCCGGACTCCTGCATCAGTTTGGCCAGGTGCAGCGCGGCGAACACCGCGTAGGTGCTCCCCTGAAATTTTTCGATGATGCGCTTGGCCTGCGCTCTGGCCAGATCCCCCTTGCCGGTCGCGACCAACTGGTTCAGCTCCACCAGCTGCACCGATGCCTGCTGTGCGACGCCGGACTGATAGTCAACCCAGTACCTCCACCCGAATACCGCTCCCAGGCCGAGCACCAGCCCGCCCACCACGGAGCGGCCGTTCTCCTTCCACCACTTTTTCAGGGCTTCTACCTGTTCTTCTTCCGACAGAGTCGCATCTACCATTTTTTCCTCGCCGCTCCATCCGATGAGGAGCACTCTTCAAAGCCTTTAAGCCGTGCTTTATCCGCAAAGTTTTTTATTTTCTCACTAACTGTGCCGGCAGCGCCAGTTTTGCGCACCGTTCAAAGATGCGCCTGCAGATATTCCGCCAGCCCCGCCAGCCCGACCTGCTGTTGCTCGCTGTCGTCGCGCAGGGGTTTGATGCCGATAACACCCCGGTTCAGCTCCTCCTCCCCGAGTATCAGTGCATAGCGGGCACCACTGCGGTCCGCTTTTTTAAACTGACTCTTGAAGCTGCCGCCCCCGCAATGGCAGAGCATGCGCAGCGCCGGCAGCCGGTCACGCAGTGTTTCGGCCAGCTGCGGGCCGGCGGCCTGCGCCGCTTCACCCACCATGACCATATACGCGTCCGGCACACCGACCGGGAGACTCTCCGGCTGCTGCTCCAGCAGCAGTATCAGTCGCTCCAGACCCATGGCAAATCCCACTGCGGGCGTGGCGCGGCCGCCCAGTTGCTCCACCAGACCATCGTAGCGACCGCCGGCGCAAACCGTTCCCTGGGCGCCGAGCCGGTCCGTGACCCACTCAAAGACCGTGCGCGCGTAATAGTCCAGTCCCCGCACCAGGCGCGGGTTGACGACGTAGTCGATGCCCAGGGACCGGAGGCCGCTGCAGAGCCCCTCGAAGTGACGCCGCGACGCTTCGCCAAGGTACTCCATCAGCGTGGGTGCCTGTTCAATCAGCTCCCGCATATGCGGGTTTTTCGAGTCCAGAATACGCAGCGGATTGGTCTGCAACCGGTGACGGCTCTCGTTGTCCAGCATCTCCTTATGGGTCGAGAGGTACGCGACCAGGCGCTCGCGGTAGATCAGCCGCTCATCCGCTGTCCCCAGGGTGTTGATCTGGAGCTGCAGACCCTCCAGCCGCAGCACCTTCCAGAATCTCCGGGTGATCGCGATCACCTCCAGGTCTATGTCCGGTCCCTCGAGCCCAAACGCCTCGACGCCAATCTGATAGAACTGGCGGTAACGCCCTTTCTGCGGCCGTTCATGCCGGAACATCGGCCCACGGTACCAGAGGCGTTGGGTCTGATTGTGGAACAGGCCGTTCTGTATCCCGGCACGCACGCAGCCGGCGGTACCTTCGGGGCGCAGCGTCAAACTGTCGCCATTGCGGTCATCGAACGTATACATCTCCTTTTCGACGATATCCGTTACATCGCCGATGGAACGCCGGAACAGCTCGGTCATTTCCGCAATCGGTGTGCGAATCTCCTGGTATCCGTAACCCGCCAGAACCGCCATGATGCGCGCTTCCAGAGACAGCCAGAGAGCGCTGTTCTCCGGCAGAATGTCGTGCATGCCGCGAATCGCCTGAATATTTTTTGCCATCTGCGTATTTATCTGTTTAAAAAAATGTCAGGGGATGCAGCTGCCGTCAGGCCGGTCAAAGTCTATTGCGCAGCACGGTTGACGCCAGTGTGAGGCAGACGGATTGCCCCTGCGGCCGCGACAACGGTTTGAGCAGTGGGCGGCTGGAGACCGGCCCCGGATTGGAATCCTGTGAAAAGCATGCTTTGAAAATCACCGCGACAGACTCTCCGGGTCCAGACTGAATCTGGCCACATTGCCGCGACTGTACGGGGTGAGGTCGAATTCGCGGCCATTGACGGTAATTCTGACCGCCGATGCGTTACCCAGCACCATGCGGTAAGGCGGTACGCCCTGCAGCACCCGGCGGGTGCCGGCGCTGTTCGATCCCTCAAGCCTGAAACTACCGCCGGCATCCTCGATTTTTGTCCAGGAGGTGCCGATGAATTCGAGCACCACCTGCCCGCTGGTGGTCACCGCCGGCACTGTTGGCTGCGCCGTCACGGTTGCAGATGCCGGTGGATTGATCTGCTCCGCGCTCCCGTCGCCGGCAACAGCACGCCCAGCATCCGGCTCACTGCCTCCGGCGGCGGTGTCCGCGGCTTCCGGTATCGATTCCGATGCCGGCGCTGGCGGCTCCAAAGAGACATCCTGCGGAAGCGCCAGCGTCACCGCACCGTCTTCGTTCACCTCCACCACCGGAAACTTCTGATCGGTGTCGTTCTCCTCACCTTCGCGCTCCGACGGCTCCGTCGGAGCGGCGGTTTCGCTCTCCAGGGTCTGGGGAGCCTGCATCGGCCAGCGCAGATAGCCGCGCCACCACACCACGGAGAGCAGAATCAGGCCGACGACTATTCCCCACGTCACCAGCCGGACCAGCGCATGGCCGCTGCGCACCTCGTGGCTCACCTGGGTGATTCTGAGCTCCGGCATCACGGCACTTTCGGGACTGGCCGCGCGATACGCTTTCAGGACCGGTTCGACCGGCACCTCAAGCAGTCTGGCATAGTTGCGCAGATAGCCCTGAACGAATACCGGCCCCGGCAGCTTCCCGTAGTCGTCCGCTTCCAACGCCACCAGCTTCTCTTCACTCAGGTGGAGCAGAACGGCCACCCGGGAGAGTTCCAGGTCCATCGATTCACGCAGCGCCCGCAAACGGCGGCCGGGGCCCTCGGTTGACGGCGCCTGCCTGTCCGTGTCGGTTTCGCTAGCTGTTGTGTTCATCGTCCTTCTGACTCTCTGGCGAGTTGTGCTTCCGGCGAATCCGGAAATCCGCTCCTTAGTTGCAGCTGGTAACTTGCCGCACGATCCTTGTCACCCAGCGCCCTTTCGGTCTGAATTCCGATCCACAGGGATTCGGCGCTGTGTGGTGCCACGGCATTGAAGCGCTGCAGGTAATTACGGGCACTCTCGAAATCCCTGCGCGTCAGACTCAGCTTGGCCATCTGCAACAGCGCGGGTGGAAACACCGGGTTGGTCTGCAGCGCCTTGAGCAGGTAGGCGTCCGAGCGTTCCGGACTTCTCTGCCGGGTGCATACAGCGGCATTGGTATAGGCCAGCTCGGGTGTCCGGTAGAGCGGATTCTTCAACGCATTGACAAACTCCTGCTCCGCCTCCTCGTATCTGCGCTGCTGACACAGAAAAGTGCCGTAAGCATTGTGAATATAGGGGTTGCGTGGCGCCAACTCTATGCCGATGCGATAGTGCCTCTCCGCCAGCCCGGGTTCTCCCAAACGTGCATAGATCAGCGCGATGGCATTGTGCGCACCGGTGCTGCGCGGATCGACTTCAATCGCCTTCCTGGCCTGCTGCAGCGCAATGTCCATCTGCCCGTTTTGCATGTAAGCCACCGCCAGGTTGACATAGATGTCGCCTGCCCCTTCGTTGGGCTGCTCGACTTGTCCCAGTGAGCCGGTACTGTCCTGTTCATCCGGCCGCGTGGTGCCGGTGGTGCAGCCGCCGAGCAGCAGCGCGCCGAGCACGAATGCCGGAATGCCGGCACGGAATTTCACTGTGATCATGCCTGGATGTCCCCGACTGAAGCGCCTGCCGGCGCCAATCCGCGGCGGCTGCGGTCCTGCACCCTGCCTACAAGCTGGCCACAGGCGGCAGCAATATCCTCGCCCCGGGTTTTGCGCGTCATGGTCATGATTCCCGCCCGCATCAGCCGATCCCGGAATGCCAGAATGCGCTCGGGACTCGAGCTGCGATAACCGGTTCCCGGAAATGGATTGAATGGAATCAGATTGACCTTGGACGGGGTTCCCTGTAACAGCCTGACGAGCTGTTTCGCCTGGCGATCGCTGTCGTTGACGCCGTCGAGCATCACGTACTCCCAGGTGATCTTGCGCCGCCTGTCGCCGTTGAGGAAGTCGCGGCACGCGGGTATCAGCTGCTCCAGCGGGTATTTCCGGTTGATTGGAACCAACTGGTCGCGCAGTGCATTGTCCGGCGCGTGCAGTGACACCGCCAGCGTGACATCACTGACCTCTGCGAGCTTTTTCAGCGCCGGCACGATACCCGATGTGCTGACGGTGACGCGGTACTTCGACAGCATGTAAGCCAGGTCGCTCTGCATGATGCTCATTGCGCTGACGACGGCATCGAAATTCGCCAGCGGTTCGCCCATACCCATCAGCACGACATTCGTGACCGGTTTATGCATGCGTCTGGCGGCAACCCATAGCTGGCCGATGATCTCCGCCACGCTCAGATTGCGGTTGAAGCCCTGCTGCGCGGTGGAACAGAAACTGCAGTTGAGCGAACAGCCGACCTGGGATGAAATGCACAGGGTACCGCGCCCGGTTTCCGGAATAAAAACGGTTTCCACCCGATTGCCACACCCCAGCTGCATCACCCATTTGTGGGTGCCATCGCGGGAGGGCTGGTCGAATACCACCTCGGGCACCCGTATCTCGGCCACCTGGGTGAGCCGCTCGCGCAGACTTTTGGCAATGTCGGTCATGGCATTGAAATCGACCACCCCGTGCCGGTGTATCCACTTCAACAGGTTACGGCCGTGAAACGGTTTCGCACCAAGCTCCTGAACGAAGGCCTCCATGGCCTTCAGGTCCAGGTTCATCAGATTGATTTTGTCGGAATCGGACAATGCCGTCTCAGCGGGTGCGCCCGCATACACCATCGGGAAAGAAGAAGGCAATCTCGACCGCGGCCGTTTCCGGTGCGTCCGATCCGTGCACCGCATTCTCGTCGACGGTCTGGGCAAAATCGGCGCGAATAGTCCCTGCCGCCGCCTCCTTGGGATTGGTTGCGCCCATCACCTCACGGTTCCTGGCGATGGCGTTCTCGCCCTCGAGCACCTGAACCATAACCGGGCCGGAAGTCATGAAATCCACCAGATCGTTGTAGAACGGACGCGCCTTGTGGACCGCATAGAACTCGCCCGCCTGCTCGCGGGTAAGGTGCAGCATCCTGGCGGCGACGATTCTGAGTCCTGCCTCCTCGAACCGGCTGTAAATTTTTCCGATCACGTTCTTGGCCACGGCATCGGGTTTGATTATCGAAAACGTACGTTCAATTGCCACTAAAAACTCCTAAGAATTCTGACGATAAAATCCCGCGTACAGCTTCCACTGCACAGGGAGCTCAGAAGAAGAAAAACCGGCCGGTCCAAACCCGGGCTGTTTTCTATTTGTAAAACGGGGGCTTAGTTTACAGTGAGGAGATGGAGTCAGGCAATAATATCTGGGGCTTGGGGGCCGAAGGCCGGGGGAAAGCCGCTAGACGCTCCTGCCGTACCCGGGCCCGTCGCTTTTGCCGCCGCCTCCTCTAAACCTGCCTGTGCACCTCAATCACATCCGGAAGCTGGGAGATTTTTTCCAGGATCCGGCTCAGCTGACGCATGTTGGCCACCTCGACGGTGAAACGCATATTGGCCTGATCGGTCTTTCTGTTCGATTGCGTGCTGACGCCGATGACAAAGACCTCCTCGTTGGTGAGTATGGAAGAGATGTCGCGCAGCAATCCTTTGCGGTCCCCGGCAACCACCCGGATATCAACCGGATAACTGACGTCCGGAAGCTGGCCCGCCCAAGCCACCTCCACCATGCGCGCCTGATCGTGCTCGGCCAGATTTCTGAGCATGTCACAGTCGCTGCGGTGCACGCTGACCCCACGTCCGCGCGTGATAAAACCGACGATTTCGTCGTTGGGCACCGGCTTGCAGCAGCGCGCCATATGCGTCAACAGATCATCGACGCCCTCCACCACCACGTCGCTGCCGCCTTTGGCGGCGACTTTTCTATGACGTCTCCGCAACGGCAGTTCGTGCAACTCGGGTCCGACTTCGGGCAGCTTGTGCTCCACTCCCATGCCGGCAACCTGAACCGGCGATATTTCGCCCCGGCCGATGGCCGCCAGCAGATCGTCCGGCTTTTTGAAATTCAGCCGGGCGGCCGCCTTGTCCAGATCCGGTCTGGAGACACCGAGGCGCAACACCTCCCGTTCGAGACCGGCCCGCCCCGCATCCAGGTGCTGCTCGTAATCCTGTTGTTTGAACCAGTGGCGAATCCGGTTGCGCGCCCTGCTGGTGCAGGTGTAGCCCAGATGAGGACTGAGCCAGTCACGACTTGGGGCACCCTCCTTGGCGGTCAGTATCTCAACCGTCTTGCCGCTCTCCAGCGGCTGAGTCAGGGGTACGATGCGCCCGTCGACCCGGGCACCACGGCAGCGATGTCCGACGTCGGTATGGATGGCATAGGCGAAATCCACCGCGGTGGATCCCAACGGCAGCTCAATGACGCGTCCGTGCGGCGTCAGCACGTAGACGTTCCGCGCCTCCAGCTCCGATTTGAGCGATTCGACAAAATCTTCGGATACGCTGGCATCGTCCTTGAGATCCAGCCAGTTGCGCATCAGCGAAATGCGGCGTTCGAAATCGGCGTCCTGCTTGCCTGTCTCCTTGTAACGCCAGTGCGCGGCCACACCGAGTTCCGCGTGCTCGTGCATCTCCCGCGTGCGGATCTGTATCTCCACAGGCCGCTCGTCGGGTCCGATCACCGCAGTGTGGATGGAGCGGTACAGATTGGCCTTCGGTGTTGCAATGTAATCGTCGAACTCTCCGGGAATATGACGCCAGGCGCCGTGTATCACGCCCAGCACGGTGTAACATTCGGCCACCGTGTCAACCAGCACGCGCAGCGCCCGCAGATCGAATATCTGGTCGAAATCGATCCCCTTGCGCTTCATTTTCTTCCAGATACTGTAGATATGCTTGGGACGCCCGGAGATATCCGCCTTGATTCCAAGCCGCGAGAACTCCTGTTGCAGTCTGTCCATGACCTCAACGATGAACGCCTCCCGGTCGGCGCGCTTCCCGTCCAGTCTGCGCGCGATATCCATATACTCTTTGTT
>JAGRGQ010000309.1 GCA_020445405.1 Gammaproteobacteria bacterium | reverse complement strand
GACACGATCATCTTCAACCAGTTCCGCGAGTTCGGAAACCACCTGGGGCACTGGCTGTGCACCGGGCGGGCGCTCGAGCACGTGTACGAGCACGCCCGCACCAAGCGAGCGGGGCTGCGGCTGCGGGCGTTCGTCTCGGCCACCGGCTCGGCGGGCACCATCGCCGCCGGCGACCACCTCAAGGAGGCGTTCGGGGCCAGCATCGTGGCCGTGGAGGCGCAGCAGTGCCCCACGCTCCTCTACAACGGCTTCGGCGAGCACAACATCCAGGGCATCGGCGACAAGCACGTGCCCTTCATCCACAACGTGCACAACACCGACTTCGTGGTGGGGATCTCCGATCGCAGCACCGACTCGCTCGACCTGCTGTTCAACCACCCCGAGGGCCACGGCTACCTGCGGGATCGTCGGGGCCTGAGCGAGGCGCAGGTGCGGGCGCTGTCGGGCTTCGGGTTCTCCGGCATCGCCAACGTGCTCGCCGCGATCAAGCTGGCCCGCTACCTCGACCTGGGGCCC
>JAGRGQ010000308.1 GCA_020445405.1 Gammaproteobacteria bacterium | reverse complement strand
AAGCGCGCCTGGGATGAGCGCCTTAAGGATGCATTTCGTTCGCTGCCGCCGATTCAGTGGGCGACGATGTGGGATCACAACAACGAGCAGAGCAGTGCCGACAGCAACTTCAGTTGAGATCACGACATCCCAGCGCTCGCTGGCGCGATGCTGCCGGAATCGAGCCCTGTAATTTGGAATACAGATGTGTATCGCAACCGCATATGCGGTGGATCTGCACCTGCCAGCAATTAACTATTGATATATTTTCCAATTAGTTAGATGTAAGAGCATGGCGGCGTGTCCGGCCCTCTGCACCACCCCAGGCAGCCTCCATCAGCGTTTGCTGCAGATTCGTGCCAACCCCGGATGTTTCATTACCAACACTTCGATCGATCGACGCTCCGGTTGGTTGAATACCCATCGAACCGAGACGGACTAGGTTTCGGTCTGGTCCGCCAGCGTTTACAATCCCGGACTATTCTCACCTCGGCTAAAGTCGTCAGGAGTCTTTAAGTGAACGAAAAGCATGTTGAT
>JAGRGQ010000307.1 GCA_020445405.1 Gammaproteobacteria bacterium | reverse complement strand
GATCTTTTGAAATGACTGTAATGTCACGTTGTCCCGAAGAAAGGCGTTTTCTCAGCTCATAGGCTGTGGTCATCCCACCAAAAGAAGCACCCACTATGAGAATCTTCATTTTTTGTTTCTCCACTGGGACGTGATCTGCCAGTCTCTTAGTGCCGGTGGATCAGAAGACGAGAACCCGGTCGGCAGCCAGGGTCTGCTCCACGAGTTCCTTCATGGTGCTGCGTCGTGCGCCCTCCACCAGTTCGTCATCGGTCAAGCCCCGCGCATCCATACAGGTGCCGCACAAGAGAACCTCACCCTTACGCGCCACCGACTTCACCATCAGCTCCAGGTTGTAGTAGCCCTGTGCAACCTTCTGTCCGGCTTTTGCACAGACCACGGCTTCCGCCATCAAAAAAACCGACACATCAGCTTTCTCGCTGGACAGCGCCTTGGCCAAGCGTAGGCCATTGAAGCTGCGTTCGGTGCCGTAAGGGGGATCGTTGAGAATCAGTAAGGTTTTCACATTAAATCACTCCTCTG
>JAGRGQ010000306.1 GCA_020445405.1 Gammaproteobacteria bacterium | reverse complement strand
AAGGGTCTATCAGACAGACCGGATCACCATTGCCGCCCAGACGCAGGGCATTGGTGGAAAGTGCCGGCGGCAGGGTATTCGAAGGGACCGGAATCAGGCCGACGCCGCGGATAAACTCCAGATAAGGCAGTTCCCGCTCGTGGTCGTAGGTTATGTTGAGTGGATCCACCCGCTGCGCTGCCGAGTCGCGTGCGAGCGTGCATACGATGTTCTGTGTCGGCACCACCATCAGCTCGCGGCCATCCTGAAAGCGCTGCCAAAGCTCGCTGGCGGGCACCCAACCGGCCCAGGCGATCTCCTCGCTGTCCGGTTGCAATGCCGGCTTGTGTCGCAGATCGATCTTATAGTGGGGAACGCTGAATCGCACCTCGGCAAATCTTGGGGAAACTGCGGTACCCAGCAGCGAGATGGTGCTGACCTGATCCTGGCGCAGCGCCAGCAGCAGGTCAAAATTCAGCTCCTCCAGCAATTCGCGACAGAGTGTCGCAATCTGGTAGGTGGGGAAATCTTTCAGCTGCGGGTG
>JAGRGQ010000305.1 GCA_020445405.1 Gammaproteobacteria bacterium | reverse complement strand
TGATCGGCGGCTCCCCGGTGATGCAGCAGCTGTTTGCCCTGATCCAGCGGGTGGCCCGGGAAGACAGCACCATCCTGATTGAAGGGGAAAGCGGCACCGGCAAGGAACTGGCCGCTCGCAGCATTCACGAACACAGTGACCGCGCTTCCGCTCCGTTCGTCCCGGTCAACTGCGGAGCACTCCCGGACAACCTCGTCGAAAGCGAACTGTTCGGGCATCGCAAAGGCGCGTTCACCGGAGCGGACTCACACCGCAAAGGCCTGATCGAAGTTGCCAATGGCGGCACGCTGTTTCTGGACGAACTCGGCGAGCTGGACCGCAACACGCAGGTCAAGCTGCTGAGGTTCCTGGAGTCCGGCGAAGTTCGACGAGTCGGCGAGAACGAGCCATTTCATGTCGATGTCCGCATCGTCTGCGCGACGAACCGGCCCTTGCAGGAAATGGTGCATGAAGGCACGTTTCGCGAAGACCTCTACTTCCGCGTGAACACGTTCGAGATTCGTCTGCCGTCTCTGAAGGACCGG
>JAGRGQ010000304.1 GCA_020445405.1 Gammaproteobacteria bacterium | reverse complement strand
CGGGCAGGTCGCCGAACGGGCGGCCTTCCATGGCTTCGACCATGGCCTCGGTGGTCCACAACCAGTTCAAACCGACACCTCCTGCAATGCGCTGGCAATTTCCTCGCGGTCGGAAAAATGTCGTGTCTCGGTACCGACCGTCTGTCCGGTTTCGTGCCCCTTGCCCGCAACGATCAGTGTATCGCCGCCCCTCAGGCGCGAAACGGCTGTCCGGATGGCTTCGCGGCGGTCACCGACTTCCTCGGCGCCCGGAGCCGCCGCCATGATCTGCCGCCGGATCGATGCGGGCTCCTCGCTCCTCGGATTGTCATCGGTAACGATGACCACGTCAGCGAGCCGCGCGGCGATTTCGCCCATGATCGGCCGTTTTCCCGCGTCGCGGTCTCCGCCACACCCGAAGACAAGGACGATCCGGCCCGTTGTGAACGGTCGCACCGATTCGAGCACGTTCTGCAGGGCCTCCGGCTTGTGTGCGTAGTCCACATAGGCCTGTGCGCCATCCTTCGTATGTCCGACGAGATCCAG
>JAGRGQ010000303.1 GCA_020445405.1 Gammaproteobacteria bacterium | reverse complement strand
ATTCACCCGGCTGAAGCAGTTGAACTGGCTGCAGCAGACCGGTCAGCTCGACGGGAACCTCTACTGGAGTGCGCGTTGAATTTCACCCCAACCGGACTTCAGGGGGCCTATATGATCGATATAGAGCCGATTGAGGATGAGCGTGGCTTCTTCTCCCGACTCTGGTGCCGCCGCGAATTTGCTGCACAGGGCATAGCGATGGAAGTCGTGCAGGTGAGCCTCTCCCATACCATCCTTTGCGGAACGCTGCGCGGCCTGCATTTTCAGTGGCCTCCTTCGCATGAGGCCAAACTGGTGCGCTGTGAACGTGGCAGGGTGTACGACGTTATAGTGGATTTGCGGCCCGGTTCGGCGACCTTCACCCGGCATGCCGCATTTGAACTGGACGGCGGGAAACGAAACGCACTCTACGTGCCCCCCGGTTTCGCGCATGGATTCCAGGCTTTGGAGGCGGACAGCGACGTCGTCTACATGATGTCCGACTATTACCGGCCCGAGCTCGCGGATGGCGTGCGTTTTGACGTT
>JAGRGQ010000302.1 GCA_020445405.1 Gammaproteobacteria bacterium | reverse complement strand
GGACTCGATGGGCTGGCGGAGGTTGTCGCCCTCGATGACGAAGACCGGCCAGATGAAGTCGTCCGCCGACAGCCGGTTCTCGGCCACCAGCCGGCGGGACCAGTCGTCCCACCGGTTGCGCCGCATGCGCGTTTGCGGAAACTGTCCGCGCACGAAGTCCATGGCGTACCCCTTCGTCCTGGATGCAGGCCCTTTTTTACGCCTTCGCCAGGGCCTGGTCCAGGTCCGACAGGATGTCGTCGATGTGCTCGATGCCGATGGACAGGCGCACATAGCCGTCGGACACGCCCGTGGCCAACTGGTCCTCGGCCGAGAGCTGCGAGTGGGTGGTGGTGGCGGGGTGGATGGCCAGGGTCCGGGCGTCGCCGATGTTGGCCACGTGGTAGATCATCTGCAGCGCGTCGATGAAGGCGCGGCCCGATTCCTTGCCGCCCTCCAGCTCGAAGCCCACCAGGGCGCCGAAGCCGCCCTTCAGGTAGGCGTCGGCGCGGCGGCGGGACTCGCCGTCCTGGTGACCGGGGAAGAT
>JAGRGQ010000301.1 GCA_020445405.1 Gammaproteobacteria bacterium | reverse complement strand
CTGCTTTGGTGAAAAGGCAACCCGGCGCCCAGCCAAAGTGTTTGGGTAAATCCGCAACGCCACGGTAAAGCGTACTCACACAAAATCGGCTATGCCTTTGACTTGGTGATTACCGTTTTCGGCAAATAAGTTGTTACAGAAGGAGCAGGGAATAATCAAGGAATATGCATAATATCACGTAGCTCCCGGCCGGAGAGCACATGACAGTAGATCATATTGATGATCTCCAGTTCTCTGAGATGGAGTTCTTCGGTGCCCGCCGCACAGCAATCCTCGACCACGATCACATTGAAGCTTTCATCCGCCAGGCTGCGCACCGTGGAGGAGATGCACTGGTCGGTAAATATCCCTGTCAGCACCACATTTTTAATTCCCATATTGGACAAGATGAGGCGTAGATTGGTGCCGGTGAGAGCACTGTCGGTGGTTTTAGTCAATACTATCTCATCCGCTGCCGGCGCCAGCTCGGGTACGATTTGAGAGTCCGGCTCCGCTTTTGGCAACAGCAGATAGTTCCACCCCGGCTTTT
>JAGRGQ010000300.1 GCA_020445405.1 Gammaproteobacteria bacterium | reverse complement strand
CACCATCAAATTCCCAGGTACCCCGCCACGCGGCACTGTCGTAATAGGCCTGCGGGCGGGTCCAGAAGACGTTGATATTCACCATGTAGATCCGCCCGAAACGCCCCTGTTGGACGGCGCGCTTGAGCAATTGCAGGGTCGCATTGCGACGATTCTGCTTGACCACGAACAGACGCACTTGGGCATCATCACAGGCCTTGACCATGCGCAGACCGTCATGCCAGCGGGTCGCCATGGGCTTTTCGGTCATCACATGCCGCCCCGAGGCCGCCACCTGCACAGCCTGATCGGGATGCAAGCCGCTGGGGGTGCTCAACACCACCACGTCGGCATCACTGTGCGCGAGCATCTCGCTCAGATCGCTGTACGATTTGGCACCAGTAAGGTCCGCTGCCGCCGCCAGCGCAGTCGGGTTTACGTCGCAAATCGATACAAGCTCGGCACGCGCTTCATGCGTTTTCAGCGCAGCGAAATGATTCTTCGCGATACGACCGCAGCCGACGAGTGCGAAACGGATTTTGCGATCAGTA